>DASQZM010000015.1:0-5729 GCA_035638695.1 Gammaproteobacteria bacterium | reverse complement strand
GTGATTCTGATACCCATTTCGCATCTCCGGTCGTTAGGACGAGACCAGTCTGCCGTCATGGGCGCCCAAGAACTTCCCGTTTCTTGCGACCGAAACGGGGAAGCCTCTCGAAACGGGCATGAAGAATCCCTCGGTGAAGGTGTCGAGGCCGATCACGCGAGTCGCGCGGGCAGGGGCAAACCGACCTTATCCATCCTACGTGACCCGCCCCGGGAAATGGTGCCACCTACGATTCCGGCGGCTCCGCTCAGTGACGCTCTTCACACGCTTGCCCAGCAACGAGCGGTTAGCTGTTGCCCTACGGAACCCGAACTGGCTTGGCAGAATATTGGAGCGGGAGAACTGATCCCGCCCCGTGCGAATTGACCTGGATCACATCTCGGTCGGGTTGCCGGTGCAGTGATCGGCAGCTTGACGTGGGTCACATATCCTTTCCGACCCCTTACTGATTATGTGCAAGGGACAGGTCGCCGTGAATGCGCGAACGACCGGGAGCAAATTGCAGGAGAGCAGACATGGATAGTCGGCACGCATCCCTTCCCCGTGCTTGGGCACGGGTGGCCGCCGTCATGATGGTCGTACCAGCGCTGGTATTCCTGGGTGGTTGCCCCTCGATTTTTTCGTCAAGCGACGTGACACCGCAGACCATCGTCGAGGCCAATCTCGATACGCAGGTGGCACACGTTGGCGGCGCCACCGTCGCCGTCAAATACTACCCCGACGGATCCGGCGAATGGGTGCTCTACAGCATGGCCAATCGCCTGGGCGCGACCAGGATCGGCATGACCAAGAGCGCGGTCACGGAGATCGACGACCTGCCGGGCACGATCCGCAACATCACCATCGTGCCGGGCAGGCCGATCGCCCTTCTGGCAATGGGCGAGAAGGGAATCGGCGTGGTGGATATCTCCGATCCCGCGGCGATGGTGTACCTGGGCACGATGTCGGTTAACTACACCACGCCGGACATCGATTACTCGGACGGTGGCGGCAACCACCTCACTGAGCCTTCTGCCGACCACACAAATGGCTACATCAGCGATCTGCTGGTCTATAACGACGGCACGGAAGACCAGCTTTTGATCGCGAACAAGGCCTTCGGCATCCAGGAGACGAAGCTCTCGAACCTGCTTAATGCCGCCCCGGGGTCTGCCATCCCGATCGACGGCCCACAGGCCTGGACGCTGAAATATGCAGGCGAGAACCCCTGGGGCGGGCCGCTCAGCCTGACGATGCACGACGGCAAGCTGTACGCGGTGCTGGAGTTTATGGGCATCGGCATCTACGATCCGGCCGACCTGGCCCGCCTGGCTTCCTACAACCTGTACGCCGACCCCACGACCCGTGAGGACTGGTTCGGCTATCAGCACGAGAAGGCGGTGGACGTGCTCAGCGGCGAATACATCGACGCCGACGGTATGCCCACGTGGCAGGAGGCGTCGCGCGAGCTGCTGAGCAACCGGGACAACACCACGCTGGCGCACTACCCCTGGGCACGCTTCGATCGCTACGGAAAGTACTACTACAACGCGCAGAGGGTGGACGTGGTCGATCTGCCCAACGGCAGGACGATGGCCTACATCGCCTACGGGCTGGGCGGCCTGGTGGCGGTGGATGTCACGAATACGCCGACCTACGCCGGCTACGTGCCGGCCCCGCCCGCGCACGGTCCCGACGAGCCGACCGGCACCAGCGCCAAGAGCATCCTCTCGCACCACGGCTCCGGGATGCTCGCGGAGACCGGCGTGCAGGACGTGCGCGTGGTGGCGGATCCGAGCGGCAACGGCAGCTACGATGCCTATATGAGCGATCACTTCGGCGGCCTGGTGGTGGTTGGCGGCGCGGAGAACCCGTCCGCCCACTGGCATGGTCCGAAAGGCAAGGGCGCATACAACAATGACAGCAATTCCGAGGCCTATTGGCCCGATTACGAGTTCGTCACTTCCTACGATATGACGCCGGTACCGTTCGGCGACGAATCGCTGCCGAAATTCCTGATCGACAATGGCGGCACCTTCGATTCGCCAGTGCTGCTTGCGACCGGCGAGATCAACAGCCACGGCGGAGCGATGTTCGTCGTGCCCAACGCCAACTTCGCGGCGCCGGGCCAGGTCGACCTGGTGCAGTCCGCGGGCGCCGGCGGGGTCAATTTCATCGATATCACCGACCTCTCCCCCGGCGCGGCACTCGCCTCGCGCTACGCGGTGCCGGTGCACCTCGCCAGCACTAACGAGGTGGGCGCGGCGCCGCCCGGCGAACCCACCGAGGTGGCGATCGGGCATTCCGAAGGACTGGCGGTAAACGGCAACCACCTGTTCCTGGCCGACGGCCCGAACGGGATGAGCGTCTGGCGCATCGCCGACGCGAACGGCACGCCGACCGACGACCTGCACCTCGTGGCCAACACGTTGATGGACGAATATCCGCTGGACGGTGTCTTGCCGACCCCGCACGCCCACGGTGTCCTGTTCGGCGCAGACCCGACCAAGGCATACGTGCTGAGCCAGAGCCTGGGCCTGCGGCGGGTGGACGTATCGGGCGTGGCCAGCGCGCAGCCGGGCACACCGCTGCTGCTGACCCCATCCCCCAGCGACTTCTACGAGCACAGCACGGAAGGCTCGGGCAACCTCGGCGGGATCAAGAGCCAGGACCACGCCTATGGCGGGCTCATCTACGGCAAGTACGCGATCGTGGCCGACGGCAGCAACGGCATCACGGTGTACGACACCACGGTACCCGCCGACACCACGACCGGCGCGGCCATTGTCGCCAACCTGGGCGGCACCCAGAAGGGCAAGGCGCCGCTGGGCCGGGCTTCTTCGCTGAAGCTGTGGACGGACCCCTCGACCGGGAAGATCTATGCGGTGGTGGCGGCCGGCGCCTACGGCGTCTCGGTGGTCGACATGACCAACCTGCTGGTCAATGGCGTCCGGCCGGGCATGACGCTGCTCAAGACCTTCGAGCCGATCAAGATCGAAGAAGAAGATGAGGAAGTCCACGTGGGCAACGCCGACGGCAAGAGCGTGGACGTACAGATCGTCAACAACATCGCGTACGTCAGCTACGACAGCTTCGGTATCGTGGCCTACCGGATGTCCGACCTGATCCAGCCGCTCGCGGATTACCAGCCACCGGGCCAGCCCGCGGGCGTTTGCGCCGGCGTGGATCCGACCAAGGTGTTCACGCCAAACGGCGGCGTGGACTGCCGGCCGGTGGCCGTCGGGCAGTTCAACCTCGACGACATAGATCCCGCATATGCGGCGCTCGAAGGTGGAGCGGAATACATGACGGCGCAATACTTCCCGGCCAACCAGCCGATCAGCGACGGCGCCGGCAGGGTCTACACGCTGGCCTCGCCCAAAGTGCTTCTCTACGTGGCCTACGGCGACGCCGGTGTCATCAAGCTCAACTGGAGCGATCCGGCCAAGCCGGTGCTGCTGCAGCACCACGACACGCCGGGCGACGCCCTGGCAACCGCCATTGCCAACGGCCGCGTGTATGTAGCGGACTACGATGGAGGCTTGATGGTGTTCAAGTAACCATCGGCGGGAGGCCGGAGCCGCGTCCGGTCTCCCACCCCTCTTTCGGCGTGACTCCCCGATCTTCGGAGGCCCGCCAGGGGTCGGAGTCAGTTCTCACATTCAACTCCAACGCCGCTCCCGCTTCCGCACCGCCCGGCTGACCGTCATGTGCGGTCACACGGTCTCTCAACGCACCCCGGAAAACGCGGCTCGCGACGATGCTGCGCCCACAACGTGATCCGGGACGCCCGCGTACGCGAGCCACAAAGGCCGCACCGCGACCCCCTCCCTGAGATCACGATCCGGGCCGCGACCGGGCCACCGGATTCGGCCTTGCCACCGAAAATGCTGAAATGTGAGGAATGACCCCGTCCCGGCGCTGCCCTCATCCCTGGCGTCAGGCATCCCAACCTTGGGATAGTCAAAGGCTACCGCCCGGAAAGTACCGAGGTGAGCGGAAAATGGATCTGTCCCGTTACTTGTTCTGTCAACGATCCGTTTTGACGCGACAGATTGCACAAAGCTTGTTGCCGTCGGGGTCACGCACGTAAGCAAGGTGCATCGCGCCCATGCTGCTCTGGCGCAGTCCCGGGGGGTCTTCGATCGACTCGCCCCCATGTGCAATCGCCGTGTCGTGGAACGCTTGAACCTGCTCTGGAGAGTTGCACTTGAAACCGATCGTGCCACCATTTGCAAATGTCGCTTTCTCGCCGTTGATCGGCTCGGTTACGCAGAAGACGCCTCCGTCATGGCGATAGAACAGACGCATGTGGCCGGAAGATGCCTTGTTGCGCACCGGTTCACCGGCCCCCAGCGTGCCGAGAACGGCGTCATAAAAGGCCTTCGAACGTTCGATGTCGTTCGACCCGACCATGATGTGATTGAACATTATTTACTCCTCCGGAGAGGGGTCAGATACCGTGTGGGATCAGAAGCGCCCGAAGCCGGATGTTCGCATCGGAAGGCTCACCAAACGCGAAAACACCATACCATACGGGGAAAAGTGCAGGTCCAGTTTCCCAGCTAGGCGCCATCCGGGCTTGTCATCGAAGCGTTGGGCTGGTCGACGCAATCAAGGACAGTCAGTACGCCTGAGACACAGCCTACGAATGCCGGGCGCCCACCAGCAGGCCCTCACCGCCCAGTGCCCCTTCATCCACCTGTCGCACGGCAAAGGTCGGTGTGACGCATTCGGGGTATTCGCCCGGCTTGCCCGGCGGTGAATAATAGCCCATGGCGTACTGCCCCATCACGTACCCCAGCATATCCTGCAATTCCGGCGAAAAGTCACGGGCAATTTCCGGCGGGCAGGACAGGTACTGGTTTTCTTCCTGGCGCAGCCAGCCAAGGGTATAGGTCAGGTTGGCCGCGATGCGATCCGAATCCGACCGGTTTTCGCCGCCCCCATGGAAAACGCTGCCCGTATACAGCAATACCGAGCCGGCCGGCATGACCGCCTGGCAGATCTCGTCCGGCGTGGCCTTTCTGTCGTCCGGCCAGCGGCTACTGCCGGGAACGACCCGGGTTGCGCCATTCTCGTCGGTAAAGTCCGTGATCGCCCAGATGGTATTGAACTGGGGTTCTATTTCGAGTGGCATGTATCGTCCCCAGGCCCAGCGATCCCGGTGAACCATCTGCTTGCCCTGACCCGGCCGCAACCGGATGATCTGGGTGAGATGCAGCTGAATCCGGTGGCAGTATGGCGCCAGAAACGCCTTGGCCGTCTCGACTATCTGCGGATGCATGACCATTTCCCGGGCTTTCGCGGAACGGGCGACAAGGGCACCGGTGCGGGTGGTGGCGCGACCGCTGAAATCGTCCCGGCCATCGGTAGTCGCGTTCATGAAGGGATCCAACTCCTCCCGGAACCGGGCAATATCCTCAGCCGTCAACAAGTCTTCCAGAATAACGGCGCCATCCCTGGTGAGAATGCCGAGGATCTCTTCGGTGGTCGCGGTGCCGGGCAATACGGTCAGTTCAGTCATGGAGTACTCCAGGGAAAAAGGGGCAGATCTACTTTCGTGGCGAGCATTCACTTGCTGGCTTCGACGCCACACCTCCCAGGTGGCCCCGGCGGCCACCCAAATTCCCCCATCTGTGGCCACCTGAAAATCCCCCACCCGTGACCTGAGCCGGCAGGCGCCGGCGCTGCTTTGCGGCGGGACGTTTACGCTGCTTCCCTTTTGTTGGGGGAGCGAGGAGTTGAAC
>DASQZM010000014.1:0-2371 GCA_035638695.1 Gammaproteobacteria bacterium | reverse complement strand
GAGCGAAAACGACAGCTTGCCACTTTGCCAGGCGGCGTCACGCGACCGAGCCCAGCTCCGATGGCACAGTCCGCCAGCGAGTCCCTGAGCGGCCGGCAGGCACACCTCCGTTGCAGTGGTAAAGGCCGCTCCCCGCGCAGGCGGCCTTCGAGCTTCCACGACGCCCACAGACGAACGGGAAGAGCTCAAGGTAGTGTCCATCGCGATTCGTGAGCTATTTGTCGTCCCGGAAAATTGTGGCCGTCAGACGAAGGCCGACCGGTCCCGGCCGTTACCGGACACGACGCTGTCGCCGGACATTGGAAGCTGACCCACTTCGGACAAAAAAACTGACCCACCTCTGATTTACTGAGGCTCACCGGAACGGGTGGAGGTGAGCCGGATGCTGACGGAGGAGGCGCAGATGGAGATCAGGGTGTTGTCCCGAAGGGGCATGGGTGTCCGGGCGATCGCCCGGGAGCTGGGCATCTCGCGCAACACGGTGCGACGTTACCTGCGGGGCGAAGCGGTCGGGGAGCCCTCGGCTGCGGGTCCGGGTCGCCCGCGCAAGCTGGCGCCGTACGAGGACTGGCTGCGTCGTCGGGTGGAAGCGGCCTGGCCGGTGCGGCTGCCGGCGACGGTGCTGCACCGGGAGATCGTGGCGATGGGTTTTGACGGGACCGAGCGGACGGTGCGGCGCTTCGTGGCGACGCTGGTGCCCAGGGCGGAGCCCGAGCCGGTAGTGCGCTTCGAGACGGCCCCGGGACACCAGGCGCAGATGGACTGGGGCGAGTACCGGCTGGGGCGCCAACGGGTGTATGCCTTTATCGGGGTGCTGGGCCACAGCCGCTACCTGTACGTGGAGTACGTCAAGAGCATGCGCTCGGAGGTGCTGCTGGGCTGCCACCGGCGGATGTTCGCGGCCTTCGGCGGGGTGCCGCGGGAGGTGCTCTACGACAACATGAAGACGGTGGTCACGCACCGGGACGCCTACGGTCGGGGTCGGCACCGCTTCCACGACGGCATCTGGACGCTGGCGGCGGAGTGTGGCTACCGCCCGCGGCTGTGCCGGCCGTACCGGCCGCAGACCAAGGGCAAGGTGGAGCGCAGCGTGCACTACGTGGCGAGCAGCTTCTTTTACCCGCTGGTGACGCGGTTGGCGCTGGAGGACGAGGTGGTGGACCTGGCGCGTCTGAACGCCGAGGTACGGCTGTGGTGTGCCCGGGTGGCCAACGTGCGCGTGCACGGCACCACCGGGGAGCGTCCGGTGGACCGGCTGGTCGCCGAGCAGGCGGTGATGTCGCCCTACGTGGCGCCGGCCGAGAGGGCGGCCGAGACGGGACGCTGGCCGCGCTACGCGCTGCAGCGCTCGCCGCGCGAGTACGACGCACTGCTGCAGGAGGTGGGCACATGAGCGCGCGTCTGGATGCCCTGTGTGCCGAGCTCTCGCTGACGGCGGTGGCCAACGACTATGCCACCCTGGCCGATGAAGCCGCCAGCAAGGAGCTCTCCTTCCTGGACTACCTGGAGCGGGTGCTCTCGGCCGAGGCGGCCGTGCGCGCCGAGCGCAGCCGCCAGATGCTGGTCAAGCTGGCGACCCTGCCGGCGGTCAAGACGCTGGAGCAGTTCGACTTCGAGGCCGCTGCCGGAGTGCCGAAGGCGCGGGTGGAGGAGCTGGCCGGGCTGGCCTTCATCGAGCGGCGCGAGAACGTGATCCTGCTCGGGCCCAGTGGCACCGGCAAGACGCACCTGGCGATCGCGCTGGGGCTGCGGGCCACCGAGCGGGGTATCAAGGTGCGCTTTATCACCGCGGCCGATCTGGCGTTGCAGCTGGAGAAGGCCCGTCGCGAGGACCGCTACGAGCAGTACCTGCGCCGCGCCATCCTGGGACCGCGGCTGCTGATCCTGGACGAGATCGGCTACATGCCGCTGAAAAAGGAACAGGCAGAGTGGCTCTTCCAGGTGGTGGCCAAGCGCTACGAGCAGGGCTCGGTGATCCTCACCTCCAACCTGTCCTTCGGCGACTGGGAGGAGACCTTCGGGGGCAATGCCGCCCTGACCAGCGCCATGCTCGACCGGTTGCTCCACCATGCCCACGTGATCCAGATCCGGGGCGAGAGCTACCGACTGAGACAAGCCCGGCAAAGCGGCCTGATCGGAGGCCGGTCGGGAGCATGAACCGACCACTTACTCACGCCGGAGGTGGGTCAGAAATATTGTCCGAGGGGTGGGTCAGATAATTTTGTCCGTTGACAACAGATCTATTTTCGCGCCTCTCCGCCCTTGATCAAAAATAGATCTGCCCCGTTTTCGAACACATTTTCTGGACATCGATTTGCAAAGCTTGTGCAATCACGCTCCGCGCTAACCTGTGCCGAGGTCGCTTCGGAGG
>DASQZM010000013.1:0-62383 GCA_035638695.1 Gammaproteobacteria bacterium | reverse complement strand
GGACGATAGGTGGTCATCTCCATCGCATGCACCTCCTTCATCCGTGACCGTGAGTGCAGTCGTTGCTCGGTGCTTCGCGATATAGAGGCGGGTGGAACGGTTTCAAGGGCCGGGCTCCCTTCGGGAGAGCTCTAAGCTTTAAGTGTTAAGCCTTAAGTAGGAAGAACCACAAGATACGGGGGCGGGCAGCGCGGGTTTCAGGTATCAGCGTTTCAAGGATAACAGCGGCACGAGTCGAGAAAGCTGATCAGGGCCCGTGCCACCGCTTCCGGCTGCTCGGGGAGCAGCGCATGGCCGGCCGGGCCGACGACCTCGACCCGTACGCGTTCGGGAAAGCGAGCCTGCAACAGGTCGGCGGTGTCGGCCTTCGGCGCGATGCGGTCATCGCTCGCCTGCACGACCAGCATCGGTCCCGTGCCGCCCCGCTGCCAGGCGGTATCGCCGGTGTTCGCCACGGCAGCTCTCTGGATCCGCGCGGCCATGCGGTGCCAGCCTCGGCGCCAGTGTTCCGGCACGGGATTGCCGTCGGCGAAGAAGGCGTAGCGGACGTTCTCGAGGTGCCGCGCGCGGGCCACGCCGGGTTCGAAGCAGCCCGCCAGGGCGCGGGCAGCCCGTTCCGGAATCGGCCGCTGGCCGCCCGCGGCGAGCAGGGCGACGGCCGGGATAAGGTCTGGCCGGAGGGACGCGGCCGTCCGGATCAGGCGGTTGCCGAAGGCGTGTCCGACGCCGAGGCGCACGTGCCGGGCGCCCGCTGCGGCATCGGCCTCGACCACCGCCAGCACGTCTTGCGCGAGCGTATCCAGGGTGAGTTGGCCCGTCACGGGGTCGGTCACGCCGATGCCGGGGGCCTGCACGGCGAGCGTGCGGAAGCCCGCGGCATTCAGGGCGCCGGCAAGCTCGTTGAAGTCGCTCGCCTCGCGCCCGAGACTGGCCGCGAGCACGATCGGGGGGCCCTCGCCGCGCACGAAGTATTCGATCGTCCGTCCGCCACGGAGCGCCCGGCGACTTTCTCCGGCCGCCTCCCGGGAAGGCTGATCCACGCTGGTCTGCTCGCTCATGGTGGGCTCGCTTGCGGCGATTGCCCATGCAGTCTACCGGTTCGCGCCGTGGCCGGGCGACCCTCCAAAACGGTGCAAGCGTCCCCCGAATGGGGGGGAGCAAGATTGCGGCCGGCAACTACACTGTGTAATCGGGTCAATGGAAATGTTCGGCATTCTCCGGCGGAGGGTTCAAGGCCGTCGGGAAAGCGCCAAGGGGAGTTGCTACGCGCGTGCACCTGTATTACACCGATCGCCCCCTGACCGGGGCGGAGCTGATCCGGCTCGGCCGGGTGCTCGGCGGGGTGCACGGATCCCCGCGTGCGGGCATCGAGCAGCGCAGGGTGAGCCTGATGCGTCCAGTGTCCGACGAGGCCGGCGCTGCGCCGGCGACGGGTGACCGGCACGCGCGGATGCTGCGCAAGGCTCTACGGCATGCCGGCGCCGGACCGGGTCAAGATGGTCCGGTTGCGCTGGTGATGCCCGATCCGCCGAGCCCGGCGATCGGAACGTTGGCGCTCGCGCTGCGGGACCTGTGTGGGGCCCCGCCCTACATTATCCTGCGCGACGCGTCAGGGGATTCCGGGGTGCGCGTGATTGAGGCCGACGGCCTGCTCGAATGGGCCGGCGCCGACCGGGAGAACGCGTTTTCCGCGCGGTGACGGCGGCGAGCGGCCGGCAGGGCGAAGGCTGGCAGAGGAGGGCGCATGACGATAACCGCCCAGATCAGCTTCGTGCGAAAACGCAGGCATACGGACCCGGGCCAGCGCATCGTCGCCGTGGGCGGACTGAACCCCGCGGGCGACGACTGGAGCCTGGAGCAGCGGGACGCGGTCAACGCGATCGAGCTTGGCCACTGCGAGTTCTTCGTGATCCACGGCGAGCAGCCACTGAAAGTGGTCGTCGCCGAGGCGGAGACGGGCAAGTACCTCAAGACGGAGGCGGACGCGAGCCAGCCGGAACGGCTGCTGCAGCTGCCGGAGGCGCCGGCGCACGTGGACTGACGCGGCAGGCGCGGCCTGGGCCGGAAGTCGCCGCCGCGTCAGTTGTCGTTTGCCCCCTGGTTGATCCACTCGCGGATGGTGTCGATGTCGTCCTGGTCGAGCGGGCGTCTGTGGTAGGGCATGCGGATACTGGGATCGGCACGGCCCTCGACCAGGACCACCAGGTTGCTGGTAAACGCGTGGCCCGGGACCACCACGGAACCATACTTGGTCCCCTTCATCACACCCTGGTAGGTACGCAGATCCACTCCGCTCCTCTGGTAGCCTAGGCCGCCGGGGTGATGACAGCTCACACAGTGCTTCTGCAGGATCGGCTGCACATCGTCGTGGAAGCTGACCTGGTGTTGCGAGCCCGAGCTGCAGGAGGCCGCCGCGAGCGCACCGAATGAGACAAGGGCGAGGGCGGCGAACCGGCTTCGTGGATGGATAATCATTGCGGTCACCTCCGCCGGTGAAGGTGCCCCCTCTATATCGAATTATAGCCCGGCTCCGGCGTGGGCTGGCCGGTATCGGGTGCCGGTCGCCGTACGGATTTGATCTGTATCAAGTCGATTGGGGATCCGGCCTGCGGCGCCGGGCATCGTGTCTTGCCCGGCCAGCGCAGGGTCGGTCGAGGCACCCGTTGCGAACGGGCGCCTGAGCCTTCTCCCCCAATACCTGGAGCGCAAAACGGAAAACCCGGGCCGCGCGTGTCGCGGGGCGCGGATGGAACCAACCCCGCTGCGCGAGCGTGAATGACGTGGAAAGCGTCGCCCCCTTGCTCGGGGCGAGTCGCGACAGCCGGGGCCGTCCGGCACGGATAGCACGTGCCGACCCGGTTCGCCTGGATACCGCGTCGCCGGGAGTGGCGGCGTACAACCTGGAGGTTCAACGGGAATGAAAGCAATCGCTACGCTCGTGGCAGGCGGCATGCTGATCCTCGCGCCGGCGGCGGCCCTGGCCGCCGGCAACGCCCCACGCCTGGAAACCCGACACGGGCAGTGGGTTGGTCCATACGTGGGAGCGCAGATCGGGATCAACCAGTCCAGCGCCGCGGGCCTGGACACGCAAAGCTCACTGACCGGAGGCGTGCTCGGCGGCTACAACGCCGCGCTGCCACTCAAGGGAGCCGTATCGCCGCTGATCCTCGGGGGCGACGTCTTCGCGAACTTCAACGGCAAGGGCGATCACAACTACGGCGTGCGTTACGGCTCCAGCCAGGTGGGCGTCGACCTGATGGGCGGGATCCCGCTGGGCCACCGGCATGATTTCCTTCCCTACGTGAAGCTCGGGATGGGCAACCTCAGCGCCACCGGTGACCTGGGCGGCAGCGAGGTGAGCGCCCGCATCGGGGTGGGGGCGCAGTTCAAGGTAAGCCCGGTCCTGGCGCTGCAGGCGCAGTGGATGCACCAGGACGGCGACCACATCAGCAATGACAACTTCACCATCGGTCTGAACTACCAGTTCACGTTGGAGTGACGGCGGCAATGGCGGTACCGCGCTCCCCGGGGCGCGGGACTCCGGGGTCCTGGAGACAGGGCCCCGCGGGCCGCCGGCCGTCGCGGCGCCCCGGCGCCGCCACGCTCTGCCTGAAAATCATCACGTGACTTGATAGGATCACGGGTCCCGGTATGGTTTGCCCGCCCGGCTTACCTGAGATCCGGCGACCCCGTCGCCGCGATGCGGGGCGGGCGCGCCGACATCTTCCGCCCGCTCCTGAACATCCAGGCAAAGGAGAACCGCATGCTGATACGCACGCTGGAGCACGCCGACGAGCATCGCAATGTCGGCAGCGAGGGATGGGACAGCTCCCGTCTGCTGCTCAAGAAGGACGGCGTCGGTTTCTCGTTCCATATCACGACGCTGTACGAGGGTGTGGACAACCAGTTCTGGTACAAGAACCACTTTGAGGCTGTCTACGTCATTTCCGGGGAGGGCTGGATCAAGGATCTCGGCACCGGCGAAACCCACGAGCTCAAGCCCGGGTCTCTCTACGTCCTTGATCAGCACGACCGGCATATCGTCCATGCCAACAAGGAAATGAAGGTCGCTTGTGTCTTCAACCCGCCCGTCAGCGGCAAGGAGACCCACGACGAGGACGGGTCGTACAACCTCGACGCGGAGGAGTTCGAGGACTGAGCCGGCCTCGAGCCTTGTCGCCTCGTCCGGTTTCCGCGACCGCCGGGCGGCGGGTCGTGCGTTCGGGCTGGCGGTCGCCGGTCGCGGTTGATAGTCTTCGCGCGGAGCACGCCGTCCCGGACCGGGGGCGGCAGACCTGCGGCTGCCGCAGCGGACCGCCACGTAGCTTCGGGCCCGCCGCGCCAGCGCGGACGGAGGCGCCCATGAGAATTCGCTCGTGCATCGCGGCGTCGGCCGCCGCCGCGCTCCTGGTTTGCGCGTCCGGCGCCGGAGCCGCTCCCCGACAGGATTACGACTTCCGCGTTCTGGTGGATGGAAGACCCATCGGCACCCAGAGCTTTCACTTCAGCCGGGACGGCGCCGGCTACGAGATGTCGACGGTGGCCAGGATCAAGGTCCGGTTGCTGTTCCTCACCGCCTACCGTTTCCACCAGACGGCCGTGGAGCACTGGCGCGGCGGCTGCCTGCGCGCGATCCGGTCACGCACCGACGACAACGGCGACCGCTACCGGATCCGGGGCACGGCCGACGCCAGCGGCCTGGCGCTCACCGTCAACGGCAGCGAGGACACGCTCGACCAGGCCTGCGTGCACACCTTCGCCTACTGGAACCCGGGGCTGCTGCGCGCGCAGCGCCTGCTCGACAGCGAGACGGGCAAGCTCAAGAAGGTCTCCCTCGCCCGCCTCGGGCGCAAGCCCCTGCCCTGGGATCCCGGCACCCGGGCTACCAGCTACCGGCTCCAGACCGCCGACGGCCCGACCCAGCTCTGGTACAACGACAAGGGGCGCTGGCTGGGATTGCGCTCGAAGCTGAACAACGGGCATACGGTGGTTTACCGGCCGATCTAGATCGCGACGCGGTCACCTCCGGCCGCCCGGAGGCCGGTAACGTCACCGCCGGCCTGGGCCGCAAACACCGCCCGCGGCCCGCTTGCCCCCGACCACAGCGAGCGCGCTGCGATCTGGGCGGTCCGCGAGGCCGTGGACGCCTTCCTCGCGTTCGATCCGATGATGTTCGATGTGAACCTGCCGATCCCGGAGATGCCGGGATACCTCCGGGAGGTACGCGCGGCCCTGGACGCGGCCTTCCCGGGTCGTCGCGGACGGCCTCGGGGAACCCTGCCTGACAGCGCTTACGCCTTGCGGTTGTCGACCACGCGCTTGGCCTTGCCCTGGGAGCGCTCGACCGAGCCACTCGGCAGGACCTTCACGACCACGGTAATCCCGATGTACGACTTGATGTGGTGGCGCAGGTCATCGGCAAGCGCCTGGCGTTCCTGCTCTCCGAGATCGCCAAGCTCGGGCCTCGGCTCGGCGAGCACCGTCATACGGTCCAGATGCCCGTCGCGGCCCAGCTCGATCTGGTAGTGCGGTGCCAGTTGCCCCTGGCTGCAGATCCGCTCTTCGATCTGGCTGGGAAAGACATTGACGCCGCGGACGATCAGCATGTCGTCGGAACGCCCCGTGATGCGCGCCATGCGCCGCATCGTGCGGGCCGTGCCGGGCAGCAGCCGGGTGAGATCGCGCGTCCGGTAACGGATGATCGGCAGCGCCTCCTTGGTGAGGCCGGTGAACACCAGTTCGCCCTCTTCACCATCGGGCAGCACCTCGCCGGTAGTCGGATCGATGATCTCGGGGTAGAACAGGTCCTCCCACAGCGTGAGGCCATCCTTGGTTTCGATGCACTCCTGTCCGACCCCGGGTCCGATCACCTCGGAGAGTCCATAGATGTCCACCGCATCGATATCGAGGCGTTCCTCGATCTCGCTGCGCATGGCATCGGTCCACGGCTCGGCGCCGAAAATCCCGATCCGCAGCGACGTCTCCCGCGGGTCCATGCCCTGGCGCACCATCTCGTCGGCGATGTTGAGCACGTAGGACGGCGTCACCGTGATGATCGTGGGCTGGAAATCCCGGATGAGTTGCACCTGTCTCTCGGTCTGCCCGCCGGACATGGGGATCACCGTGCAACCCAGCCGCTCCGCGCCGTAATGAACGCCGAGTCCCCCGGTGAACAGTCCGTAGCCGAAGGCCTGGTGCACCACGTCGTTGGGTCCGCCGCCGGCCGCGCGGATGCAGCGGGCCATGACATTCGCCCAGGTATCGATGTCATTCTGGCTGTAAGCGACCACGGTGGCGCGCCCGGTGGTGCCGCTGGAGGCGTGGATGCGAACGACCTCGCGCAGCGGAATCCCGAGCATGCCGAACGGGTAGTTGTCGCGCAGGTCGTTCTTCATCGTGAACGGGAAGCGCGCGAGATCCTCCAGGGTATCGAGGTCGCCCGGATGCACCCCCGCCTGGTCGAACTTGCGCCGGTAGAAAGGAACGTTGCGATAGGCGTGGTTCAGGGACCACCGCAGGCGCTCGATCTGGATATGCTGCAATTCGTCCCGCGAGCAGGTCTCGACCGGGTCGAGCAACGCCCGGGTCGGTACGTCTGGGCTCATCATGTCTGGTCTCCCCCAGCGCGCAGGCATCCGGAGTCGCCCCCGGCCGCCACGTCTGCACTTTTCCGGGCGGCCGCCGCCGCAACGGCGTCACCGCCAATCCCCGCCCGGTCGCAAACCGGGCTTGACACCCCGGGCGTGCGTGCGTCCCGGTGGCCGTGTCGCTGCCGGCCCGCGGCGGGCGCGGGCCGGGGTTGTCAATCCAGTGTCTCCAGCTCCGGTACGATCCGGTTCCGCGTCTGATAGGACCTGCCGCGGAACACGGCGACCAGTCGCCCCTCCTGATCGTGCACCTCGGCGTCGTAGACGCCCGTACGGCCGGCGCGGGTCCGTTCCTGGCAGACGGCTTCCAGGGTCTGTCCCAGCAGTGCCGGCGTGATGAAGTCGATGTTCCCGCCGGAGGCCACGGTCACGTAATTCTTGTAGTTGCAGGCCACGGCGAACGCCGAGTCGGCCAGGGTGAAGATGAAGCCGCCGTGGCAGAGGTCGTGCCCGTTGACCATGTCCTCGCGGACCCGCATCGAGATCCGGGCATAGCCGGGCCGCGTTTCCTGCAGTTGCATGCCCAGCGCCTGCGATGCCTTGTCGTCCGCCCACATTGCCTTGGCACAGGCGTCCGCGATCCGCTGCAGCGCACCGGGATCGATTGGTCGTTCGGCGTCACTCATGAACCTGGCTCCCGCGGCGCCATTGACGTGGCGTGGTGGCGGCGGCCGGCGAGGTCATCGCATCCGCCTCAGGCACAAGCTCAATCACCGCGAAACCGGGGCTCGCGCTTTTCCACGAAGGCGGCGACCCCCTCCCGGTAGTCGTGCGTGCGGCCCGCGATTCGCTGGAGGTCACGTTCGAGATCGAGCTGGGCCTCCAGCGGGTTGTTCCACGATGCCTGCAGTGCCTGCTTGATCAGCGCCAGCCCGCGCGTCGGCTGGCTTGCGAGGTGGCGGGCCAGCCGCGTCGCTTCGCTGGCGAGGGCGTCGTCGTCCACGCATTTCCAGATCATACCCCAGCGTTCGGCCTGCTCCGCGGAGACCTTCTCCCCCAGCATCGCCAGGGCCGTGGCCCGGGCATGGCCGACCAGGCGCGGCAAGTGCCAGGTCCCGCCGGAATCGGGAACCAAACCAATGCGGCAAAACGCCTGGATGAACGAGGCCGAACGCGCTGCCAGCACGATGTCGCAGGCCAGTGCCAGGTTCGCTCCGGCACCGGCGGCGACCCCGTTGACCGCGCAAACCACGGGCTGTTGCAGCGCCTTGATCCCCCGGATCAGCGGGTTGTAGTTCCTTTCGATGGACTCGCCGAGGTCCGGGGCCTGATCGCCCGGCTGCACGCCGGGGTCCGACAGGTCCTGGCCGGCGCAGAATCCGCGCCCGGCTCCGGTCAGCAGCAGGCAGCGGGCGGCCTCGTCCCGGTCGACCCGGCCGAGCGCCTCACGCAGCTCCTCGTGCATCTGGCCATTGAAGCTGTTCAGATTCCCGGGTCGGTTGAGGGTCAAGCGGGCGACGCCTGCCGAGATGTCCAGTTCGATGTGCTCGTAGGCCATTGGCGGAAACCCCTGTTCGTGAAAGACTGCATCCGCACGGCGCCGGACGCGCCCGCCTGGTGACCGGACGTGACGGACCGTTGGCGAGCCGCAGGGCAAACCTCGCTTCCCGCCCCGGCGGACGGACCTGTTCGTCTGTTCAGGGCGTTGCGCCTGCGGGACGCCCGCGACCGGCGCGTGGCGTTCCTCCTCCGGTTCCACTCGGCCGGTACCGTGTGGTTATATTTTGCCTAAGACCAAGGCCAAAGCTACCGCATCCGATGAACGGGATGCAACGCTGTCATTGGAAGGTGCGGCTGATGTATCAAAACCGACCGCCCGCCCACGGCCCCGGGGCCGGACCGGAAGCATCTCTTAAAATATTCTGGACATTAATAAGTTACGAAATACCAATCGATCCTGCCCGGGTTCGATGCGGGCCGCGGGTGGCAGATAAAGCGAAACAGTTGAGGCAGACCCGGTTGACAACGCGGTATCGAATCGTTCACCTGCATGGGCGCCCGTTGCCGGCGCCCTCCGGGCAGCGGAGGGGCGGTTGCCAGCCCGGTCCGCGCCGGTCGCCGGGTGTCCAAACGCGAACCATCAAAGAGGAGCAAGCACCATGAGCCAGGAAAACGTTCTGGTAGCGACCGACGGACGGGTCGGGATCGTCACCATGAATCGGCCGAAGTCTCTCAACGCCTTGAGCCAGGCTTTCATGGACGACCTGGGGGATGCCGTGGAGGCCCTGGAGGCCGATGACGGGGTGGGTGTGATCGTCATCACGGGCGGGGAGAAAGCCTTCGCCGCGGGGGCCGATATCAAGGAATTCACGGAACAGGACTTTCCCGGCGTCTACCGTCGGGACTTCCCCGGCGGGAAGGGCTGGAAGGCCGTAGGCGATGCGCGCAAACCCACGATTGCCGCGGTGGCCGGCTACGCGCTCGGGGGCGGCTGCGAGCTTGCCATGAGTTGCGACATCATCCTCGCCGCCGACAACGCGCGCTTCGGCCAGCCCGAGATCAAGCTCGGGGTGATCCCGGGGGCCGGCGGTACGCAGCGACTGCCGCGGGCGATCGGCAAGGCAAAGGCGATGGAGATGTGCCTGACGGGCCGGATGATCGACGCCGCGGAAGCGGAACGACTCGGGCTGGTCAGCCGCGTCGTCCCCGCCGAGTCCCTGATGGCGGAAGCCATGGAAACGGCACGGATCATCGGGGGCCATTCGCTGCCGGCGGTGATGATGGCAAAAGAGGCCGTGAACCGGGCGTTCGAGGCGCCGTTGCACGAAGGGTTACGCTTCGAGAGCCGGCTGTTCCAGGCGACCTTCGCCACCGAAGACCACCTGGAGGGGGCCAACGCGTTCATCGAGAAGCGCGCACCGAATTTTCGCCACCGCTAGGGGGTTGCGGGGAAAGTCCGGCCAAGGCCTTTCCCCGCGTCGCAACCGGCAAACGCGGTGTCCCGGTTGCACGCGGGGGGCGTCGGCCGCCGCCGGCACCCGGTCAGTCGTCGTAGCTGAGCTCGACCTCGGCGGAAAGCGGGAAGCTTTGGCAGGTCAGGACGTAGCCGGCGTCGAGCTCATAATCTTCCAGGGCGTAGTTGACGTCCATGTCGACTTCGCCCGAGATGAGCTTCGCGCGACAGGTCGCGCACACCCCCCCTTTGCAGGAGAACGGGAGGTCGGCACCGGCCTCCAGTCCCGCTTCCAGGATGGAGGCGGAGTTCCTGGGGAGCTCGAACCGGGTGCGGCGTCCATCGACGACGACCGTGACCCGGGTGGCGGAGTGGTCGACGCCCGTGGCCTCGCGCCGCGCCTGCTGGCGCCGCTGGGCCTCGCCGGGGACAGTGAACAGCTCGTGATGCAAGCGCGCCGGCGCGACCCCATGTTGCCGGAGCGAGCCCAGCACCGCCTCCGTCATGGGCTCGGGACCGCAGACATAGCATTCGTCGATCTGCGCCGCATCGATCCAGTGCTGCAACAGGGCGTCACACTTGGCGCCATCGATGCGGCCGTGGAACAGTTCGATCTCGGGCTGCTCCCGACTCATGATCGAGATCAGGTTGAACCGCTCCATGTGACGGTTCTTGATGTCCTCCAGGCGTTCGCGGAAGATCATCGAGCCCGTGTTGCGGTTCGCGTAGACCAGGGTGAAGCGGCTGTGCGGCTCGCGTGCGAGTACCGTCTCCAGAATGGAAATGATCGGCGTGATACCGCTGCCGGCGGCGAAAGCGACGTGATGCCGGGGACGGGCCGGGTCCACGACCGCGTTGAAGTGTCCCATCGGCTCCATGACTTCGAGTAGCTGGCCGGCTGCGAGGCGTTCATTCGCGTAGCTCGAGAAGCGCCCGCCAGGCTGGTGCTTGACGGCCACCCGGAGCTCACCGGTCGGTTCCCCGACGCAGATCGAATACGTGCGCACGACCTCCTCGCCGTCGATCCGGGTGCGCAGCGCCAGATGCTGCCCCGCGCGGAACCGGAACGCGTCCCCCAGCGCCTCGGGAACCTCAAAGGCAAGGGAAACCGCGTCGCGGGTCTCCCGGGTCACGTCGGCGATTCGAAGTTCATGGAATCGGGACATCGTCGCTCCCTGTCGGTTGGGGCTATCCCGGGCCGCTGGCGTGCGGGACCGAACCGGTACGTGGATCGGGAAAGTGCCGCTACAGGCACTTAAAATAGTCGAACGGCTCCAGGCACTCGTCGCACCGGTACAGCGCCTTGCAGGCGGTGGATCCGAATTCGCTCAGGCAGGTCGTGCGCGTCGAGCCGCACTGCGGGCAGCGGACGACCGCCACGCCCCGTGCCAGGGCCTTCTTGTCGGCTGTCGCCTCGGCCGGCGGTGCGATGCCGTACTCGCGCAGCTTGCGCCGGCCCTGCGGGGTGAGCCAGTCGGTGGTCCAGGCGGGGGACAGCTGGTTGCGGACCCGGACGTCGTCGATGCCGTGGCGGGCCAGCTCGGCGAGGATGCTCTGCTCGATGGTCCGCATCGCGGGGCACCCGGAGTAGGTCGGCGTGATAACCACCTCGACCCGGTCGCCGTGGACCTGGACGTCCCGCAGGATGCCGAGGTCGGTGATCGTCAACACCGGAATTTCGGGATCGGTGACCGATTCCAGCCACGCCGCGATCCGCCGCGGATCCGGTCGCCGCTGCGGTTGCGCGTTACCAGCGGGCATCCGGATAGGCCCTCGGTAGAAACTGCATCTCGGCCAGCAGGTAGCCCAGGTGCTCGCTGTGGGTGCCCTGCTTGCCCCCGGTGCGCACCGGGCCCTCCCGGGGCCTCTCCAGACCGGCCTCCGTGAGCACGGCCTGGACACGCGCCTCCCAGGGTGGCCGCAGCGAGGCCGGGTCCGGGCCGACCCCGGCTTCCTGCACCGCGCGGTCGACCGCGTCCGCCGTGAACAGTTCGTCGACGAAGATCCACGCGTCGTCGATGGCGTGCTGGATTCGCTCGTGGCTGAGCTCGGTTCCGTCGCCGAGGCGAACGACCCACTCGCCGCTTCGGCGAAGGTGGTATCCGACCTCCTTGACGCTCTTGGCGGCCAGTTCGGCGATCCGGGCATCGCGGCCGGCCGCCAGCGCCTCCAGCTGGAGGAAATGGAACGCATCGAACAGGAACTGCCGGGCGATCGTGTCTCCGTAATGACCGTTCGGCTGCTCGACCAGCAGAACGTTGTGGAAATCGAGCACGTCGCGATGGAACGCGAGCGCGTCCTCGTCGCGGCCCCTTCCTTCCACTTCGCCGGCATAGGCGAGCCAGTTCCGGGCCTGACCGATGAGATCCAGCGCGACGTTGGCGGTGGCGAGCTCCTCCTCCAGGGCCGGCGCATGACCGACCCACTCCGACAGTCGGTGGCCCAGGATCAAGGCGTTGTCACCGATCCGGAGCAGCTGCTCGAACAGCGCCTCGGACCGGCCGGGTGCGGAGGTCTGGCTAGCCCGCATATCTCACCACCCTCCTGCTGCGGCCACCGATGCGCTCGCCCTGACGGGACGTACTCCCTGCAGCCGGCTTGACGTAGTGTCCGCTACGCCGGGCACCGCCTTGCGGTCCGTGCGCCCCGTCAGGCCGGCGCCTCGACGCCCTCGCGAGGAACGGTGGTGAGATATGCGGGCTAGAGGTTTTCGACATCCTCGGGCACCTCGTAGAAGGTGGGATGCCGGTAGATCTTGTCGCTGCTGGGCTCGAACAGGATGTCCTTCTCGCCCGGCGACGAGGACGCGATGTCCTCGGACCGCACCGCCCAGATGCTCACGCCCTCGTTGCGACGGGTGTAGACGTCGCGCGCGTTTTCGATGGCCATGCGTGCGTCTGCCGCGTGTACGCTGCCCACGTGCTTGTGCGCGAGCCCGTGCTTGCTCCGGATGAAGACTTCCCAAAGAGGCCAGTCCGTCATTGTGCGACCCTCCTGCCGGATCGGGAGTGCTTTTGCGCATATGCCGCGGCCGCCTCCCGAACCCAGGTACCTTCCTCGTGTGCCCGGCGCCGCGCGCGGAGGCGCTCGCGGTTGCAGGGACCGTTGCCCTTGACCACTTCCCAGAACTCGGACCAGTCGATCTCCCCGAAGTCGTAGTGCCGGGTCTCCGGGTTCCAGCGCAGGTCCGGATCGGGAAAGCTGAGGCCGAGGTGCTCACCCTGCGGAACCGTCTGATCGACAAAGCGTTGCCGCAGTTCGTCGTTCGTGTGGCGCTTGATCTTCCACCGCATCGACTGCTGGGTATGCACCGAGTCGGCGTCGGGCGGGCCGAACATCATCAGCGAGGGCCACCACCAGCGGTTCAGGGCGTCCTGGGCCATTCTCTTCTGGGCCTGGGTGCCCCGGCTGAGCGCGAGCATGATCTCGTAGCCCTGGCGCTGGTGAAAGCTCTCCTCCTTGCAGATGCGGGTCATCGCCCGGGCATAGGGGCCGTACGAACAGCGGCACAGCGGGATCTGGTTGGTGACGGCCGCGCCGTCGACCAGCCAGCCGATGGCCCCGATGTCCGCCCAGGTCAGCGTCGGGTAATTGAAGATGCTGGAGTACTTCATCCTGCCCGCATGGAGCTGCTGCACCAGGTCTTCGCGGGACACACCGAGGGTTTCGGCGGCGCTGTACAGATAAAGCCCGTGCCCGGCTTCGTCCTGGACCTTCGCCAGCAGGATCAGCTTGCGACGCAGGTTCGGGGCCCGGGTGATCCAGTTGCCCTCCGGGAGCATGCCCACGACTTCCGAATGGGCGTGCTGGGCGATCTGGCGGATCAGGGTCTGCCGGTAGGTGTCGGGCATCCAGTCCTTCGGTTCGACCCGGACATCCGCATCCAGTTTGTGCTGGAACTCCCGCTCCGCGTCCGGCAGTTCATGCTCTGCGAGCAGACGCTTGGTCCCCGTGTCCACCAGCTGGCTGTACATGACGATCTCCTCCCCCGCCGCCGCGCGGCCATTGGCCCGGCGTGGCCGATGTTGCCTTGAATATGATACAAGAGACGATAACCGCGTCAATAGATCGTGTCATTACAGGCCCGTGCTCCTCAATCCCTGCCTGCATCAGCGGGATTTGGTCGCGCAATTCAAATGCATAATGCCCGGCGTCCCGGCTTGTATCGTAATACATATCCAGGGCAGGCGCCGGCAGCGACCGCGGCCAGGTCGCCGGACCCCGGAACCGGCTGCGGACCCGCGGCCCGGGTCAGTCGAGACCGCCGAATCGGCGGTAGAAGTACGGCGCGGGCGCCGGAAGGGGTCCCTCGGCGGTCTGCAGGATGCAGGAGAGATGGGTTTCCGCCAGGGCATAGGTCAGCTGGTAGAGGTTGCGCGTCAGCAGCCGGGCCGCGGAGCCGGCCCAGTCCGACGGGAGCACGTCTTCCGGAAGCTGGGGATCGCGCAGCATCAGCCGCCGCACTTCGTGGATCAGCAGCGTGCGCACGATGAAGCACTGTTCGGGGTCGAGCGTGCCGGCGCGCTCGAGTGCGGCATAGACCGGGCGGAACGTTTCCAGGAATGCCTCGTATTCGCCCGACAGTTCGTCCAGGTTCCAAACGTCCCTGACCAGGCGGTTGAGCGGTCGCGACGTGGCGAGTCCGTCGTTGCGGGCGTGCATGATGATCAGATCGCCCTGGAGATCCAGATCCTGCAGGCTTGCCGCAAGCATGTCGGGGGACGGCGCCGGGTGGGCGAGCACTCCGGGCGCGATCGGGCCGAATCCGACGGCCGTCAGCTCGCGGCGCGCGGCGTCCCGTTCCCCGTTGTCGAGCTCGGTCGTGATGATCAGCGTCCACTGGCCGTCCCAGTCCTGATGGGGCTCGGCGTAGACGCGCTGGTAGGCCTTCTCGAACGAGCGCCATCCGGACCGGGTGAGGCTGTAATAACTGCGACGCCCGATCTGTCGGGACACCAGCCAGCCGTCCTTGGAAAGCCGGTAGACGGAGGTGCGCACGAGGCGCTGGCCCAGCCCGAACGGCGCGAGCGCCTTGATCAGGCTGCCAAGCCAGACCGTGCCCCCGCGCGGGGCGATCGCGTCGCCATAGACGGTGATTACGAGAGAGCCCGCCCGAATCGGGCGTTTTTGGCGGAAGTACGCGACCAGGTCGTCGACGATGCGCAGTCTGGCCATGGATCAGGAATCGTCCCGAGGTCCGGTAGTTGGCCGCCGGAGGCGTCTGCGGGCAGGCGGGCGCGCACCCGGGTTCGTGCCGTCAACGGACGCGCCGCGCGCGAGCACGGTACCTTATAGCATCTTCCTGTTCGTTGCCACAGGCGCCGCCGGGAACGCCGCAGGGGTTCCGGCCGGTGGGATCCTGGCCGGTGGCGGCGTGCCCTTGCGCGGCGGTACCGCGAGCCTGGGACCACGTCGATACCGGTCCGCGCGTGTGCGCCCCGAAAGCAGCAGGGTGACCGGCTTGCTGTCGCCGCGAGGCACGCCGCATCGGCACGCGCCGGTATCGGGGCCAGGCCCGAGCCTGCGGCGAGGCACGGCACGGGGGTTTCGACCCCCGGCGGCAGCGCGCTTTTGTCCGACCGACGGCGCCGCCGTGGATCAGACGCGTCGGGTGGCTGCGCCCTCGAGCTGGACCTCCAGCAACGCGGGCCGGCCCTCGCGGACCGCCGCGAGGGCGCCAGCGACCGCGCCGTCAACGTCGCCGGCCTCGCTCACGCTGCGCGCGTGCTTGATCCCGGTAGCGCGGCCGAGCGCCACGTAGTCCACGCTGGGGCGCAGCTCATTGAAGAACTCGCCCGCGCGCGCCGCGGCCCCCGTCGGGTGGATCGCGAGGGTGGATTTGCGCGGGGCGTTCCAGCCGCCGTTGTTGAGTACGATCGTCAGGGTGGCCAGTCCGTAGCGCGCCGCCACCCAGTGCGTGGCGCTGGGAACGCTGAAGATGTACGAGCCGTCGCCGGCGATGCTCACCACCGTCCGGTCCGGAGCCGCCAGCTTGGCGCCGAGCGCCGCGCCGCCGTGCCAGCCCAGCGAGCTGCCGCCACTGCCCAACACGGTCCCGGGACGGCTTCGCTCGAGGTGCCCGAACACCTGACCGGAGTTGGTAATCGACTCGTTCAGGACGATATCGTCGTCCCGCAGCTGTTCCCGCAGCGCCGCCGCGAGCAGCGCGACCGTGGGCCACCCCCCGCGGCGGTGCTCGCTCTCCCGTGCCCGCAGCTCCTCGCGCCGTTGCCGATGGCCGGCGGCGAGCGCCTCCAGTCGGCGCTGGTACCGCCCCCGAGGCGGAAAGCCCGCCCCCTCCGCGGCCGCCATGAGCTGGCGCAGCGCGGTGCCGGCGTCCGCCGTGAAGGCCCGGGTGCGCGGAATATGCCACAGCGGAATCGTGTTCTTGGCGCCGTCGCGGTCAATGTGGAACACGCCTGCCCCGGGCCGCAGCGTCTCCCTTGCCGGCAGCCACGGGAAGTCGGAGTCCACCACCAGCACCAGGTCGGCCTCGGCCAGGCGCGGCTCGGGCCGCGCGTGCATGTGGAAGCCGGCGTGATGGGGGTGGCTCGCCGGGAAGTTCACGCAATGGGGAAAGGACTCGATGACCGGGAGCGCGAAGGCCTCGCTGAACGCCACCAGGGCCGCCACCGTCTCCGGCTTGCGCCCGAGGTAGCTCGTGATCAGCACCGGCTTCCGGGCCGTCTCCAGCGCCGCCAGCACCTCCGCCACGGCCTGCGGGTCCAGCCCCCCGGCCGTCGAGGACACCGGCTGCGGGGGCGGCCCGCCTTGTGCCGCCGGCTCCTCCAGCACCTCCCGCGAGAGACTGAGATAGACCGGCCCGGTCGGCTCGGAAAGCGCGACCTCCATCGCCCGGCTGGTGACCATCGGCATCTGCGCGGCGGAGCGTCCGTGGTAGGTCCACTTCATGTACTGGCGAACAATCGCGTGCTGGTCCGGCACGTCCTGCAGCACCATCTGGTACTCGTTGCGTCCGCCGAACTCTTCCCCCAGCACCGAGTACGGGCTGACGCCGGCGAAAATCAGCACGGGCGTGCGCGACCGACAGACGTTGTGCACCGCCCCGCCGAGGTTCTGGGTGCCCACGTCGGCGTGCACGATCACCGCCTGCGGTTCGCCGGTGAGCTGGGCATAGCCCTGGGCCGCGCTCAGTGCGACCGTCTCGTGCGGACACAGGATGGGCTGCGGATAGCGCCTGGAGGCCGCCTTGCGCCTGGCCAGCGCCTCGACCAGCGGCGGATGTTCGCTGCCCCAGTTGGCGAACACGTACTTCACACCCAGCCGCGCGAGGTCCTCGAAGAACCTGTCCGCGCAGGTAGCAGACCGTGTCACCGAGTCGTCCCCCCCGTCATCTGGCGCCCGCCGGGCGCCGTGAACTGCCGGTAAAGCTTCGCACGTCCGCCGGTGCCGGCGCCAGCAGGGTCCTTACCAGTCGAGCGCGCGGCCGACACGCAGCGCGGCCTGGATCACCCGCGGTGCGACCGCGGCCACATCCAGCGCGTGCATGGCGACCACGCCGACGCTGGCTTCGGCCGGACGATCCCGCCGGATGACCGGTGCCGCGATGCCGTAGGCTCCCGTCTGCAGCTCCCCGGCACTGCTCGCGAATCCGGCCGCCCGGGCCGCGCTGACGGGCTTGCGCTCGCCCTCCCTCCAGGGGCGCCCGGCCAGGATTGCCAGGCCGTCCGCGCCGATATCGGCGGGATGCCGCGAGCCGACCCGGTAGGCGACGTGCATACGGGTCCGGCGCGGCTCGATCACCGAGACCGCGACCGCGTCGGTGCCGTCCAGCACTGCCAGAAAGGCGGTTGCCCCGACGTCGTTGGCGAGCTCGGACAGCTCCGGCACGGCCAGGCTGCGCAGGTCCGCGGCCACGCTGGCGGCCAGCTCCAGCAGGCGCACGCCGAGATGATAACGGCCGTCGGCGGACACGCTCGCCAGGCGGCGCTCGCACAGGGTTCCGAGCAGCCGATAGGCGGACGTGCGGTGGATGCCGAGCTGCGCGGCGATCGCGGTCATGCTCAGGCCGCCGGGTGCCGCGGCCAGTGCATCGAGCACCGACAGACCGCGGTCCAGGGTCTTGGACGCCTTCGCGCGCGGCTTCCGATCACCCTCGCTGGAATCCATAGTCCTCCCCGACCTTGACGCCGGAACGCGTCACGGACTAGGTTTAATTCACAATTATCGCACCACAAGTGCGTATATCGCACGTTCAGCGCCATGTCCCGCCGCCTGGACCAACTGACAGCCAAGCAACAGGAGCGCGTTGGCGGGCAGCGCCCGCGGGGGATCCCGGCCAGCGCCGGCCGCCGCGGCCGGCGATCGACCGCCCGGGTCAATCATACCGGAACCTCTGCCGGAATCCGCCCGTCCCGGCGCGGTCTTACTGCGCCATCGCGGAGCGGCTGGGGAACGGCTCGAGAGCGCAGCATCCGCCATGGCGGCCGTGCGCATCGCGCAGCCGGGCGGGCGGCGTCCGGGAACCACATCGGCAGGGGGGGAATGCCTGTGAAGACGAGCGTCTTTTCCGTTACCGACCACTACCCCGAGGGGCAGCGCAGCCTGGCCGAGTTCTACGCGCAGATCGTCGACGAGATCGTCTACGCGGAAGAGCTGGGCTTCGCGAACTATTTCGTTGCCGAGCATCATTTCCACGAGTATGGCGTGGTCGCCGCGCCCGATGCCCTGCTGGCGGCGGCCGCGGCCGGGACCAGGCGTATCGGCCTGGGGGTGGCGGCCGCGATCCTGCCGTTTCACAATCCGCTGCTGGTCGCGGAGCGCTACGCTCAACTCGACCAGCTCAGTCACGGACGCCTGGCGCTCGGGGTGGGCTCGGGCTACCTGCGCCACGAGTTCGATGGCTTCCGCATCGGCCCCTGGGAGAAGCGCTTCCGCTTTGACGAAGCACTGGAAGTACTCACGCGGGCCTGGCGCGGGGAGCCGTTCTCCTACCACGGCCTCTACCATCACGTGGACAACACGCGGCTGGCGATCACGCCCTACCAGAAGCCGCAGCCCCCGCTGTGGGTCGCCGTCCTGCGCGCGGAGGCCGCGTACCACGTGGGTCGACAGGGCCGCAACATCATGCTGATGCCCTATGCCACCTGCGACACGATCCGGGAGCTGGAAGAGGTGATCACCAGCTACCGCGCGGGCCGGCGGGACGCCGGGTTCGAGGGCCCCGGGGACGTCGCGGTGGGGCTGCATACGTATGTCTCCGGATCCGCCGCCGCGACCCGGGAAGAGGTGGAGCCCGCGCTCGACCTCTACGTGCGCACCCGCCTGTACGCCAAGCGCCGCTCCTATGACGAGCTGGACCGCGCCGGCCTGGCGCTGTTCGGTGACGGCGCCGAGGTCACCCGCCGACTGCGAGCGCTGCAGGATACCGGCCTGACCCAGGTGATGATCCTGACCAATTTCGGCGACCTGCCCGGTCCCGCCGTGCAAGCGTCCATGCGGCGCTTCGCTGAGGAGGTCATGCCGGCGGTGCAGGACCGGGAGCCGCCTGGGCGCGCCGCGAACAGCAGTTGAGACCGGCCCACCGCCCCGCGCGAGCCGCCATGGTTTGAGCCGGGCTCGTCTTCAAAGGACTGGAGGTAACGATCATGAAGCGCAGATTCTCCCGATGGACTTCCCTGGCCCTGACGACCGTGCTGGTCACGGGGCTGACGCTGTCGGCGACCGCCGCGCACGCGGCCGGCGGAGCGATCCGGATCGCCGTGATCGCGCCGGTTGCCATCACGCCCGGCAAGGCGCTGGTCGACGGTGCCCGGCTGGCGGTCGACGACATCAACCATGCCGGCGGTATCGATGGACGGCAGGTCAAGCTGATGGTCTACGACAGCAAGCTGTCGACCACGGCGGCGGTGCGCGCGATGCAGAAGGCAGTGCAGCAGGATCACGTGGTCGCGGTCACCGGGGTGTTCCTGAGCGAGGCGGCGCTGGCCCTGGCGCCCTACGCCAAGCGCCTGGACGTCCCGCTGATCGTGGAGTCGGGAACCACACGCATCGGCGAGATGGTGCACCGGCACTATCAGCGCTATCGCAACGTGTTTCAGCTCCAGCTCAACTCACACTTCATCGCCCAGGAGGTGTGCGACGCCGCACACAGCCTGCTGGTCAAGGGCAGCGGGCAGCCGGTGTCGGCGGTGATCATGAGCGAGCAGGCGGCCTGGACCAAGCCGCTCAATCGCGCCTATCAGCAGTGCCTGCCGAAGGCGGGGGTCAAGGTCCTGCAGCAGATCTCCTATGCGGCCGACACCAGCGACTTCGGGCCGATTTACAACAAGATCGAGAGGCTCAAGCCGACGGTGATCGTCACCGGCATGGCGCACACGGGGCTGCGGCCGGTGCTGCAGTGGCACCAGGATCGGGTGCCCGCGCTGATGATGGGCTTCAATATGCAGGCCGGCAGCGGTGACTTCTGGGCGCGTTCGAACCACGCGGCCCAGGGCCTGATCGTAGTCACCAACGGCGCCGGCGGCGCGGCGACCACGGCCAAGACCCCCGGCTTCTACCGTGCCTACCGCGAGCGCTTCAAGGAGTCTCCGATGCTCTCGGCGTACACCAGCTACGACGCCGTCCAGGCGCTGGCCGAGGCGATCCGCAGCAGCGGTTCGACCCGCACCGGGGCGCTGGTCGACCAGCTGGAGAAGCTCGACATGGTCGGCGTGACCGGGCGCATCCGCTTCTACGGTCGTGATGCCAGGTACACGCACGCGCTGCGGTACGGCAAGGGCCTGGTGACCGGCGTCGCCTTCCAGTGGCAGGCCGGCAGGCAGACCGTGATCTGGCCCAGGGGAGTCGCCCAGGGCTCGCTGGTCTACCCGGATTTCGTCAGCCACTAGGCGAGCCGGGAACGGCACGCGGCAGGGGGTGTGGCGCCTGCGACGGCCCGGATGCGGCCGGCGTGCCGCAGCCGCGGCGTGCATCCGCTGCGGCGGGTGCCACGCCCCCGGGCTGGTTACGGGACCATCCGGGCGGGGGGCGCAGTGAGACCGGGCAGGGGTAAACAAGACGGCGCCCGCGCCCGGCCGGGCGCGGGCGCCGAACCGCATCAGTGCTGTGCCGCCTTCACGAAGGAGGGCAGGATCACTTTGCCATTGGCGGCCTGGGCGGGCCAGATTGCCACCTGTTTGCCGTCCTGCCACTGGAAGCCGACGCCGCTGACCAGGTGGCGGCCGTATTTCACGTCGTGGGTGAAGCGGGCATGGCGGCCGTAGAACTGGAACCGGCCCATCGCGCCCACAAAGTTGACCTTCTCCAGCGCCTTCACCAGGGCCTCGGCGTTGGTGGAATGGGCCTGCTCGATCGCGTGCTTGAGCGCATAGATCGAGTCGTAGGTCATGTAGGCCTCGAGCGTCGGCGTGCCGCCGAAGCGCTTGTGGTAGGCCTTCTGGAACGGGATGCTGCGCGGGGTCACCGCGGCGCCCGGGGCGCCGGTGTTCCAGGTGATCATGCCCTGGGTGCCACCGTTGGTCTTGGACCAGAAGTCCGTCGCTCCCCCCTGCAGGTTGATCCCGGCAAGCAGCGCCGGCACCTGCTGGTTGTGCCACTGGACCGTCGGCCGCAGGCCGGTATGCGCCATGCCGGCGATGATGACATCCGCGTGCGTCGCCTCGATCTTGTTGTACAGCGGGGTGAAGTCCGTGGTGGAGGGGTCGAAGCGGAAGTGCCCGACCACCTTCAGCCCGGCCTTGGGCAGGCACTTCAGGTACTCCGCGTCGAGCGGCTTGGTCCAGGCCGCGTCCTCGCTCATGATGGCCGCGGTCTTGAAGCCCAGCTGCTTGACCAGCACGTCGTGGGACATGTCGCACACGGTCCGCGCGAGATAGTACGAGTTCGGGGTCTGCTCGAACACGTACTTGTAGCGCTTGTAGTCTTTGTGGATCATCTCGGCGATCTTGTCGCTGGCGCCACCACCGATGTACGGGACCTTGTAGCGCGACGCCCAGGGCATCAGGGCCAGGTCGAGCTCGCTGATGAAGCCGCCGACCACGGCCACCACGTGGTCCTGTTTGACCGCCCGCTGGAACGCGCGCACGGCGTCGGTGGACGAGGCGTGGTCGTCGTACTGGTAGAGCTTGATCTGGCGTCCGTCGATACCGCCGTCGGCGTTGATCTCGCTGGCCGCCAGCTCGGCGGCCTGCAGGATGCCGATCCCGAGCGGGTGCTCCTTGAAGGCAATCACGCCGATGCGCACGGGTCCGCTGCCGGCCGCGAGCGCCGGACTGGCGCCCAGAAGCGTGACTGCCGCAACCGCCGTCGCTGGCAAGACCCAGCGCAGCAAGCGCTGGACGCGCGATCGTCCGTTCTTCATGGTCTGTCTCCTCGGCTTAACGGGTTGGTATAAGGTTGTTCGTTGTATTGTCATGGGGCCGGCGCCGGGGGCGTGTCGTCCACCCCGCCCCTGGAGCCGGCTTTAGTACCGGCGGTGCCGGTCACACGACGCTCCCGAGTGGCTGGCAGCGCACGATTGGGGCACGGCACACCCTCCGGAGACGTTTCCGGGATAATTCTTTGTACGCCAGCTCCAGCTAAAGATAAACCCGCAGGTCTTATACGACAAAGGTATGGGATGCGCGCATACCCATCGTAATGCCTCCATGCCCGACGAACTCCGTGCGGGCCCGGCGTGGATGGGCCGTCCTGAACCTTTGCACGCCTGTCTCTCACGCGAGTCGCCCCGCGGGGGACCATTCCGGCGAGGTGATCGCGCCGTACGGGCCGCGCTTCCCGGATCCGGTTTGCCCCGAGGCGGAAACCGCGCGGTAGCCGGGAGCCATAGCCCGAGTCAAGCGCTGGCATCGGGCTGATTTTCCGGTGCCGCATCGCGAAAGGCCGCCAACGGCGTGCAGCGCGCATCCAGCTCGCGGATGCGAGGATAATCGGACAGGTCGCACTCGAACCGGCGGGCGTTGTAGACCTGGGGAACCAGGAACGCCTCCAGCAGCCCGGGCGTATCTCCGAGCGAGAACGGTTCATCCATGGATTCCAGCTCTCGCTCGATGCCCCGGAAGCCGACGTGGACCCAGTGTCGATACCACTCGTTCTTGGCCGTCTCGGCAGCGCCCAGGGTTTGCGTGAGGTACTGCAGCACCCGGAGATTGTCGAGCGGATGGATTTCGCAGGCGATCGCGTCCGCCACGCCGCGGATCCAGGCGCGCCGAAACGGGTCTGCCGGAAGCAGTGGCGGCAACGGGTAACGCTCTTCCAGAAACTCGACGATCGCCAGCGACTGGGTCAGCACATGCCCGTCCACTTCCAGCACCGGCACCAGCCCGTGCGGGTTGCGCGCACGAAACGCCTGTGCGTGCTGCTCCCCGCCGCCCCGAACCAGGTGCACCGGCCGGTAGTCGTAGGCAAGCCCTTTCAGGTTGAGTGCGATGCGCACTCGGTAGCTGGCGCTCGAACGCCAGTAGCCGTGGAGCACGAACATCGTCGGAGTCACTCCCGGTATTGTTCGATCACCTGGTCGATCGCTCCGAAGATGCTCCGGCCGTCACGGCCGGACATCTCGAGCCGGACCCGGTCACCGAAGCGCATGAACGGCGTGCGGCTCTCGCCGTACAGGAGCTTTTCCACGGTACGCAGTTCCGCGATGCACGAGTAGCCCACGCCGCCGTCGCGGATCGGGCGTCCCGGGCCGCCGTCGGGGCCCGGGTTGGAAATGGTGCCGGAACCGACGATCGTGCCGGCTTCCAGCCGGCGCGTCCGGGCTGCGTGGGCGATCAGCTGGCCGAAATGGAATACCATGTCCGGCCCGCCTTCGGGTTCCCCGAACTTCTCGCCGTTCAGGTGCACGGTCAGCGGCAGGTGGACGCGGCCGCCATGCCAGGCGTCACCCAGCTCGTCCGGCGTGACCGCCACCGGCGAGAAGCTGGAGGCGGGCTTGGACTGGAAGAACCCGAAGCCCTTGGCAAGTTCACCCGGGACCAGATTGCGCAGGGAGACGTCGTTGATCAGGAGCAGCAGGCGCACCTGATCCAGGGCGGCGTCGGCATCGATCCCCATCGACACGTCGCCGGTGATCACCCCGACCTCGCCCTCGAAGTCGATGCCCCAGTCCTCGCTCCTGACCGGGATGGGGTCACGGGGGCCGAGGAAGCTGTCGGACCCGCCCTGGTACATGAGGGGGTCGTTCCAGAAGCTCTCCGGCATCTGCGCGTCGCGCGCCTTGCGGACCAGTTGTACGTGATTGAGGTAGGCCGATCCGTCCGCGAACTGGTAGCTGCGTGGCAGGGGCGACGCGAGAAGGTCCGGCTCGATCGCGAACGGGTCCGTTGCCTGTCCCGAAAGCAGGGCATCATAGACGGCCCCGAGGGCCGGCGCGGTTTCATTCCAGTGCTCCAGCGCAGACTGCAGCGTCGGGGCGATATGCGGGACGCGCACGCCCCGGCGCAGGTCGCGGGAGACCACGACGAGCGTGCCGTCGCGTCCTCCCTCCTTCAGTGTCGCAAGCTTCATCGGATCGGTGCCTCCCCGCGGACTGTCCTGGATCTGGAGGACTGCTGAAAAACACCAGGGATGCACTTTTTCAGCAACTCCCTAGCGGTGTTCCGGATCGAAGTGGGATTCGAGACCCTGCCAGACGCGCATATAGTCGCGCTGGCGGAAGTCGGCTTCCCGCGCGGCCCGGGTCGGAGCGAACAGGTAACGGCTCTCGAACATGAAGGCCAGCGTGTTGCCCTGATAGCGCGGTTTCAGCTCGGTCGCCACCGCCTCCTCGTAGGTCGTCGCGTCCGGCCCGTGCGGCGACATGCAGTTGTGCAGGCTCGATCCTCCCGGCATGAACCCTTCCGCCTTGGCGTCGTACACGCCGTGGACCAGCCCCATGAACTCGCTCATCACGTTGCGGTGGAAGTAGGGCGGGCGAAACGTGTGCTCGGCGACCATCCAGCGCGGCGGGAAGATCACGAAGTCGACGTTGGCGACCCCGGGGGTGTCGGACGGCGCGGTCAGCACGGTGAAGATCGACGGATCCGGGTGGTCGAAGCTCACGGTGTTGATCGCGTTGAAGCGGGACAGGGCGTACTTGCAGGGCGCGTAATTGCCGTGCCAGGCCACGACGTCGAATGGAGAATGCCCCAGTGTCGATCGCCAGGGCCTGCCGCCGAACAGGGTGACCAGTTCGAATTGCCCCTGCGCCTGCTCGTACCAGGCGACGGGGACCTGAAAGTCACGCGGATTGGCCAGCCCGTTGGCCCCGATGGGGCCGAGGTTGGGCAGCTCGAAAGGACTGCCGTGATTCTCGCAAATGTAGCCGCGCGCGCTGTCCGTGCCTTCGGCCCGCCGCACCTGGAACTTCAGCCCGCGCGGGAGCACCGCGATCTCCCCCGGGGCCGCCGTCAGGCAGCCGAGCTCGGTGCGCAAAAGCAGCGCTCCCTGCTGGGGCACCAGGAGCATTTCGCCATCGGCACTGGCGAGACAACGTTCTCGCATGTCCTCGTTCAGTCCGTACAGGTAGACGCTCGCCCCGGCCTGGGTCTCGAGATCGCCGTTGCGCGCCATCCGGTACAGCCCCTGCACGAAGTCGGTCGCCGTTTCCGGCAACGGCAGCGGATCCCAGCGCATCTGGTTCGGATCGGCCGCCACCTCGCAAAAGCGCCCCTGCGCGAGTGGCAGATCCTCCAGCGGCTCGTACGGCGACATCACCACCGATGGCCGGATCCGGTAAAGCCAGCTGCGCAGGTTGCGCGCCCGGGGCGCCGTGAATGCGCTGCCGCTGAGCTGTTCCGCGTACAGCCCGTAGGGGCACCGCTGGGGGGAATTCTGTCCTTCGGGCAGGGCGCCGGGGAGCGCCTCCGAGCGAAAGTGGTTGCCGAATCCGCTCTGGTATTGCAGGTCCGTTGGGTTCATCGCGAGCCCTCGTGTGTTTCGGCGGTGCGAGCGTCCGTTGCGGTTACCCGCCGGTCACTGGCGGCGGCGATCTCGATGGCCTCCCGGAGCACCTCGACGTCGCCCACGTGATTGGCCAGCAGGAGCACGAGCCGCGCATTGATGCGCTCGCTCGTCTCCGGCGTGCAACGGCGGTGCACGTCGGTCAGCGCCTCGTAGAAGGCGTCCGGATCGGTCAGGTTCGGCTCCAGGTTAAGCTTGGGCATGGGAGACCTCCCGGGGCTGTCCGGCGGCCCCGAGCGCCACTCGGACCGCGGTTTCGATCGCGTCGGGATCGGGCTCGGTCCATCGGGCGCATACGTATTGGTCGGGACGGATGAGGTAGGCTGCTCCCGGCGAGAGTCCGTAGCGTCGCACGACCAGGCCCTCCGGGTCGCTGATGACCGTGCTGCCGGCCGGGGCGGGTTCCCCGGCATCCGGCCCGACCAGGACCAGGCGCAGCTCGGGAACGCGCCGCTGGAGCCGGCCCAGCGTTTGCGCCAGCCGGCGTGCGGCGGAATCGGAAACGCGCGCATCCACCAGCAGGGCGAATTGATCCCCGAACAGGTTGAGCAGCCAGCCCTGGCGACCATCGCGCATGACGGGCGCGTCGGGCATGGGCGTCCCCGGAGCCGCACCGCCGCCGAAGCTCGGGTCATCGGGGGTACTCAACGGTGATCCGCGGTAATGGCACGGCCGGGAAAGGCGCCCGCTGTTGACCAGCGTGCGCGCGAACGGGTAGTGCTCGGCCAGTTCCAGCGTGCAGTCGCGAAATACCCGGCTGATGTGATTCTTCGGGGTGATGAAATCCGTCGAGCGGGTGGAGTTGCGAATATTCTCCCGCGCCGTTTGCTGCTGTTCGAGGTCGTAGCTTTCCAGCAGCGCGTCCGGTGCCTCGCCGCGCAGCACCCGCACGAGCTTCCAGCACAGATTGTCGATGCCCTGGATGCCGCCGTTGGCGCCCCGCGCGCCGAATGGCGACACCTGGTGCGCGGCGTCGCCGGCGAAGAACACCCGGTTGTGGCGGAACGAGTCCATCTTCTGGCAGCGGAACGTGTACACGCTCACCCACTCCAGCTTGTATTCGGCGTCCGGTCCGAGCATTCGCGCGATCCGTTCGCGGATCGCGCTTTCATCGATCGCGGCGTCGGTATCCGCCCCGGGCCCGAGCTGGAAGTCGATCCGCCACACGTTGTCCGGCTGACGGTGCAACAGGACCGACTGGTTGGGGTTGAACGGCGGGTCGAACCAGAACCAGCGTTCGGTCGGAAACGGGGCCTCCATCACGACGTCGGTGATCAGGAAGTGATCATTGAAAACCTGGCCTTGGCACGCGAGGTCCAGCATCCGGCGCAGGTCGCTGTTGGCGCCGTCGGCGACGATCAGGTATTCGCAGTCGAGCCAGTAGTCCCCGTCTTCGGTCCGCACCTGGACGCGGGTCGTGTCCGGGCGGCTCTGCACCCCCACGACCCGGTGGCGCCAGCGCAGGTCGGCCAGGGAAGCCAGCTGTTGGGCACGTTCGACCAGGTACTGCTCGACATAGTATTGCTGCAGGTTGATGAATGCCGGCATCTTGTGCCCGCCTTCGGGCAGAAGGTTGAACTCGTAGATCTGCCGTTCGCGGGAAAAGACCTTGCCCACCTGCCAGGTGACGCCCTTGGCCAGCATGCGGTCCCCGCAGCCGAGACGGTCGAATACCTCCAGGGTCCGTTTGGCGAAGCAGATCGCCCGCGATCCCACGCTGACCGTGTCGTTATCGTCCAGCAGCACGCAGCGCACGCCCTGCTGGGCGAGATCGACGGCGGCCGTAAGCCCGGTCGGGCCGCCGCCGACGATCACCACCGGGCAGTTGCCTTGCCCCCCCTGGTCGAGCTCGGGCGGGCGCCGGTACGGATAGACGGGGCTGACATAGGTGCTCGGCTTCATGGGGCTCTCCTCCGATTCCCCGGACTGCCGGATTCGTCGTATCAGATGGCTCTCGCCGGCCTCACGCGAGGGCGTCTTGTAACGAATGCCACATCTCCTGGTCCCGTTCGGCGGTCCACACGCGCGGGTCGGGATAGTCCCCGGCCTCGTCGTAGCATCGCGTGACGTCGAATGGCAGGCTGTGCTCGAAGATCACCCAGTGCCCGTACTTGGGCGCAAGCACCGAGTAGGCCTCCCGGTAGCAATCGGCCAGCGACTTGCCAGCCTGGCGTGCCGCCTTGACCGTGCCGTACATGTCGCGCAGGAATTGCCGCGTGTCCTCGATCGCCTGGCGGCACTGTTCCGGATCCTGCAGCGCCTCGCCGCGGCCCGGGACCAGCTTTTGCGGGCCGAGCGCCAGCAGCCTGTCCAGGGTCGACGGCCATTCCTCGTGGTAGGCATCCCCGGTGTAGGGCGTGGCACCGAACTCGACCTGGTCGCCGGAGAACAGGACCTTCTCCTGCGGCAGCCACACGACCGTGTCCCCCTTGGTGTGGCCCTTGCCCAGGTGCATGATGCGGACTTCCCGCTTGCCCATGTGCAGCGTCAGATCGCGCTCGAAGACGACATTGGGCCAGGTAAGCCCGGGGATCGAGTCGGCGCCGGAGAAAAGTCTCGGGAAGCGTCCGAGTTCGGACTCGTAGTCCTGCTGGCCGCGCTCGACCACCAGATCGTAGGTGCCGCGGCTGGCAATGATGTTGGTCGCTCCATAGGCCGACGCGCCCAGGACCCTCACGGCGTGGTAGTGCGTGAGCACAACGTGGCGTATCGGCTTGTCCGTCACCTCTCGTATGCGGCGGATCACATCCTTGGCCATCTTCGGGGTGGCCTGCGCATCGACCACCATCACGTCCTCGTCGCCGACGATCACGCCGGTGTTCGGGTCGCCTTCGGCGGTGTAAGCGTACAGACCGTCACCGAGCTCGGAGAAAGTGATTTCCTTGGGCTCCAGGTCGCCTTGTGATGCAAACTTCTTCGCCATCGGTGTCCCCCCTTGCTGCGCGGCTGGCAGATAGTTGCATGTGCAACTATAAATAACACTCCGGATGGCGCCGCGTAAAGACCCGTGAACTCAACGGTAAACAGGGTTATTGTGTGTCGGCCCGATTTCTTCGGGGTCCACGGATGAGTTGCTGCTGAAAGCGAGCCGGTCAGCCCGTCGGGACCTGGAAGGAGGCCCGAGGGGAAGGCGCTAGCGGGGGTTCGCGGTCTGCCGCAAGCGGGGCGCGCCGGGGAGCCACCCAACGACGGGTTTTCGATAGTCTAGCGGGGACGTGGATGGACGAGCCGATACCGGAACTGGACCTGGAGCAGTTTCTGCCTTACCGCTTCAACCGCCTGGCGGAGCGTATCAGCGCCTCGCTCTCGGAGGTTTATCGCGGTCAGTACCGGATATCGGTACCCGAATGGCGGATTCTCGCGTGGCTGAGCCAGCGCGAGAGGCTGACCGCGACGGACATCTGTCGCCGGGCATACATGGACAAGGCGACGGTCTCCCGGGCGGTGCAGCGCCTTGAGGACCGGGGTCTGCTGGTCCGCGCGCCGTCGGTGAACGACCAGCGCGGGCTGGTTCTGACCCTCACGCCGGCCGGAGAGGACCTGCTCGCCGACCTGGCACCGCGCGCCCACCGGTGGGAAGCGCGCCTGGTCGAAACCCTGAGCGTGCACGAGTACCGCTCTTTACTACACCTTTTCGGCAAGCTCGAACGACAGCTCTCCCGCATCGAGCTCGAGGATCAATCGGAAGCGCAGACCCCGCATTCCCGGAACCTGAAAGGATCGGCCGGGCGCGGGTAACGCCCGCCTGCCGCTTCCGGGCCCGGCCGGTGCTCGCTGGTACGGGTCGGCCGCGCGGCCGGGGCTGCCGGAAACCCGCGCCGGAGTTTGCCAAAGGAGGCGACGCGCTCGCTCCAGGAGGCGGTCCCACCGGCCGCTCGAACGCCCGCCTCGGTGGCCCGCGAGACGGGCTCCGGCGCGATCCGGTCAAGCGGACGCGAGCGGTGTTTTCGGGCGGAACGCGGCTCGCGCCGGGTCAGTCCAGGACCTCGTCGATCTGCAGAATCGGTTCGATGTCGGTGTAGTTGGGGACGTCCGCCATGATCTCGCGTCCGTGCTCGGCCATTACGCCCCGGAACTCCTCGAGCGAGCGGATCCAGATGTTGGCCATGCAGGTGAACGCGGCCGGCGAGCCGTCGGGCGAGGAAAGGCCCTTGCGAACCTCGCTCTTGACGGCGTTCGCAGCGAGATGGCCGGTGACCAGCGGAATATGCTTCTGGGCGAAGTAGTCGAAGTCGAAGCGTGCGGATTCCTTGTTCGGATAGGCAATGGATACGCAGTACATGGCGGTCTCCTCGTTCGCGTTCGCGTTCACGTTCGGGCCGCGGCCCGGCTTGCCGGTCGCCGGGGTACCCCGGCGCAGGGCGGGCCCGGTTTGGCAATCCTCCCGAAGGCATTGTCGGGTCCCGGGGCCGTCGCGCGCTTTGCCGGGTCGGCGCCCTATCCCCCTCCTCGCGCCCGGTCGCGGCGGCTCAGGGAGGCGTTGAGGCCTGACGATGCGTTCGAGAAGACCGGTACTTTGTAACAGGGCCGTCGGCGGCGCAAGCGGCGGGATTCCGCAAGGCGCGCTCCGGCGGCGGCCCCGGCGCGGGGAACCGGGATTTGTGGCACTGTGGTATGATATTGCCACTAAACGGACGGGCGGCACGGCCCGTGCGCGACGCCCGCGGCGGTGGGGTGTCCCGGGCGTAAGCCCGTCCGGGAATCCACTCCGGGCCGGATCCGGGAGATCCCGGGCACGGTACCGGCGGCAACCGCATACCCTAGGGGGAGATACGCGTGGCGCCCATCATTTCCCTTCAACCGATCGCCCACGAGAACTTCACCGTCCGCCTGGGCGATGATCGGGACATCCCCGAGATCGCCGACATCGACGGCGAGGCCTCGGGCGTTTACAAGCGGCACTACTGGGATGAACTCCTGCTCAACACCACGGTGGACGAACCGCGCATCGCGCTGGTCGCCGAACGGGACAGCAGGCTGCTGGGCTTCATTGTGGGCGTGGTGCGCGCCTGGGAGTTCGGCTCGGAGCCCTGTGGCTGGGTGTTCGCCGTCTCGGTCCGCAGCGATGCGCGGGAAACCGGGGTTGCCAGCGTCCTGTTGCGAGCGTTGAGCGCTTCCTTCCGCGAGCTGGGTGTGCACAAGGTGCGCACCATGGTACGTCGCACAGACCACCTGATCATGGCCTTCTTCCGCAGTCAGGGAATGATGGCGGGCCCGTTTCTCGAACTGGAAAAGGATCTGGACGAATGAATCTGCACAAGGCCACCCGCTTCGCGCTTTACGCGATCCTCGATCTGGCGGAGGCGCCGGATCGTCAGGTGTCGGGGGCTGAGATCGCGAAGAGGTACGATATTTCCACCAATCACCTGGCCAAGGTGCTGCGCACGCTCGGGCGCGCGGGGCTCGTGGAGGCGGTGCGCGGGGCGGGCGGTGGTTACCGCTTCGTGGGCAACGCCAGGCGCACCACGCTGCTGGATGTGATCGAGCTGTTCGAGGACATCCGGCCGATCTCTTCCGGGCAGCGCCAGCCGGGTGACAGCACGCCGGCCGGGCAGACTCTGGTCAAGGTGCTGGACGAGATCGAGGAGATCGCACACGCCACCTTCGCCTCCATCACGCTCGAGACGATGCTGCGGCTGATCGAGGACACGCGGCGCCACCAGGCCGCGGAGAGTGCGGGCTCCATGAGCGTGCCGGCCGGCTCCGGAGCGGTCTGACGGGCGGCGCGGGCGTTCCCGCGCTCATTCGTTGTCGAAGTTGGGTGGGTCGAGGTCCTCGTCCCAGTCCCGCTCGGGCTCGGGCATCGCCGCAAGACGCCCGCGCAGGGAGTCCAGGTAGTCCCTGAGCTCGGTCACCGCGTGCCGGGCGCGCGCACGCACCTCGGCGGGCGAACCTTCGGCCATGCGGCGGAACCGCTCCAGCATCCGGTCGCGGCTGGCGATGGCGACTTCCACGACGTGGTACGGGCGCATCATGTAGTGCAACGCGTCCTGTTCCTGGATCACGTCCTCCATGTCCGGCCATTGGAACCCCGAGGGCACCGGTGCCGGCCCGACGCCCGCCAGCCGCCGGGCCGTCTCCTGCGCTTCCGAGGCAAGCTGCCGGAACGCTCCGGCCGCATCGGGGTTTCCGTGCAGGTCGAAGGCGTCGGCCATCTCCCCGTAGTGCTCGGCCCGCTCCGCCTCCACCAGGCGGCGGGTGGCCGCAACCTGGGCCGCGCTGGCGAAGAAGTCCTGCGCGTCGGTCACAGCGCGAACTCCGCCTCGAGCGCCGCGGGCTCGGCCCGGTGTTCGACCTTGAGCGGCGCGAACGGGGCGCGATCACCCTTGTACAGGATACCGATGTTGAGGCCGTCGTCGGTCATCAGCCGGCGGGCCGCCTGCGCCGCGTCGGCGGTGGGGGGTACCGGGGACGGATGGACCTGCTTCTTCCACTGGCGCTCGTCCGGGCGCCAGGTGACGCACGGGCTCATGACCTCCACGAAGGACATCCCGGGATGGGAGATCGCCTCGGCGATCAGGTCCGCCGTGCCGCTCGGATCTCCCGAGAAGGCGCGCGCAACGAAGTTGGCGCCGGAAGCCAGGGCGACCACGAGCGGGCGGAACGGTGACAGGCCACTGCCGCCGGGGGTCAGCGACGAGTCGAAGTCGGGCTCGGTGGTTGGCGAGGCCTGGCCCTTGGTCATCCCGTAGATCCGGTTCTCCATCACCACGTAGGTCAGGTCGATGTTGCGCCGGCAGGCGTGCAGAAAATGGTTGCCGCCGATCGAGTAACCGTCCCCGTCGCCGCCCGCGGCGATCACGGTGATATCGGGGCGGGCCACCGCCAGACCGGTCGCTGCCGCGAGCGCGCGGCCGTGGACGCCGTGAAAGCCGTAGACGTTCATGTAGGCCGGCAGACGTGAGGAACAGCCGATGCCGGAGACGACAGCGGCCTTCTCGGGCGGGATCTCCAGCGCTGCCAGAGCCTTGCCCAGGGCCGAGAGTACCGAGTAGTCGCCGCAACCGGGGCACCAGACCGGCTTGACGCCGGAGCGGAAATCCGCGGGGCGCGGCGCGCAGGCAGGGGATTCAAGCATGACTGTTCCTCCAGGTCATCAGACGCTCATGGACGTCGGCCGGACGGATCTTCGGGGCCGGCCCCGGCCGGTTGAAGGTCTCCGGCCGGCAGGGGAGGTCGTACTCCGCTCGCAGGTAGCGGGTGAACTGGCCGGAGTGGCTGTGCTCGATCACCAGAATCCGCTCGACACCCTCGAGAGCGGCGGCCATGGCGTCGGGACGCGCGGGATACAGAAGGCGCGGGGAGATCAGGCGCACGGGCATGCCGTCCGCCCGCGCCCGGGCGATGCCGTCGCGGACCGTGGGCATCGTGGAACCCCAGGTGAGCACCGCGAAGGGGCTGTCGGTGTCGCCCTCGATCTGTGCCCAGTGCGCGCCGTAGTCGAACTGGACCAGCTTGCGCAGGCGCTTGTCGAGCTGCGCCAGGTGGTCGGGTGCCCGCGCCGAGGGTGTTCCCGCCTCGTTGTGCTCCAGGCCGTCCGCGGTGTGCTGGCCCCCCGGCGTCCCGGGCAGTGCCACGGGCGAGACCCCCGAGGCGGTGAGCGCGTAGCGCTGGTAGCCGACCTCCGGATCGATTTCCTGGACCACCGCGCGGCGCCCGAGGAAGGCCACATCCGACGGCCGTTCGATCACGGCCCGCGCCTGGCCCATGGCCTGGTCGGACAGCACGATCGCCGGGGTCTGCAGCATCTCGGCCAGGAATACCGCCCACTGCAGGGTGAACAGGCAGTCGGGAATCGAGTTGGGCGCGAGCACGAGGTGTGGTGCGTCGCCGTGCAGCCCGTATAGCGCGATGTTGAGATCGGTCTGCTCGGACTTGGTGGGGATGCCGGTCGAAGGTCCCCCCCGCATGACGTCCAGCACGACCACCGGCGTCTCGGAGGCCACCCCCAGGCCGATCGCCTCGCTCATCAGGGACACCCCGGGTCCGGAGGTGGCGGTAAACGATGGGCGGCCGCCATAGGAGGCCCCCAGCGCCATGTTGATCGAGGCCAGCTCGTCTTCGGCCTGGACCAGCGCCCCCCCGACCTTGGGCAGCGCCGGCGCCAGCCATTCCAGAACGTCGGTGGCCGGGGTGATCGGATAGGCGGCGGCAAAGCGCACGCCGCCCCGAATCGCGCCGAGGGCGGCCGCCTGATTGCCGGTGATGGACCAGCGACTGCCGGGTTCACCCGGCGCCGGGGCGGCCAGGGAAAAGCCGACGTGGAGGTCCTCGGCAAGGGCGGCGCCACGCGCGGCGGAGTCGAGGCTGGCCTGGATCATTTCCCGGCCCTTTTTCACCAGCTTCCGGTCCAGCACCTCGGCCAGCGTCTCCTGGGCAATGCCGATCAGGGCCGCCAGCGCACCGAGCGCGACCATGTTCGGGCGCCCCCCCGAGACTTCCTTGGCCAACTGCTGCATGGGCAGTTCCACGACCCGGGCACCGGCGCCCGAAAACTCCGGGGGCACCTCGCCGGCCGCCGGGTCGGCGATGATCACGCTGGCCGCCGTGAGCGGAATCTCACCCGCGAAGCGCTCGGCGTTCTTCCAGTCCACGCCGAGCAGCAGATCGTAGGCGTCGTCCACGGTGTCCACCGGATACGTGGCCAGGCGAAGGAGGGCGCCGGCCTCGCCGCCGCGTATCTGCGGCCCGAAGCTGCGCGTCATCAGGGCGTAGAACCCGGCCTGGGCGGCCGCATCCAGCAGCAGGTTGCCGATGGTCATCACTCCGGCTCCGCCGCTGCCGACGACTGCTATCGAGAACGAGGACCCCGTCGCGTCTGTCTCTGTCATGGTCGCCTCCCGGGGGGCGGGCATGCCGCCCTTAAGTACTATTTAGGTACTAGATTACCACAAAATCTCCGCCATGCAACCCCGGTCCGCGTCACCGGGTCCAGTGGGACGCTTGCAAAGTATTTGTGCATTGCTATACCATAATACCAGTTTAGCCGGGAGAGGAAGGTGGCAAGGGGCCATCGATCGACGGCCCGGTCGCCCAGGCAATGCCGATCAAGGGGAACCTGCCATGAAAGACACGCTATGCACCGGAGTTACCAGGACCGTTCGGGTGGAGATCGATCGGGAGCGCACCATCGATTTCATGGGCGAGGACTGCCGCGTGTACGCGACGCCCGCGCTCGTCCGGGACATCGAGAGCACCGCCCGAGACCTGATTGGCGAGCATCTGGAGCCGGGCGAGGACACGGTCGGCACGCGGGTGGAGCTGGACCACCTGGCGCCGACCCTGATGAACATGTGGGTTGAGGTCACGGCGACGGTCTCGGCGGTCGAGGGCCGCGCGGTACAACTCGAGATATCGGCACGCGATGCCGTCGAGCAGGTCGCGCGGGGCACGCACGCGCGTTTCATCGTCGACGTGGCCCGGACCGCCGAGCGCCTGAAGAAGAAGGCCGACAAGGCGGCCGCCGCCTGACGCCGGCTCGGCGGACGGCAGCGCGTCGGCTCCGCCGACGGCCAAACATCAGTACGGAGGCGGCAACATGAGGCAGCTTTCCAATAGCGCCGTGCCGGCCGAGGTCCCGGCGAGAGGGCGCGAGCGGTCCTTCGCCACCGAGGCCGGCAAGCTGGTCCTGGGCGCGGGGGAGGTGTTCCACGGGGAAACCATACTGGCGATCACCAAGGCACTGCTCCAGGCCGGCGTGGCGTATGTCGGCGGCTATCCCGGCGCACCGGTGTCGCATTTGATCGACGTCCTGGCGGACGCCTACGAAACGGTGCTCAAACCCATGGGGGTGCAGTTCGAACAGTCCGCCAGCGAGGCGGGCGCGGCTGCCCTGCTGGGCGCCTCGATCCACTATCCGCTCCGGGGCGCGGTCACCTGGAAGTCGATCGTCGGTACCAACGTCGCCTCCGACGCGCTTTCCAACCTGGCCTCCGCCGGGGTCACCGGGGGCGCACTGATCGTGGTCGGAGAGGATTACGGCGAGGGCGCGAGCGTCATCCAGGAGAGGACCCACGCAACGGCCCTGAAGTCCTCGCTGCCGCTGATCGACCCCCGCTACGAGATGGCGCGGATGGTCGACCTGACCGAGGAGGCGTTCGGGTTGTCGGAGGCGTGTCACCTGCCGGTGATCCTGTCACTGCGCATCCGGGCGGCCCATATGACCGGAAGCTTCGTATGCCGGGACAACCGGCCGCCGCCGTACGGTACGCGCAATCCCTTCCCCGAGGCACGCTACGACTACGGCAGGATCGTGCTGCCGCCATCGATCTACGAACACGAGCGCGAGAAAGCCCAGCAGCGCTTGCCGGCGGCGAGGCGCTACATCGTGGCGCACCGCCTCAACGAACACCTCCCCGGCACCGGCGGACGTCTCGGCGTGATCCTGCAGGGCGGCACCTACGGGGTCGTCCAGCGGGCGCTGCGGCGGCTCGGGCTGGGGAACGCGGTGGGACGCACGGAGCTCCCGTTGCTGGTGCTCAACGTCATCCACCCGCTGGTCCCCGACGAGATCGAGTCCTTCGTCGCCGCCAAGGACGCGGTGCTGGTGGTCGAGGAGGGCAATCCGGCCTTGATCGAGCAGGAGGTGCGCGCGATCGCCCAGCGCGCCGGGAGCGCCTGCCGGATTGCCGGCAAGGACGTGCTCCCCGTGGCGGGCGAGTACACCGGCGAGGTCGTGCGCGGCGGGCTGGCCCGATGGCTCACGGACGTCGCCGGCGGCGACCTCTCCCGGCGCGTCGGCGAGCGCCAGCGGATGCTCTCGGAAGCGGTCGAACAGGCCCGGTCGATGGCGGGCGCGGCGCTGCCACCCCGGCCGCCGGGCTTTTGCACCGGCTGTCCCGAACGCCCGATCTTCTCGGCGCTCAAGCTGCTGCAGAACGAGACCGGGCGGTTGCATATCTCATCCGACATCGGTTGCAACACGTTCGCGACGTTGCCCCCGTTCAACATGGGCAGCACGGTGCTTGGCTATGGCATGAGCCTGGCGAGCGCCGGCGCGGTGGGCCCCGCCCTGGGCAAGCCCAGCGTGGCCGTGATGGGCGACGGTGGCTTCTGGCACAACGGCATCACCACCGGTGCCGCCAACGCTCAGTGGAACCGGCACGACGCGGTCCTGATCATCCTGGAAAACGGCTACGCGTCCGCCACCGGGCAACAGCATGTCCCCTCGACCGGGCGCAATGCCTCGGGGAAACCGGTACGGCTGTCCATCGAGGCGACCCTGCGCGGCATGGGCGTCAACTGGATCCGGCGGGTCGATTCCTACGACGTCCAGGCGAGCATGCAGACCTTGCGCGAGGCGCTGTCAGCACCCGCCGGCGGGCTGCGCGTGGTCATCTCCGACCAGGAGTGCCGGCTGGCGCGGCGGCGGCGCGACCAGCGCCTGCGCCAGGAGGCCGAGGCGGCCGGACGTCCGCTCCGCCGCGCCCGCTTCGGGGTCGACGAGGAGGTCTGCACCGGCGACCACTCGTGCATGCGTCTGAGCGGCTGCCCCTCGCTCACCCTGCGCCCCCCCGCCGATCCCCTCAAGGACGGACCGACGGCCTACGTCGCGGCCGACTGCGTCGCCTGCGGCCTGTGCGGCTCGGCCGCCCAGGCGGCGAAGCTTTGCCCGTCCTTCTATCGCGCCACGTGTACCTCGAACCCAACCTTCGGGCAGCGCCTGCGCCAGGCGCTTGCCGGGCGGGTCATGAATCTGATGGGGGCCTCATGAACAGCGACCGTCCGATCTGCGTTCTGCTCGCCGCCGTGGGCGGGCAGGGTGGTGGCGTCCTGGGGGACTGGTTGGTGGAGGCCGCGCGCATCGCGGGCTATCCGGCACAGGCCACCTCGATCCCCGGGGTCGCGCAGCGCACCGGGGCGACGACCTATTACTTCGAGCTCTATCCGGACCGGGAACCGCCTGCGGCACCGGTCTTCACCCTGTTCCCGGACCCGGGCGACGTCGACCTGGTCGCCGCGCTCGAGCCGACCGAGGCCGGTCGGGCCCTGGAACGCGGTTTCGTCACCCAGGGCACCACGGTGATCACGGCGACGGACCGGATCTACAGCACCGCCGAGAAGACGGTGGCCGGCGACGGGCGCACCGCAATCGGCGCGATCCTGGACGGGATTCAGCAGGCCGCCGGGCGCGTGATCCGTTTCGGCGCCTGGCCGGGTCAGTCGCTGAACGCGGTGCTGCTCGGCGCGGTCGCCGGCAGCGCGGTGCTCCCCCTCGCCCCGGACGACTTCCGCGCAGCCATCCGGGCGCGGGGGGTTGCCGTACGCGACAACCTGGCGGGATTCGAGCAGGGCCTCCAGCTCGCGCGCCGCCCCGGCCCGACGGTGACCACGGACCCCGCCACGCGCTGCGAGCCCGTGCCGCCGATACTCGAGCCGGCGCTGGCCATGGCGAAGCTCCCCGAGCCACTCCGCCCGCTGGTCGGCCATGCCCTGGCGCGCCTGCTCGATTACCAGGACGCGGCCTACGCGGCACGCTACCTGCGCCGCCTGGCACCGGTGGTCGAGGCGGCGGTCCCGGCGGGGGATGCCGAGCATCGCCTGGTGGCAACGGTGGCCCGGCGGCTGGCGGCGTGGATGAGCTACGAGGACGTGATGCGGGTGGCGCAGCTGAAGACCCGTCCCGGGCGACTGGCAAGGATCCGCACCGAGGTGGGCGCCGGGGCCGGCGAGCCGGTCGAGGTGGTCGAGTTCCTGAAACCCGGCCGGGAGGAGTTGCTGGCGCTGGTGCCGCGCGCGTTGCGGGGATGGCTGCCGGGGACCGGGCGGCTGGAGGCCGGGATGCCATTGCGCATCCGGACCTCCTCTCCGTCCGGGTACGCGGCGCTGAAGGTGCTGGCCTGGCTACGCCGCGTCCGGCCGCACTCGCCCGTCTTCGCGCTCGAGCAGGCGGCGATCGACGCCTGGCTGGGCGCCGTGGTCACGGCGGCCGGCAGGAGCTATTCGCTTGCCTGCGCGACGGCCGAGCTGTCGGTCTGGGTGCGCGGCTACGGCCAGGTCCGGGCGCGGGGCCGGTCGGCCCTGGAGACGCGGTTCGCTGACTGGGCCCGTCGGGTCGAGAGCGACCCGGAGGGGCTGGAGGCCGAGGTCCGGGCGAGCATCGAGGCGGCCCGCAACGATCCGGACGCGGGTTGCTCAACGGCGGCGCAGCCGGCCTAGCCCGCATTGGATGTTCCCCCACAGCCGGCCCCGGCGTGGCGAACACGGCGTGCTCACCTGATCCAGGTCAATCGGGCGGCGCTACACAGTGATTACGTTACCAGAATACCGTAATTGCGGCGTGGGGCGCATGCCGCCCGATGCCGGCGGGGTCTGACCGGGCCGGGCGGCCGTTTGCGGGGGGTGAGGCCCGCGGCCCGGCGGGCATTCACGCGAAGCATTGTCCAGATATTGAATGAACAATCGTTCACAATTCCCGATCGGCGTGCTATGTTGTGAATGGCGGTTCGCTCGCTGTCCCGTCTGACTTGGTGCTGCGGGAACCGACAGTCGCCGGGCGGGTCCCCCGGACCCGCCACGGCGTCCGGACGACGGAGGAGACGACAGATGCTACAGACCGCGACCAAGCCGGGCGCAGCGGCGCCGGCACCCACGCCGCCGGCCGGGTACAACGCAGCGGTGGATTTCATCGATCGGCACCTGGACGAGGGACGGGGGCAGCGGATCGCGGTGGTCGACGATGACGGCCGATACACCTACGCGGAACTGGCGCGGCGGATGGACGCGGTCGGCCGGGCACTGCTGCAGCTCGGCGTGGACCAGGAGGCCCGGGTCGCGATCGTCATGCTGGATTCGGTCGATTTTCCGGCGGCCTTCTGGGGGGCGATGAAGGCCGGGTTCGTTCCCGTGCCGCTCAACACCCTGCTCACGAGCGACGACTACCGCCGGATCGTGTCCGACAGCCGCGCCCAGGCGGTCATCGTCAGTGCCGACCTCATGGAGAAGGTCGCTCCGGCGCTGGCCGATCAGCCGCTGCTGCGCCACGTGCTGGTGCAGGGGCGCCCGCTTGCGGGCCTGCCCGCTCTGGCGGATTTGGCGCAAGCGGCGGCGGGCCCGCTCGAGGCCGCCCGGCGCACCCCGGACGACGTGGCGTTCTGGCTTTACTCCTCGGGCTCGACGGGTCCGGCCAAAGGCGTCCGTCATCTCCAGGGGAGCCTGCGCGCCACGGCCGAGCTATTCGGTCACGGGATCCTCGGGATCAGCGCGGACGACGTGGTCTTCTCGGCGCCGAAGCTGTTCTTCGCCTTCGGCCTGGGCAACGGCATGACCCACCCGTTCAGCGTCGGCGCGACGGCGGTTTACACGGCCCTGCGACCGACGCCGGAAACCGTTCTGGCGGTGCTCGACCGGCACCAGCCGACGGTCTTCTTCGGCGTGCCGACCCTGTTCGGCCAGGTCCTCGCGGCGGTGGAGAAGGACGGCGTTGCGCACGCGCGCCCACGCCTGTGCGTGTCGGCCGGCGAGGCGCTGCCGGAGGCCGTGGGGCGCGCCTGGGAGGCGCGTTTCGGCTGCGAGATCGTTGACGGCGTGGGCTGCACCGAGATGCTGCACACGTTCCTGAGCAACCGCCCGGGGCGCGTGCGTTACGGCACCTCGGGCCAGCCGGTCCCCGGCTACCAGGTCCGGCTCGTCGACGACGCCGGCGCGGACGTCGCCGTGGGCGAGATCGGCGAGCTCTGGGTGCAGGGTCCCTCGGCCTCGGGCGGGTACTGGAACCAGCGCGACAAGAGTCTGCGCACGTTTCTGGGGCCCTGGACGCGTACCGGCGACAAGTACTTCGTCGACGCCCCGGGCGACTACCACTACTGCGGACGGGCCGACGACATGATGAAAGTGGGGGGCAACTGGGTCTCGCCCTTCGAGGTGGAGTCGATCCTGCTCGCGCACCCGTCGGTGCTCGAGGCGGCGGTGGTCCCGGCCCGGAACCGGGCAAACCTGGTCAAGCCCAAGGCCTTCGTGGTGCTGCGCGACGGCATCGAGCCGTCCTCCCGGCTGGAACGGGAGCTGAAGGACTTCGTCCGCTCGCGGGCGGCGCTGTGGAAATACCCGCGCTGGATCGAGTTCATCGATGAGTTGCCCAAAACCGCTACCGGCAAGATCCGGCGCTTCCAGCTTGCCGGGCGCACATAAGCCTACGCGTGCCAAGACGAGGAGACGATCGTGACGAACAACAAACGAGCTGGCCACCTGATCGCGCGCCTGGACCGGATCTCGGTCTGGTCACTGCCCTTCCTGTTCATCGGCATCATCGGGATCGGCTTCCTGTTTACCTTCTACGACATCTTCGACATCAACGTGTCGTTCATCCAGACCTGTGCGCAGATCGTGCCTTCGTGCTCACCGCACAACGCTTCCGGGTTCCTGGGGCTGCCGGTGCTGCTCAACCTGGTGGGTTACGTGATCGGGACGCTGATCCTGAGCCCGATTTCGGACCGGATCGGACGGCGCGACATGCTGCTGGTGACGATGCTGATCACCGGCCTGGGCTCGCTGGCGACGGTATTCGTCCACAGCTACCTGGGATTCAATGCCGCGCGCATACTGACCGGTGTGGGGATCGGCGCGGACCTGGCCGTCGTCAACACCTACATCAACGAGGTCGCCCCGAGCCGGGACCGGGTCAAGTACACCTCGCTCATCTTCCTGTTCTCCGCGCTGGGCGCGTTTGTCGGCATCTGGCTCGGGCTGATCCTGACGACCCCGGCGACGCCGTTCCCCCTGGGGCTGCCTTTCGCCGTCGCCGGCGAGCACTTCGCCATTGGCTGGCGGGTGATGTACGCGGTCGGTGGCCTGCTCGCGCTGATCGGAATTCTCCTGCGCTTCCAGCTGCCGGAATCCCCGCGCTGGCTGGTGGCCAACAACCGCCTGGACGAGGCCGAGCAGGTGGTGCAGGACATGGAGGAACGGGCGCAGCGCCATGGCACGCTCGCGCCGGTCACCGAACCGGTCGCGGTGGCGCTGGCATCCCTGAAGCGCAAGCCGCTTGCCTACTCCCACATCCTGCTGGATCCAAAGTACCTCCAGCGCACGCTGCTGATGGCCGCGGTCTGGTTCATCGGCTACATCACCGTGTACTCCTACGCGGCGGGATTCACCTCGGTGCTGTCCTCGCTCAACTACCCGCCGCCGGAGGCCGGACTGATCGCGGCGTTCGGCACGCTGGGATTCATCGCCTGTGCCTTGTTCATGGTCAGGTGGGGCGAGATCGTGGAGCGGGGCTCCTGGATCCTGGTCGCCGCGGTCATCACGCTCGCCGGCGGGGCCCTGATCGCGCTTGCCGGGCATTACTTCGTGCTGAGCGTGATCGGCGCGATCATCGTGTTCTTCGGCTTCAACATGTGGGTGCCGGTCGCCTACAGCTGGTCCACCGAGCAGTTCCCGACCCGCGCCCGTACCACGGGATTTGCCCTGGTTGACGGCGTGGGCCACCTGGGCGGCGGCGTGGGTCTGATCCTGATCGCGCCGCTGCTGCCCCGGATGTCGGTGCTCGGCGCGTTCACGCTGATCGGTGGCTTCCTCGTGGTTGCGGGCGCGCTCGCGCAACTGGGCGTGAGGACCCGTGCGCGGGTCCTGGACGAGGTCTCGCCCTGAGGGTGACACGGACCGGCGGGCCTGCCGCGCGCGGGGGCGCCGGTCCGCACGGCGCATCGCCGACGGGGGTCAACGAGCCGCCCGGGGGCAGACACGCCAGACAGCCGCAGGCCGCGACGAAGCAGGCCGATCGTCGGCGGCGGGAGGGCACGATGGACTACCTGGTCTCGCGGGACGGCTACAGCTACGTGCAGGCCCCCGGCGTGCTCCCGGGAGGGACCACGCTGGCCGCGGAAATCGAGCGGACCAGCCGGCGGTATCCTGATCGGCCGGCGTTGGTCGACGACGTTGGCGCCCTGACCTACCGGCAACTGTGGGACGCCGTCCTGGCGCGCGCGCGGGTGTTGCACGGCCAGGGCGCCAGAGCCGGCGACCGGGTCGCGGTGATGCTGCCGAACGGTTGCGAGTACGTGGTGACCGCCCTGGCGAGCTACCGCCTCGGTACGGTGCTGGTGCCGCTGGCGACCAACAACGGGCTGCGGGAGGTCGAAGGGATACTCGCCCACAGCGAGGCCGGCGTCGTCGTCGCCGGCGGCGGCCCGCGCACGCGGGACCTGGCGGGCGTGGTGGGCGACGCCCTGGCTGACGGTCGCCTGGGCGCCCGCCTGGTGGCGCTGGGTGAGGGCCCGGCGGCCGGGGGCACGCGCGGTGCCCTGCCTTCCGCGCCCGAGCCGGACGCTCCGGCGGCGATGCTCTACACCTCCGGGACCACCGGCGCGCCGAAGGGCGTGGTCCACACCCACGAAGGGCTGCTGCGCATGGCGCAGGCCTCCAACGCGGTGCGTCGTGCCGAGGGCGGCGTGTGGCTGTGTCTGGTGCCGCTGAGCCATGCCCTGGGATTGGAATACGGGCTGGCGTGTCCGCTGATCAGCGGCGGCACCCTGGTGCTGACGGACGGGTTCGACGCCCGCCGCGCCCTGCAGGCGATCGCCGTCCAGCGGGTCGACCACCTGGTGGCCGTGCCGACCATGGTCATCCGTATGCTCGCCGCGATGGACGCGGCGTGCGACGTCTCCAGCGTACGCGCCATCTATCTCGGGGGCATGGCGGCGCCGCCCGAGGTGATGCGCTCGATTGGCGAGCGTTTCGGCTGCACCATCAGCATGACCTACGGGGCCACCGAGTTCGGGCACGCGAGCATGACCCGCCCCGAGGATCCCGCGGAGGTGGTCGCGGCGACGTCCGGCGGCCCCATGTTCGGCGGCCTCGAGCTGCGGGTGATGGCGAACGAGCGGACCGTCCCGATCGGGGAGATCGGCCAGATCTGGGTTCGCGGACCGACCACGTTTCTCGAGTATTTCCGCGATCCCGTGCGCACGGCGGCCGCGCGACGCCCCTCGGGCTGGGTGTCGGTGGAGGACCTGGGCTATCTGTCGCCCGGCGGCACGCTCACCGTGGTCGGTCGCCACAAGGATATGATCGTTCGCGGCGGGCAGAACCTCTATCCGAACGAGATCGAACTCCTGCTGCATCGTCACCCGGCGGTCCTGATGGCCTGTGTGGTGCCGGTTCCGGACCCGGAGCTCGGGGAACGGACCTGCGCCTGCGTGGTCCTCGCCGACCGGGCGGCGGCCCTGGATCGGGCGGCGGTCGTGCCGCTCTTTTCCCGGGTGGCCCGCCACAAGATCCCGGATTACGTGCTCGCCTTCGACGAGTTTCCGCAGACCTCCAGCGGCAAGGTGCGCAAGGACCGTCTGGCGCCGTTGGCCACCGCCCGGCTGGGACTGGCCGGCGCCGCCGGGCGGGATTCCGCTGCCCGCTCGCATGGCTGAGGGCCGGCCCGGTCGCCCCGGGCCGCGGTGGCACAGGTGCGATCGTGCGACCCCCGGGAGGGGACCGACGCGCTTCCCTGCCGCGGCCCATCGGGCGCAGCTTCAGCGACCGCCGAGCCGGGCGCCCTGGGGCCGGTCTGCCGGCGGCCAGGTGGCGTGCGGCACGCGCAAGAGCGTTGAACGAATAGTCATTCACAATCTGCGGGAACTCTGGTAGGCTATGAATGAACATTCGCTCGATACGCGCACAGCAACAGCAGCCACGCTCTGGAACGGATGGCGGGAGGGCACCGCGAATGACCGGATCACGACAGCAGGCCCCGCGCGCCCGCTTCCCGCAGGCGGCGCCCGGGAATCACCGGACGGGCGCACCGGTGTCGCCATGAACGCCTCGGCGACCAACGCGGCCGCGGAGGCGAGCGAGAGGGACGGCGTGCGCTACGAGCGGCGGGATGGAGTGGCGCAGGTGACGCTGGACCGGCCGCCCGTCAACGCGCTCGGCCGGGGGATGGTGGAGGCGCTGTGGCAGGTGCTCGAGCGGGTGCAGGCCGATCCCCGGGTGGTCGTGCTGCACCTGCGCGGCGAGGGTCGCTGCTTCAGTGCCGGCGCCGACCTCGACGAGATGCGTGCCGCGATCGGCGGGCGCGGTGGCGCCGACGCGCAGGTCGCTTTCGTGCGGCGCCTGCAAGCGCTGTTCGATCGGCTGGAGGCGCTGCCGACGGTAACCCTGGCCGAGATCGGCGGCCATGCCCTCGGCGGGGGCCTCGAGCTGGCCCTGGCCTGCGACCTGCGCCTCGGCGCGCGCGAGGTCCGGGTGGGCTTGCCCGAGCTTTCGCTGGGCCTGGTGCCCGGTGGCGGCGGGACCCAGCGCCTGGTGCGGGTGTGCGGAGGGGCCCTCGCCAGGCGCCTGATCCTGGGCGCCGAAACGATCGACGGCGCGACGGCGGCCGACATGGGGCTGCTTCACTGGGTGCTGCCGGCGCCGGAACTGGCGGCCCGCGCGGCGGAAATTGCGGATCGGCTGGCGAGGTTGCCCCGGGCCGCGGTTGCCGCGGCCAAGGCCTGCATCGGGCTTGCCGACCGTGGCGACGGCGCCGGGTTCGAGGCGGAGCTGGGCGCGACCCGGCAGTTGCTGGCGGAGCCGGAGACCCGCAGGCGCCTCACCGCATTCCTGGACATGGATCGGGTGCAGGCGCGCCCGGATCCGTCACCTAAAGCAGAGGTGGGAAGACCATGACATTCGACGAACACACAGCCATCGTGACCGGAGCCGCTTCCGGAATCGGGCTCGCCACGGCCCGGGCCCTGGCCGGCGCCGGTGCCAGCGTGGTGCTCGGGGACATCTCCGAGGACAAGGGCCGCGCCGCCGCCGAGGCGATCGCCGACGAGGGCGGCAAGGCGGCCTTCGTCCCGCTGGATGTCGCCGACGATCGTTCGGTCGCCGCCTTCGCCGAGGTGGTGCTGGCCCGGGCCGGGCGGGTCGATGTGGTGGCCAATGTCGCCGGCTGGGGCAAGATCCAGCCCTTCGTGGACAACGACCAGGCGTTCATCGATCGCGTCATCGAGGTCAACCTCAAGGGGCCGATCCGCGTCATACGCGCGTTCCTGCCGGGCATGATCGAGCGCAAGTCGGGACGCGTGGTGAACGTCTCCAGCGACGCGGGTCGCGTGGGCAGCCTCGGGGAGACCGTCTACTCGGGCGCCAAGGGCGGTGTCATCGCCCTGTCCAAGGCGCTCGCGCGCGAGACCGCGCGCTACGGCATCACCGTCAACTGCGTCTGTCCCGGCCCCACCGAGACCCCCCTGCTCGATGCCGTGCCCGAGAAGCACCGGGAAGCCTTCCTGCGGGCCATCCCGATGCGCCGCTTCGGCAAGCCTTCGGATATCGCCGAGGCGGTGCTGTTCTTTGCCAGCCCCGCCTCGGAGTACATGACCGGCCAGGTCGTCAGCGTCAGCGGCGGCCTGACGATGGCCGGCTAGCGCCCTCGACCCGGAGAACCAAGCCATGAAGACGATACCCGCGAGTGAGTTCCGCCCGGAGCATTTCAAGCTCGACACCGAGGACGGGATCGCGACCATCACGCTGAATCGGCCCGAGCGCAAGAATCCGCTGACGTTCGATTCCTACGGCGAGTTGCGCGACCTCTTTCGCGACTTCAGCTATTGCCCCGAGATCAAGGCCGTGGTCCTGACCGGGGCCGGCGGGAACTTCTGTTCCGGCGGCGACGTGCACGAGATCATCGGTCCCCTCACGGAACAGGATATGACCGGCCTGCTGGCCTTCACGCGGATGACCGGCGACGTGGTCAAGGCGATGCGCAAGTGTCCGCAGCCCATCGTCTGCGCCATCGACGGCATCTGTGCCGGTGCCGGCACTATGCTCGCCTGCGGCTCGGACATCCGCTATGGCACGCCCCAGAGCAAGGTCGCCTTCCTGTTCGTGAAAGTCGGCCTCGCCGGTGCCGATATGGGCGCATGCGCGCTGCTCAGCGCCATCGTCGGGCACGGGCGGGCTTCCGAGCTGCTGTTCACCGGACGCGCCATGGGCGGCGTCGAGGCCGAACGCTGGGGCTTCTACAACGCCCTGGCCGAACCGGACGCGCTGCAGGATACGGCCCGGGCCACGGCACTGTCGCTCGCACGTGGGCCCAACTTTGCTCACGCCATGACCAAGACGATGCTGTTGCAGGAATGGAATATGGGGCTGGAGGAGGCCATCGAGGCCGAGGCCCAGGCCCAGTCGATCTGCATGCAGACGCAGGATTTCCGGCGCGCCTATCGGGCGTTCGTGGCCAAGGAAAAGCCGAGGTTCGAGGGCGACTGATGGTCGACAAGAGCCACAAAGCCTGGCAAGAAGCCCCAGGCGGGAGGTAACCATGCGCCCCCCCGGGAACGTTCCCACCGCTCATGCGGACACGTTCGTCAGGGACCGGCTGTCCCCGCGCGAGCTGTGGCCCGAGTTCGACTACAGCGCCGCGCACCTGCGGGGCTATCCGGACCGGTACAATGCCGCGACGCTGCTCGATCGGGCGGCCACGGGCGACGCCCGCGACCGGACCGCGTTTGTCTACGAAGGCGTCCGCTGGCCGTATGCGCTGCTGCGCGACCGCGTCGAGCGTCTGGTTCGCGTACTTGACCGGCGGTATCACCTGGTCCCTGGCGAGCGCGTGCTGATCCGCGGCGGCAACTCGCCCATGGCCGCCGTTTGCTGGCTGGCGGTTCTGAAGGCGGGCGGCGTCTGCGTCACAACTTCCCCGTTGCTGCGCGCCGACGATATCCGGTACGTGATCGACAAGGCGGCGGTACGCCTCGCCCTGTGCGAGCTCGACCTGGCCGAGGAGCTGGAGCTGGCCCGTGCCCGGGCGCAGCGGCCGAAGGACGTCGGCTATTACACGCCGCTGGGATGCTCGCCCGCCGAGGCGGAGATCGACCGCCGGATCGAGTCGGCCCCGCGCGAGGCCGGCTCCGTGGCCACGGCGGCCGACGACCCGGCGCTGATCACGTTCACCTCGGGCACCACGGGCGAGCCCAAGGGCGCGGTGCACTTTCACCGGGACATCCTGGCGGTATCGGACTGCTGGCCCCAGCGTTATACCGTGCGTCCGGATGACGTCGTCTGTGGATCGTCGTCGTTCGCCTTCACCTACGGGCTGGCCGCCTCCCTGATCTTCCCGCTGCGCTACGGCGCCACGTCCGTGCTGATCGCGGGGCGCCCGACGCCCGAGGCGATACTCGAAGCGGTGGTCCGGCACAAGGTCACGAGCCTGTACGCCGTGCCCACGGTGTTCCATGCCATGCTCGAGCGCATCCCGGACAGCGACATCTCGAGCCTGCGCAAGTGCAGCTCCGCCGGAGAACATCTGCCGCAGGGCCTGTGGCAGGACTGGCTCGACGCCACCGGTATCCGGATCGTCAACGGCCTGGGTGCCAGCGAGATGCTCAGCCACTTCCTGTCAGAGTTCGAATCGGTGAACTGCCCAGGCTCCATGGGCCACCCGGTCCCGGGTTATCGGGCGGTTCTGCTCGACGGCAACGGCGAGCCGGTCCCCCGCGGAGAGCAGGGACGTCTGGCTGTCCGGGGACCGACCGGGGTCCGCTACATCGACGATCCCGCGCAGCAGAAAAGTGCGGTACTGTCGGGCTGGAACCTGACCGGCGACATCTGCGAACAGGACCCGGAAGGCTGTTTCTGGTACGTGAGCCGCGCCGACGACATGATCATCTCCTCCGGCTACAACGTCTCCCCCCGGGAAGTCGAACAGTGCCTGATCGAGCATCCCTGGGTGGACCAGTGCGCGGTCGTCGGCCTGCCCGACGCGGCGCGGGGCAATGTCGTTTGCGCCTGCGTGGTTCCGCGCCGCGGCGTCGCCGGGGACGCGGCGACGGCGAGCGCGTTGCAGGAATTCGCCAAGCAGCGCACCGCCCCGTACAAGTATCCGCGCGCCGTAAGATTCTTCGAGGCGCTGCCCATGACGGCGACCGGCAAAATCCAGCGCGGGCGCCTGCGGGAGCTCCTTGCGGCCGAGCTGCGGGCTGCGCCGGGAGGGGAGTACGGACTATGATGGTCGCGGGGCGGCGTGCGCAGTGGATCCAGTTTTCGGGGAAGCGGATGGACACCAGGGGCAGGCATACGGACGACGCGCTCGTCGAGCGGCGTCAGGAGCAGGTGATCGGCGCGGCGGTCGGACTGTTCGCGCGCCAGGGCTACTATCGCACGACGGTGCAGCAGATCGCGAAAAAGGCCGGGGTCAGTCCCGGGCTGATCTACCAGTACTTCAGCGACAAGGACGACATCCTGCTGCACTCGATCCTGGACGTGGTGGCCGGCTACCAGCGCGGCATCCCGGCGGCGTTGGCCGGCGTCGAGGATCCGCTGGCGCGGTTCGTCACGGCCGTGCGCACGTACTGCCGGGTGGTGGACGAGCGGCGCGATGCGACCGTGCTGGCCTACCGCTCGACCAAGTCGCTGCCCGAACCAAGCCGCAAGGTGGTCATGCAGGCCGAGCTCGAGTCGAACGGACTCATCGCCGAGTGCATCCAGGCCTGCATCGACCAGGGGCTCTTCCAGGCGCTGGATGTGGAGTTCCTGACTCATCAGCTGGTGATGTTTGCGCACTCCTGGGCGCTCAAGTACTGGCGGCTGGGACAGCGCTACACCCTGGAGCAGTATCTCGAGCGCGGCCTGGACCTGTACCTGAACGCCAGCCTGACCCAGGCCGGGCGCGAGCAGCTTGCGGCGATGCAGGACCGACAGGGGGATGGATCCCTCGCGGGCGCGTCCTGAGCTCCCCGGCAATCCGGCACGCGTCCGCCGGGACCGGGCCGTGAGCGGCAAGGCCTGGTGGTCGCGGGCGGCGGCAATGCATACGGACCGCGCCCGCGCGTTGATCTGGATCAATCGGGCCCGGGCTTAGGGGTAATAGGCTCTAGTCTGGATGAAATCTGCCCGACCGTAGCCAGACGGAGCGGGCAGGGAGGAGAAGCCCGGCGGTCCGCGGGGCGCAGGTGCGGATTTCCCGTTCGAGCCGGCGCGCAGAGGCGGTGCCGGGGGCGGGTCCGGTGCAACGACAGGTTCGGCCCGGGGGGCGATCTTAGCTGAAACAGTGAAGGAACAATTATTTTACGCGGCGATCTGGCCAAGCGTCGAATGAATGTTCACTCGATAGAGCCCGGCCGTCCCGGATTACGTCGCCGGAGGCCGGGGCGCAAGGCACTTGGCCGAGTCGGCGACGATCGGCCGGGCCCGGGATCCCTGATCCGGCCGGCCAGCCGCGGCCGGGTCACCCCGGAGGGGTGAACGTCGTGCGATTCCTGCGTCGCCCGGCGCGCTGACACCAGCAGGCCCGCCTGGTCCGGCCAGGCGTAACTAGAGCACGCGGGGTAACGTCATGAAACGGAATTTCCCGATTTGCACCCGGCTAGCGTTGGCGGCCAGTTTGCTGGTTGGCGTGGCCGTCCTGCCGCGACCCGTCCGGGCGGCCGAACCCATCCGCATCGCCATCGTCACGCCGCTGGCAATCACGCCCGGCAAGGCCGTGGTGCGGGGCGCAAAGCTGGCGGCCGAACGCATCAACCGCGCCGGCGGGATCGGCGGGCACACGGTCAAGTTGTTGATCTTCGACAGCCAGCTGTCGACAAGTGCGTCGGTGCGCGCGATGCAGCGCGCGGTCGAGCAGGATCATGCCCAGGTGGTGGCGGGGGTGTTCACCAGCGAAGACTCGATGGCGCTGGCCAATTACGCCGGCCGCCTGGACGTGCCGCTGATCGTCGAGTCCGGCTCGAGCAAGATCGGCGAACTCATTCGTACGCACTACAAGCGATACCGCAACGTCTTCCAGCTCCAGCTCAACGGGCACTTCATCGCCCAGGAGGTGTGCGATGCGGCGCATAGCCTGCTGCTCAAGGACGCCCCTGGACGCCCCTCCGCGGTGATCCTGAGCGAGCAGGCGGCCTGGACCCAGCCGCTGGACCGGGCCTACGAGGCCTGTCTGCCCAAGGCCGGATTCAAGGTCTTGGGGCGCATCACCTACTCGCCCAGCACGACCGACTTCGGACCGGTCTACAACCGCATCGAAGGGCTGCACCCAACGGTGATCGTCACCGGCATGGCGCATACCGGACTGCGTCCCGTGCTGCAGTGGCAGCAGGACCAGGTGCCGGCACTGATGCTCGGCTTCAACATGCAGGCGGGGAGCACCGACTTCTGGCAGCGGTCCAACGGCGCGGCCCAGGGGGTGATCGTCGTCACCAACGGCGCCGGCGGAGCCCCGATTACTTCCAAGACCGCAGCGTTCTACCACGCCTACATCCGGAAGTACCACGATGCGCCGATGCTGATGGCCTATACCAGTTACGACTCGATCTACGTGATTGCCGATGCGGCGAACAAGGCCGGCCTGCACAGCACTGAGAAGCTCGTCGGCCAGCTGGCAGCGACCGACTACGTCGGTGCGACCGGGCGGATCCGTTTCTACGGGCGCCATGCCCGGTTTGCGCACGCCCTGATGTACGGTCCGGGCCTGGTGACCGGCGTGGCTTTCCAATGGCAGAACGGCAAGCAGTCCGTCGTGTGGCCGAAATCGGTGGCCCAGGCGAGCGTCGTGATGCCGTCGTTCATCGCGGACAAGAGGTAGGCGGCAAATCGGATTGGGCCGGGCGTGCCCGTCACGGGCAGTGCCCGGCCTCGTCCCCCGCCGCACCCGGCTGTTCAACCTGCGTCCGCCCGGAGAGGGCTTGCGCCCGGGGGACGGGGTCGACCGTTCCGGAGCGCGGCCTGGGCCGCCGCGGATCCGGGAGCGTACGGCACCTGCCGGGCGATCGGCTTCAGCGTTCCTGCCGGTGCAACGGCGTATATGCTTCGGCGCTCAGGCGGGGACGATCCGATTCGGGCTCGGTTAGAGCCTCCACCACCCGCATGCTCTCTCCGCTGCGCCTGGCCAGGGCCTGATACTGGCGTGTTCCCCAGGTCTTCCACCTCAGATCCTTCGCCGTGAGCGGACGCACCACCTTCGCGGGGGTGCCCGCGGCCAGGTGCCGTGGTGGCACCTCGAAGCCGGCGCGCACCAGGGCGGCAGCCGCAACCCAGGCCGATTCCCCGACTACCGCCTCGTCCAGGACCACCGCGTTCATGCCCACAAGCGCGTCTTCGCCGATCCGGCAGCAGTGAAGCACGGCGCCGTGGCCGACGTGCCCGTTGCGCTCCACCACCGTGTCGCCGGCCATGAAACCGTGGATGACGCAGGTGTCCTGCACATTGGAGCCTTCCTCCAGGCGAATCGGGCCGAAATCCCCGCGCAGCGAAGCGCACGGGCCGACGTAACAGCCGGGTCCGACCACGACATCACCGATCAGTACGGCCGAGGGGTGGACGAAGGCGCTGGGATGCACCACCGGTATGACACCATCGATCTCGTAGACTTTCAGCATGACTGTCGACCTGTTCGGAGAGGACCGGGTGCGACGCTGAAAAAGCCCATGGCCGGGCCTTTCCAGCAACGCCCTAGCGGGGGGCCCCAGCCGCCCGCACGCGGCGCCTTGCGGGGATTGCGTGGCGCCTGCTGCGATTCTCAGGGCCGGCGGTTGGTGCCCATCTTGACCTGGGTCAATTTGCGGTCGCCTTTACAGTAATACGATACCACAATACCATTAAGACCGCGTGGTCCCGTATCACCAAGCGCAGGAGGAGACACCTGGCGGTCGGGGCGAGCGGCCTGCCTTGCCACGGCGGGCGCGTCGCCCACGCTTCTGCGCCAGATTCTGAATGAACAGTCGATCACAAACCGGTATTATGGTGCTATTTTATGAATGAATGTTCAATTAAGGGCCGGCGCTGGCCTAGCGAAGGCAAGCGTTCGGGCGGTGGGGACGCGAGACGGCTCCCGCCGCGATGCCGCGATTAACCTGCTCAGGAGTCGACCCATGGTTGCAACAACAGCTCAGAGTTCCGCGATCGCGCCGCCGCGCGGGCGCGACGCGTATTACGAGGCCGCGGTCGAAACGATGCCGCGGCGCGAGCTTCAGGCGCTTCAGCTGGAGCGCCTGAAACGGACTTTGCAGCACGCGTACCGGAACGTGGAGCACTTCCGGCGCGCGTTCGACGCGGCGGGGGTGATGCCGGACGATTTGCGTTCATTGGCGGATATCCGGCGGTTTCCGTTCACGTTCAAGGACCATCTGCGCGAGAACTACCCCTTCGGCATGTTCGCCGTGCCGCGCGAAAGAATCGTGCGGTTGCACGCCTCCTCGGGAACGACCGGTCGGCCCACGGTGGTCGGCTATACCCGGGGCGATCTCAACACCTGGTCGCACCTGATGGCCCGCTCGATGATGGCGGCCGGCGCCCGCCCGGGAGACATCGTGCACAACGCGTATGGATACGGCCTGTTCACCGGCGGCCTGGGCGCCCACTACGGTGCCGAGCAGCTCGGATGCACGGTCACGCCGATGTCCGGGGGCAACACCGAGAAGCAGATCACGCTGCTGCGCGATTTCAGGGCGAACGTCCTCTGCGCCACCCCGTCGTATGCGCTCAACATCGCCGAGCAGGCCGAACGGGTGGGCGTCGACCTGCGTTCGGGGCCCTTGCATACCGGGGTCTTCGGCGCGGAACCCTGGAGCGAGGCGCTGCGTGCCGAGCTGGAGAGCCGCCTGGGGATCATGGCCCGTGACATCTACGGCCTGTCCGAGATCCTCGGGCCCGGGGTGGCGGTGGAATGCGAGCTGGCCAACGGCCTGCACGGCTGGGAGGACCATTTCCTGTTCGAGGTGGTCGAGCCCGAGACCGGCGAGCCCGTCCCGGAGGGCGAGAGCGGAGAGCTGGTCATCACCACGCTGACCAAGCGCGCCCTGCCGATGATCCGCTATCGCACGCGGGACATCACCCGGATCGTGAGCGATCGCTGCGGGTGCGGGCGCAGCCACGCGCGGATCCTGCGCCTGACCGGGCGCAACGACGACATGCTGATCATCCACGGCGTCAACGTCTATCCGTCGCAGATCGAGGCGGTCCTGGTCGGGTTCGGCCAGATCGCCCCCCACTACCAGCTCGTGCTGACCCGCGAGGGCGTGATGGACTCGCTCGGTATCGAGGTGGAGGCCGTGGCCGGCACGGAGGAGTCCGGTTACGCGCGGATCGCCGGCGACGTCCGCCATCACGTGAAGTCGCTGATCGGCGTCAACTGCAAGGTGGCCGTCAAGCATCCGGGGGAGATCCCGCGCTCGGAGGGCAAGGCGGTGCGTGTGCGCGATCTGCGCGGCAAGGGCTGATCTCCACGGGGACCAGAAGGGGGCGGCCGCCGCGCGGGCGGCCGCCCCGAGAGAGGGGGGGAACGTCCGGGCATGACGCCTTGGACATCCATTCCGCGGGTAAGGAAGGTTGCCTCGGGGCGAGCACGGGCGGGGCCTCGCACACCGACCGGCGCAGCGTCAGCCGCTATCCTACGGGGCCTCCGTCGAGTACCGGCCGGGGAACCAGTAGCTGTGCGAGCGGCACCGGATCCACGGCCTGCGAGCCCTCGGGCCGGTTCCCGGCAGCCCCTCCCGCCCGTGCCTCCTGCCGCCAATTTCGGAAAAGCTGACAGCGCGAAGCTATTAAGGTAAACTAGTACGACTTTGCATGTATAACGCGCCAGCGCGGCCGAGTGCAGACGAACCAGCAGGAACGGGATGGCTATGCATAGTGTCGTGTGTATCAAACAAGTGCCGGATAGCAGCCAGATATCGATCCATCCGGAAACCAACACGATCATGCGCCAGGGCGTGCCCAGTATCGTCAATCCGTACGACCTGCACGCGCTGGAGGCGGCACTGACGCTGCGGGACCGGCACGCTGGGCAGGTGACGGTCCTGACCATGGGCCCCCGGTCGGCTACCGCCGCGCTGCGCCGCTGCCTGGCGCACGGGGCGGATCAGGCCCGTCTGATCACGGACCGGGCGTTCGCGGGCTCAGACACGCTGGCGACGGCACTGGTGTTGGCGCATGCCGTTGCGATGCTGCATCGGGAACAGCCTGTTGACGTCGTGTTCTGCGGCAGGCAGACCATCGACGGCGACACCGGGCAGGTCGGTCCCGGGCTTGCGGGCCGGCTCGGGCTTGATCCGCTCTCGTACGTGGTGGAGATCGACTCGCTTGATCCCGCCTCGCGCCGGATCGTGGTGCGGCGCCGCCTCGGTAGTGCAAGCCAGACGATCGAGAGCCGTCTGCCGTGTCTGATCAGTATGCTTGAGGGTACGAACCAGGTACGGTTCGGCAGCCTCGATGACGTGCTGCGCGCCGAGCGGGCAGAGGTTCCGCGCTGGTCGGCCGCGGACATCGGCCTGGACGGTTCCGAGGTGGTGGGGCTGAAGGGCTCCCCAACACGGGTCCGGCGCGTCTTTGCGCCGGACCCGGTCGAGCGCCCCACGCAGCGCCTGGAAACGGCCGAGCGGGAGCCTGCCGACGCGGCGGCGATCCTGCTCGACGCACTTGCTCGGGGACACCCGGAGCTGCTCGCCGAGTTGGTCGGCGCCGAAGTCGCGCGGACCGGTGCCGGACGGACGGGCCTGTCATGTTGATCCGTAATCGCGGCCCGGCCCGGCACTGCGCCGCCGCCCAGGCCTCCGGGGTGTGGGTCCTGGTGGAGCAGCAGCATGGCGAGCCCCACGATGTCTCCTGGGAGCTGCTCGGCGAGGGACGTCGTCTGGCGGATACCCTGGCAACACCGCTGACCGCCGTGGTTGCCGGAGCTGCCGAGCACGGTCTCGAGGCCGCGGCCGGGCGCGCGGTCGCCTACGGTGCCGACCTGGTACGCATCCTCGAGGACGGTGTGCTGCGCCACTATCGAACGGCGGCATACGCCAGCGCGCTGGCCGGCGCGGCCCGTGCCCACCGGCCGGCGGTCCTGCTGCTCGGCGCCACGCCCCTTGGGCGGGATCTGGCCGGGGCCGTCGCCACGGACCTCGAAACCGGTCTGACAGCCGATTGTACGCAGCTTGCGAGCGACCCCGAGAGCGGATGCCTCGCTTCGACACGGCCAACCTTCGGGGGCAGTTTGCTGTGCACCATCGAAACCCGTGCACGACGTCCCCAGATGGCGACCGTGCGCCCCGGGGTGATGCCGCGTCCGGAACCGGACGCCAGTCGTCAGGGAAGCGTGATTCGAGAACGCGTCGACCTTGCCGAGCACGCCATCGTGAGCAAGGTACTCGCGCATCTGCCGGAGCCCCGCGAAGACGGCGCCCGACTGGTAGATGCGCGCATCGTGGTATCCGGTGGCCGCGGGCTCGGCCGGCGCGAGAACCTTGCTCTGGTGCGGGGATTGGCGCAGGTGCTCGGGGGTGAAATGGGCGTGAGCCGTCCGCTGGTGCAGGCCGGCTGGGCCGCGCATGGGCGCCAGATCGGCCAGACCGGGCACACGGTGCGGCCATCGCTGTATATCGCCGCGGGCATTTCCGGGGCGGTGCAGCACCGCGTGGGCATGGAGAACGCCGAGATAATCGTGGCCATCAATACCGATCCCGATGCGCCGATCTTCGATATCGCGACCTATGGGATCGTGGCCGACGCCACCTCGCTGCTGCCGGCCCTCAGCGATGCGTTTTCACGGGCCCGCCCGGATCCGGCCCGGGCGGGCGAAGGGCGTCGTTATGGCTAACCGGTTCGATGCCATCGTGGTCGGTGCCGGTCCCGCGGGAAATGCGGCGGCACTTACGCTCGCCAGGGGCGGACTCGATGTGCTCCAGGTCGAGCGGGGAGAGGCACCGGGCACCAAGAACGTCCAAGGTGCCATCCTGTACGCCGACGCGCTCGAGCGCGTCGTGCCCGGGTGCCGGCGCGGCGCTCCGCTCGAGCGTCCGATCGTCGAGCAGCGCATGTGGATGATGGACGAGTCTTCGTACGTGGGCACGCATTTCCGCGCGCCGCGCGGTGAGGGGCCGCCGGGGCGCTACACGATCCTACGCGCGCCGTTCGACCGATGGTTTTCCGAGAAGGTGCGCGAAGCGGGTGCGTTGCTCATCTGCGAAACGACGGTGCGCGAGCTGCTGGTGGAGCGCGACCGCGTGGTCGGTGTCCGCACCGAGCGCGCTGGGGGCGACGTGCATGCCGACGTGGTGGTGCTCGCCGACGGCGTAAACTCGCGCCTGGCCGTGGTCGCGGGCCTGCGCCCGGAATTGCGGGCCACGGAAGTGGCTCTGGCCGTCAAGGAAACGGTATTCCTCGAGCGCGGCACGCTCGAGGCGCGGTTCAACATCGGGCGCGACGAGGGCGTGGCGACCGAAATGATGGGCGCCATCACCCGTGGCATGGTGGGCACGGGCTTCCTGTACACGAACAAGGAGTCGGTGAGCGTCGGCGTGGGTTGCCTGCTGGCGCATTTCAAGGCGACCGGCCTGCGCCCGTACGACCTGCTCGAACAGCTCAAGTCTCACCCGGCAGTGGCCCCCCTGCTGCGCGGTGGTGAGGCCCGTGAGTTTGCGGCGCACCTGCTGCCCGAGGGCGGCTACGACTCTCTGCCCGGGATGCACGGCGATGGCTGGGTCATGGTGGGCGATGCGGCGCACCTGAACAACGCGGTCCATCGCGAGGGCTCCAATCTCGCAATGACCTCCGGGCGCCTGGCTGGCGAGGCGATCCTCAAGCTCAAGGCGGGCGGCCGGCCGATGACGGCGCGTAACCTTTCGGCCTATCGCGAGGCACTCGCCAGGTCGTTCGTGATCAAGGACCTGCACAGGTACCGGCGCGTCCCGCGCCTGCTCGAGAACAACCGGCAGTTCTTCACGGATTATCCCGAACTGGTCAACCATGCTGTCGCAAAGATGCTGCAGGTCGACGGCATCGACAAGCGCACGAAGCAACGCGAGGCGCTTCGTGCATTCCGCGACCGACGCGGCCTGGGTGGGCTGGCCGGCGACGCGTTCAAGCTCTGGCGTGCGCTGGGAAGTCGGGGAGGACGCTGAGATGAGCGCCGTCGCCGAGAAATTGCACCACAACCGCTATCGGGTGGACGAGGGCAGGCCGCACATTCGCCTCCGGGACCCCGATATCTGCCGGGATGATTGCCGCCACCGCGCCTGTCTCACGATCTGTCCGGCGGGGGCCTACAGCCTCGACGCGGACGGTCTTGTCCGAGTCAGCACCGACGGCTGCCTGGAGTGCGGGTCGTGTCGCATCGTGTGTGCCGAGCACGACAACCTGGATTGGAACTGGCCGCGGGGCGGGTACGGAATCCTCTACAAATTCGGCTGAATAGCCGCCGGGTAGGGTGGTGACGGATAGTTCTTCCGAGATGATTCAAAAATAGAGATTGCATAAACAGAAATTGTGTCATATTCTCAAAACAAGTAAAGTCGTACCAAATTGTCTGATACGCCGAGTGAAGACGTGGCGCGCGTAGAGGAGACAGGCCAATGAGCGCGATACGCGAAGGGTCGTCGCAGTGGGTGCCCTCTTACTGCTACAACTGCGTTGCCGGTCCGGACCTGATGACCGTGAAGGTCGAAGACGGGATCGCCACCCAGATCCGCCCGAATTTCGAGGCCGAGGGTGTCCACCCGGCCCAAGGGCGGGTCTGTGTGAAGGCCTTCGGGCTGATACAGAAGACCTACAACCCCCACCGCATCCGGACGCCGATGCGACGAACCAATCCCTGCAAGGGGCGCGACGAGGACCCGGGCTTCGTGCCGATCAGCTGGGATGAGGCCCTCGACGAGATCGCCGGGCGTCTCAAGGCGATCCGGGCGCGCGGACTGCGGAACGAGCAGGGCTATCCGCGCGTGGCGGCGACGTTCGGCCATGGGGGGACCCCGCAGAGCTACATGGGCACCTTGCCCGCGTTCCTGTCGGCGTGGGGCCCGATGGACTTCAGCTTCGGCTCCGGGCAGGGCGTGAAATGCGTGCACGCCGAGCACGTCTACGGCGAGTACTGGCACCGCGCGTTCACCGTCTGCGCCGATACCGTCAACACGCGCTACATCGTGTCCTTCGGCGCCAACACCGAGGCCAGCGGCGGGGCCTGCGCCGTGTACCGGCACGCCCAGGCCCGCATGCGGGGCATCAAGCGCGTACAGGTCGAGCCCCACCTGTCCGTGACCGCTGCCGCCTCCGCGGAATGGGTACCGATCAAGCCCAAGACGGACCCCGCCTTCATGTTCGCCATGATCCACGTGCTGGTGTTCGAGCATCCCCGCGAGTCGCTGGACGTGGCTTTCCTGCGCGACCGCACCGCCTCACCATATCTGGTGGGGCCCAACGGTTACTACCTGCGCGAGCCGGAAAGCCGTAAGCCGCTGGTCTGGGACAGCCGCACCGGGCGGGCGGTAGCGCATGACACCCCGGACGCGGTGCCGGCCCTGGAAGGCGAGGTGGTGGTCCCCTCGGCGGTGGAAGTGGGCCCCGACGATACGCTGATCGAGCACCGGGATGTCCCGGCGGACACCGCCTTCACGGTCATGGCGAAAACCATGGAGCCCTACACGCCGGAGTGGGCCGCCGGCGAGTGCGACCTGCCCGCCGAGACCATTCGGCGGGTCGCGAACGAATACCTGGAAAACGCCTGCGTGGGCGAGACCATCGAGGTCGAGGGCCAGGTCCTGCCCTATCGGCCGGTCGCGGTGACCCTGGGCAAGACGGTCAACAACGGCTGGGGCGCCTATCATTGCGTCTGGTCCCGGACCGTACTGGCCACCCTGGTAGGTGCCCTGGAGGTGCCCGGCGGGACCCTGGGCACCACGATCCGCCTCAATCGTCCCCACGAGAACCGGCTGCTCAGCGTCAAGCCCGGCGAGGACGGCTTCATGGCGGCCCGCCTGAACGCGACCGATCGCGAGCACTGGGAAAACCCGGCGGACCCCGAACACTGGGACGAGCGGCCTTCGGGGCGGAACGCCCACAAGACGCTGGTGCCGATCGTGGGCAACTCCGCCTGGAGCCAGGCACTCGGACCGACCCACCTCGCCTGGATGTTCCTGCGGAAGGCCCCCGAGAACTGGCCCAAGCCGATCTATCCGGACCTCTGGTTCGTCTACCGCACCAACCCCGCGATCTCGTTCTGGGACACCGGGCAGATCACCGAGATCATGTCGCGCATGCCATTCGTGGTGGCGTTCGCGTACACCCGCGACGAGACCAACCACATGGCCGACATCCTGCTGCCCGATGCGACCGACCTGGAGAGCATGCAGCTGATTCCCGTGGGGGGCACCAAGTACGTGGAGCAGCACTGGGATTACCAGGGCGTGGCGCTGCGCTGTCCCGCGGTGGCACCGCAGGGGGAGGCGCGGGACATGACCTGGATCGCGGGCGAGCTGGCCCGGCGCACGGGCCTGGCCGAGGACTACTACCAGGCGATCAACCGCGGTGCCAGCGTCGTGCCCCTCAAGGGCGAGGGTTACGACTTCACGCTCGACCCCGCGCGCGAGCACGACGTCGAGGAGATCTGGGACGCGGCCTGCCGGGCCGCCACTGCCGAGTTCTCGCGGGGCAAGGAGGTCCGCGGACTGGACTGGTTCCGCGAGCACGGCTTCTACCTGGTCCCCTTCAAGCGCGCTGACTGGTATCTGTACCCGACCATGCTGGAGAAGGGGTTGCGCTTCGAACTGCCCTACCAGGAGCGCCTGAAGCGCGTCGGCAAGGAGCTCGAGGCGCGCATGCACGAGGCCGGCTATCACTGGTGGGACGAGCAGCTCAAGGACTACGAGGCGATCCCCACCTGGCACGACTTCCCCGGGCTGTGGATTCGCCAGCTGGAAAAATCCGGGGGGCGGGCCGACGACTACCCCCTGTGGGCGATCACGACCAAGAGCATGCAGTACACGACCGGCAACAACGTTGCGATTCAGCTCATGGACGAGGTCGGCTCCAACGTGCGCGGCACCGGGCGGGTGATCATCAATACCCGCACCGCCGAGCGGTACGGCATCGCGCAGGGCGATCGGGTGGAGGTGCGATCCATGACCGGGGCCACGGTCGGACGCGCCGAGCTGATGCAGGGCGTGCGGCCCGACACGGTCGTCATACCCGCCCAGTTCGGGCAGTGGGCGACACCGTACGCCAAAGATCGCGAGTACCCGAGCCTGAACCGGCTCTCGCCGCTGTCGCTGGACCTGACCGACTCCTCCGGGTCGGGGGCCGACGTCGTGCGGGTCGCCGTACGCCGGCTGGGAGGTGCCTCATGACCCGCTACGCGATGGTGGCGGACCTGCGCAAGTGCGTGGGCTGCCAGACCTGCACCGCCGCCTGCAAGGTGAGCAATGCCACCTTCCCCGGCGTGCAGTGGCGCAAGGTGCTGGACATGGAGGTGGGCGAGTACCCGGACGTGCAGCGGGTGTTCGTCCCCACGGGATGCCAGCACTGCGACGAGCCGGCCTGTGTCGAGGTCTGCCCGTCGACCGCCTCGCAGAAGCGCGACGACGGTATCGTGACCATCGACTACGACATGTGCATCGGCTGTGGCTACTGCACGCTCGCCTGTCCCTACGACGCCCGCAGCATCGTGCGCGAGGCGACCTGGGCTTATGCTGAGGGGCCGACGGAGGTGGAGAAGGCGCGCTTCGATCCCAGGATGCTGGGCGTGGCGCAGAAATGCACGTTCTGCGTCGACGTGATCGACACGGGGGTGGCGCAGGGGCTCACCCCGGGCGTCCACCCCGATGCCACGCCCGCCTGCGTCAACTCCTGCATCGCCGGGGCCCTGGCCTTCGGCGACCTCGACGACCCGGGCAGCAACGTCGCGCACCTGCTGCGCGAGAACCGCCATTTCCGGATGAACGAGGATGCCGGCACCGGCCCGGGCTTCTACTACCTGTGGGACGGCGAGCAAAGCGAGCAAGAGGAGGTGACGCCATGAGCACCGGTGCTGCCGGTTACACTCCGCATCCGCGCCTGCAGAGCTCCTGGGACCTGCGTGCGGCCTCGAACTTCATCGGCGGCGGCGTGGGCACCGGGCTGGTGCTCACGGCCACCGTGGTCGCGGCCTTCGGCGGGCTGTGGATGCCGGGCCTGCTGCTGGGGCTGGCCTGCGTCGCCTTCGGCCTGAGCATGGTCTTCCTCGAGCTGGGGCGCCCCTGGCGGGCGGTCAACGTGTTCTTCCATCCACGGACGTCCTGGATGACCCGGGAGGGCGTGCTGTCGCTGCCGCTGTTCGCGGCCGGCGCGGGGGCCGTCGCGGTGGCATGGTTCTACGGAACCGTCGCGGCGGCGCCGCTGCTGGCCCTGGCGGGGCTCTGTGCGGCCGGCTTCCTCTACTGCCAGGCACACATCCTGCACCGCGCGCGTGGCATCCCCGCCTGGAGCGAGTCGACCCTGCGCTGGGTGATGGTCGCCACCGGGCTCACCGAGGGGGTGGGCGTGTTCCTGGCGATCACGGCATTCGCGCAGTCGGCCCCGCGGGCGCTCGCCCTGGAGGTTGCGCTGGCGGTGCTGCTGGCCGCGCGCGCCGGGCTCTGGCTGGGCTACGCGCGCCGCCTGCGCGCGCGCGGCGCGCCAACGCGGAGTATGCGCGCGATCGACGCACTCGGCGCGCGCTTTCTCTGGTTCGGACACGCGTTGCCGGCGGTGCTGCTGGTCGCGGGCTGGCTGGTCTGGCCCTTTGCGGTCGAGCTGGTCACGGCCGCCGGACTGGTGGCGGCCGCGGCCGGGTGGTACGCGAAGCTGATGATCATCACCCGCGCGGCCGCCAGTCGCGGCTTCGCCATTCCGCAGACGCCCACGCGCGGACGCAGCGCGAGTCGCGCCGGCGCCCGCCCGGGCTGGGGCGGGGGCGCCTCCTGAGCGGGTGACCCGGGTGTCCGCGGCATCTCGTTTTCGGTCCCTTTCACACCGGGCGCCCGGCGCCCCGGAGAGGAGCAGAAATGGTCACCAAAGAGGGCGCCCGCCCGGTATTCACATGGTCTGATCCGCTTGCGCTGGAGAGCCAGCTGAGCGAGGACGAGCGGATGGTGCGGGACAGTGTGCACAGTTACTGTCGGGAGCGGCTGCTGCCGCGGGTTCGGGAGGGTTTCCGGCACGAGCGTTTTGAGCGTTCGATCGTACGCGAGATGGGGGAGCTGGGGATGCTGGGTCCGACCATTGAGGGGTACGGGTGTCCGGGGCTGAGTCACGTCAG
>DASQZM010000012.1:0-63299 GCA_035638695.1 Gammaproteobacteria bacterium | reverse complement strand
TTGAGCTACAGGCGCCGGACAGACGTTGCCAGGATCCCCTGACGCGATAATGGTCGGGGTAGAGGGATTCGAACCCCCGACTTCCTGCTCCCAAAGCAGGCGCGCTACCAAGCTGCGCTATACCCCGGTGAGCCCGGATCGTTACGGCTTTCAGAATATCCGGGGGCGCCCTGCGCAAGGGCTGCAATCATACCCGCGGGCCCCGGGCAGGTCAATCGGCCGCCGGCGCTTGTGCGCCCGCGCCGGCGCGTGCGAAACTCTGCGCCGACAGCGACCGGCGGACACTGCCGGCCGGCCCGCCCGGGATGGTCGATGCCGGTCCAAGTGCCACCATGGGCAGCCCATGACCGCGAATATCCTGGATGGCAAGAAGCTCGCCGCCCGCATTCGCCAGGATGTGGCCCGGCGGGTCGGGAACCTGCGCGCCGCCGGCGGGCGGGTGCCCGGCTTGGCGGTGGTTCTGGTGGGACATGACCCCGCTTCGCAGGTATACGTGCGCAACAAGCGCCGGGCCTGCGACGAAGTGGGCATCGTTTCCCACGCCTTCGATCTCCCGGCAGACATTCCGGCCGGCGAACTCTACGAGCTGATCGGCGAGCTCAACCGCGATGACGGCGTCGACGGGATCCTGGTGCAGGTCCCGCTCCCGCCGCATATCCCCGGTGCCACGGTGATCGAGCTGATCGATCCGGGCAAGGACGTCGACGGTTTTCACCCTTACAACGTTGGCCGGCTCGCCCAGCGGGTTCCGCTCCTGAGGGCCTGCACCCCACGCGGGATCATCACCCTGCTCGGCGAAACGGGCATCGACCTGCACGGGCAGCGGGCGGTGGTCGTGGGCGCCTCAAACATCGTGGGTCGCCCGATGGCCCTGGAGCTGCTCCTCGCCGGCGCCACCACCATTGTGTGCCACCGGTTCACCCGCGATCTGCGAGCCGAGGTCGAGAGGGCCGAGATACTGATCGTCGCGGTCGGCAAGGCGGGGCTCATTCCGGGGGATTGGGTGCGGCCGGGGGCGATCGTGATCGACGCCGGTACCACCCGCCTGGCCGACGGGCGCCTGGCGGGCGATGTCCAGTTCGAGGCGGCGCGGGCACGGGCAGCCTGGATCAGCCCGGTACCCGGCGGGGTTGGCCCAATGACCATAGCGACGCTGTTGCAGAATACCCTGGAAGCCTCGTTGCGCCACCAGGGGCTCGCGCTCCCCCCCGAGCGGCTCCAGGGCAGCGCATGAGCGGGCGCGACGGTCTCAACTGCGCCGCCAGCTAGTCCCCGCGGGCCCGTCCTCGAGCTCGATCCCCTGTGCCGTGAGTTGATCCCGGATGCGGTCCGCTTCCGCCCAGTCGCGGCGCGCGCGCGCCTCGCTGCGACGGCTCACGAGCGTCTCGATCTCGGCGCTGTCGAGACGGCTCTCGCCCGCCCCGCCCTGCAGGAAGGTCTCGGGATCGTCCTGCAACAGGCCCAGCGGCTCCGCCAGCGACACCAGCGTCCGCCCCAGGCCGGCGGCGCCGGCGGCGTCCCCCTGCTGGCGCCGGCGGTTGATCTCCCGCGCCAGGTCGAACAGCACCGCCAGCGCCCGCGGCGTGTTGAAATCATCGTCCATCGCGGTCCGGAAGCGCTCGCGCCACGGCGCCTCGTCCCCCGGGGCCGGCGGGCGGCCGGCCGGGAGGTCGCGCAGCGCGAGGTAGAGCCGGCTGAGCGAGGCGCGCGCGTCCTCCAGGTTGGCGTCCGAGTAGTTCAGCGGGCTGCGGTAGTGGCTGGCCACGATGAAATAGCGGACCGTTTCGGGGCGATAGCGGGCCAGGATGTCACGGATGGTGAAGAAATTGCCCAGCGACTTGGACATCTTCTCCTGGTCGACCTGGACGAAGCCGTTGTGCATCCAGATGTTGACGAACGGCTCGCCGGTCGCCGCCACCGACTGCGCGATCTCGTTCTCATGGTGCGGGAACTTCAGGTCCAGGCCGCCGCCGTGGATGTCGAAGTGCGCGCCGAGACAGTGCGTCGACATCGCCGAGCACTCGATGTGCCAGCCGGGGCGCCCCGGTCCCCAGGGGGAATCCCAGGCAGGTTCGCCGGGCTTCGCCGCCTTCCACAGCACGAAGTCCAACGGGTCCGTCTTGGCCGCCGCCACCTCCACCCGGGCGCCCGCACGCAGCGCCTCGGGGCGCTCTCCGGACAGCCGCCCGTAGTCTCCGAAGCGGCTGACGTCGTAATAGACATCGCCGTTTTCCGCCCGATAAGCGTAGCCGCGCTCCTCGAGGCGCCGGATCATGGCGATGATATCGTCGATGTGCGCCGTGGCCCGCGGCTCCTCGTCCGGCGGCAGCACCCCGAGCGCCGCGGCGTCCTCGTGCATCGCCCGGGTGAAGCGCTCGGTAAGCTCCGTCCACGACTCGCCGGTCTCGTCTGCCCGGCGGATGATCTTGTCGTCGATATCGGTGATGTTGCGCACGTACCTGACGCGGTAGCCGAGGCTGCGCAGGTAGCGGGCCACAACGTCGAAGACCACCATCACGCGCGCATGGCCCAGGTGGCAATAGTCATAAGTGGTCACTCCGCACACGTACATGCGCACGTGGCCGGGCTCGATCGGCTCCAGCGCGGCTCTCTCGCCACCCAGGCTGTTGTGGATCGATAACATGATCTGGCCTCAGTCGGATGCGCGGGCCTCGCGCTCGGCCGCCGCCAGTCGCCGGGCCAGCTCCGGAGGCGGGATCAGCGCGATCAGCGCCGCGATGCCCGGCCCGTGATCCACGCCGGTCAGCGCAACCCGCAACGGCCGGAACAGGGCAGCACCCTTGCGGCCGGTTGCGTGTTTCAGGCGCTCCACGGAGGCGTCGTCGGGTCCCCCCTCCAGGGCGCGGCGCGCTCGGGCAAAGAATGCCCCGCCTGCGTCGCGCAGCAGCTCGCGGGCCGGCCGGTCCCATCGGATTTGGTCACCGAACAGCACGCGGGCCCAGAAGATCGCGTCCTCCGGAAACACCACGTTTGGCCGGACGCTCTCCACGAACGCCGCCAGGGCCCCGGCGGGAACCCGGTCCCGGATCTCCGGCTCCAGCCACTCCTGCATCCGCTCCGGATCCAGGCCTGCAACCGCCAGCTTCTGCCAGTGGCGCAGCTGCTGAAGATCAAATCGCGCCGGCGCGCGGCCGAGACGGCCGGGGGCGAACCCCCGCGCCAGCGTCCCCATGTCCAGGCACCCTGCCGAGGCGACCGCGTGTCCGAGGCGCGCCAGGTAGTTGCACAGCGCCCCGGGAAGGTAGCCCTGCGCGCGCAGCTGTGCCAGCGTCGTGCTGCCGCGCCTTTTCGACAGGGGCGCCCCGGTCTCGTCGACGACCAGACCCAGATGGCCGTATACCGGCGTCGGCAACCCCAGCGCCTGAAGCAACATCAGCTGCCGGGGAGTGTTCGCGAGATGGTCGTCGCCACGCAGTACGTGGGTCACGCCCATCAGCGCGTCGTCCACCGCGTTGCTGAAGAAGAACGCGGGGCTGCCGTCGGCACGCCGGACCACGAAATCGCCGATATCCGCGCCCCGGAAACGCTGCTCCCCGCGGACCAGGTCGTGGAACCGGATCTCGTGCCGGTCACCCACCCGGAAGCGCAGCGTGGCGGGCTCGCCGGCCTCCAGCCGCCGACGGCTTTCCTGTGCCGGAAGGCTCGCGCAGGTGCCCGGATAGCGGGGAGCCTCGCCCCGGGCGAGCTGGCCCCGGCGCACCCGTTCCAGCTCGGCGGTGCTGCAGAAACAGGGGTAGGCCTGCCCGCGCTCCTCCAGCCGCCGGTACTGCTCGGCATAGACCGCCCCGCGCCGGGACTGCCGGCACTCGCGGCCGCCCTCGTCCCAATGGATGCCGAGCCAGTTCAGATCCTGCTGGAGCGCGTCCACACTGGCCTCGTTGCCCCGGCCGGCATCGGTGTCCTCCAGCCGCAGCAGGAAGATCCCGCCCTCATGCCGGGCCAGGAGGAAGTTGAACAGCGCGGTGCGCGCGTTGCCCGGATGCAGGTGGCCGGTCGGGCTGGGCGCGAAGCGGGTCTTGACCTGCGTCTGCGTCATGGCGCGAATATTACCAATCTTCTCGAAGGAATTGTCAGGCCTCGGCGGCCGCCGGTGCCCTCGTGGCGGGGTACCGGAGCGGAGTAGTGTAGTAGCGCCACACGAGCGACGGGCAACGCCGTCCAGAGCAGGCGCCAGGCGCGCCCGCAGGGAGGGCGTGTGAGCGGCGATGGCGGTGTTGGGCCCGCCCGTGGCAGCGCCCGCCCCGTCCTCACTCGCGTAGTTTGCTCTCAGCATGCCCGGCGTCGAGCGCGTGCAGGCGGCACCCATCGCGGTCGCAGCACAATACGCTGCCCTGCTCGTACCAGTCACCCAGCACGATTCGCCGACATGCCCGGCCATCCACCATACACACATGCATTCCCGGGCGGTGCGTGTGGCCGTGGATGATCTGCGTCACGCCGATAGTGCGGAACGCGTCGCGGACTGCCTGCGCATTCACATCCATGATCTGCGCGCTCTTGTGTGTCTGGTGCTCGCGGCTGCGGCGGCGCATGTCGGCCACGATGCGGTAGCGTAGTTGCCTGGGCAGACTCAGGAACGCCCGCTGCAGCCAGCGCCGGCGCACCTTGCGGCGGAACTCCTGGTAGGCGACGTCGTCCGTGCACAGAGTGTCGCCGTGCATGATCGCCGTGGGCCGCCCGTACAGGTCGATCACCGTTGGTTCGGCCAGCAGCGTGGCTCCGGTGGCCTTCGCGAACCGCCGACCAAGCAGGAAATCCCGGTTGCCGTGCATCACGTACACGCCCACGCCCCGATCGCGCAGCGCGGCGAGGCCGCGGATCACGCGGCGGTATTCGGCCAGGGGCGCATCGTCGCCCACCCACGCCTCGAACAGGTCGCCGAGGATGTAGAGCTCGCGCGCGGATGCCGCCGGCCCGCGCAGGAATGTCACGAACAGCTCGGTGATCGCGGGTCGGTCGGGGTCCAGGTGAAGATCGGAGATAAAAAGGGTGCTCATCCCGGATCCCCGTCCGGCCGGTTTCCGGCAGCGCTCGGGTCCGGGCCGCGCTGGGCGTCGCAGGAACCATCCAGCGGTATCGGCGTGTGCCCCGGGGCGTGCGGATGCGGGGAACAACCCGCCGGGACGCCCCCGGGGTCCGCCGACGCCGGCACCGTTTCCACCAGGCCGGCCCGCGTGGCCTCGAAGAAGTCCTTCTCCGCTGCCGGCACGCTCTCCTCCTTGCCACGGTCCCGCACGGGCCGCCCAAATGTCGGGTTTACCAGTCTTCCCGAAGGTATCAGCCGATACCATTTCAGGGACCGGAGCGAACGCAGCCCGCGCCCGTTCCTTGCTACCGCTGAATCCGGTCCAGTCCGCGCGCCAGATCGGCCTGGAGGTCGGCGAGCGATTCCAGACCCACCGACAGGCGCAGCAGCCCCTCCGTGATTCCCGCGCTCTGCCGCTGCTCCTCCGACAGGCGGCCATGCGTAGTGGACGCGGGGTGAGTAATGGTGGTGCGTACGTCTCCCAGATTGGCGGTGATCGAGAGCAGGCGGCTGTTGTCGATCACGCCCCAGGCGGCTTCGCGGCCGCCCGCCACCTCGAATGAAAGCAGCCCGCCGAACGCATTCTGCTGGCGTGCCGCCAGCTCGTGCTGCGGATGCTCCGGCAGGCCGGGATAGTTCACCCGTGTGACCGCCGGGTGTTGCGCCAGCCAGCGCGCGAGCGCCAGGGCGCTCTCGCTGTGCGCGCGCATCCGCAGACCCAGTGTTTCCAGGCCCTTGAGGAACACCCAGGCGTTGAAGGGGCTCATGCTGGGACCGGCGGTACGCAGGAACCCGAAGACATCGCGGCCGACCGTGGTCGCGTCGCCGACCACGGCCCCGCCAACGCAGCGCCCCTGGCCATCCAGGAACTTGGTGGCCGAATGCACGACCAGGTCGGCCCCCAGCTGCAGCGGCCGCTGCAGGGCCGGCGTGCAGAAACAATTGTCCACGATCAGCAATGATCCGTTAGCGTGCGCGATCTCGGCCAGGCGGGCGATGTCCGCGACCTGGATCATCGGATTGGTCGGCGTCTCGAGGAACAGGAACCGGGTCTCCGCCCGCACGGCCTGACGCCAGGCGTCGGGGTCCGCGGCGGGCACGAAGGACACCTCGACCCCAAAGCGCGTCAGGTGATTGGCGAACAGCCCCGTGGTGGTGCCGAACAGCCCCCGTGCCGCCACGATGTGATCGCCACTGCTCAGCAGCGCCATGCTGGCGGCAAGGATCGCCGCCATGCCTGATGCGGTCGCGACGCACGCCTCACCACCCTCGAGCGCCGCCAGCCGATCCTCGAATGCCCTCACCGTCGGGTTGGTGAAGCGCGAATAGATGTTGCCGGGCAGCTCGCCGGAAAAACGCGCAGCGGCCTCCCGTGCGCTCCGGAAGACGAAGCTCGAGGTGGCGAAGATCGGGTCCGAATGTTCCTGCTCGTCCGTGCGGCGCTGCCCGGCACGAATGGACAACGTATCGAAGCCGAGCGGCGGCTCCTGTTTCCGGCGCATTTCCTGTTCCTGGCTCCGAACGGGTCGGGGGCTGCCGCAAAACACGACCTCTCGGCAGCGCCCGAATGCTACAGGGTTGTAGTGCCATTTTCATGCAATGATGCGACCGGGCAAGCGCGGCTGCCGGTTGCGTCGATGAAAAAGGCCATAAACCGTATGCCCGGCCCCGGCAGGTGTCAACCGGACCGGGATCAGGACGCGTTGTACATCTCGATGGCGGCCTGGTCCTCGTCGAGGGCGCGCTGTTTGGCGTCGTCGGAGCGCAGGCGCGCAACCCGGTCCAGGTACTCGGAGCTGACGTCGCCGGTAACGTACTCCCCGTCGAAGCAGGAGGTGTCAAAGCGCTTGACGCCGGGATTCCCACGCCGCACGGCCTCGATCAGGTCCTGGATATTCTGGTAGATGAGCCGGTCGGCACCGATGATCTGCTGGATCTCTTCCTCCGAGCGACCATGGCCCACCAGCTCCTCGGGGGTCGGCATGTCGATGCCGTAGACGTTGGCGAAGCGCACCGGGGGCGCCGCCGAGGCGAAGTAGACGCGGCGGGCCCCCAACCCCCGGGCCATCTGGATGATCTGCTGCGAGGTCGTGCCGCGGACGATAGAGTCGTCCACCAGCAGCACGTTCTTGCCGCGGAACTCGAGGTCGATGCCGTTGAGCTTCCGGCGCACCGACCTCCGGCGCATCTTCTGACCGGGCATGATGAAGGTGCGGCCGATATAGCGGTTCTTGATGAAGCCCTCGCGGTATTTGACCCCGAGATGGTGCGCCAGCTGAACCGCCGCGGTGCGGCTGGTGTCCGGGATCGGGATCACCACGTCGATGTCGTGATCGGGCCATTCCGCCAGGATCTTGCTGGCCAGGTGGTCGCCCATCCGCAAGCGCGCCTTATACACCGAGATGTCGTCGATGATCGAGTCCGGTCGGGCGAAGTACACGTACTCGAAGATGCACGGGCTGTGCTGCCAGTCGGCCGCGCACTGCCGCGTGCGGACCAGCCCCTCGCGATCGACCACCACCGCTTCGCCCGGCTTCAGGTCGGCGATCAGCTCGAATCCCAGGACATCCAGGGCGACGCTCTCGGACGCGATCATGTAGTCCACACCATCCCGGGTCTCGCGCTTGCCGTATACCACCGGCCGGATGCCGTTGGGGTCCCGGAATGCCACCATGCCATAGTCGGTGATCATCGCCACCGCCGCGTAGGCGCCCCGGCAGCGCTGGTGGACCCGGCTGACCGCCTCGAAGATATCGTCGTGACTGATCCGGATCCGGCCCTGGCGCTGGAGCTCGTGCGCGAACACGTTCAGCAGGATCTCGGAGTCGGAATTGGTGTTGATGTGACGCAAGTCCTCCAGGAAGAGGTCATGCTTGAGCGCGTCGGCGTTGGTCAGATTGCCGTTGTGCGCCAGCGAGATGCCGAATGGGGAATTGACGTAGAACGGCTGGGCCTCGGCCGACGAGGTGCAGCCGGCGGTCGGGTAGCGGCAGTGAGCAATGCCCATGTTCCCCTTCAGCCGGAGCATGTGCCGAGCCTGGAAGACGTCCCGCACCAGCCCGTTGTCCTTGCGCAGGTACAGGCGATCGTCCGCGCAGGTCATGATCCCGCTGGCGTCCTGCCCGCGATGCTGAAGGACGGTCAGCGCCTCGTAGAGATCCTGGTTCACCGGCCCGTTGGCGACGATTCCCGCTATCCCGCACATCAGTCGACCTCGACCTCCACCGTGGTGCGCTTCCGCTGCGCCCTGCCCCGTTCGGAAAGAGTCCGTCCCGCCCGTTCCCGTTTGCCGGCCGGCCTTCCGGCTTGGCGACAAATGATCATTCTAACCCGGGACCGCATCAGTGATACGCAAAATGGCTGGCGAGGTCCGGCGGCATGAGCCCGGTCACCCAGATGGCCAGGCGCTGGAAATAGGCCAGCAACAGCGACGCATGCCACCAGCTTTCCCGCGGGATCGTGGTCAGGCCCGCCAGCAGCACCAACAGGGCGACAATGGCCACGCCCCTGAGCACCCCGAACACCACGCCGAGCATCCGGTCGGTTCCCGCCAGCCCGGTCTTCTGTACCGCCAGGCCGACGAAGTGGTTGATCATGCCACCGAGCAGCAGGGTGACAATGAACAGCGCGGCGAACGCCACCACCACCCGAATGGACTGCGAGGCGATGACCCCGGCCAATACCGGCGCCACGCGCTGCGTGAGCAGGACACCGGCCAAGAACGCGGCAACCCAGGTCAGCAGCGACAGGAACTCGCGCATGAACCCGCGCCACAGGCTGACGAGCGCGGACAGCGCAATAATCGCGAGGACAACGAAGTCGATCCAAATCATGTTCTTGAACAGACGCCCCGCCCCGGGGAAGTGCCGCCGCCGCCCGGAAACGGAACCCGCACGGACGGACGAAGCGGACATGCTACTAACGTGGTCACAGGTAACGCCACCTCGGATCGGGTCGCTGCCGCTCCCGGAGCAGCAGCTTCACGGGTTCTGGCTGACCACGCGGCCCTCAAGATCCATGCGCTTCGCCAGCTCTGCTTTGAGCTTGCCGGCCGCCTCCTTGCTGGCCCTAGGTCCGACGCGGACCCGGTAGAGGGTCTCGCCCTCGAGCCGGAACGGGATCACCATTACCGGATACTGGCGCTCGCGCAGACGTTTCCGCAGCTCAAGGGCGTTGCCCTTCTTGCTGAAGCTGCCGACCTGTACCGCCCACTTTCCGCGTGCGGTTGCCGTGGAGCCGGACGCATTGGCACTGCCGCCGCCGGCGGCGGGGCCGGACTTCTGCCGCCCGGATGCATCGGATTCCCCGGCCGTCGGCGGTTGCGCCTGTCCGGCGGTTGCCGTCTCGCGGGATGCCTTGGGCGGCGAACCCGGGACCGGGGACGCACCGGTGTCAGCTCCCGGGGTGGCGGTATGCGACTGCCCCTGGCCCGCCGCCTGGGCGCTGCCGGAATGATCGAGAACAATGCTGCGCGTCTGGCGCGCCTGGTTCGACGCCGGCACGCTGAGCGACGTCTGCACCGTCTTCCGCCCGGACGAGGAGTGCAGCAGGGGTGGCAGGAAGATGAAGGCCAGCAGCCAGAGAACGGCGGCCCCGATCAGTCGTTGCTTGAGGCGTGAGTCCATCGCTGCTCCCGCTTGCGGCGTGGTGCCCGCCTGATTGATACCGGGCCGGTCCGGACAGAAGCCGCCACCGGCCGCCGCTAGTATAGCCCGGCGCGGAAGGCCTCAGCCACGGTCAGAAACGATCCGGTGACCAGGATCCGGTCACCGGGCCGGGCGTCGGCACGCGCCCGGCGACACGCGTGGCGTACGCTGCGGAACGTCTGCGCACGCGCGCCGGGCAAGGTTGTTCCCAGGCGACGCGCCAGCTCCACCCCGCTCTGGCCGCGGCCCCCCGGCAGGCCCGCCAGGTACCAGGCGTCCGTCGCGGGCGCCAGCACGGCGGCGACCTCCTCGACGGCCTTGTCGCGGAGCATGCCCAGGACCGTCAAACGCCGGCCGCGGACCGGGCCTGCCGCCAGTGCGGCCGCCAGGGCGCGTGCACTCTGGGGGTTGTGTCCCACATCCAGCACCCACTCCACCTCACCGGGAATCCTCTGCACGCGCCCCGGCAACACGGCGCTGCGCAGGCCGGCATCCACGGCGGTCCGCGACAGCGCACGCTCCAGCCGGGCGCTGGCCAGTGCCTGCAGAGCCGTGGCCGCATTGCCCAGTTGGACGCCCCCGGGGGCCGCAGGCATCGGCAGGTCCGGCAGCTCCAGCGAGTGGCTGGCGAAGTCCCAGCGGTCGCCGGCCCGGCGCCAGCGGAAGTCCCTGCCGGCGTACAGGATCCCCGCTCCCAGCTGCGCGGCGGCCGCTTCCAGGGCCGCGGGTGGTTCCGGCTCGCCGCAGACAGCCGGTCGCCCGCCGCGGAAGATACCGGCCTTCTCGCGTGCGATGGACTCCCGGTCCGGCCCCAGCCACTCGACGTGGTCGACGCCGATGGAGGTGATCACGGCAACATCGGGATCGATCGCGTTGACCGCGTCCAGCCGCCCGCCGAGGCCGACCTCCAGCAGCGCGACGTCGACCTCCGCACGCCGGATGCCGGCGAAGGCGGCCAGGGTGCCAAACTCGAAATAGGTCAGGGACACTTCGCCGCGCGCGTGGTCGACTTCCGCGAACAGCCGGCACAGACTGTCGTCGTCGATCTCCCGCCCGTCGATGCGGATGCGCTCGTTGTAGCGCAGCAGGTGCGGCGACGTGTAGGCACCGGTGCGCAGTCCCGCGGCCCGGCAGATCGCTTCCATCATTCGCACCACGGAGCCCTTGCCGTTGGTCCCACCGACCGTGATGACCACCGGGGCAATGCACTCCCGCCCCATGCGCCGCACCACCGGGTGCAGGCGCTCCAGGCCCAGGTCGATTGCGCTCGGATGGAGGGTCTCCTGCCAGGCCAGCCAGTCGGACAGCCTCTGGAATCGCATCATCGCCGTCAGCGGGTCGCTTGCCGGCCTGTCGCTGCCGGTCAGGCTTCGGCGCGCCGGGTGAGCATCGCCAGCAGGTCGGCGACGCGGTCACGCATCTCGTGCCGGTGGACGATCATGTCCAGGGCGCCGTGCTCCAGCAGAAACTCGCTACGCTGGAAGCCTTCGGGCAGTGTCTGGCCGACCGTCTGCTGGATCACGCGGGGTCCGGCGAAACCGATCAGCGCACGGGGCTCACCGATGTTGATGTCGCCCAGCATCGCCAGGCTGGCGGAAACGCCGCCGGTGGTCGGGTCGGTGAGCACCGAGATATAGGGCAGCCCGCGCTCCGACAGGCGCGCCAGCGCGGCGCTGGTCTTGGCCATCTGCATCAGCGACAGCAGCGACTCCTGCATGCGGGCGCCGCCGGTGGCGGCGAAACAGACCAGCGGCAGGCGCTGCTCCAGGCACGCGCCCACGGCGCGCACGAACTTCTCGCCCACGACCGAACCCATGGACCCGCCCAGGAACCGGAATTCAAAGGCGCAGGCGACCAGGGGGAGACCGTTGAGCTCGCCCTGCCCGACCACCAGCGCATCCCTCTCGCCGGTGCTCTTCTGCGCCTGCACGAGCCGGTCCTTGTATTTCTTGGTGTCGCGGAAGCGGAGCGGATCGACCGGCTCGACAGCCGTCGCCAGCTCGGTCATCGCACCCGAGTCGAACAGGCTGCGCAGCCTCCGCCGCGCGCCGAGACGCATATGCCCGTCGCACTTGGGACAGACTTCCAGGCTGCGCTCCAGCTCCGGGCGATAGAGCACCGCCCCGCAGTACGCGCACTTGGTCCACAATCCCTCGGGCACTTGGCGTCGCTTGCTTCCCTGTGTCCGGATGCGTGTGGAAACAAGCTTGCTGAACCAACTCATCGCTCTGGCTTTGTATCCTTGCGGCCCGGCCCCGCGGGGTCAGGCGGTCATTCTGGTCTCGTCGATCGCCCGGCGCATGGCCCCGAGCAGCGTGGTCACGGAAGCGCGGGCGCGCTCGACGTCCGCATCGCGGTCGGCAATGCAATGCACCACCGCGCTCCCGACCACGACCGCGTCCGCGACCCGGGCCACGCGGGCGGCCGCGTCCGCGTCGCGGATGCCGAAGCCCACGCCCACGGGCAGGTCAGTGATCTCGCGCAGCGGCGCCAGCCGGCGCGCCACCTCATCGACGTCCAGGCTCGCGGCACCCGTGACCCCCTTCAGCGACACATAGTAGACAAACCCGCTCGCGGCCGCACATATCTCGCGGATCCGCGCCGGCGGGGTGGTCGGGGCGACCAGGAAGATCGGATCCAGCCCCGTGCCACGCAACAGATCCAGGAACTCGCGCCCTTCGGCGGCCGGCAGGTCCACTGTCAGCACGCCGTCGGCCCCGGCATCCGCGGCCGCGCGGGCAAACCGCTCGTAGCCCATGCGCTCGATGGGGTTGGTGTAGCCCATCAGCAACACCGGAGTATCGGCATCGCGCTGCCGGAAACGGCGCATGATCTCAAGCACCCCGCTGAGTGTCATCCCGCCCGCCAGCGCGCGTTCGCAGGCTGCCTGGATGACCGGTCCGTCGGCGACCGGATCGGAGAACGGCATGCCCAGCTCGATCAGGTCCGCGCCGGCATCGACCATGGCGTGCATCAACGCCGGCGTGGCCGTGGCCGACGGATCTCCCGCCATCAGGTAGGGGACCAGCGCCGCCCTGCCCTGCTGGTGCAGCCTGGCGAAGCGTCCCTGAATGCGGCTCATAAGCGGATGCCCTCGCGCCCGGCGACGGTCGCTACGTCCTTGTCGCCCCGGCCGGACAGGCTCACGATGATCACCGCCTCGCGCCCCAAATCGGCTGCCAGGCGCTCGACGAAGGCGAGCGCGTGGCTGGGCTCGAGCGCCGGGATGATCCCCTCGGTGCGGGTCAGCCGGTGAAACGCGGCAACCGCCTCGTCGTCGGTCACCGAGACGTAGCGGGCGCGCCCGCTGTCCTTGAGCCAGGCGTGCTCCGGCCCCACACCCGGATAGTCCAGGCCGGCCGAGATCGAATGGGTCTCCAGGATCTGGCCGTCCTCGTCCTCCATCAGGTAGGTCCGGTTGCCGTGGAGCACGCCCGGGTACCCGGCACTCAGCGGCGCCGAGTGGCGCCCGGTCTCAATGCCTTCGCCGGCCGCCTCCACCCCGTACAGCGCGACACCCGTGTCGTCCAGGAACGGGTGGAACAGGCCCATCGCGTTGGACCCGCCACCCACGCACGCCACGAGGGCGTCCGGGAGCCGGCCCGCCCGGGCCAGGATCTGGGCGCGGGCCTCGCGGCCGATTACCGACTGGAACTCCCGCACCATCAGCGGGTAGGGATGCGGACCGGCCACCGTGCCGATGACGTAGAAGGTGTCGTCGACGTTGCCGGCCCAGTCGCGCATGGCCTCGTTCATGGCGTCCTTGAGCGTGCGCGATCCCGAGTCGACCGACACCACCTCGGCGCCCAGCAGCCGCATCCGGTAGACATTGGCCGCCTGGCGGCGGATGTCCTCGGCACCCATGTAGATCACACAGCGCATGTCGAGGCGGGCTGCGACGGTCGCTGTCGCCACGCCATGCTGCCCGGCTCCGGTCTCGGCAATCAGGCGGGTCTTGCCCATGTATCGGGCGAGCAGGGCCTGTCCGACCGTGTTGTTGATCTTGTGCGCGCCGGTGTGGTTGAGGTCCTCCCGCTTCAGGTAGATCGCTGTGCCGCCGATTTCGGCGCTCCAGCGCTCGGCGAGATACAGCGGCGAGGGGCGCCCCACATAGTCCGACAGGTCCCGGTCCAGCTCCCGGCGGAACCCCGGGTCGCGGCGGCACTCCTCCCACGCCTCGCGCAGCTCGATCAACGGCTGCATCAGGGTCTCGGGAACGAAGCAGCCACCGTAGGGCCCGAAGTGTCCCTCGGCGTCGGGATAGCCCGCCGCCGGTGGCACGCGTTCATCGGTCTCGGTCGTCAAGTCCGGATACCCCCTGTCAGCGGTCGTCGGCATCGGCGACCGCTTCCATGAATCGGCGCATCATCGCCGGGCTCTTCACCCCCGGGGAGTCTTCCACCCCGCTGCTCACGTCCACGGCCCACGGCCGCACGGCACGGATCGCCTCGCCCACGTTTTCCGGGGTCAGTCCCCCGGCCAGGATCAGCGGCGGCCCCGCGGGCAGCGACCCGAGCGTGCGCCAGTCGAAGCGACGTCCGGATCCGCCGGGCGCGCCGGCCACGTGACTGTCGACGAGCAGGCCGCGGGCGCTGGCGAAACGCTGCGCCTGCTCCCCCGGGTCCGCCCCCCCGCCCATGGCGATCGCCTTGATGTAGGGGCGGCCCGCCGCCTCGCACCGGGCCGGCGACTCCCGCCCGTGGAACTGCAGCAGGTCCACCGGCACGCGCTCAAGCACCTCGGCCACGAATCCCGGCTCAGCGTCCAGAAAGAGGCCCACGGTAGTCACGAACGGCGGCAGGCCTCTGACCAGCGCCGCCGCCTCGCCCGGCGACAGGTAGCGCTTGCTGGGCGGATAGAACACCAGACCCAGGGCATCCGCCCCCAGCCCGACCGCCTCGCGGGCATCCTCCAGACGCGTGATTCCGCAAACCTTGACCCGCGTACGCCGCAACCCGCTGATACCGCCCACAGTGTTGCCCAAGCCAAGCCTTGCAGCTTACCAGATTCCACACTGGCCATCATCGGACAGCGGTCCGGGGGCCGCGCCCGGTGGCGCACCGATCGGCGGGAGGTCGAACCGCGCCGGGTAGCCGGCGGCAAGGAAATACAGGCCCTGGGCCGGCGCCGTGATCCCCGCCTGCCTCCGGTCCCGGGCAGCAAGCACCTCCGCCACCCAGGCGGGGGAGCGCTCGTGCCGTCCAACGGTCATCAGGGTGCCGGCGATGTTGCGTACCATGTGATGCAGGAAACCGTCCGCCCATGCGTCCATGATGATGAAATGTCCCCGCCGCCGCAGCGTGATTGCGTGAACGGTGCGCGAGGGACTGCGCGCTTGGCAGGCCGCGGCCCGGAAGCTGCTGAAATCGTGTCGTCCCAGCAGCTGCCGCGCGGCGCGCCGCATCACTTGCACATCCAGCCGGTGGTGATGCCAGCAGGCACGGTCCCGATGCGGGCCGGAACGGGCCCGGCGGTTGAAGATGACATATCGGTACCGGCGCCAGCGTGCGCTGAACCGGGCGTGGAACCCCGGTGCCACCGGCCTGGCCCATGCGACGCTGATGTCGGACGGCAGCCAGCTGTTCCCGCCCAACACCCAGGCATGCCCCGGACGCCGCGCCCGGGTATCGAAATGAACCACTTGGCCCAGGGCGTGCACGCCCGCATCCGTCCGTCCGGCACAGGTGACGTTCACCGGATGATCGGCGATCCGGGCGAGCGCGGCCTCGACTCGCGCCTGCACGCTGTCGGCGTGGGTCTGTACCTGCCATCCACGGTAGCGGCTGCCGTCGTACTCGAGTCCCAGCGCCACGCGCTGTACTTCAGACATTACTCACCGGCCTGGTCCGAGGTAGTGCCACTCCGAGGGGCGCGTGAGCGCTGGGGGCAAGGCGCGGGAGCGAAGGCGCAGCTTTGCCACGGCGAGCAAGCCCAACACCGCCATCGCCGCTCACCCGGCTTCCCTCCAGGCGCTCCTGTCGCCACATACGGCAGGCGTTGCTGGCCGATCGTGCAGGAACCACCACACACTCCCGCCTCGCGCCTTGCCAGGACGGCTCAGACAGCCGCTGAAACCTGACGATACCCTCGGGAAGGTTGGCAAGAGATACGGATGCCGGCCGTCACTGCGGCTTGCCGGCACGACCCGGCCGGTTCCGGCCGTCCGGGGGGCGGGTCGCTCAGCGGAGCTCGTCGAGCAGGGACTGGGCCTCCTGCTTCTGCGCCTCGTCGCCTTCTTCCAGCACCTCGTCCAGCATCCGCCGCGCCGCGGCGGTATCGTCCATGCCGAGATAGGCGCGCGCGAGATCCAGCTTCGTGCCGACATCGTCGCCGTACCCGATAGGCTCGTCATCGCCCTTGCCCCCACCACCGGGCGTCGGCGTCGCCGGCCGAGCCCCGGAGGGGGTCTGCTCGGCGGCCACCTCGGTGGCTGCCCCGGTGCCGCCGCCGGCCTCCTCGAGCATCTGGCGGGCACGCTCACGCTGCTCGCCGGTACCCTCCCCGAGCACTTCCTCGAGCAGGGCACGGGCGCCCTCGGCATCCTCCATGCCAAGATACGCCTCCGCCAGATCCAGCTTGGTGGCGACCTCGTCCTCGTCGATCCCTCCGCCGGCGCCCTGCCCGGCATCGCCGGCAGTCGCTGCGGGGACAGCCGGGCCCGGTTCCTCGCCCGGATCGACGTCTGGCTGGTCGAGGTCGAGATCCGTGCGTCGCTCGGAGGTCGTCTCCACTTCTCCGGCGTCCTCCGGCGCCGCGTCACCTTCTTCCCGGAACTGGGACTCGCCGTCCGCGGACTCGGCCCATTCCTCGCTCAGGTCGAATTCCAGGGCATCGTCATCGCCGCCCTCGCTGCCGCCGGTTCCGGCCGTCTCGTCGCTCCAGCGAAAGTCGTCCTGGTCGTCGGTCTGCGCCGTCAGCTCGTCCAGGTCGAAGTCCAGGGCATCCGCGTCGTTACCTGCTCGCGCGGGCTCGTCCTCCGGCGGGTATGCATCCGCGCCCGACCCGTCCGGCCGCTCCTCGTCCAGCTCGAACTCCAGGGCGTCGTCGGCCCGGGCATCCAGAGTGTCCGTGCCACGCTCGGAGCCGGCATCCCGCGCCTCGTCCGCATTCGTCTGCTTTTCCCCGAGGTGCCCGGGCTGGTCGCCCCGGTTCGGCTCCTCCAGCGAGGCCGCGCTCCCGCCAGCGGCGATGTCCGCCTCGTCCGGCAGGAGGTCGTCCAGGCTGATGCCGGTTTCCCCGTCTCCGTCGTCCGCGGCGACGCTGGCCTCCTGCTGCCACTCCTCCGACGCTCCGGACTGTTCGCCCCCGGTGGATTCGTCGGCCGGCAGGTCGATATCCAGGAAGTCGTCCTCGATCTCCCCCGGGCCACCGTCGGCACTGAAAAGCGGCTCCTCGGGAAACAGCTGGCGACCCATGATGGACGCCTTGTCCCAGTTGGAATCAGAAGTGCCCTGCGGCTCTTCCGCCAGCTGGCGCGCCTTCTCCAAGAACGTCTCGGCGCGACCGGCAGCAAACAGGACCTCGAGCTGCTTCAGCTTGAGGTCACGTCGCGCGGGTTCACTCTCGATCGCCTGGGCAACGATCCCAAGGGCCTCGTCGTAGAGGCCGTACGCCAAGTGGAAATCGACCTCGGATACGGGGTCCTCGACCTCCACCGGGACCTCCTCGCCCCGTTCGGTATCCGTGCCGTGGTCATCCTCGGTACCCGCTGCGAACTCCTCCCCGGCGGCGTAGGAGGTGGTGCTGCCCGACTCCACCCGCGTGGTCCCGGCGTCCTCGTAGCTCCCCGCCACCGGGCCCGTGTCGCCGGTGATCGCCAGGCTGTCGGTGCCGCCGCCGACTCCGTCGCTGAAGGAATCTTCATCGATATTCAGGCGTCCGATATCCTCCGACTCCAGCACGCCACCGGCCTCGGCCGCCTGCCGCCGCCGCCGCACCGCAACCAGCAGCCCCAGCAGCAGCGGCAGTCCCACGACCGCCGCCAGCGCGAGAGGATTGCGCACGACCTGTTCGACCACGGCGAGGAAGCCCTTGATGCGGCCCATCAACGAGGCTTTCAGGGCCGGGGTGGAACGCGCGGGGCCGGCGCGCTTCGAAGCCGCCGTTGCCGCATGCTTGGGCGCCGGCTTGCCGGTGGGCTGGCCCTGGGCCTGACCCGGCGCCTTGCCGGCGCCCGACGCGTTCCGGGTACCCGAGGCGTTGCTGGAATTCCCTGTCTTGCCCAAACTCGCGCCCGTCGACGCCGCGCCGGCGCCGTTCTGCGCCGTCTTCCCCGGGGTGGAGCCGCCGTTGACCCCCGGGCTGCCGGGAGAGCCCCCCGCGCCCGCCTGCTTGCCGGCTCCGGAACCCCCGTTGGGGGTCTTCTGCGGTGCCGCGCCCGGGCCGGAGGATCCGCCGGAGGGTCCTCCGGAGGCGGCCTGTGACGCCGACGCTTGCTGCGATGCGGTGCCCGAGACCCCGGCGCCCATCGCTCCCGCGGTGCCCGCCTGCTGCTTTTTCAGCTCCGCCTGGAGCTGCGCCAGCTGGTTGTTCTTGACGGTCATCATGTGCTGGAGCTTGTTCACCCGCTGCTGCAGCTGCTGAACCTGGCTCTGCAGCGCTGCCAGCGCCTTGCTGTTGCCGCCGGCGGAAGCGCCGTTGCGGCCGCTGCCACCGGATGCCCCTTCCTGCGCGGCCTGGTCCGAAGTCTTGCCGCCCTTGCGCGCCGAACCCGGTGCCACCAGCTCCAGGTGCGCCTGGTGCCCCGAGGAAGCCGCGACCTTCTGCTTCTGTGCATGCCGGCGCGCCGCCAGCCACTCCCGGTGCTGGTGTCGCGCCTCGCGGTAGGCATCGAGCCGGCCCACCGCGGCGACGTCCGGCATCGACGGCACGCGCAGGACGGCGCCGCGCTTGAGCCGGTTCATGTTGCCGCGGAATGCGCGCGGGTTGCGCTGGTACAGCGCCACCATCATCTGGTTTACGGTGACCGAATCGCCGGGGCGCAGCTTGCTGGCAATACCCCAGAGGGTCTCGTTGCGGCCGACCCGGTAGCTCTTCGGCAGGTGGTGCTGCGGATGCCGAGCGCCATGGCCTGTCCGGTGCTGCGACGTCGCGCCCGCCGACTGACCGGACGACGGTGCCACCGTGGCGCTCTGCGGTGCCGGATGACTCTCCCGCGACATCATGGTGGGCGGGTTCAGCAGCACGTCGTACTCCCGCTCCAGCTGTCCCTGGCTCCACTGGACGTCCACCAGCAGGTTCAGCAGCGGCTCCTTGATCGGCTTGTCGCTGGTAATGCGGATCGCCGGCCCCTGCGGTGTCTTGACCACCTTGAAGCTCAGTTCGTCCAGCTCTCCGGAGTAGTCCAGGCCCGCCTGCTGGTACGCTTGGCGCGAAGCGAGCCCGGCCTGGATGCCCGAGAGATCCTGGCCGCTGGCCGCAATCAGCGGGATCTCGGCCTTGAACGGCTGGTTGAGGGCGGACTGGGTCTCGATACTGCCCAGACCGAGTGCCCAGACGGTCGCCGGCAGAACCAGGGACAAGAGCGCGAGGACGCAGGCCGGTTTCTTATACATTGTCACTCCACGTTGATCCGGCCAGCCCAGGGGGGAGGCCGGCGGATCGTCCGGGGTCGTCTTCTTCTTGATGCTGCACTTTACATCTGTTTTCTAACTGTATCTATAGATACTCTTTTACCAGAATTTCCGCAATCTGCACACTGTTCAGCGCCGCACCCTTGCGGACGTTGTCGGATACGACCCAGAAATCGAGCCCGCGAGGATGCGAGATGTCCTCGCGGATCCGGCCGACGAACACCGCGTCGTGGTTGGCGCCCTCGGTCACGGCGGTCGGGTAGCCGCCCGGCTCCCGGGTGTCCAGGACCGTCACGCCGGGCGCATTGCGCAGCAACTCGCGGGCACGTTCGGCGGTGAGCTTGTCACGGGTCTCGATATGCACCGCCTCGGAGTGGCCGTAGAAGACGGGCACGCGCGCGGCGGTGGGGTTCACCTGGATGCTTTCGTCCTCCAGGATCTTGTGCGTCTCCCACACCATCTTCATCTCTTCCCTGGTGTAGCCGTTCTCCAGGAAGACGTCGATCTGCGGCAGAACATTGAAGGCGATCTGCTTGGGGTAGGCCTTCGGCTCCACCGGCTTGCCGTTGAGCAGGTTCGCGGTCTGGTCGGCCAGTTCCCGGATCGCGGAAGCGCCGGAGCCGGACACCGCCTGGTAGGTGGCGACGTTGATGCGGGTGAGCCCGGCCTGGTCGTGCAGCGGCTTGAGGGCCACCACCATCTGTATGGTGGAACAGTTCGGGTTGGCGATGACGCCGCGTCGCGTGTATTCGGCGATCGCGTGGCGGTTGATCTCGGGCACCACCAGCGGGACATCGTCGTCGTAGCGGAAGTGGGAGGTATTGTCCACCACCACGCAGCCGGCCTTGGCCGCGCGCGGGGCATGCTCGGCCGACACCGAACCGCCGGCCGAGAACAGTCCGACCTGTACCCGCGAGAAATCGAACTCCGCCAGATCTTCCACCGTCAGGTCGTGCCCGCGAAACTTCACGGTCTTGCCGGCGGAGCGGCTGCTCGCCAGCGGGTACACCCGCCCGGCGGGGAACTCGCGCTCCTCCAGGATGGAGAGCATGGTCTGACCGACGGCGCCGGTCGCACCGACTACGGCCACATCGACTGTCTTGCTCATGTCGACTCGCTCCTGATGTCCTAATGTGCGAACGGTGGCCACCAGCCACCGCTCATGCCGACCCCGACGGGTCGGCCCATGTCCGGTGCGTCCGCGGCGCGCTCAGGCCTTCAGCGCCGCCACCACGGCATCCCCCATCTCCGCCGTGCCCGCACCGGCGGCCCCCTCTGCCACCAGGTCCGCGGTCCGCAGGCCCGACTCGAGCACGGTTCCCACCGCCGCCTGCACACGGTCCGCCAGCCGCGGCTGCTGCAGCGAGTAGCGCAGCATCATCGCCACCGACAGGACCGTCGCCAGCGGGTTGGCCACGCCCTTGCCGGCCAGGTCCGGCGCCGAGCCGTGGATCGGCTCGTACATGCCGCTGCCATCGGCCGCCAGGGACGCCGACGGCAGCATGCCGATGGAGCCCGTGAGCATCGCTGCCGTATCGGAAAGAATATCACCGAACATGTTGCTCGTGACCACGACATCGAACTGTTTCGGCGCCCGGACCAGCTGCATCGAGGCATTGTCCACGTACATGTGACTGAGGGCGACATCCGGATATTCCCGGCTCACGCGTTCCATCACCTCGCGCCACAGCTCGGAAACCTCCAGTACGTTCGCCTTGTCCACGGAACAGACGCGTCCGCCGCGCTTGCGCGCGATGTCGAACGCGACCCGGCCGATGCGCTCGATCTCGGCTTCGCGGTAGACGAGTGTGTTGAACCCCTCGCGCTCGCCGCTGTCGAGTGTACGTATGCCGCGCGGTTGCCCGAAGTAGATGCCACCGGTCAGCTCGCGCACGATCATGATGTCGAGTCCCGAGACCACCGACGGCTTCAGGCTGGAGGCTTCCACGAGCTGCGGATACAGGATCGCCGGCCTGAGGTTCGCGAACAGCTCCAGCTCGGCGCGCAGCCGCAGCAGCCCGCGTTCGGGGCGCAGGTCGCGCTCGAGACCGTCCCACTGCGGTCCGCCCACCGCGCCGAGCAGCACCGCGTCCGCGGCGCGCGCCCGCGCCAGCGCCTCCTCCGGCAGCGGAGAGCCGTGCTCCTCGTACGCGGCGCCGCCGACCGGGGCCTCGTCCAGTTCCAGATCGAGCCCGAAGTCGCGTTGCAGCGTCTCGAGCACCTTGACGGCCTCGGCGACGATCTCGGGGCCGATGCCGTCGCCGGGAAGCAGCAGTATCCTGCTCATGGCGGGTCCCTCAGTGCGCCGTGTGCGTGACGTCCGGGAACAGCCAGGGCGCCTCGCGCCGCCGCCGCTCCTCGTACGCCCGGATGCGGTCCTGCTTCTCCAGCGTCCGGCCGATGTCGTCGAGCCCCTTGAGCAGCGTCTCGCGCTGGAAGCCGTCGATGTCGAAGCGCAGCACCGTGCCGTCCGGCGTGGTGACCGTCCGGGCCTCGAGCTCCACGGCCAGCTCGTAACCCGGGGTCGCCTCGACCTCCCGGAACAGCCGGTCCACCTCCGGCTCGGCGAGCGTGACCGGCAGCACGCCGTTCTTGAAGCAGTTGCCGTAGAAGATGTCGGCATAGCTGGGCGCGATCACGACGCGGAAGCCCGCGTCGAGCAGGGCCCAGACCGCGTGCTCACGCGACGAGCCGCAGCCGAAGTTCTCCCGCCCGAGCAGGATGCTGGCGCCCCGGTAGCGCGGCTGGTTCAGGACGAAATCGGGGTTGCGCCGGCGCGTGGCGTTGTCGATGTCCAGTCCGCCCGGGTCCAGGTAGCGCCAGTCGTCGAACAGGTTGGGGCCGAAGCCGGTGCGCTTGATCGACTTCAGGTACTGCTTGGGGATGATCGCGTCGGTGTCCACGTTGGGGCGATCGATGGGGGCCACCAGCCCCTTGTGACGGATGAAGGGTTCCATGTATGTGCTCCCTCAGGCCGCGCCCGCGGTTTGGCAAATGTCCACGAAATGCCCGTGCACCGCCGCGGCGGCCGCCATCGCCGGGCTCACCAGATGGGTCCGGCCGCCCTGCCCCTGACGACCCTCGAAATTGCGGTTGGAGGTCGACGCGCAGCGCTCACCGGGCTCCAGCCGATCGGCGTTCATCGCCAGGCACATCGAGCAACCGGGCTCACGCCACTCGAAGCCGGCCGCCAGGAAGACCCGGTCGAGGCCTTCCTTCTCCGCCTGCTTCTTCACCAATCCCGAGCCCGGAACGACCATCGCGAGCCTCACGTTGGCGGCGACCCGGCGCCCGCGGACCTGCTGCGCGGCGGCGCGCAGGTCCTCGATCCGCGCGTTGGTGCACGAGCCGATGAACACCTTGTCGATACGGATGTCCGTGAGCTGCGTGCCCGGCTCCAGGTCCATGTACTCCAGCGCCCGGCGCATCCCGGAGGCGCGCACCGGATCGCTCTCCCGCGCCGGGTCCGGCACCGCCGCGTCCACCGGCAGCACCATGCCGGGCGAAGTGCCCCAGGTCACCTGGGGCGCGATCGCGGCGGCGTCGATATGCACTTCCCGGTCGAATACCGCGTCGCGGTCCGAATGCAGCTCGCGCCAAGCCTCCACCGCCCGCTCCCACAGCTCGCCCTCCGGAGCCATGGGCCGGCCGCGCACGTAGTCAATGGTGCGCTCGTCCACCGCGATAACGCCGGAACGTGCTCCGGCCTCGATCGCCATGTTGCACACCGTCATGCGGCCCTCCATCGACAGTTCGCGGATGGCGTCGCCGGCGAACTCGATGGTGTGGCCGGTACCCCCGGCGGTGCCGATCTCGCCGATGATCGCCAGCACGATGTCCTTGGCGGTGATGCCGGGCGCCACGTGGCCGTCAACGGACACCCGCATGTTGTTCGACTTCTTCAACACCAGGCACTGGGTCGCGAGCACGTGCTCCACCTCGGAAGTGCCGATGCCGAAGGCCAGGGCGCCCAGGGCGCCGTTGGTGGGCGTGTGGGAGTCGCCGCAGACCACCGTCATGCCGGGCAGGGTCGCGCCCTGCTCCGGCCCGATGATGTGCACGATGCCCTGGCGCACATCGTCCATCGCGAACTCCCGGATGCCGAATTCGCGGCAGTTCCGGTCCAGCGCCTCGAGCTGCGCGCGCGAGGTCGGGTCGCTCACGCCACGGCTGCGGTTGGTCGTGGGGACGTTGTGGTCCGGCACCGCCAGGTTGGCACCCACCCGCCAGGGCTTGCGCCCGGCCAGGCGCAACCCCTCGAAGGCCTGCGGCGAGGTCACCTCGTGCACCAGGTGCCGGTCGATGTACAGCAGGCTGGTCCCGTTGCCGTCGGTGTCTACCACGTGGGCGTCCCAAAGCTTGTCGTAAAGGGTCTTTCCGCTCATGCGCCACCTCCCGATGATGGGCCCACGATAGCGGCGGTAACTACATAACGCAAATTCATCATATTTATCTATTGCATTCCTATCCGGACTGTATTCTACTGGAACCCGACCTATGGACATCCTTAACCTGCAGACCTTCGTGGCCGTCGCCGACACCGGATCATTCTCGCGCGCGGCAGAGCAGCTTCACCTGACCCAGCCCGCGGTCAGCAAGCGCATTGCAGCACTGGAGACCGAGGTGGACCTGCGCGTGTTCGACCGGATCGGACGTCGGGTGAGCCTGACCGAGGCGGGGCGGGCGCTCCTGCCGCGCGCCCGGCGCATCCTGCTGGAGGTGGAGGACAGCCGTCGCGCGCTCTCGCGCATCAACCGGCACGTGGTCGGCCCCCTGCGGGTGGGCACCAGCCACCACATCGGGCTGCACCGGCTTCCGCCGGTGTTGCGCGAGTACACCCGCCGCCATCCCGGGGTACACCTGGACATGCACTTCATGGATTCGGAACAGGCCTGCCAGAGCGTCGAGCGCGGCGACCTCGAGCTGGGCATCGTGACCCTGCCGCTCGACCCCCCCCCGCCGCTGGAGGTCCGGCCGGTCTGGGACGACCCGCTGTGCGTGACGGTCGCATCCGAGCATTCGCTCGCGGCGGACGCGCCCCTGGATCCGCGCGAGCTGGCGTCACACCCGGCGATCCTGCCCGACCGGGGCACTTTCACCCGGCGAGTGATTGACGCGGCGTTCGAGCCTTTCGGGGTGGAACCCAGGGCCCGGCTTTCCACCAACTACCTCGAGACCATCCGCATGTTGGTCAGCATCGGGCTCGGCTGGAGCGTGCTGCCGGTGACCATGCTTGGCGATGACCTGGTGCCACTGGAGACCCCCGGCCTGGGGATGCACCGGCAGCTTGGGCTGGTGGTGCATCGTGGCCGCAGCCTGTCGCGGGCCGGGGAGGAGATGATCAGACTGCTCGAGGAAGCGTCCGAAACGCCAGCTCGTTGACCCGCCGCTCGGCGTCCGGCGGGATCGCCACGGCGGCCAGGAGCAGCGCACCCGCGGCCAGGGCCGCGGCCATGCCGAAGATGGCCGGCCCGCCCCCGAGATCCCACACGTAGCCACTGGCGAGGCTACCGGCCGCCACCCCGGCTCCGAAGCCGATGCTGCTGTACAGCGCCTGCCCACGGCCCTGGTTGCGTCCCCGGAAGAAACGGTGGATGTAGTCGATGGCGACCGCGTGATTGATCCCGAAGCTCGCCAGGTGCAGCGTCTGGGCCGCGACCACGGCCGCCGGATATGCCGCGAGGGTGGCGATACCGGTCCAGCGCACCACCGACAGCGCCAGCGCGGCGAGCAGCAGGCGCCGGGCACCCACGCCCCGCATCAGCCGCGGCATTACCAGGAAGATGCCGACCTCGGCAGCCACGCCCAGAGCCCAGAGCTGGCCCACCACCCCCGAGGAGTAGCCCAGCTGCTGCAGGTAGATGGTGAAGAACGTGTAATAGGGTCCGTGGCTGGCCTGTACCAGGAAGCATACCCCGAACAGCGCCAATACCTCGCGCTTTCCCAGCAGCTGCCGCAGGGACGCCTGCGCCTGCTGGCGCTGCCGGGAGACACGCTCGGGCACGGTCAGGCTGGTCAGCCAGATCACCACGTACAGCCCCATCAGCACCGGCAGGATGACCGCGGGACGCGCGTGCTCCAGGACCAGTCCCAGGCTGCCCACGGTGGTGATGAAACCCAGCGAGCCCCAAAGCCGGATCCGCGTGTACTGATGACTCCGGTCGCCGAGGTGGTTCAGGGTCACCGCCTCGAACTGTGGCAGCGCGGCGTTCCAGAAGAAGCCGAATCCGGCCATCGCGAGCGCCATCGACGCGGGGTCGCGGGCGAAAAAGGTCGCCACGAAGCACGCCGGCGCCAGCAGCGCGGCGAGCCGGATTACCCGCATCAGGCGGCCGCTGCGATCAGCGATCCACCCCCACACGTTGGGCGCGACGATCTTGGTGGCCGCCAGTACGGCCATCAGCTCGCCGATGGCGGCGCCGCCGAACCCCAGGCTCTGCAGGTAGACCGCCCAGTAGGGCATCACCACGCCCAGGGTGGCGAAGTAGAAGAAATAGAACCCGGACAGGCGGAAGTACGGGATCCGCCCCCGCATGGTCAGGGCGCCGCCCCCGGGAGCACGGGGGTCGACGACTGCGCATCCGCATTCTGACCGCGCTGGCGCAGGTAATGATCCAGCAGCACGATGGCGGTCATCGCTTCGGCGATGGGCGTGGCGCGGATACCCACGCAGGGATCGTGACGCCCGGTGGTCACGATCTCCACCGGGTTGCCCTCGAGATCCACCGTTCGCCCGGGCAACCGCAGGCTGGAAGTGGGCTTGAGCCCGATCGAGGCGACGATGTCCTGTCCCGAGGAGATGCCGCCCAGGACGCCGCCGGCATGGTTGCTGAGAAAGCCCCGCGGGCTCATCTCGTCGCGGAACTGCGTGCCCTTGGCCCCGACGCAGCGGAAGCCGTCGCCGATCTCTACGCCCTTGACCGCGTTGATGCTCATCAGCGCCCGCGCCAGGTCGGCGTCGAGGCGGTCGAAGACCGGCTCGCCGAGGCCGGGCGGCACACCTGTCGCCACGACGTTGACCCGCGCCCCCACCGAATCACCCTCCTTGCGCAGGCTGTCCATGTAGGCTTCCAGCTCGGCCACCCGGGCCGGGTCCGGGCAGAAGAACGGGTTGCGCTCGGTCTCCGCCCAGTCGACCAGCTCCAGCTGGATCGGCCCCAGCTGCGCCAGGTAGCCGCGCACCGCGACTCCCAGACGCTCGCGCAGGTACTTGCGGGCGATCGCACCCGCCGCGACGCGCAGCGCGGTCTCGCGTGCGGAGGACCGCCCGCCGCCGCGGTAGTCGCGCCGGCCGTACTTCTGCTGGTAGGTGTAGTCGGCATGCCCGGGGCGGAAGCGGTCGCGGATCTTGCTGTAGTCCCGGGAGCGCTGGTCGGTATTTTCGATCAGAAGCCCGATCGGTGTGCCCGTGGTCTCGCCCTCAAACACGCCGGACAGGATGCGCACCCGGTCGGGCTCGCGGCGCTGCGTGGTATGCCGCGACCGCCCGGGCCGGCGCCGCTCCAGGTCCTGCTGCAGGTCGTCTTCCGAGAGCGACATCCCGGGCGGGCAGCCATCCACGACCGCGCCCAGGGCCGCGCCGTGGCTTTCGCCGAAGGTGCTCACGCAGAACAGCCTGCCGATGGTGTTTCCCGACATCAGCTCTCCCCGTTGCCGCGCGCGGCGTCCAGGTCCCGGGCAGCCAGCACGAACACACCGTGCCCGCCGCGGCGGAACTCCGGCCAGCCGAAGGGCAGATCCGGCCGCGCCCGCTCCAAGGCCTGCGCGGCGTCCCCGACCTCGCCCACAAGCAACCCGTCCGGAACCAGGTGGGCGCCAGCCGCATCCAGAATCCGCAGGATCACGTCCAGGCCCTCTTCGCCCGCGGCGAGGGCGCCGGGGGGCTCGTGGCGGTACTCCTCCGGCAGCGCGGCCATGGCAGCGTCCGTGACGTAGGGTGGATTGCTGACGATCAGATCGTAGCGCGTATCGCCCAGCGCCTCGAACAGATCCGAACCGACTGCCGCCACGCGCCCTTCCAGGCCGTGCCGGCGGATATTGTCCCGGGCCACCTCGAGCGCGGCCTCGCTGATGTCCACCGCATCGACCCGGACGCCGGGGAACGCGAACGCGCAGGCGATGGCGATACAGCCACTGCCGGTGCCCAGATCCAGGATCCGCCCTACCCCGTCGGGATCGGCAAGCCACGGCGCGAACCGCTCCTCGATCAGCTCGGCGATGGGCGAGCGCGGCACCAGCACCCGTTCGTCCACCCGGAACGGCAGCCCGGCGAACCAGGCCTCCCCCGTGAGGTAGGCGGCCGGCCGGCGCTCTTCGACGCGGCGCCGCAGCAACGCCAGCACCCGTCCCCGCTCGGCGCGGGTGAGGCGGCCGGCAAGATACGGCGCGGGCGTGTCGAACGGCAGGCTCAGCGCATGCATGACCAATGCCCAGGCCTCGTCGAACGCGTTGTCCGTGCCGTGGCCGAAGCGCAGCCCCGCCTCGCCGAAACGGCTCGCGCCCCAGCGGATGCAGTCCGCCAGGGTGGTCAGCTCGTCACACAGGGATTCCAGGTCTTCCATCGGCACCCAAGAAAGCTCCGGGGATGGGATCATAGCCGAGATCGGTGAACCGGCGCCACGCATGTGCCAAACTGGCGCGATCGTTGTTGACCCGGCCGGACGCTGCAAGCATAGTGCCGCACGCATGCCCTCATCACCCCGTTTTGCGCCCTCCCTGTCGGACCGCGCCCTGGCCGCGGTGCAGTACCCGTTGCCGCAGCATCTGCTCTCGCGCATGGTCCACGCGGTCGCCCGCAGCCGTCGCGCCTGGCTCAGGGATTTCCTGATCCGCCGCTTCATCGACCGCTACGGCGTCGACATGCGCGATGCCGAGCAGCCGGACCCGCGGGCCTATGCCGACTTCAACGCCTTCTTCACCCGCGCTCTGCGCGCGGGCGCGCGGCCGCTCGCCGGCGGGGCCGGCGCCGTGATCTGCCCGGTCGACGGCCGCATCAGCCAGATCGGCCCCGTGACCGGGGGCCGGATTCTGCAGGCGAAAGGGCGCCGCTTCGACCTCGCCGGCCTGCTCGCCGACGAGCGGCTGGCAACGCGGTTCCGTGACGGGGTCTTCGCCACGCTGTACCTGGCGCCGTGCGACTACCATCGCGTGCACGCGCCCGTGGCCGGCATGGTCACGCGTATGATCCACGTTCCGGGACGCCTGTTCAGCGTCAACCCGGCCAGCGCGCGCGCGGTGCCCCGGCTGTTCGCCCGCAACGAACGGGTGGTGTGCCTGCTCGAAGGGAGCCGCGGCAGCCTCGCCGTGGTGCTGGTGGGAGCAATGCTGGTCGCGAGCATCGAGACGGTCTGGGCCGGCGAGATCACGCCGCCGCGCGCCCGGGCCGTGCGCAAGGCCGGCTACGGCACGCGCCCGCCGCGGCTGGAGGCCGGTGCGGAGCTGGGGCGGTTCAACATGGGATCGACCGTGATCGTGCTCGGTGAGCGGGGCCTGCACTGGCGCACCGACCTGGTCCCCGAACAGGCGGTGCGGATGGGCGAGCGGCTGGGGGAATACACCTGAGATCGGGCATCACCCTCTCGCGTGCTGCTGCAGGAACCACTCGATCAGCCGCCCGGCGATGCTGATCGGCCCGGGTCGCCGCGGCAGGTCCCCGGGATGGTACCAGTCGGCCTCGAGGATCTCCTCGCCGTCCACACGGATCTCGCCGCCGGCGTAATCGCAGGTGAACGCCACCATCAGCGAATGAGGGAAGGGCCAGGGCTGGGAGGCGAAGTACTCGATGTTGTCGACCTCCAGGCCCACCTCCTCGCGCACCTCCCGGCGCAAACACGCCTCGAGTGTCTCGCCCGGGTCGACGAAGCCCGCCAGCACGCTGTAGAAGCCGCGCGGGAAGTGAGGCGAACGGGCCAGCAGCAGGCGCTCGTCGCGCCGCACCAGCGCCATCACCGCGGGCGATATGCGCGGGAACTGGACCAGCCCGCACCCGGGGCACTCGCGGGCACGGTCGTTGTTGCCCCGGTCCACCAGGGAAGTTCCACAGCGGCCGCAATACTGGTGCTTGCGGTCCCAGTCGATGATCTGCAGCGCCCGGCCGGCGAGCACGTACAGGTCCGGGGGCAGGCTTTCCCAGGCCGACCGCAGGCCCTGAAAGCCCATCCCGGGGGGTGCGTCCGAGTCCTCCGCAACCTCGGCGGCGTAGCAGTGCTGCCCGGCCAGCCGGCCGAGGTACTGGGTGCGCAGCGGCTCGAGACCGAGCTGCCGCGGGTCCGGCACCCGCGGAGGCAGCAGTGCCTTGCCCAGTTCCTCCACCAGCAGGCGGCTGCCGGCATAGACGAACCAGTGGGCCCCCGCCGCCCCCGGTGGCGGGCCCTCGACGGACGGCTCGAACGGTGCCTGGATCTCGAACTCGGGTATGATCATGGGCTCTCTCGCGATCCAGCGGGCGGTCATCAGGCCCGGCCGAAGGGGAACGCCAGCACCTGCTCCAGGCGATCGGCACCGGCCGCGATCATCAGCAGCCGGTCCACTCCCACCGCAACACCGGCACACTCGGGCAGGCCCGCCTGCATCGCCTCCAGCAGCCGCTGGTCCACGGGCGGGAGTGCCAGCCCGAGCTGCCGGCGGCGCGCCAGGTCCGCGCGGAACCGGGCAGCCTGCTCCACCGGGTCGGTCAGCTCGTGAAAGCCGTTGGCGAGCTCCACGCCATTCAAATACAACTCGAAGCGGGCCGCAACCGGGGGCGGGCCCGGCCGGACGCGCGCCAGCGCCGCCTGGCTCGCGGGGTAGTCGTAGACAAAGCAGGGCTCACCATGGCCCAGCGCGGGCCCGACCACGTGCCCCATCAGCAGATCGAGCCAGAAATCGCGCTCACCCGTTGCCCCGGACACCGGGTCCAGCCCCCGGTCCAGGCAACAGCGCCGGCAATGCGCCGGATCGGCCGTGATCGGATCCAGATCCGCGTGCCGGCGAAAGGCGTCGCGGTAGGCAATGCGTTGACTCCGTATCGGCCGCTCGAGGACTGCCGCCAGCAGTGCTGCGACCTCGTCCATCAGGTCATGCTCGTCAAACCCGGGCCGGTACCACTCCAGCAGGGTGAACTCGGGACTGTGCTGCCGTCCCAGCTCGCCGTCGCGGAACACCCGGCAGAGCTGGTAGATGGCCCCCGAACCCGCCGCCAGCAGCCGCTTCATGGCAAATTCGGGGGAGGTGTGCCAGTACCGCCGGTGCGGGACTGGCACCGACACCTCGCTCTCCAGGCCGTGCAACGCCGGGTCGGTAGCGCCCGCCCGCGACAGCATGGGGGTTTCCACCTCCCAGACGCCGCGCCCGGCAAAGAACGCGCGGATCTGGGCGATACGCTGCGCGCGCCAGCGCAGCGTCGCCATCTCGGCGCCGGGGCCCCAGTCGGTAGCATCGCTCATGGCCTGGTCCAGCGTCTCGGCCCCGGCAGGCGGCTATTCCTTGACCCGTCCGACGTACTCGCCGGTGCGGGTGTCGACCTTGATCAGCTCGCCCTCCTCGATGAACAGCGGCACCCGCACCACCGCACCGGTTTCGAGCGTGGCCGGCTTGCTGCCGCCGCTGGAGGTATCCCCGCGTACCCCGGGATCGGTCTCGGTGATCCGCAGGGTGACGAAGCTCGGCGCCGATACCGTCAGCGGTGCGCCATCCCAGAGCGTGACCTGGCACATCTCCTGCTCCGTCAGCCACTGCGCCGCCTCGCCCACGGCCTCCTTGCTCGCGGCGTACTGCTCGAAGCTGCCCGGGTCCATGAAGTGCCAGAACTCACCGTCCGAGTACAGGTACTGCAGCTCCAGTTCCAGCACGTCGGCCGCCTCGACCGTGTCGCCGGACTTGAAGGTGCGTTCCACCACCCGGCCGGTGCGGAGGTTGCGCACCTTGACCCGGTTGAAGGCCTGGCCCTTGCCCGGCTTGACGAATTCGTTCTCGACGATGGCGCAGGGCGCGCCGTCCAGCATGATCTTCAATCCGGCCTTGAATTCGTTGGTGCTGTAGCTGGCCATCTGCGCTCCGGTTGTTGCACACTGCCGGGCAGGGGGCCGCATAAGCTCGCCGCAGGCCCGGCTCCGGCAAGCGCGCTATGATAACCAAATCCGATCCGGCAACCCAATCCCGCCCCTGGCAGCGGGCGCTCGCCCGCGCGGTGACCGATCCGCGCGAGCTGCTCCGGCGGCTGGCGCTGGATCCCGCGGCGTTTGATCTGTCCACGGCGGATGCCGGCTTCCCGCTACGGGTCCCGGAAGGCTATCTCCGGCGGATGCGCCCCGGCGACCCCGGGGACCCCCTGCTGCGGCAGGTACTGCCGCTTGCAGCCGAGCAGCGGGACACAGCCGGCTATTCCACCGATCCGGTCGGGGACCTGGCAAGCGCCGCCCGGCCCGGGCTGCTGCACAAGTACGCCGGGCGGGTGCTGCTGGTTACCACGGGAGCCTGCGCCGTGCACTGCCGCTACTGCTTCCGGCGGCATTTCCCGTACCCGGGCGAGACTGCCCGCGGCAACCGGATGCAGGCTGCGCTCGACTACATCCGCGCCGACCCGTCGATCCGCGAGGTGATCCTGAGCGGCGGCGATCCCCTCTCGCTGAGCGACGAACGCCTGGCAGCGCTCACCGGGGTGCTCGCGGATATCCCCCACGTCGAGACCCTGCGCCTCCACACGCGTACGCCCGTGGTGCTGCCGGAGCGCGTCGACGGTGACCTGCTTGCGTGGCTGTCGGGCTGGCCGCGGGCCAGCGTCGTAGTGCTGCACGCCAACCACGCACGGGAGATCGACACGCAGGTCGCGGACGCCGTCCGGGCGCTTGCGGGCACCGGCGCACAGCTGCTCAACCAGGCGGTGCTCCTGCGCGGGGTCAACGACACCGTGGAGGCGCTGGAGGCACTCAGCCGCCGCCTGCTCGCGGCCGGCGTGCTGCCGTACTACCTGCACCTGCTCGACCCTGTGGCGGGCGCGGCCCACTTCAATGTTCCCGAGTGGACCGCCCGCGAGTTGCTCGCAACGCTCGCCGCGCGCCTGCCCGGCTACCTGGTGCCGCGGCTGGCACAGGAGGTCCCCGGAGCGGCGTCCAAGCGCTGGCCCGGAGCGGTGGAAAACCTCCCGTAAATCGGATAGAACTAAGCGCGTGCGTCCGCGTATCCGGGCGCCGCCAGCGAGGATTCGAATTGACCGGCAACAACGTGCTCACAATCTGGCTGATCGACGAATCCCAGAACGATGCGGAGCTGCTGGCGAGCGCGCTGCGCAACGCGGGCCACCGAATCCGCGTCAGCCAGTTCCGGCGCCGCAAGGACCTTCGGGAGCAGCTGGACAAGGATCTTCCCGACCTGGTCTTCTGCGCGGCCGACATCGAGTCCATCGATCTGCGTGCCTGCGTGGCCGTGATCGCGGACGCTGACGCATCCATACCGGTGATCGCGGTGGCTGCCGAGCCGACCACCGAAATGGTCGCCGGCGCCATGGAGGATGGGGCTCGCGATCTCGTGGCGCGCGACGCCGCCGCGCACCTGCACCAGGCGGTGGCGCGTGAGCTGGCCTCCCGCCGCCAGTACCTCGAGCTGCTGGACGCCCGCCAGCTCGCGCGCGAGGCACGCGAGCAGACCCGGAGATTTCTGGAGGCCACCAGCGACGCGGTCGCCTTCATCACCGAGGGCATTCACGCCGCATCCAACCCGGCCTACGCACGGGCGTTCGGGTACGAGCTCCCGGCGCAGGTCGAGGGCCTGCCTTTCATGGACTTCATCGCGCCCGCACACCAGGCGATGGTGAAAGACCTGTTGCGCGTGTTCGAGCGCGGCGAATCCCTCGACCCGGGCCCGCACGAGATCGGGGCCCGTCGCGCCGACGGCAGCGTCTTCGCGGCAACACTGCACCTCTCCGGCATTTCGGTGGACGGGGAGCGCTCCCTGCAGGTGCTGATCCCCGCCCGCATGGGCGATACCGCGGCCGACCAGGCCCTCAAGGGCCTGCGCGAGCGTCACGCCCGTCTCGAGCGCAAGTACCAGATCCTCACGGTCGAGCATGCCAGGCTCCGGCGCGCCGGCCGCGACCGCGCCGCGGAGGGCCTGGCCGAAACCCGACGCGCGGTGCAGGAGGTCGAGCGTCGCATTTCCGGCGACGCTCCGGAGCACGGGCGCTCTCACAGCCGGTTCATCGACATGCTCGGGGACCGGCTGACCCCGGATGCGTCAGGGACCCGGGAAGCCGCGGTGGCCTGCCTGCGCCTGGACGACTATGAGGGCCTGGTGCGCGAGCTGGGCTTCCGCGCGGTGGACGGCTTCATGGACCAGATCGAGCGGACCGTACGCGACGAGCTGGACCAGGACGATCTGGTTGGCCGCTTCGGCGATGGCAGGCTTGCGGCACACCTGAGCCGGTCGACAGTACAGGAAGCCGAACGGCAGCTGGAGCGGACCCTGGACGCAATCCGTTCTGCGGTATTCGAGGCCGACGGCCGCTCACGCCACCTGTCCTGCAGCATCGGCGTGCGTCCCGTGACCGGCAGCACCCGGACGAGCGCGGACGAACTCATGCGCGAAGCCTACCTGATGGCGCTGGACACCTCGGATTCGGGCGGCGACCAGGTGCTCCACGACCGCTCTGCCGGCGCCCGGGACGCCGGGTCCGAGAGCGACGACGCATGGGTACAACGCCTCCGGCAGGCGCTCGACAGTGAGGGCTTCCACCTCGTCTACCAGCCCATCGCGGCCCTGGACGGGACGTCACCGAGCACCTACGAGGTGCGCCTGCGACTTGCCGGCGGCTCGGGAGAGGAGATTCCGCCGCGAGTGTTCCTGCCCCCGGCGGAGCGTACCGGACTCATGCCGCAGATCGACCGCTGGGTGGCCGACCGCACCCTGCGAATGGTGCAGGACCAGGAGGAGATCCGCCCCGGGACCGAGTTCCTGGTCAAGCTCTCCGGGGCCTCACTGCGCGAGGAAGGCCTGAACGGCTGGGTGCGGGAGGTCTGCGAGCGAGCCCGGGCACTCCACGTGCAGGTGCTGTTCGAGGTATCGCAAGCGGTCGCGGAGAATCACATCAACGTGGTGTCGAAGCTTGCCCCGGTCCTGAGCGAACTGGGGTCGGGCCTGGTAATCGACCACTTCGGCGCCGGCGAGACGGCGCTCGACCTACTCGATCAGGTCCCCGTAAACTACGTCAAGCTGGACGACTCCTTCATGGCCGAGCTGGACCGCGACAAGACCAAGCGCGAACGCTTCGCACGCATGGTTGAAGGTGCCCGGAAAAAGGGCATCCTCAGCATCGCCGGCCACGTCGAGGACGCTCGGGCGCTGGCGACGCTGTGGCAGCTCGGAATCAACTTCATCCAGGGCAACTATGTGCAGGAGCCCGAGGTCGTGCTGGCCTCAGCCGGGGGCTTCCAGTGGAGCACCGGCGAGATCCAGGCCCGGTAGGCCCCGCTCAGCGCAGCCGCCGCAGCGCCTTGATCCGGGTCGCCAGCGGCGGATGGCTCAGGAACAGTGACTGCAGTCCCCCGCCCCGACGCCCCGCGATGCCGAACGCACTCAGCTGATTCGGCAGCGCCGCCGGTTCCGCGCCCTGGCCGAGGCGCTCCAGCGCGCTGATCATCGACGCCGCGCCCACCACCGCGGCCGAGCCCGCATCCGCGCGGAACTCCCGCCAGCGCGAGAACCACATCACCACCATGGTCGCCAGCAGCCCGAACACGATCTCGGTCACGATCACGGTGATGAAGTAGCCGGGCCCCACGCCGCGCTCGGTGCGGAACACGGCCCGGTCGACGAGATATCCCACCACCCGCGAAAAGAACAGTACGAAGGTGTTGACCACGCCCTGGATAAGGGCGAGCGTCACCATGTCGCCGTTGGCGACATGGCTGAGCTCGTGACCCAGGACCGCCCTCACCTGCTCCCGGTCCATGCCCCGCAGCAGGCCCGTGCTTACCGCCACAAGTGCCCGGTCGCGCGAGACCCCGGTGGCGAAGGCGTTCATGTCGGGCGCGTCATAGATGGCCACGTCGGGCGTTCCAACCCCCTTCTGTCGGGCCAGGTCGGCCACGCTGGACAGCAGCCAGGACTCGGTCTCGCTGCGCGGCCGCTCCAGCACCTCCGCGCCCGTCAGACGCGTGGCCATCCAGCGCGACAGGGCCAGCGACACCAGCGATCCGCCCATGCCCAGAACCAGCGCCAGAGCCAGCAGCGCACGGTAATCCAGGCCGCCTTGCTGCGCCAGCAGGCGGTCGATTCCCAGCACGCGCAGCACTACCGTCAGCACCAGGATGACCGCCAGGTTGGTGACGGCGAACAGCAGGATCCGCTTAAACCAGGTCATGGAAAAGCCCTCCGCCCGGTGACCGGTCGGAATATCGGGCGATCGCGGGGGCTTTTCAATACGGGAAAGCCGCAGGTACCAATCTTCCAGATGATATGCGCCAGCGCGAGCCGCTACGGACCGCAATGCCTAGTCCGGGCCTTCGAGGCGGTCGACCTTTTGCCAGCCGCGCGGCAGCAGCGTGCCGCGCCGGCCCCGTTCCCCGAGGTAGGCCTCGCGCTCGGTGGGCCGGATGTACATGCGCCTTCTGCCGCTCGTCACCGCCACGCTCTGACCGGGCTCCACCACCGTCACCGACACCATTCGCTCGCCTTCGGCCAGTCGCCGGGGGGGGATCCCGAGGATCTTGTTGCCCTTGCCGCGGGCCAGCACGGGTAGCTCCCGGACCGGGAAAAGCAGCGTCCGACCCGCGCTGCTGGCGGCCGCGAGCACGTCCTTCTGCAGGTCACGGACCGGCGCCGGTGTCAGGATCCGCGCACCCTCGGGAACGCGCAGCACCGCCTTGCCCGCGCGGTTGCGCGTAGACAGGTCGCGCAGGCGCACCAGGAAGCCGTAGCCCCGGTCCGTGGCGAGCAGGTAGTGATCGTCGGCCTCACCCAGCATCACGCCCACGAACCAGGCGCCGTCAGGCGGATCCAGGCGCCCGCTCAGGGGCTCGCCCTGGCTGCGTGCCGACGGTAGCGTGTGCGCCGGAAGCGCGTAGCTGCGGCCGGTGGAATCGAGCACGAGGGCCTGCTGGTTGCTACGCCCCCGCGCCGCGTGAGCGTACTCGTCGCCCGCCTTGTAGCTCAGGCTCTCGGGGTCGATCTCGTGCCCCTTGGCGGCGCGGATCCAGCCCCGCCGGGACAGCACCACCGTGACCGGCTCGGACGGCGCCAGCTCGCTCTCGTCCATGGGCCGGGCCGCGGCCCGCTCGACCAGGCGGGAGCGACGCAGGTCGCCGTAACGCTCCGCGTCTGCCTCCAGCTCGTCGCGCAATTGGCGTCGCAGCCGCGCGTCGGATCCCAGGGTGCGCTCCAGCCCTGCGCGCGCGTTTTCCAGCTCCTCCTGCTCGGCCCGGATCTTGATCTCCTCCAGGCGCGCGAGGTGGCGCAGCCGCAGCTCCAGGATCGCCTCCGCCTGGATCTCGCTCAAGCGGAAGCGCTGCATCAGCACCGGCTTCGGCTCGTCCTCCCGCCGGATGATCGCGATTACCTGGTCAATGTTCAGGAAGGCGGTCAGCAGACCCTCGAGCACGTGCAGCCGGTCGCGCACCTTGGCCAGGCGGTACTGCAGGCGGCGGCGGAGCGTGACCGTGCGGAACTCCAGCCACTCGAGCAGGATCTCGCGCAGGTTCTTGACCCGCGGCCGACCGTCCAGGCCGATCAGGTTGAGGTTGACCCGGTAGCTGCGCTCCAGGTCGGTGGTGGCGAACAGGTGGCGCATCAGGGCCTCGACGTCGATGCGCCGGGACCGGGGCACGATCACCAGGCGGGTGGGATTTTCGTGATCCGACTCGTCCCGCAGGTCCTCCACCATGGGAAGCTTCCTGGCCCGCATCTGGCCGGCGATCTGCTCCAGCACCTTGCTGCCCGAGACCTGGTAGGGCAGCGCGGTAACCACCAGGTCGCCGTTCTCGCGCTGGTAGCGCGCACGCATGCGCAGGCTGCCGCTGCCGCTGCGGTAGATTTCCCGGATCTCCTCCGGCGGCGTGATGATCTCGGCGTCGGTGGGGAAATCGGGTGCCGGCACGTGCTCGCACAGCGCGTCGATGCCCGCGTCCGGGTTCTCCAGCAGCGCCACGCACGCGGCCACGACCTCGCGGAGGTTGTGTGGCGGGATGTCCGTGGCCATGCCCACCGCGATCCCGGTGGCGCCGTTGAGGAGCACGTGCGGCACCCGCGCCGGCAGGCGCTCCGGCTCCTCCAGGGTGCCGTCGAAGTTCGGGCTCCAGTCCACCGTCCCCTGGCCCAGCTCGGACAGCAGCAGCGCCGCGAACGGGGTCAGGCGGGCCTCGGTGTAGCGCATCGCGGCGAAGGACTTGGGGTCGTCGGCCGTGCCCCAGTTGCCCTGACCGTCGATTAGCGGATAGCGATAGCTGAAGTCCTGGGCCATGATCACCATGGCCTCGTAACAGGCGGTGTCCCCGTGGGGGTGGAACTTGCCGAGCACGTCGCCGACCGTGCGCGCGGATTTCTTGGGCTTGGACGCCGCTGACAGTCCCAGCTCGGACATGGCGTAGAGGATGCGCCGCTGCACCGGCTTGAGCCCGTCCCCGATGTGCGGCAGGGCCCGGTCCAGGATCACGTACATCGAGTAGTCGAGATAGGCCTGCTCGGTGAACACCTTGAGCGGCAGGCGCTCGACTCCTTCGAAATTCAGCTCGGGGGTGTCGGCCATCTGGTACCCGTGTTCAGAGTGACTTGTCCAGCCCCGGCGGGCGCGGGGTTGCCGGGATCGTTTTAGGTTTTAGGTTTTAGGTAAGAGGGCCTGCTGCTCCTGGCCGGTGCCGTGCTCTTGGCAAGCGTCGGTAACGTCAGCCGACCCGTAAGAGGCGCCCCGGCCGCAATCCACGGTGCCGCGACCCGCCGCATTCTTTCCTAAAACCTAAAACCTAAAACCCAAAACTCCCGATTCAAAGCAAATCCAGCTCCGCCCTATCCCCCTTGCTCTCCAGCCAGGCGCGCCGGTCCGCGGCCCGCTTCTTCCCCAGCAGCATGTCCATCAGCTGCTCGGTGTCGTCCTGCTCCACCGTGAGCTGCACCAGGCGCCGGGTGTCCGGAGAGATCGTGGTTTCGCGCAGCTGCACCGCGCTCATCTCGCCCAGTCCCTTGAAACGCGTCACGCTGACCTTGCCGCGGCGCTTCTCGGCCGCGATGCGGTCCAGCACCCCGTCGCGCTCCTGATCGTCGAGGGCGTAGAAGACCTCCTTGCCCACGTCGATGCGATACAGCGGCGGCATCGCGATATGCACGTGACCGGCCTCCACCAGTGGCCGGAAGTGGCGCAGGAACAACGCGGCGAGCAGGGTGGCGATATGCCTTCCGTCGGAATCGGCATCGGCCAGCACGCAGATCCTGCCGTAGCGCAACCCCTCAAGGCGTCCGGAGCCCGGCTCCACGCCAATGGCGACCGCGATGGCCTGGACCTCCTGCGATTCCAGGACCTCCGACGACGCCACCTCCCAGGTATTGAGGATCTTGCCGCGCAGCGGCATCACTGCCTGGAAATCCCGGTCCCGGGCCTGCTTGGCGGAGCCTCCGGCGGAATCGCCCTCGACCAGGAACAGCTCGCTGCGGGCAGGATCCTGCGAGATGCAGTCCGCCAGCTTGCCGGGCAGGGCCGGACCGGCGGCAACGCGCTTGCGCCGGACTTTCCGGCTGGCGCGCGTGCGTTCCTGGGCATTGCCGATCGCCATCTGCGCCAGTGCGTCGCCGATCTCCGAGTGCTGATTCAGCCAGAGGCTGAAGCTGTCCTTGACCACGCCGGACACGAACGCGGCGCACTCGCGCGAGGACAGCCGTTCCTTGGTCTGTCCGGAGAACTGGGGGTCCTGCAGCTTGACCGAGAGGACGTAGGCGCATCCGGACCACACGTCTTCGGGTGCGAGCCGCAGGCCGCGCGGAAGCAGGCCCCGGAAATCGCAGAACTCGCGCAGCGCCTCGGTGAGGCCTGCCCGCAGGCCGTTGACGTGGGTGCCGCCCTGAGTGGTCGGGATCAGGTTGACGTAGCTCTCAGCGAGCCCCTCGCCTCGTTCAGGGAGCCAGCACAGGGACCACTCGACGCTTTCCCTGTCCGCCGTGAAGCTGCCGTCGAACGGCTCGCCCGGCAGGCGCTCGCTGTTTCCGAGCTGCTCCAGCAGGTAGTCCGACAGCCCCCCCTGGTATTGCCACTCCAGCGTCTCTTCGCTGGCTTCCAGGCGCAGCGTCACGGTAAGCCCGGGGCACAGCACGGCCTTGGCGCGCAGGGCGTGCCGCAGCGGCGCCAGCGCGAAGGCCGGGCTGTCAAAGTACTCCGGGTCCGGCCAGAACCGCAGCCGGGTACCCCGGGCGCCGCGGCGCGCACGCCCGGCATCGTCCAGCCCGGACAGCTTCTCGCCGTGCGCGAAGGCCATGGTCCATTCATGCCCGTCGCGCCGGACCGTGACCTCGAGACGCTCCGACAACGCATTGACCACGGACACGCCGACCCCGTGCAAACCGCCCGCGAACCGGTAGCTCTTGTGCGAAAACTTGCCCCCGGCGTGCAGCCGGGTAAGGATCAGCTCCACGCCCGGGATGCCTTCCCCGGGGTGAATGTCCACCGGCATGCCGCGCCCATCATCGTCGACCTCCAGCGAGCCATCGGCATACACGGTCACGTCGAGGCGTGTCGCGTACCCGGCGATGGCCTCGTCCACGCTGTTGTCGACGACTTCCTGGGCGAGATGGTTGGGCCGGCTGGTGTCGGTATACATGCCCGGCCGCCTACGGACCGGGTCCAGGCCACTCAGGACTTCGATGGCCGAGGCGTCATAAACCTCGTTCATAGGCACCGTCTGGGTTTTCGTCGTCCCGGTGCCGCACCCGGTCGCCCGCGCGCGGACCACTCGGCGCGCAGTGTACCAGTCTTCTCGCCGGTATGATCAGGTTTCGGCGCCGTCGTGCGCTCCGCCGGCCCGGGACGGTAGCGGCCGAATCAGTCCGCGGCGGTCAGGTCACCGGCCAGCGAGCGCGCCACGTTGTCCGGCACCGGGTCCACCCGGTAGCGGTAGTGCTCGTGGTCGATGCCGGCGCGCAGGGTGGCACCGTCCCGCGCTTCACGGACCATGGCGGGGGTGAGCTCGAAGCGCAGGAAATGGACCGAGGACGTCTTATCCGGGGTGGACCGCTCCAGGTCCTCGTCGGCGACGGGCCAGACGGGATCATGCTCCCCGACCTGGACCCAGACGCGATTCTCGACGCCGACCAGGCGTGCCAGCTGCCGCCGCCGCGCCTCCTCGTCCGGGTACTCGAGCATGAAGGTAGCCTTCCAGTTGTGGCCGTCGGGGATCAGCGGATTGTACGCGGCCAGCTCGTCCTCGATCTCGCCCGGGTCGAAGATCCGCTCCACCCGCAGAATCTCCTGCACCTGGTACTGGATGGTCCGGCGGTCCTCGAAGTACAGGGTGGCGTTGGGCCCGATCGGCAGCTGCCGATCACGCTTGTAGGTCATGATCTCGCGCCGGAAATCCGGCCGGATCTGTGCGTATTTCTCGAGACTGTAGAGATCGCCGCGCTGCAACTGGCTCATGGGAACCTCCCGCTGGTCCGGTCGCCTAGTCCGACTCGTGGCGAACGATGTCCTTGAGCGGCTTGTCGCTGAACAGGTATTCGCGGAGCTGCTCATCCAGGTGGCCGTTGCTGCGCCGCAGCCATTCGAGCACCATCGCCGCGTGCTCCATCTCCTCGTCACGGTTGTGCGCCAGAATCGCCTTGAGGTCCTCGTCATGGCACGCCTGCACGCGCTGGTTGTACCAGTCGACAGCCTCCAGCTCCTCCATCAGCGACACTACCGCCCGATGGAAGTCCCGGGCCTCGTTCGGGAGCTCCGATACCGGCTCGTGATATCCCTCGCTCGCCATTCCTCGATCCTCCTCGTGGCCTGTCGTGGACGCCGCCCGCTGGCGGCGCTTCAGATTCCGTAAGCGGTACGCAGCAGCCGCAGGGGGTGCTCGGCGACGCCCTGCCCGACGCCATGCTCAATCTGGTCGCCGGCCATCGGACAGTCGCTGGTGTAGTGGTCGGGCTCCGCCTGGCGCACCTTGTTGACCACCGGCCGCGCGATCTCTTGGGCGGTCTCGTAGAATTCGGCCTTCACCGCGTAGGTGCCATCGTGCCCGGAGCAGCGCGCGATCGGCGAGATCTTCGTGTCGGGCACCAGCTTCAGGACATCGCGCGTCTTGAGCCCGATGTTCTGGACCCGCAGGTGGCAAGGCACATGATACGAGACACTGCCCAGGGACTGCGTGAAATCCGTGCGCAGCTTGCCGGCCTTGTGCCGCCGTTCGAGGTATTCGAAGGGATCGAAGAAGTGCTCCTTCACCTTCCGGACCTCGGGATCGTCGGGAAACATCAGCGGCAGCTCCTGCTTGAACATCAGCACGCAGGACGGCACCGGCGCGACGATGTCCCAACCCTCCTCGACCAGCTGCGCCAGGACAGGAATGTTGGCTTCCCGGGCCCTGTTCACTGACTCCAGGTCCCCCGCCTCGAGTTTGGGCATCCCGCAGCAGCGCTCCCTCTCCGCCAACCGCACCGGGATCCCGTTGTGCTGGAACACGGCCACCAGGTCCTCGCCCATGTCCGGGCGGTTGTAGTTGCAGTAACAAGTGGCGAACAGGGCCACCCGGCCGGTGGTGTCGTCCGTGGGCTCGGCCTGCAGATCCGGCGCCGCGCGGCTCTTCATGCGCCGGCGCAAGGTGTCGCTATGATACTCCGGTACCGGTGCCTGGTGGTGAACGCCGAAGGTCTTCTCCAGTGCCTTGCGTGCCGCCGGAATCCGGTTGACGCGGTTGACCGCCTGGGCCACCACGGGGATGCCCGCGAACGTGCCGACCCGGTCGGTCGAGGTCAGCACCCGGTCGCGCAGCCTGACCTCCCCGCGCTGGTACTTTACCGCCTTGGCCCGCAGCATCAGGTGGGGGAAGTCCACGTTCCAGGGGTGCGGCGGGACGTACGGACACTTGGTCATGAAACACATGTCGCACAGATAGCAGTTGTCCACCACGTCCCAATACGCCTCGTGCTCGACGGAATCCAGCTCACCGGTTTGCGACTCGTCGACCAGATCGAACAGGGTCGGGAACGCGTGGCACAGACTGAAGCAGCGGCGACAGCTGTGGCAGATGTCGAAGACTCGATCCATTTCCTCGAACAGGGCCGGCTCGTCGTAGAACCCCTGTTCCTGCCAGTTCAGCGGGTGACGGGTCGGCGCCGCGGTGCTGCCTTCCCGACGTTCGCCCTCGTTGTGTTCCATCGCTATCCCCCGTTGCGGTGATTCCAGGCCAGGCTGATCCACACTAACCCGCTCAGAGGTGATACCGCACCCCGACGCCCCTGCCGCATTCCGGGCGAGCGCGGGAAGCGAAGGCGTAACAGGGCGGCCCCGCACCGGCCCAACGCTGCGATCGTTCCCCACGCACCCTCTCGCGACGTGGCATCACCTTTGACCGGCTCAGCAAAGACAGGGGGTCGACGGGCACTGCGCCCGAATGACCCCCCTCCCCCGCTAACGGACCGCTTACTCGAGGCCGTCCAGCGCCTTCTGGAAGCGGTTGGCGTGGGAACGCTCGGCCTTGGCCAGCGTCTCGAACCAGTCCGCGATCTCGTCGAAACCCTCGTCGCGGGCGGTCTTGGCCATGCCCGGATACATGTCCGTGTACTCGTAGGTCTCGCCGGCGATCGCCGACTTCAGGTTCGCCTCGGTTTCGCCGATGGGCAGGTCGGTGACCGGATCACCCACCTGCTCCAGATACTCGAGGTGACCGTGCGCATGTCCGGTCTCACCCTCGGCGGTCGAGCGGAACACCGCCGACACGTCGTTGAAGCCCTCGATGTCCGCCTTGCCGGCGAAATACAGGTAGCGGCGGTTGGCCTGGCTCTCGCCCGCGAATGCATCCTTCAGGTTCTGCAGGGTCTTGCTGCTCTTCAGGTCCATAAGCCTGTTGACCTCCTTCGGCTGTTCAATGGGCATACGGGTTAACTATGCCGTCACCCCGGCGGTTCCCCACCCGCTGCAGGGGAACTATTTAGACTGTGTCTAAACGCCCCTGTAGTCTACGTCTCTGCCGCGTAAAGTCAACCGGCAGCAGCCACTGGACCCGGATACCTGCGATAAGGCACCATGCGGCTACCCGCCCGCAAGCGAGCATGCCTTGACCGTGAGCAGCAAGAAGGAAAGCGGCAAGACCGAATTGGTGGATTTCGAAAAGGCGCTCGCCGAGCTCGAGTCCCTGGTGGAACGGCTCGAGAGCGGCGAGCTCAGCCTGGAGGAATCCCTGCGCCAGTTCGAGCGCGGCGTCACGCTCACACGCGCCTGCCAGCTGGCGCTGCAGGCGGCCGAACAGAAGGTCCGCCAGCTCAGTGGGGAAGGTGGCGCCGCCACGCTGGAACCCTTCGAGGGCGAAGACGGCTCATGAGCACTACGGCAACCCCTGTCCTGGCACGCTATCGCGCGCGCGCCGAGGCCGCTCTGGAAGAGCGCCTGCCCGATGCCTCGCTGGCCCCGGAACGGCTCCACGCCGCCATGCGCTACGCCGTTACCGGTGGCGGCAAGCGCCTGCGCCCGGCGCTTTGCTACGCCACGGGTGAGGCGCTCGCGATCCCGCTGCAGGTCCTGGACGCCCCCGCCTGTGCGGTGGAGCTCATCCACGCCTATTCCCTGGTGCATGACGACCTGCCGGCCATGGACGACGACGAGCTGCGACGCGGGCGCCCTACCTGTCATCGGGCGTTTGACGAGGCCACCGCGATCCTCGCGGGCGACGCGCTGCAATCGCTGGCATTCCACACGCTGTGCCACGATCCGGCGCTGGACGTCGCCCCGCAGGCGCGCATCGAGATGCTCGCGGAGCTTGCCCAGGCGTGCGGCTCCCGCGGCATGGTCGGGGGCCAGATGCTGGACCTGCAGGCCGAGGGGCGCACCCTGGACGTTGCCCAGCTGGAGTTCATGCACATCCACAAGACCGGGGCCCTGATCCGGGCAAGCGTGATGCTGGCGGCGCTGGCGCTGCCGGAACTCGCCGCCGAGCGCCGCCAGGCCCTGGACCACATGGCCAAGCGCATCGGGCTGGCATTCCAGATCCGCGATGACCTGCTCGACGTCGAGGGCGAGACCGGCGAGCTGGGCAAACGCAGCGGTGCGGATGCCGAGCGGGGGAAGTGCACCTATGTCTCGGCCCTGGGCCTCGACGGCGCGCGCCAACGCCTCGCGGAGCTGCACGCCGAAGCGCTGGACGCTCTTGAACCCCTGGGAAGCGCGGGCGAACCGCTGCGCACCCTGTGCAACACCATCGTGCAGCGCCGGAGCTGACCTGCGCGAGGCCGCCGGCCCGCTGGTCGGCTGCGGCCTGCCGGGCCGTAATCCGCTTCCCTGCCCGGATGCCCTCCGACGTCGACAACCCCCTGCAGCCGTCACCGCGGCACGCCCCGGCGGCCCGGGACACGGGCGCCACTCCCGCCGCTCCAGCGCCGGACCTTGCATTGTCAACGAGGCGCGCGCCCGGTAATATCCCAGTGATTTGGTCAGGATTGACTTGATGCCCGCCAGCTACACGCTGAAAATACTCACGGACTTCGCGTCCGCGCATACACTCCGGGATTACCCGGGCGCCTGCAGCCGCATGCACGGCCACAACTGGAAGGTCGAAGTCGAGGTGGTGGCGCATGAGCTGGACCGCGCGGGCATTGGAATCGATTTCAAGCGTATCAAGCAGGCGACCCGGGAGATCACCGGACGGCTGGATCACCGCTATCTCAACGAGATCCCGCCGTTCGACGAGATCAATCCCACCGCCGAGCACATTTCGCGCTACCTTTACCGGGAGCTGGCGCAGGCACTCGACAGTGAGACCGTGCACATCAGCGCGGTGACGTTGTGGGAAACCGACCGGGCCTGCGTCCGTTATACCGAGGATTGACCGGACTCCGCCGGCAAGACGTCCGGACGGGCAGGGGATGCGTCCGGCGCGCGGCCGAACGGCGGCGCTCGGGCGTATCCAGCAGAGGACCAGAAATGAGCCAGATGACCCAGGCCGCGGCAGTCGTGAGCAAGATCGCAGACGTACAGGGCAGTCCCGATTCACGCCGGATTGCGATCAACCGGGTGGGGATTCGCGAGCTGCGCCACCCGGTGCGCGTGCGCGACCGCTCCGGGGATGTGCAGCACACCATCGGGCGGCTGAACATGTACGTGAACCTGCCCCACCACCAAAAGGGCACGCACATGTCGCGCTTCGTCGCGATCATGACCGAGCATGACCAGGTACTGACGGTGGAATCGCTACAGGACCTCACGCGGCTGATGACCTCGCGCCTGGAGGCCGACGCCGGCTACGTGGAGATCGCCTTCCCCTACTTCGTGCGCAAGGCAGCCCCCGTGTCGGGCGTCGAGAGCCTGATGGACTACGCGGTCACGCTGACGGGCGTACGCCAACGGGACACCACGGAGGCCTGGATCCGCGTGCAGGTCCCCGTGACCAGCCTCTGTCCCTGCTCCAAGGAGATCTCGGACTACGGCGCACACAACCAGCGCTCCCACGTCACCGTCGAGGTGCGCACGCGCTCGTCGGTATGGATCGAGGACCTGATCGACCTGGTGGAGGAAGAGGCGTCCTGCGAGCTGTACGGACTGCTCAAGCGTCCCGACGAGAAGTACGTCACCGAGCGCGCCTACGACAACCCCAAGTTCGTCGAGGACATGGTGCGTGACGTGGCCGTGCGCCTGAACCGTGACGATCGCATCCGCGCCTATACGGTGGAGTCGGAAAACTTCGAATCCATCCACAACCATTCGGCGTACGCGCACGTCGAGTTCGACAAGGACCGCGACGCCCCGGAGCCCGAGGCTGGGGGCTGAGCCCGGCGCGCGCCTCTCTCAGACCACCCGCCACCACAGCAGGGCCCAGAGCACGGCGGCCGCGCAGCCCCCGGCGAGCAGGTCGTCGACCATCACTCCGGCGCCGCCCGTGAGCGCGCGGTCGAGGCGCCCGATCGGTCCGGGCTTGGCAATGTCGAACAGCCGGAACAGGAGAAACCCGGCCACCGGCGCCCGCCAACCCCCCGCCAATGTCACTGCCGGCAGCATGGCCAGGAGCATGCCGGCGATTTCGTCCCACACCACGCCGGGATGGTCGTGCGCCCCCAGGCGGGCGCCCGCGGCGGCGCAGACGGGGATACCGGCAACGCTCGCCAGCGCGACCGCCAGCGCGTATCCCCACGCGGGAAGCTGTGCCAGGGGGAAGTAGAGCGCCAACCCCACGAGGCTTCCGGCGGTGCCCGGTGCGACCGGTGCGAGCCCCGCGCCGAAGCCCGTCGCGAGGAACAGCACCGGGTCGGCGAATATTCGCCGGGCGGTCGGGCGCCGCTCGGGATCACCCGTGCCCCGACTCACCCGTCCGACTCCCGGCGAAAGTGTTGCCAGGCGCCACCGCGGATGCGAAGCTCGGTGCCGTCGTCGTGCAGGCAGCGCAGGGCGGATTCGCGCTCGACGATGCCAATCCGGGTAAGCCGGCAGTCCAGCGACCCCGCCGCCTGCTTCAGGGCGCTCTGGTGCTCGGGCGGCACGGTGAGGCAGAGCTCGTAGTCGTCCCCACCCACAAGCGCAAGGCGATACCCTTCCTCCTCATCGGCCAGCGCCGCGAAGGCGTCCGAGCGCGGCAGCTTGTCGACCCACAGGCTGGCGCCCACGCCGCTGGACCGGCAGACATGCCCGAGATCCCCGATCAGCCCGTCGGAAAGGTCGATGGCCGCGCTGGCGTATTCGCGCAGCGCCAAGCCGACGGACACCCGCGGCAACGGCGTGTGCAGGCGTGACAGCAGGTAGGCCCGTTCGCGCACACCCCCGCGTCGGCGTTTTTGCAACAGCCACAGCGCAAGGGCGGCGTCGCCCAGGGTGCCGGTGACGAAGATGCCGTCCCCCGGCCGCGCTCCGCGGCGGCACATGGCGCCCCCGGGGGGTACGAAGCCGTGCACCTGCACGGTCACGGAAAGCGGGCCGCGGGTGGTATCCCCCCCCACCAGGTCCACCTCGAAGCTCTCCGCCAGGGCGAAGAACCCCTCGGCAAACCCGCGCAGCCAGGCCTCGTCCGCCTCGGGCAGCGTCAAGGCGAGAGTGGCCCAGGCCGGTTCTGCTCCCATCGCCGCCAGGTCGCTGAGGTTCACCGCCAGCGCCTTGTGACCGACGGCCCGGGCCGGTGCGGAGGCGGGGAAATGCACGTCGCACACCAGGGTGTCCATCGACACCACCAGGTGCTGTCCCTCGGGCACGCTCAGCACGGCGCCATCGTCCCCAATACCGACGATCACGTCGCGCCGCCGCGGCGCGCGGGAACGGAAGTAGCGGTCGATGATCTCGAATTCGCTGAGCGCCACCGGCAGGCTCCCTCGTTGGCCGATCGTCGCGCCGGCCCGGCGCGCTCGTGCCTTGCGCGGCACCCTCTGCCACGAATGTTTGCCGTGGCGGCACACTCGCCGGCGGATCAGTGCGCCCGTGCGCGACCTTTTTCCATGCTTCGCAGCGTGCCGGCGAGCCGGTCCAGCACACCGTTGACGTACAGATGGCTCCCCTGCGCGCCGAACACCTTTGCCAGCTCCACCGCTTCGTTGATCGCCACGCGGTAAGGCACGTCCGGCCGATCCCGCAGCTCAAAGGCACCGACCAGCAGGATCGCCCGCTCCACCGGGTCGAGCTGCTCCACCGGGCGATCCAGGCACGGCGCGATCCGGTCCTGCAGCCCGGCATACCCCTGCACACAGCCGCGCACCAGGGCCGTGAAGTACCCGCGGTCGGCCGCGTCCATCTCCGGCCGGTCGCTAAACTGCGCCACCAGTTCGCCGGGCTCCTCGCCGCCGATCTGCCACTGGTACAAGGCCTGCACCGCCAACCGGCGCGCCGCGCTGCGGGCACGGCTCAGGCTGCGGGGGCGCGGCGCCATGTCACTCCCCGAGCCGGCGCAGCAGGCTCACCATCTCCAGCGCCGACATGGCCGCCTCGACGCCCTTGTTCCCCGCCTTGGTACCCGCCCGTTCCACCGCCTGCTCGATGCTGTCCACGGTGAGCACACCGAAGGCAACCGGCTTTCCGGCAGCCAGCGAGACCTGGCCGAGACCCTTGACGCACTCCCCGGCCACGTACTCGAAGTGCGGCGTGCCGCCCCGGATCACGGCGCCCAGGGCAATCACCGCGTCGCAATCACGGCTGGCGGCCACTTTCTGCACGACCAGCGGCAGCTCGAAGGAACCCGGGACCCTTACCAGAGTGATCCCGGCCTCGGCCACGCCGTGGCGATGCAGCGTATCCAGCGCGCCGTCCACCAGGCGCCCCACGATGAAATCGTTCCAGCGCGCGGCGACCAGCACGAAGCGCGCATCGCGAACGATGAAATCCCCCTGGATCAGCTTCAGATTGCTCATTCCCCGAATCCTGACACTGTGTCGCCGGCGGACGTCCGGTGCGCGGGCCATTCTAATCGCAGTCGACGTACTCGGTCACTTCCAGGCCAAAGCCGGACAGCCCGTGCATGCGCTTGGGCGCGCTCAGCACGCGCATCCGCTGCACGCCCAGATCCTTGAGGATCTGGGCCCCGATACCGTAGGTCCGCAGCACCTGGCTGCCCCCCGGGCTGTCCCCGCCCTGGGGCAGGTGCAGCTGTCCCAGCCGGCTGAGGAAATCCTGCGGGCTCTCCGGCTTGCGCAGCACCACCACGATGCCCTCGCCCTCCTCCGCGACACGCCGCATCGCGCTACGCAGCGGCCAGCCGAAGGCATCGTCCCGGACCGCCAGGAAGTCGGCCAGGGTGTTCTGCACGTGCACGCGCACCAGCGTCGGGCGGTCCGGATCCGGTGAACCCCGCACCAGCGCGAGGTGCACCGTGCGGTCGACGATGTCCTCGTAGGCGACCACCCGGAACTCGCCGTATTCAGTCTGCGCGGTAGTCTCCGTGGCTCGCTCGACGGTCTTCTCGTTGGCCATGCGATAGCGGATCAGATCCGCCACGGTGCCCAGCTTCAAGCCGTGCTCGGCGGTGAAGCGCTCCAGGTCCGGACGCCGCGCCATGCTGCCGTCCTCGTTGAGGATCTCGACGATGGTCGCCGCCCGCTCGAGCCCCGCCAGGCGTGCCAGATCACAGCCGGTCTCGGTGTGCCCGGCGCGGGTAAGCACGCCCCCGGGCTGTGCCATGAGCGGGAATACGTGTCCGGGTGAGACGATGTCGGAGGGACGCGCATCGGGCCGCACCGCCACCTGGATGGTGCGTGCCCGGTCGGCGGCCGAGATGCCGGTGGTCACGCCTTGCGCGGCCTCGATCGAGACGGTGAAGTTGGTTCCGTGCTTGTCGTCGGTGTCACCGACCATCAGTGGCAGCTGCAACTGACGACAGCGCTCCTGCGTCAGGGTCAGGCAGATGAGTCCGCGCCCGTAGTGCGCCATGAAGTTGATGTCCTCGGGGCGCACGTGAACCGCGGCCATGATCAGGTCGCCCTCGTTCTCCCGGTCCTCGTCGTCCATCATCACGACCATGCGGCCGCGGCGGATCTCCTCGACGATTTCCTCGGTCGGGCTCAGCGACATGCCGTCATGCTCCGCGTTCGCGGCGCGGCTGCAGGAAGCCGCGCCGGGCGAGTGTCTCCCGCTCGAGCCCGCCATCATCGCCGCCGCCGGGACCGGCCTGGAGCAGGCGCTCCAGGTAGCGCGCAACAACATCGACCTCGAGATTGACGCGACGCCCCGGGCGATAGTCGCCGATGGTCGTCGCAACCAGCGTGTGCGGGACGATGTTCACGCCGAACCGGTTGCCGGTCACCTCGTTGACGGTCAGGCTCACACCGTCGACGCACACCGAGCCCTTGCGCGCCACGTAGCGCGCCAGGCGCTCCGGGACCTGCACGTCCAGACGCCGGGAGCGCCCTTCGGGGGCGAAGGCCTCCACCGTGGCCACCCCGTCGACGTGCCCGGTGACCAGGTGTCCCCCCAGGCGGCTGGCCGGCATTACCGCGCGCTCCAGGTTCACCCGCGAGCCCGCCCGGAGCTCCCCGAGCGTGGTGTGCTCCAGGGTCTCGCGCGATACGTCGGCGGCGAAACAATCGCCCTCGGTCGACGTGATGGTGAGGCAGGCGCCGCTGACGCTGACGCTCTCCCCGATCGCCAAGTGGCCGAGGTCGGGCGCCCCGGCGTGGAGCGTCAGGCGCACGTCGACGCCGTCACGCTCGAGCTCTCGCACCATTCCCACTGCCTCGATGATGCCCGTAAACATGTCTCCTTCATTCCCCCTGAGATCCGGGCCCCGGCACCGGGCGCGCCCGTACCCGCCAGTCCCGTCCCACGGCACGGATGTCCGTGATCTGAAGCGCAATCCTGTCCGCCATCCGCGCCAGCCCCGGCAGGTGAACCAGGCCCCGGGCAGCGTCGCCCATCAGGTGGGGCCCGAGATAGAGTAACAGCTCGTCCGTCAGGCCCGCCTGCAGGAACGCCCCGGACAGCGTCGCCCCGGCCTCGACCAGCACGTCGTTGATTTCCCGCTCCGCGAGCAGCTCCAGCACCCGGGCGAGCACCGGTCGCGATTGCTTGGCCGGCAGCGACACGACCTCGGCCCCGGCCGCCGCCAGGCGGTCGCGGGCTTCCGGCGGCGCACCCGCCGTGGTTACCACCAACACGCCGCCCGGCAGCGACAATGTGCGCGCACGCTCCGGGCATCGCAGGCCGCTGTCCAGGATCACCCGCAGCGGCTGAAGCCAGTCCGCCCGGGGATCGCGAAGTCCCGGCACCGGCCGATCCAGCCGCACGTTCAGCGAGGGATCATCGGCGAGCACGGTCCCGATGCCGGTAACCACCGCCCCGCTCTCGGCACGCAGGCGGTGCACGTCGCGGCGCGCCGCTTCGTCCGTGATCCACCGGCTCTCGCCGCTTGCCATCGCGGTCCGCCCGTCCAGGCTGGCCGCGAGCTTGACCCGGACCCGCGGCCGCCCGCGTTCCATGCGCGAAACGAACCCGGCGTTGAGGGCGCGCGCCTCGTCGCCGCACGGACCCACCGTGGTATCGATGCCGGCCGCTTCCAGGCGCGCCAGCCCGCGGCCCGCCACCAGCGGGTTGGGATCACGCATCGCCACCACCACGCGGGCAACGCCGGCGGCCCGCAGCGCGTCGACGCAGGGCGCGGTGCGGCCGTGGTGGCTGCAGGGCTCCAGGGTCACGTAGGCGGTACTACCGGCGGCCGCGGCTCCCGCCCGGCCCAAGGCCATCACCTCGGCGTGCGGTCCGCCGGCCCGCTCGTGCCAACCCTCACCCACCACCACCCCAGCACGCGTGAGCACGCAGCCTACCCGCGGATTCGGACGCGTGCTGAATCGCCCGCGCTCAGCCAGGCGCAGCGCGCGCGCCATCCGGACGTTGTCGACATCTCGCGCCATGGGCTTGTGCGCCGCGCTCAGCGGCCGCCGTCCCCGTCGTCGTCGTCCGGCAGCAACGGAATCTGCCCGCGGTCACCTCCGCCGGAGGGGCGCCGTTTGAGCCGCTCGATCTCCTCGCGGAAGGCCTCCACGTCCTCGAAACTCCGATACACCGAGGCGAAGCGCACGTAAGCCACCGGGTCCAGCTCGCGCAGCTCGTCCATCACCCAGTCGCCGATCCGGCGGGCCGGGACCTCCCGCTCGCCGGTCGCGCGAACCCGGCGGGCAATGCGGCCCAACGCCGCCTCGACCGCCTCGACCCCCACCGGACGCTTTTCCAGTGCCCGCAGGATCCCGTTGCGCAGCTTGTCCTCGCTGAACGGCTCGCGCGTGCCGTCGCGCTTGATCACGCGCGGCAGTACCAGCTCGGCGCGCTCGAATGTCGTGAAACGCTCGTGACAGCGCGTGCACTCCCGGCGCCGGCGCACCTGGTCGCCGTCGCCGGCCAGGCGCGAGTCGGTCACCCGGGTTTCCTGGGCTCCGCAGTACGGGCAACGCATGATTCTGCCCCGCTCAGCGGGAATGCCTCATCGCAGCGCTCCTGTCGGCCCTGTTCTCACCACGCCCGCGCCCTCTGGGCGGGATTACCCCTGACCGGCTTACCAAGCCCGCCGAAGGTATCGCAGTCACGGCTACGCTGGGAGCTGTCAGCGGGCGCCGCCTCCGTACACCGGGAAGCGCCGGCACAGGCCCACGACCTCGTTGCGCACCCGCTCGATGGTCCCCTCGTCGCTCATGGCGTCGATCACCTCGCACATCCAGGAGGCCACCTGCCGGGCTTCCACCTCGCCCATGCCGCGGGTGGTGAGCGCCGGGCTGCCGATGCGCAGGCCGCTGGTCACGAACGGGGACTGGGGATCGTTGGGCACGGTGTTCTTGTTGACCGTGATGTTGGCCCGGCCCAGCGCGGCCTCGGCGTCCTTGCCGGTGATGCCCTTGCGAATGAAGTCCATCAGGAACAGGTGGTTGTCGGTCCCGCCGGAGACCACGTCGTAACCGTGCTCCAGCACCGTTTCCGCCATCGCCCGGGCATTACCCAGCACCTGCTCCTGGTAGGCCCGGAAGGCAGGCTCCTGGGCCTCGCGGAAAGCCACCGCCTTGCCGGCGATCACGTGCATCAGCGGCCCTCCCTGAGTGCCCGGGAACACCAGGGAATCCAGCCTCTTGGTCAGCTCCGGATTCTCCCGCGCCAGGATCAGGCCGCCCCGCGGCCCGCGCAGCGTCTTGTGCGTGGTGCTGGTAACCACGTCCGCGTGCGGCACCGGGTTGGGGTACAGCCCGGTCGCGATCAGGCCGGCCACGTGAGCGATGTCCACCATCAGGTAGGCGCCCACCCGGTCGGCGATCCGGCGGAAGCGGGCCCAGTCGATGGTCCGGGAATAGGCGGAGAAGCCGCCCAGGATCATCTTCGGCCTGTGCTCGAGCGCCAGGGATTCCAGCTCGTCGTAGTCGATGCGCCCGTCGTCCTGGCGCACGCCGTAGGGCACGACGTTGAACAGCTTCCCCGAGAAATTGACCTTCGCGCCGTGGGTGAGGTGGCCGCCCTGGTCGAGGCTCATGCCGAGCACCGTCTCGCCCGGCTGCAGCATGGCCAGGTACGCGGCCATGTTGGCCTGCGATCCCGAGTGCGGCTGGACGTTGGCGTAGTCGGCGCCGAACAGGGCCTTGGCCCGCTCGATGGCCAGACGCTCGGCGATGTCCACGAACTCGCAGCCGCCGTAGTAGCGTCTGCCCGGATACCCCTCGGCGTACTTGTTGGTCAGGACGGATCCCTGGGCCTGCATCACGCGCGGGCTGGCATAGTTCTCGGAGGCAATCAGCTCGATATGGTCCTCCTGGCGCTGCAGCTCCTGCTGCATGGCGGACCAGAGCTCGTCGTCGTACCCGGGGATCTGCATATCCTCGCTGAACATCAAGAGCCTCCGTCGTGACCATAAGGAATCGCGCATTGTAGCGCACCGGGCGCCCCAACCCCAGCCCGGCCGGGAACCCGCCGGGCACCGCTTTTCCCTGCCATGGCAGGGACCTGCGCCGCTTGCGGTGCGACCGGTGGAGGGTGCCGGCAATCTCTGCGGGCAACCGTGGCCCCCGTGAAGCGGCCATATGACAACCGGCGACCGATCCCCGATAATGTGCGGTCCGACGCAACCTTCCCGCCCCGCGCGACCACGCTCGGCCGACGGGGCGCGCCAACGGCAACGGTGAGCAGGCATGGCCCAGTACATCTATACCATGAACCGCGTCAGCAAGATCGTGCCCCCGAAGCGCGAGATCCTGCGGGATATCTCGCTGTCGTTCTTCCCCGGGGCCAAGATCGGCGTGCTGGGGCTCAACGGGGCCGGCAAGTCGACCCTGCTGCGGATCATGGCCGGTGTGGACCGCGAATACGAGGGCGAGGCGCGCCCGCAGCCGGGCATCCGGGTCGGCTTTCTGCCGCAGGAGCCGCAACTCGACCCGGACAAGGACGTGCGCGGCAACGTGGAGGAGGGCCTCGGCGAAACCCAGGCGTTGCTGGAGCGCTTCAACGAGATCAGCATGCGTTTCGCCGAGCCCATGTCGGACGACGAGATGAACGAGCTGCTGGCCGAGCAGGCATCGCTCCAGGACCGGATCGACGCCGCCGGCGGCTGGGAGCTGGACCGCCGCCTGGAGGTCGCCGCCGAGGCCCTGCGCCTGCCGCCCTGGGATCAGGACGTCGCCAGCCTGTCGGGTGGCGAGCGGCGCCGCGTCGCGCTGTGCCGGCTGCTGCTGTCCGAGCCCGACATGTTGCTGCTGGACGAGCCGACCAACCACCTGGATGCTGCCAGCGTCGCCTGGCTCGAGCGTTTCCTCCAGGAATACAGCGGCACCGTGGTGGCGGTAACCCACGACCGCTACTTCCTGGACAACGTCGCCGGTTGGATCCTGGAGCTGGACCGGGGCCACGGCATCCCCTGGCAGGGCAACTACTCCTCCTGGCTGGACCAGAAGGAGCAGCGCCTGAAGCAGGAGGAGAAGCAGGAGTCCGCGCGGCGCAAGTCGATCCAGGCGGAGCTGGAGTGGGTGCACGCCAACCCGAGGGGGCGCCAGGCCAAGAGCAAGGCCCGTCTGGCCCGCTTCGAGGAGCTCAACAGCCAGGAGTTCCAGAAGCGCAACGAGACCCGGGAGATCTACATCCCGCCCGGACCGCGCCTGGGCAATGTGGTGATCCAGGCGGACGGGGTGCGCAAGGCATTCGGCGGGCGGCTGCTGTGCGACGATTTGAGCTTCAACGTACCGCCGGGGGCGCTGCTGGGCGTGATCGGGCCCAACGGCGCCGGCAAGACCACCCTGTTCCGGATGATCGTCGGAAGCGAGGCGCCGGACGCCGGCAGCATCCGCCTGGGGGAAACCGTGCAGCTGGGCTACGTCGACCAGAGCCGTGACAGCCTCGACGCCGACAAGACCGTCTGGCAGGAGATCTCCGAAGGCCAGGACGTGATCCGCATCGGCAGCTACGAGGTGCCGTCACGGGCCTACGTCGGGCGCTTCAACTTCAAGGGCCCGGACCAGCAGAAGCGGATCGGCGAGCTTTCCGGCGGTGAGCGCAACCGCGTGCACCTGGCCAAGGTGCTGCGCAGCGGCGGCAACGTGCTGCTGCTTGACGAGCCCACCAACGACCTCGACGTGGAGACGCTGCGGGCCCTGGAGGAGGCCCTGCTGGCGTTCCCGGGCTGCGCGCTGGTGATCTCGCATGACCGCTGGTTCCTGGACCGGATCGCCACGCACATCATCGCCTTCGAGGGCGACAGCGAGGTGCGCTGGTTCGAGGGGAACTACGCCGATTACGAGGCGGACCGCCGGCGGCGGCTCGGCGACCAGGCCGACCGGCCCCAGCGGATCAAGTACCGCCGGCTCACCGCCTGAGGAGCGCGGCGATGAGTGACGACTGGCAACGCTTGCTGGAACGGGCGCACGGGCTGCTCGACCGCCTCGAGGAGCTGCTGCCGCCCCCGCGGCCGGAGCCGGACTTCGCCGCCGTGACCGCGTTCCGCTGGCGCGACGGCGAACGCGGCGGCGGTTTTCTCGAGCCCGTTGCGCATCCTCACGGGATCCGCCTGGACGACCTGCGCGGGATTGACGAGCAGAAACAGGCGCTGGACCGCAATACGCGCCAGTTCCTGGCCGGTCTGCCGGCCAACAATGCCCTGCTGTGGGGCTCGCGCGGCACCGGGAAATCGTCCCTGGTCAAGGCGCTGCTCAACGAGCACGCTGGCGACGGCCTGCGCGTGATCGAGGTGGAAAAGCACCAGTTGATCAACCTGCCGGCCATTGTCAGGGCGCTGGATGGCAGGCCCGAGCGCTTCCTCCTGTTCTGCGACGACCTGTCATTCGAGGCCGGCGAGTCCGCCTACAAGGGCCTCAAGGCGGCGCTGGACGGTTCCGTCGCCGCCGCGCCCGAGAATGCGCTGGTCTACGCCACCTCCAACCGACGCCACCTGATGCCCGAGTTCCAGCAGGAGAACCAGCAGAGTCGCGTGGTCGGCGGCGAGGTGCACCACGGCGAGACCGTGGAGGAGAAGATCTCGCTCTCGGACCGCTTCGGCCTGTGGCTGTCCTTCCATCCATTCAACCAGGACCTGTATCTGGAGGCAGTGGAGCACTGGCTGGAACGCTTCGGGATCGCGCCGGCCGACGCCGGCGGGCGCGAGGACATCCGTCGCCGCGCCCTGCAATGGGCGCTGGCCCGCGGTGCCCGCAGCGGGCGCGTGGCCTGGCAGTTCGCGCGGGACGCCGCCGGGCAGCTGGGTCTGGACCGGACCCGCTGATCCGGTCGGAGGCATTGCCCCCGACCGGATCAGCGGGCCTGAGCCGGCTGCGGGAACGGCACCGGGACCTGTTCGGGGGCGTCCAGCGTAATGAAATGGGTGGTGCCCGTGGTCTCGATCACTTCCAGCCGTTGCCCGGCACGCCGGGCGCTGGCCAACATGCTGTCCCGGTCCAGGATGCGTTCGTCTTCTCCGATCAGGATCCAGCCCCCGCGCACTCCGTCGTACAGTTCCTCCCCGTGGCCCTGCATCCAGTCCCGGATGTTGCCGGCATTCACCAGGATGGTAGCGTAGTGCCGCGGATTGTAGGGATAGCTCGCCAACAGCTCCCGCTTGCGGCCGGAGAGCTCGCCGTAGAGTTTGCGGCCGTAGACCTCCGGTGGCAGACGCTTCATCAGCGGCATGCTGAAGGGCAGTAGGCAGCGTCCCGGCGCCGACAGGTTCGCCTCCATATTCCGGTGGGGCTTGCCCTGGGGCAGGCAGGCCGCCTCCAGCACGACCTCGATCTCGCGCCCCTCGTCATGATGCAGGTCCGGGCGCTGGCGCGCCGCTTCCAGCACCACCGCGCCGCCGCGCGAATGGCCGTGGATGCGCACCCGCCCGCTGCGCGGCAGGTTCTCCAGCGCCTGGTTGAGCACCGCCGCGTCGTACTCGATGGTGCCGACATCGTACTCGATCGGACGGGCCCAGGCTGCCACGCCGGCCTGCACGCCCCGGACCGGCACGTTGTAATCACCGCTCGTGACCAGGATCAGGTCGATGTCGGGGTCGCCGTAGAGGTCGGTGAAGTAGCGGTGGTCCTCCAGGAACCCGTGCATCGCGATCACGCTGCATCGGGGGTTCCCGCTGTCGCTGCGCACCGATACGAAAGCCTCGCCCACGCGATAGACGGTGCCTGCGAAGGGCTCGTGGTTGCGGGCCGGCTGCTCACGCCGGAGCTGGTACTGGCGCAACAGGTACACCGCCAGCGTGACCGCCGCGAGAACGATCGCCGCGATGATCCAGGGATTGGTCCACATGGGCGTTCCTCCGCAACGGGAAGTCCGGCGGCCTTGCCGGTCTGTTCGTGCTATTTTTCTGCGCCCCCGATCGGGCGGGAATCCGCCGCGCGCGGCAACCGGTAAGCTACCGGTCCCCGCGACCGTTGAAAACCCCGCCCGGTACCGGCCGGCCGCCGCACGTGTCTTCGGCGGCCCTTTCCGTTAGGATTGTGCCCTTTGCCGACAGCGGCCGTGGGAGCCTGTACCACACCATGAGCGCCACGCAACCCCGGATCGAGCCCTACGTCCGCATCCGTGGGCTCCGCTTCTCCCGCGGCGAGCGGGTGATCTTCGACGGCGTGGACATGGATATCCACCAGGGCGAGGTCACTGCGGTCATGGGTCCTACCGGCACCGGCAAGACGACGCTGCTGCGGCTGATCAGCGGCCAGCTGCGCCCGGACGCCGGCAGCATCCGCGTTGCCGGTCAGGAAGTGCCGGAGCTAAATACCCGGCACCTGTACGAACTGCGCAAGAACATGGGGATGCTGTTCCAGAGCGGCGCCCTGCTGACCGATCTCGACGTGTTCGAGAACATCGCCTTCCCCCTGCGTGAGCACACGCGGCTGCCCGAGCCCCTGATCCGCGACCTGGTACTGATGAAGCTCGAACTGGTCGGCCTGCGCGGAGCGCGCCACCTGATGCCCTCGGAGCTGTCCGGCGGCATGGCGCGCCGCGTGGCGCTGGCGCGGGCGATCGCGCTGGACCCGGACATGATCATGTACGATGAGCCGTTCGTCGGTCTCGACCCCATTTCCATGGGCGTGATCGTGCGGCTGCTGCGGCTGGTCAACGACGCCCTCGGCCTGACCTCGATCGCGGTCACCCACGACGTCCCCGAGGTGGTATCCATCGCCGACCGCTGCATCCTGATCGCCGAGGGCCGCGTGATGGGCGCCGGGACCCCGGAAGAGCTGGGCCGCTCGCGCTCGGAGTGGGTGCGCCAGTTCATGGACGGGCTGGATGACGGCCCGGTGCCGTTCCACTATCCCTCACGGGAGTTTGCCGAGGACCTGCTCGGGGAGACGCCCGCGTGAGCCTGCGTCTGCTGCGCGGCATCGGGGACCTGCTCGCCGCCCTGGGCCGGAGCGTGTTCTTCCTCGGCCGGACCGTGGCCGGTATCCCGTTCCTGGTCATGCGCCCGTTCCTGGTCGTCCAGCAGATCTACAATATCGGCGTGCTGTCGCTGGTGATCATCGTCGTCTCCGGCATGTTCGTCGGCATGGTGCTCGGGCTGCAGGGCTACAACACCCTGTCCAACTTCGGCGCCGAGAGCTCGCTGGGCGTGGTGGTGGCGCTGGGCCTGGTGCGCGAGCTGGGGCCGGTGATCACGGCGCTGCTGTTCGCGGGGCGGGCCGGCTCTGCGCTGGCCGCCGAGATCGGGCTGATGAAGGCGACCGAGCAGCTCTCCGCGATGGAGATGATGGCGGTCGATCCGATCAAGCGGGTCGTGGCGCCGCGGTTCCTGGCCGGCGTGATCTCCATGCCGCTGCTGGCCGCCATCTTCAGCGTCATCGGCATCCTCGGCGGCTACCTGATCGGCGTTGACCTGCTGGGAGTCGACTCCGGAGCCTACTGGACCCAGATCCACCAGAACCTCGACCTGATGGATGACGTGCTCAACGGGGTGATCAAGAGCATCGTCTTCGGCATCGCCGTGACCTGGATCGCGGTCTTCCAGGGCTACTCCGCCACACCCACCTCCGAGGGCGTCAGCCGTGCCACCACCACGACGGTGGTGGTGGCCTCGCTGGTGGTCCTCGGGCTCGATTTCGTGCTAACCGGCCTGATGTTCACGGGAGTATAGCCATGGCCCAGAATCGTCTGATGGAACTCGTGGTCGGACTGTTCGTCTGCCTGGGCGTCGCGGCACTGTTCATCCTGACGCTCGAGGCCAGCACCGCGAACCAGATCGGCGGGGGCACCTACCAGGTTACCGCGGAGTTCAACAACATCGGCAGCCTGACGGACCGGGCTCCGGTCACGGTCGCCGGGGTCAAGGTAGGACGGGTCACGGGGATCAGTTTCGACCCGAACAGCTACGAGGCGAAAGTGACCATGCAGATCAGCGACAAGTACGACATGCTGCCCAAGGACACCAGCGCCAGCATCCTGACCAAGGGTCTGCTGGGCGAGCAGTATATCGGGCTGAGCCCGGGGGGGTCGCCGAAGATGCTGAAGAACGGTGACCGCATCCGCTTCACCCAGTCGGCGCTGATCCTGGAGCACGTGATCGGGCAGTTCCTGTTCAACAAGGCCCAGCAGAAGCCTGGCAGCTGAACGGTGTGCCGCGGGCAGCTCCCCGGGCGAACGGGTACAATGTCCGCCAGGGGTCGCGACCGCGCTAGCGGAGGATTTCGTCGATGTGGAAGCAACTGGTTCTCGCCCTGGCGGTGCTGGGTCTGAGCCTGCCCGTGTTCGCCTCATCCCAGCCCGCGAAGGCGAAACGGGGGCCGGAAGAGATGGTCAAGTCCGTGACCAGCCAGCTGCTGAGCGAGGTGCAGCAGGACAAGGAATCCCTGAAGAAGAATCCGGACGCGGTGTATAAGCTGGTCGACCGCATCGTGCTGCCCCACTTCGATTTCCACTACATGACCCAGCTGGTGATGGGCCGCTACTGGCGCCAGGCCAACGATCAGCAAAAGAAGCAGGTCACCGACGCGTTCCGGCAGATGCTGGTGCGCACCTATTCCAACGCCCTGCTGTCTTACGACCACCAGAAGCTCGAGTACAAGCCCTATCGCGGCAAACCGGGCGCCACCGACGCGACGGTCAACATGAGCATCGTTCCCGAGGACGGCCAGCCGATCCCCGTCAGCTACCGGCTCTACCTCGATAACCAGGGCCACTGGCTGGTCTACGACGTCACGGTGGACAACATCAGTCTGGTGACGAACTATCGTACGACCTTCGCCGACGTAATCCGCAGCGACGGCATCGACGGTCTGATCAAGAAGCTCCACCACAAGCAGATCAAGAGTGTCAAACCGACCCAACACGGCTAACGTTGCCGCTTCCCGCGCGCGGATCGAGACTGGCGACACGGGCGGGGTAAAGGTTGTAGGCCAACTGACCTTCGCCACCGTGCCGGCCATGGTCAACGCGTTGCACGACCGGATACGCGACGCCGACGGTACCCTCGAGATCGAGCTCTCCGGCGTCACTCACAGCGACAGCGCGGGACTGGCGTTGCTGGTCGAATGGCTGCGGCAGGCGCGCCGCCGGCAGGTGGCGCTGCGCTTCTCCCGCGTCCCGCCCCAGATGCGTGAGATCGCCCACGTCACCAGTCTGGAACGCATCCTGGCGCTGGACGGCGGCCCTGAGACCTGACCATACCCTCGACAAGACTGGTATCCGCGCGCGCCGGCTCGGGCAGGCGCTGAGCGAGTCACTATGCGCACAGGCCGTACTTTTGCGTTAGACTGTGGCCCTCGGCGGGCCCGCTGGGCCGCGCATTCGCCACGAGCAAAAACTGCCCCTTCCCGACCAGCATCGGGACCGTGCGGCCATGATCATGCGAATGCCGGACCGCTGACCGGGTGGCCCGTCGGGTCCGGTGGTACATTGCGCCGGCAGATGCCGGCGTGCGCAGATTCCTCCGGGGGCCGAACGTTTCTCGGACCATGGTTGTCCAAGTGCACGCCAGGACTACTGCGGCAGTACGGACCGGCAGCACGCGGGCCGGTCCGCGCATTTGCGTATTGTCCCGGGGGGGGGCATCGCTCGGCCTCGCGGCGGAGCCTGACAGACTGTATCCCGGATGGGTACCAACCTTCTCGAAGGTTGGTAAAGGTACCGGATCGTGCGACCACGGTGAAGGTCGATAGTCGCGACGCGTGACCGGCACTCCCGCGCCCGTTGCGCGACCATGGCGCGACCGGCGGGTCCGGCGCACCACAACCTGTCTGTCAGATGAGGAGGAGAAAGCCTTGACCTCGGCAAATCCAGACGTTACGGGCGCTGGCAAGGGCAGCGTCCTCGGCGGGGAAGTGGACCTGACCCGTCGCCGCTTCCTGCTCGCGGCGACCTCGGTCGTCGGGGGGGTCGCGGTCGCGGGGGCATCCATCCCGTTCCTGGCCTCCATGGCGCCGAGCGACGCGACCAAGGCTGCCGGAGCACCGGTGGACGTCGATATCAGCAAACTCAAACCCGCCGAGCTGGTTACCGTGACCTGGCGGTCGCGCCCCATCTGGGTGCTGCACCGCAGCAAGAAGCAGCTCGGCATGCTCCAGGACCGCGACGCCGACCTGAAGGACCCGCACTCGAAGGCGCCGCAACAGCTGCCGCGCTACGCCAACCCCCAGCGCTCGATCAAGCCCGAATATCTGGTGGCGGTGGCGATCTGCACCCACCTGGGGTGCATCCCCACCTACCGGCCGGAGATTGCGCCCCCGGATCTCGGGCCCCAGTGGAAGGGCGGCTTCTTCTGTCCTTGCCACGGTTCCCGGTACGACCTGGCGGCCCGCGTGTTCGATGGCTCTCCCGCGCCCCTGAACATCCCGATACCGCCGAATTACTACAAGAAGGACACCGTCATCCGCGTCGGCGAGACGGAGAACGGCGGTCATCAGAACTGGACACCCAAGATCTGGTAAACAGCGCCCCGGAGGCCCGAACCCATGAGCAACAACTCGAACCCAGTGGGCGACTGGATCGCCGCACGCCTGCCCATCCGGGAGTTCTGGCGGGACCACATGACCGGATACTGGGCGCCCAAGAATTTCAACTTCTGGTACTTCTTCGGTTCCATCGCTCTGTTCATACTGGTCATGCAGATCCTGACCGGGATCTGGCTGGCAATGAACTACACGCCCAACGCCCACCTGGCCTTCGGCTCGGTCGAGCACATCATGCGCGATGTGAACTTCGGCTGGCTGATCCGCTACATGCATGCCGTGGGCGCGTCGGCCTTCTTCATCGTGATCTACCTGCACATGTTCCGCGGGCTGCTCTACGGCTCCTACAAGAACCCGCGCGAGATGATCTGGCTGATCGGGATGCTGATCTTCCTGCTGCTGATGGCAGAGGCCTTCATGGGCTACCTGCTGCCCTGGGGCCAGATGTCCTTCTGGGGCGCCGGGGTGATCACTTCCCTGTTCGGCGCGATCCCCGTCATCGGGCAGCCGCTGGAGGTCTGGATACGCGGCGGTTTCGCCGTGACCAACGCCACGCTGACGCGCTTCTTCGCCTGGCACGTGGTGCTGATCCCGATCCTGCTGCTGGGCCTGGTATTCGTCCACCTGATGGCGCTGCACCGGGTCGGCTCGAACAACCCGGATGGCATCGAGATCAAGAAGAACAAGGACGAACACGGGGTACCGAAGGATGGCATCCCGTTCCATCCCTACTACACGGTCAAGGACCTGTTCGGCATCGGCGTATTCCTGATCGCCTTCGCGGCCGTGGTGTTCTTCATCCCGGGCATGCACGGACACTTCCTGGAGCCGGACAACTTCCAGCCCGCCAACCCGCTGCACACGCCGCCCGAGATCAGCCCGCTGTGGTACTTCATGCCCTTCTACGCGATCCTGCGCTCCATCCCCAACAAGCTGATAGGCGTGCTGTCGCTGGGCGCCGCGGTGCTGATCCTGTTCATCATGCCGGCCCTGGACCGCAACCCGGTGAAGTCGCACCGCTACCGCGGACCGATCTACAAGCTCGCGCTGCTGGTGTTCGCCTTCACCTTCCTGGTGCTCATGTATCTCGGCGGGCTC
>DASQZM010000011.1:0-39685 GCA_035638695.1 Gammaproteobacteria bacterium | reverse complement strand
GCGCCGGACCAGGCGCTGGGCGACGATGGCGTCCAGCGCGGTCGCGACCATGTAGCCCGCGGCCCCCATGTCCAGCAGCCGGTTGACCGTGGCCAGCGCGTCGTTGGTGTGCAGGGTGGACAGCACCAGGTGGCCGGTCATGGCCGCGCGCAGGCCGATCTCCGCGGTCTCGGCGTCGCGCATCTCGCCCACCATGATGATGTCCGGGTCCTGGCGCAGCGCCGAGCGCAGCACCCGCGCGAAGTCGAGCCCGATGCGCGAGTGCACGTGCACCTGGTTGACCCGCGGCAGGCGGTACTCCACCGGGTCCTCGACCGAGATGATCTTGCTGCCAGGCTGGTTGATCTCGTTGAGCGCGGCATACAGCGTCGTCGTCTTGCCGCTGCCCGTGGGGCCGGTCACCAGGACCATCCCGTACGCCCGCCGGATCAGCCCGCGGAAGCGCGCCATCATGGACTCCGGCATGCCCAGCTGGGGCAGCGAGAGCATGCCGTGGGACTGGTCCAGCAGCCGCATGACCACGGACTCGCCGTGCTGGATCGGCATGGTCGACAGGCGCACGTCGATGCTGCTGTTCTTGACGCGGATGTTGAAGCGCCCGTCCTGGGGCAGACGCTTCTCCGAGATATCCAGCCCGGACATCAGCTTCAGGCGGGTCACCAGGGCGGACGCGATCCGGCGCTCCTCGATGATCTGCTCCTGCAGCACGCCGTCCACGCGCTGGCGGATGCGCAGCACCGACTCGTCCGGCTCGATGTGAATGTCCGAGGCGTGCACCTGCACCGCGTCCTCGAACATCGACTGCAGCAGGCGCGACACCGGGGCGTCGGCGTCCCCCTCCTCTTCCAGCAGCCGCGCCAGGTCATAGTCGCTCCGGGACAGCTCCTCGCCGAGCTCCTCGGCCAGGCTGAAGATCTCCTCGGTGCGCCGGTAGACGGTGTCGATCGCCCGCAGCAGGTCGCTCTCGCGCACCAGCGCCTGCTTGATCGGGCGCTTGAGAATCCGGCTGAGCTCGTCGTAGCCGAAGATGTCGGTGGGATCGACCATCCCCACCAACATGCCGCTGTCGGTATCGGCCAGCACGATCGCCCGGTAGCGCCGGGCGTAGGTCTCCGGCAGCTTGCGCACCACGTCCGGCGAAAACCTGTAGTGGCGCAGGTCCACCACCGGCATGCCGAGCTGGCGCGAGAGGAAGTCCAGCAGCTGGTCCTCGGAAATGAAGCCGAGCTCGATCAGCACGCGGCCCAGCTTGCGCCCGGTCTTCTTCTGTTCGGCCAGGGCGTCCTGGAGCTGCTGCTCCGAGATCACCTTGTGCGACACCAGCATGTCGCCGATGCGGATCTTCTGACGTACTGCGCTCATCCTGCACTCCCCGATCCGGCCGTGCCGGCCGCGGTCTTCTTCAGCGCCTTGATGCGCGAATTGGCGTAGGCCAGCAGGCGCGGGCCGAGACTGTTGGTGCCCCGCGCCCGTTCATAGGCCTGCAGCGCGGCCCGCGGATGCTGCTCCCCCTCCAGCGAGATGGCGGCGCCCAGCCACCACACGCCGGCATCCGGGTTGACCTCGACCAGCGCCCGGTACTCGTGCACCGAGCGCGCGTACTGGCCGGTCTGCTGGTACAGGGCCGCCATCAGCGCGTGGTATGCGGGATCGTCCTCGACCGCCGGGGGCGACTTCTCCAGCAGCGCCAGGGCCGCCTTCGGGCCCTTGCCGGCGGCGAGCACCCTCGCCTTGAGGCGCACGTAGGGCGAATAGTGCGGGTCGCCCGCCAACCCCCGGTCGATCAGTCGCGCCGCCGCGTGGTAGCGCTGCTCGTGGATCATCAGCGCGGCCAGCGACTGGCGCGCCCGGCGCGAGTGCGGGTCTGCCCGCAGCGCGGATCGGTAGTCGGCTTCCGCGGTGGCCAGCTGTCCCCGGCCCAGCGCCTTGTCACCGCGCTGGATCAAATGCTGCACGCGTTGCCGCGTGTCCGGCACGTCGCGGTGCTTTTCCATGACCGGTGCCCCGCCGGATGCTCCGGTCGCGGTCCCTGCGGCGCTGGCAACCCGCTGCCCGCGGCCCTGCGACGGCGCCTCGCTGCCGTCCCCGCGGGCCGCCGGGGACCGCGCGGCCATCGAGCTGTCCGCCGGCTTCGCGCCGCCCCCCTTGCCGCCGCCCGGCGCCGGGGACGAGGCGGATTCCGTCGCGGCCGCCTTCGCTGCTGCCGGATGTGCCGGCGGCGCGGATGTTCCGCCCTGCTCGGCGGAAGCCGCCGGTGGGCCGGACAGCGCCAGCGCGAGGCTCGCCGGCTGGCCCCCGGCCGGAGGCTGGTAGCTGTCCTGCAGCTGCGTCCCGGGCGTGAGCCGGATCGCCACCACCAGGTTTCCCTGGCTCTGCTCGAGGCTCGCGCCCTGCACGCCGTCCCGGCCCGTGTCCAGCACCGGCAACGGGTTCGGCGCGGTGACGTGGGGCAGGATCACGCGGACCTTGTCCGCGCTCTTGCCATGCTCCACGCGATAGTCGACATCGCGGCTGAAGCTCAGGGTCAGCCAGGCGGACTTGCCGCTGCCCTGCGCGACGCCGGTCAGGCGGGAGACGGCCGGCTTCGGCTGCGCGTCGGCCTTCGCGGGCCCGCCGGAAGCCGATGCGTCGTGGCTGCTGTCGCCGACCCGGGCAACGGCTTCCGGGACCGGTGCGCCTGCCGTCGCGGCAGCCCTCCCGTCCGCGGCGCGCGCCGGCCCGCCGGCACGGTGCAACTGCAGCCAGAAAGAGCGCCCCCCCAGCATCAGTCCCGTCAACAGCACGACAGCGACGGCGAAAAACGCGACCTGCCGTGGCCAGCGTCGCGCCGGACGCGGGCCCACCGGCCGGACGCCGGCGAGCTCGCCGCCACCGGCCGGCTGGCGCTGCGCCAGGTCACGCAGCATGCGGTTCAGCAGGCTCAAAAGAGTCCTCCCAGCAGCCAGGCCAGTCCCAGGCTCACCGCCAGGGCCGCGACCAGCGCGTAGCCATGACTTCGCAGTCCGCCCAGGATCCTCCCGGCGCGGTGCCCGTTCGCGCCCTCGGTATCGGCCACCGCGTCCCGGGCGTGGCCGCGGGTGACGCGAAAGGCACCCGGCCCATAGGCCGCCAGCAACGCCTTGTGGCAGAGAATGTTGATCAATCTCGGCACGCCGCCGCTGGCATGGTAGATGATCCGCAGTGCCGCAGCCGAGAACAGAGCCGGCCCGCGGTAGCCGGCCACCGACAGGCGGTGGGCTACGTAGGCCTCGAAGGTGTCACGGTCGAACGGGCGCAGGCGATGGCTGAAGGTGATGCGCTGACGGAGCTGGCGGATGTTGCGCCGGTTGAGCCGCCGCTCCAGCTCCGGCTGCCCCACCAGGACCACCTGCAGCAGCTTGTACTTCTCGGTTTCCAGGTTGCTCAGCAGCCGCACCGATTCCAGGGTCTGGTCGTTCAGCGCCTGCGCCTCGTCGAGCAGCAGCACCGTGCGCCGGCCCTCGCGGGCATTGTCCACCAGCCGCTGCGTGATCGCCTTGTACAGACGTTCCTGGGTGGACGAGGCGCTGACCCGGAAGCCCAGCTCCTCGGCCAGCAGTACGTGCATCGCCTTGGGCGTGATCTCCGGGTTGGGGATGTAGGCGGTGACGAACCCGTCCTCCAGCGCCGCCAGCAGCTTGCGGCACAGCAGCGTCTTGCCGAGGCCCACCTCCCCGACCAGCTTGAGGAAGCCCTCGCCGCTGCGCAGCGCCACCAGCAGCATGTTGAGCGCTGCCTGGTGGTCGGATCCGGCGAAGAAGTAGCCGGTGTCCGGCGTGATGCTGAAGGGCGGCTCGTTGAGGCCGAAATGCTCCAGATACATCACGCCACTCCCGCGTCGCCGGCATGCGCGGCCGGCCGCGCCCCGCGGGACGCCCCGAAGGGCCTCAGTTGGATGCGGACGCGCCGGACGGCCACTTGAACTCCGGGTTAACCTCGTGCGCGCGCTGCTGCGCGCCTTTCACCTGGTCCTTCCACACGTCGGGGTTGTTGACCACCACGGGCTTGAGCAGGATCACCAGCTCGCTCTTCTGCTTGGTGTGCTGGACCTGGCGGAAGAGATTGCCGATCAGCGGGATGTCGCCCAGGATCGGTGTCGAGTAGTGGGTCGTGTTGGTCTTGTCCTGCATCAGCCCGCCGATCACGACCACCTGGCCGTTGGCGGCGCGCACGATGCTGTCGGACTCGCGCACGTTGCTCAGCGCCAGCGGCAGGCTCTGCTTCTGCCCGCCGACCGTGATCTGCTTGGTCTGGTCCGTGACCTGGCTCACGGTCGGGTGCACGTGCAGGATCACCTTGCCGTTCCGGTCGATCTCCGGCGTGACGTCGAGCGCGATGCCGGAGAAAAACGGCGTGAGCTGGATGTTCTGGTTGCTGGTGGTCGCCGTCCCCGTGACGGTGTTGTTGCTCACGCCGGTCACGAAGAACTCGTCCGAGCCCACCTTGATCACCGCCTTCTGATTGTTCACGGTCGCCACCCGGGGGCTGGACAGCACGTGCACGTCGCCCTGGGACTGCAGCAGCTCGATCACCGCGTTGAAGTCCGACAGGTTCAGGGCCAGCGCGAAGGTGCCCCCCACCGCGGTGCTGTTGAAGCCCGTAAAGCCGCCGCCGCTGCCCGGGTTGATGCTCAGCGGCGTGCCCGCAAGAGCCGAGGCGCCATTCTGGAACAGGTTCTGGCCCGCGACCTGGCCGGCGAAGTAGCTGTCGCTGCCGTGGCGACTCAGGGCGCCCCAGTTAATGCCCGCCTGGAAGCCCTTGTTCAGGGTCACTTCCAGGATCTTGGCTTCCAGCACCACCTCGCGCTGCACGTTCTTCTGCAGGCGCTTGAGGAAGTCGTGCACCTGGCGCAGCTCATCGGGCATGGCGCGCACCACCACCAGCCCCGAGTCGGCGCTGATCACGACCTTGCGACCGTGCTTGTCCCCGATCATGGCATCGAGGCTGCCCTTGAGGCTCTTCCAGAAGTCCGATTTGCTGGTGGTCTGGATCTCGCTGCCGGCCAGCCCCACGGCCTCCTGGGTCTGGTTGGTCCCGGTCCCGGTATATCGCCCCGGCTGCAGCCGCTCTCCGTTGGGCCCGATCTCGTTGGTCGACTGGCCCGAGCTGACCCGGGTGCGGGAATCCCCGTTGCGCACCACGTCCAGGTAGTTCACCTGGTAGATCCGGGTCTGCAGCGCCGCCGGCATCACCTGGTAGCCGGCCGCGGTCTTGCGGTAGTCGTAGCCGTACACGTCCTGGACGGTCTGCATGACTTCCGGGATGGTGACGTTCTTGAGGGTCAGCGAGATCCGGCCCTTGACCTTCGGGTTGACCGTCATGTTGTACGGCGTGTCCTTGACCAGCCCGACGAAGAACTTCTGCGCCGGCATGTCATGGACGTCGATGTCGAAGCGCTGCTGCGCGGGCGGGGTCTCCGCCGCGCCGCCGCTGCTGCCGCCCGCGCCCACCTGCACCGGTGGCATCAGCGCGGCCGAGACGTCCCCCGGTACCGCGGGCCTGCTGTTCTGCTGCGTCTGCCCGTGCCGCGTGCCAGAGGAGCTGCCCTGCGATGCCTGGCCCGGCCCGGCGCCGGGGCCGCCGGAGGTCGTGGCACATCCGGCGACCAGTGCCGCCGCGCAGACCAGGGCCGACAGCGAGACGATTCTTGTAGTCACGGTCGCTACTCCTCCGGGGCTTGGTGCCGTGCGGGACTCTTGACTGCGCTCGTGGTCATCGTCACCTCGATCCTGCGTCCGTGGTAACGCAGCACCACGTGCCCGGGGCCGACCCGGACCAGGCGCGCCCCGTCCACCAGGTGGCCGGGCACAACGGTGCTGCCGTTGATCACCGCCACGCGGCGGTCCGGCCCCACCAGCGTGTAGTCGAGTCGCCAGCGCTGCGCGTGGTGCCGGGATCCGTGCGGATGCACGGGCGTGGGCCGCGTGGGATCCCCCAGGCGGGCGGCCGCGGCGGGCCCCGTGGCACACAGCACCGCGCCCGCGGCCAGCGCCATCAGTACCCGGGCTGCGGTCCCGCGGTCAGACACCGACCCAGCCCTCCCTCAGTCCCAGCGTGTAGACCACCAGGCGCACGTGCGCCCGTGGCCAGTGCTTGACCTGAAAGTCGACGCGGTCCCAGAAGAATCGCCACTTGAGCTTCTGCAGCGACTCCAGGTAGCGCATCGTCGCCAGGTAGCTGCCGTCGAACTCGATCACGATGCCGTGGCGGTAGACCTGCGCCCGCGGCGGGTCTCCCTTCTTGCCCGCCGGCAGCAGGGGCTTCGCCGGAAGCCCGTGCAACTCGGTCAGCTTGAGCCCTTTCTGGCGCTCGAGGACCTTCTCCAGCACCCGCGGCATGTCCTTCGGATCGATCAGCCCGGCGCCGGCCTTGTGCAGCCGGGTATCGAGCCCGGCGATGTCTGTCTGCAGCGCCGCGATCTGTTTCCTGAGCGCGGCGTTGGAGCCTCCGCCGCTGGACTGGACCAGCCTGGCGCTCTGCCGGTCCAGCTGGCTGATGCGGTGGCGCAGCTGCTTCAGGCGGGCCTGCTCGCGGGAATGATAGCGCTGCATCGGCGCCATCAGCAGCATGTTCCACAGCACCCCCAGCACCACCAGCACCGTGACCACACCCAGCGTGCGCTCGCGCAGCGTGAGCGCGTCGAAGCGAGCGGCCAGGCGCTGCAGGTACCGCCTCATTTGCCGCCCTCCTTCTTTTTCGCCGCAGTGCTCATGCGGAAGTCGATCAGCCAGGAGTGCTTGTCGTCACGCCGGAGCGCCACCTTGCGGAAATCGGTGCCCTGGAAGCTCTGCTCCTTGCCCAGGATCTGCAGGTAGCGGGGCACGAGCTTGTCCGAGTACGTCTCGCCGGCGAGCGTCATCTGGCTGCCGCCGTCGTAGATGTCGATGTCGGTCAGCCAGAGACCGTTGAGCCGGCGCCGCGCCAGACCACGGAAACGCGCGCCGAACCCGGTGGTGTTGCCCACCGTCCGGCCCTGCAGCAGGGCCAGGGCCTGCTGCTTGCGCTGCTTCTCGGCAACCAGCCGCTTGCGGCGGTGCTCCAGGATGGCGCTAGGCGAGGTGCTCTTGTGCTGCCGCGAAAGCGTCTCCAGGCGCTGCTGGCTCGCCTTGCGCTGCGCCTGCAGGCGCACGACCTCCTGGTGCAGGGCCCGCCCCTGCCAGAGGCCGTAGGCGTAGATCGCGAGCAGGCCGAGCACGAAGATGGCGCCGATCTCCAGCATCGTCACAGCCGAGAAGATCTTCTTCTGCTTGCGCAGGATCGGCTGGTAGAGATTGACCTGTTGCATCATAGCGTCGCCTGCTCATGCCGGAGTGCCGCGCCCACCGCCAGCATGCAGCGGGCCTGCCGTTCCAGCTCCAGATCGTCGGGGCACTCCATCAGCTCGCGCAGGTCGAGGTGGCGGACGGTCATCCCCAGGGCGCTGTCCAGCGCGCTCGCGATCGACCCCGCGTCCGAGGGTGCGATCACGTACAGTTTCCCGACCGCCGCCTGCGAAAAATGGCTGTCGTAGTAATCCAGCGAGCGCTGGATCTCCAGCACCACGCTCTCGAGCGCGCCGCCGCCCGTGTCGAGGGTCTCTCCGGCGTCGCCGAAACCCGCCAGCGCCGTGTGCCCGGTATCCAGGGTGCGCGCCAGGTACAGGGTCGACTGCCGGGTCACGGTGATCAGGCCGTACTCCGGCGCCAGGTAGAGCAGCGCCACACCCGAGACGTCCTCGCTGGTTAGCGCGGCGACGTTGCGCAACGCCAGCTCCGCGATGTCAATGAGCTCGAGCCGCAGGGAGAGCCCCTCGAGCACGGCGATGCGCTGGCTGAGCAGGGAGCTGCGGGCGGCGACCACGTACATCATGCGCCCGCGGCCACGCACGGGCTGACCCGGGATGTCGAACACGTCCAGGATGGCGTCGTCGATGTGGAAGTCGATCAGGTCCTTGACCCGCCAGCGCACGGCCTGCTTGAGCTCGGAGGGTTCGACGTCCGGGGCTTCCACCAGCAGCAGCTGGTAATCGGACGGTGCGAGGACGGCGTTGAACAGCGACCGCCTGACACCCGTCTGGCCGATCAGCGCGCCCAGGCCGCGCTCGACCGACTCACCGGCCTCCAACGGCCGGTGCCTGCAGTCCAGCAGGCGGGGAATGCCCGCCCTCTCGCGGCTGATGCGCGCCAGGGACAAGTCGGACGTCGTCCAATGCAGCCCGCTCAGCTCACCGGACGCGGGCTTCTTCTTGAGAGAGGAAAGCAGAACCCACCCCCAGGGTTATTGTTGCTTTTTCCATGACCCCTTGCCGATCCGGTCGGCGCCTGCGGGAAGCCGTCCCTGGATCGCAGAACCGTAAGTTCATTATGTTCAGTCTGTTACAAATGCATTCTGAATTCGCCTGTCACAAGATGTCAACAACTCCCTGTATGGCCGGACAACGCGTCGCCACGGCCGGGTGAGCGGGCACGTGACAGAATCGCAGCATGACCCCGGGGTTCCCTGATCGCGATCACAGTTTTACAACTTCGCGCGGCGGTGCGAACCCGCGCCCCGTCCCACCCTAGGGGGCATCCCGAGCCCCGGGAAATCCCCCGGGCGGGGCGTCCAGCGGCCATACCAGGGTCAGCCGCAGGATCTCGACGCCGGGATTGTAGTGGCTGAAGAGGTGATCATGCGACATGTGATGAAAACCCAGCATCAGGCAACGACCCCGCGCCCCGCACCAGCCCGCCTCGACGCCGGACCGTCCCAGCACGTCGCTGCCGAGCCGCTTTCCGGCACCGCGGTGGTACGCGGCCAGCGCCATGTCCGCCGCGAGCCGCCAGTGGCGGCCCGCGCGCCAGACGTAGCGCAGACCGCCGTAGACAAAAGCCCCGCCGTCCGTGGTGGCCGCTGCGCCGACCTCCGGTCGGAGCTTCCAGACCAGCGGGCGCCCCGCCCGATACTCCAGCGAGCCCATGGTGGCGGGATCGTGCCGCTGGACGATATCGAAACGGCCTGCCGAGACCGCAAGCCCGGGCCGATGCGCGGGCGTTCCCGGAGCACGCGCCGTCAGCCCGATCAGCGCCGCGTCCGCGGCGAGGATCGCGTCGACCACGGTGTTGGCCGCGGCCGGCGGGCTCGCCAGCAGGCACACCAGCAGGCAGGTGAGCAGGATACCTGCGGGACCCGGCCGGGCGCGGGGCGCTCGCCGTGACGCGCCGGGCCGGCGGAACACGGAGGGGACGCGGCTCATGTCCCCGCAAAGTACCACGTGCCGGCGTCGGGATTCACGTGGATATGCCGCCTCCGAAATGCCGTGCCGACAACGCCGGCGTTTCGCGGTATAATGCCGCGCGTCCCGCTGACCTTCCCGGCCAGCCGGTCTGTTTTTTTATTCTTTCGTCGAGACTCTTCGCGACGTACCAGCGGGCCCAGGGGTTGCTGAAGACGGGCTATGGCGCCCTCTATTCGGCTCGCCGACGAGCGACGCATGTCGTGGATGGACAGCGGACGTGCACGTCCCGTACCGGGCGGCCGCCTTCCGGTGGTCCCGTGCGTGCCCCCGCGGCTCTCCGCCCGGTCCCGACGCTCGCCACCTCAGGAAAGGGGGGACAGACCATCCGGCCATGAACTGGTTGCTAAGACTCAACAAGACCACCCGCCTCGTCCTGCTGAGCATCATCCTCGGCGTGATCGGCGCCCTCGGCGCCCAACTCTTTCTGTGGATGCTGCACACCGCGGAGCAGCTTCTCCTGACGCCGATCAGCGGGTACAAGGACCTCACCGTCGAGACCGCCCATCAGCTCGGACACCTGCCGGAGATCCCTCACCTGCTGTGGCTGATCCCGGTCGCCACCACGCTCGGCGGCCTGCTGTCGGGCTTTTTGGTCTACACCTGGGCACCCGAAGCGGAGGGGCACGGCACGGACGCCGCGGTCAAGGCGTTTCATCGGACCGACGGCTATGTCCGCGCACGCATCCCGCTGATCAAGTCGGTTGCCAGCGCCATCACCATCGGATCCGGCGGCTCGGCCGGCCGCGAGGGTCCGACGGCCCAGATCGCCGCCGGTGTCGGCTCGATCCTCGGCACCTTTCTCAAGCTGCCGCATGACGAGCGGCGGTTTCTGGTGCTGGTGGGCATGGCCGCGGGCCTGTCCGCGATCTTCAAGAGCCCGCTCGGCACCGCCATCTTCGGGGTCGAGATCCTCTATTCCAGCGTCGCCTTCGAGGGCGGCGCTCTGATCTACACCCTGATCGGCGCCGCGGTGGCCTACGCCATCACCGGCATCTTCGAGGGCTGGACGCCGCTGTTCATCCTGCCGTCCAACATTGGTTTCACCAGTGCGCCGAGCCTGATCTGGTACGGCCTCCTGGCGGTGTTCGCCGGCCTGGTGGGATCCTTCCTGCCGAGCGTGTTCTATTACGTGCGCGACGGCTTCGTGAAGATCAAGCTGCCCCCGCACGTCAAGCCGGCCATCGGCGGCCTGATCGTCGGCCTGATCGGCATTGTCGTCCCCCAGATCCTGGCGGGCGGCTACGGCTTCATCCAGCTTGCGCTCCAGGGCGGTGCCGGCATGGCGATCTGGTTCATGCTGCTGCTGTCGATGGGCAAGATCGTGACGCTCTCGCTCAGCATCGGCTCGGGCGGCTCCGGCGGGGTGTTCGCCCCCAGCCTGTTCGTCGGCGCCCTGCTGGGTGCGGCGTTCGCCGCGGTGCTGCATGAGCTCGGGGTACAGGACGTAAGCGCCACCGGGCTGGCGGTGGTGGGCATGGCATCGTTGTTCGCCGGCGCCGCTCGCGTGCCGATCGCCTCGCTGGTCATGGTGGCCGAAATGACGGGCGGCTACCGGCTGATCATGCCGACCATGTTCGCGGTCGCAATCGCCTACATCATCCAGTACTCGCTGACCCGCGGCATCAAGTACCCGTCGCTGTACGAAGCCCAGGTGGCCGGCCCGGCCGAAAGCCCGGTTCACCACGAGCAGTACTATCAGACCGTCGCCCAGCTTCTGCGCAAGCGCCAGGTGCAACTGGAGGAGGACATCTTCCTCAACAAGTTCACCGAGCGTCTGGCCAGTGGTCAGCCCGTGCCCCTGAGTGAGGGCGAGGAATCGGAGCGGCTCTACAGCATGGACATCGAGCCCGGCTCCCCCATCGCGGGAAAGGAAGTCCGCTCGCTGGGATTCGCCGACATCCTGATCGTCAGCGTGGTCCGCGGCGAGAAGCAGATCATCCCCAACGGCGACACCCGGCTGCGGGTCGGAGATCACCTGGTGGTCGCGGCCACGCCCGAATCGGTGGAGGATTTCCGGCGCTTGGCCGAGCACGGCAGCACCCAGAACGCTTGAATGTCCGGGGGCAGGTGAGCCTGCCCCTTGGGCGTAGTTTTACCTTCTTAAGTTATTAAGTTCTTAAGTTTCAAGCAGATGGCATTCTCGGCGGCGAGGTCGAAGCTATGGCAGGCGCCCTTCTCCCTGCACACTGTTTCCGAAGCTCCCCGGTACGCCTTGAGTATGCGCCACTCGCCCCCATATTCGTCCCGGATGGCCGTTATCCAGAGGGCACTTTTATGAACGCATTGCGAACCACCCTGCTGCTGGGCGCCCTGACCGGGGTCCTGCTGGTCGCCGGCAAGCTCATCGGCGGCAACGCGGGGATGATCATCGCGCTGGTGCTTGCCGGGGTGATGAACATCGGCAGCTACTGGTTCTCCGACCGCCTCGTGCTGTCGATGTATCGTGCCAGGGAAGCCGGCTCCGACGAGGAGCCGCAGCTGCACGAGGTCGTTCGCGACCTGGCCCGGCGCGCGGACATGCCCATGCCACGCGTCTATGTCATCGACACCGAGAGCCCCAACGCCTTCGCGACCGGCCGTGACCCTCGGCACGCGGCAGTGGCGGCGACTCGCGGCCTGCTGCGCATGATGAACCGTGAAGAGCTCACCGGCGTGCTGGCGCACGAACTCAGCCACGTGCGCCACCGGGACACCCTCATTAGCGCGATCGCCGCCACTATGGCCGGCGCCATCGCGATGCTCGCCAGCATGGCCCAGTGGGCACTGCTCTTCGGCGGCTTTTCCCGGGACGACGACGAGGGCGGCGGCATCCTCGGCGCGCTGGCGATGATGATCCTGGCGCCGCTGGCGGCGACGCTGATCCAGCTGGCCGTTTCCCGCTCCCGGGAGTTCGGCGCCGACGCGGGCGCGGCGAAGCTCACCGGCCATCCCCTTTGGCTGGTCGACGCGCTGCGCAAGCTGGAGACCGCCAATCGGAGCGAGCCGATGCAGGCGGCCGTGGATCACCCCTCCACCGCACACCTGTTCATCGTCAACCCGCTGGCGGGACACCGCCTGGCGAAGCTGTTTTCGACCCACCCCTCGACCGAGGATCGCATCAGCCGGCTCGAGGCCATGGCGCGGGATCCGTCCGTCAGCCGCGGCTGAGGCGCGTCCCGGTTTCGCATGCTATGATCCGGCGCGTTTCCCCGCGGGCACCGGGCCCGCGGCTCCACGTCGGAGGAAGTGCCCCATGTCCACTCGACCCGGAATCCGGCTGGCGGGCCTGCTAACGATACTGATCGTGGTCACAGCCGGTCTCTCGTCACCCGCGCGGGCCGCGACGGGCAAGGAGATCGACGCCAGAGTCGACGCCGCCCTGGCCCGCTTCGACAAGCAGGTCGACGGTGGCAAGGCCCTGCTCCAGCGTGCCCGTGGCGTGCTGGTCTTCCCGGGCGTGATCAAGGCCGGGTTCGGCATCGGCGGCGAGTACGGCGAGGGCGCGCTGCGCATCCACGGCCACACCGCCGGTTACTACAGCATCGCTGCCGGCTCCATCGGCTTTCAGCTCGGGGTCCAGAAGAAGGACATCATTCTGGTCTTCCTGGAGCGCAAGGCGCTGGAGCGCTTCCGCAAGAGCAGCGGCTGGGATGTCGGCGTCGACGGCTCGGTGACGCTCATCAAGCTGGGCGCCAGCGGATCGGTCGATGCCCGCAAGCTGAACCAGCCGATCGTCGGCTTCGTCATCGGCCAGCAGGGCCTGATGTACAACCTCACCCTCGAGGGCTCCAAGATCACGCCGATCAAGCGCTGATCGCCGTCCGGGTTGAACTCGGGCGGGCGGTTGCGGTCCTCTGTACTACCTTCTGGAAGGTCGGTGACTGGTTCGGTCTGTCGGCGCATCATCGGAAGAAAGGGTCACACGTGAAGCTTGCACATCCTCCCCGGCGAGCCCGCCTCGCCCGCCGTCGCCTTGGCGTTCTGATCCCGGCGATTCTCGCTTTTCTCGCCCTGCCGGCCATTGCTGCTCCCTCTCCGGGCCGCAGCTCCCCGGCGCCGGATGGCGTGGTCCGCGCGACCCTGTCCAACGGATTGCAGGTGGTCATCGTCCCCAACCACCTGGCCCCCGTGGTCACCACCGTGATGAACTACAAGGTCGGCTCGAACGAGGCGCCCAAGGGTTTTCCCGGCACCGCGCACGCCCAGGAGCACATGATGTTCCGGGGCAGCCCCGGCCTGTCGGCCGCGCAACTTTCCGCCATCGGCGCCGCCATGGGCGGCGGCTTCAACGCCGACACCCAGCAGAGCGTGACCCAGTACTTCTTCACCGTGCCGAAGCAGTACCTCGGCTTGGCCCTGCACATCCAGTCCACGCGCATGCGCGGGGTCCTGGACAAGGAGTCGCTGTGGAAGAAGGAGCGCGGGGCGATCGAGCAGGAGGTCGCGCGCGACCTGTCGCAGCCGGAGTACCGCGCCTACAAGAAGATCCTGGCGCGCATGTTCGCCGGGACGCCCTACGCACACGACGCTCTCGGCACCCGTCCGTCCTTCAACAAGACCACCGGCGCGATGCTGCATCACTTCTACGACCAGTGGTACGCGCCCAACAACGCGACCCTGGTGGTCACCGGTGACGTCGACCCCGCCGCGGCGCTGAAGGAGATCCGCTCGCAGTTCGGCGACATCAAGGCGAAGAAGCTCCCGCAGCGGCCGCAGTTCAAGCTGCAGCCGGTCAAGCCCGTCACCATCAACTCGAAGATCGATCAGCCCTACGGCCTCGTGCTGGTCGCCTTCCGCATGCCGGGCTATGCCAGCGCGAAGGAATACGCCGCGCTGCAGGTGCTCTCGCAGGCGCTCAGTAACCAGCGCGGCAAGCTCTACAGCGACCTGGTGCCAACCGGCAGGGCCCTGGAAGCCGGCTTCGACACCGAGGGCATGTGGCCAGCGAGCCTCGGCTTTGCGGTCGCCGCCTTCCCCCGGGGAGGGGATCCCCACAAGCTGCTGGGCGAGCTACGCGGGATCCTGTCGCACACCGCCAGGCACGGCGTCCCGGCGGACCTGGTCAAGGCCGCCAAGCGCCACGTGCTCACCCGGGCCGAGGCGCAAAAGAACTCGATCTCCGGCCAGGCCATGCAGTGGTCGCAAGCGCTCGCGGTCGAGGGACGCAAGTCACCGGAAGAGGAGATCCATGCCATCGAGCAGGTCACCCCGGCGGAGGTCAATCGCGTGGCGCGCGAGTACCTTGATCAGAAGCACGCGGTCGTCGCCCTGCTCTCGCCGCAGGGATCCGGCAAGCCCACGTCATCTGGCGGCGGCTTCGGCGGCAAGGAGTCGTTCAAGCCTTCCCACGTCTCGCAGGTCAAGCTGCCCGAATGGGCAGCCCGTCCATTGGCCAGCATCAGCGTGCCGAAATCGACGGTGCGTCCCACGGTCTACACCTACGCCAACGGTCTGCGACTGATCGTGCAGCCGGAGAGCATCAGCCACACCGTCAGCGTCTACGGCAGGATTCACAACCGACCCGAGCTGACCGTGCCGAAGGGCCAGGAAGGTGTCGACCAGGTCCTGGAGCAGCTGTTGCAGTACGGGACGCATTCCATGAATCGGGTCCAGTTCCAGAAGGCGCTGGACGCCATCGGCGCGAGCGAGTCGGCGGGCAGCGACTTTTCCCTGCAGGTGCTTTCCGGCCACCTCCAGCGCGGCATGCAGCTCCTGGCCGACAACGAGCTGCAGCCGCGGCTGCCGGAAAAAGCCTTCGCCGTGGTGCGCCAGCAGATGGCCGGCGAGGTGGCCGGCCGCATCCACAGCCCCGGCTTCAAGATGCAGCAGGCGCTGCACGCCGCGCTGTACCCCGCCGGCGACCCGACGCTGCGTCACGCCACGCCCAAGAGCGTGCGCAGCCTGACCCTCAAGGACGTGCGGGCGTACTACCGCAAGGTATTCCGGCCGGACCTGACGACCATCGTGGTCATCGGCGACGTCGCTCCGGCGAAGGCGAAGCAGATCGTCGGTCGCTACTTCGGCGATTGGAAGGCTCATGGACCCAAGCCGCCCGTCGAGCTGCCGCCTGTGCCACCGAACAAGCGGCATACCGTCAACGTACCGGACCCGAGCCGCGTCCAGGACCAGGTGGTGATGGCGGAGACCCTCGGCCTGACGCGCACCGATCCGGCCTACTACGCCCTGACGCTGGGTAACCAGGTCCTCAGCGGCGGCTTCTATGCCAGCCGCCTGTACCACGACCTGCGCGAGGAGCGGGGCCTGGTCTACACCGTGTCCTCCAGCATCGACGCCAACCGGACGCGCGGGCACCTCGTGGTCGGGTTCGGCGCCGACCCCGACAAGGTGGAGCCCGCCCGCCGGATCATCGTGCACGACCTGACCGCGATGGCCCACAGCCCGGTCCACGAGAGCGAGCTGCACCGGGCCAAGGCGGAGCTGGTACGCCAGATCCCGCTGTCGGAGTCCAGCGTCGACAGCATCGCCGAGGGCCTGCTCAGCCGCTCCACCGAAGGACTTCCGCTGGATGAGCCGATTCGGGCCGCGCTGCGCTATCTCAGCCTCGACGCGGCGGGGGTGCGGAAGGCGTTCCGCAAGTACGTGCGGCCATCGGACCTCGTGATGGTGAGCAAAGGCCCGGCTCCCGGAAACCAGTAGGGGGCTGCTGAAAAGGCGACGAATCGGTGTAGCCCGGACACGGGGGCAGCGCGGTCCGCGGAAATAGGCATACACGGGAAGGGGCGCCGCGCCCGCGGCGCCCCCATTCCCGAGGCATCGGATTGGGGTGGCTCCTTACAGGCCCATGCTGGCGAACAGCCGCTGTCCGGCCGAGCCCGACAGCAGCGCGGCGCCACCGGTCGCCAGCAGCGCAACCAGCACCAGCACGGCGCTGGTGGGATGGCTGGCGCCGGCCACCGCGGTGCCGACCAGACGGGCAGCCGCCGCTGGATCTCGGCGACCGCGGTCGTCGCCTGCCTGCTGGCGCTCGCTGCCCTGCTGGTACGCACCGCCATGGACACGCCCGCCCGGCTGACGGTGCTGGTGGCTATGGTGGCCCTGGCGGTGGCGATCGAGGCATGCTACCGGCGGTATCGGCGGGGCCGAAAAACAATTCTTAGGTTTGAATTACTTATGCAGTGATCCAGTCCAGCGCCTCCTGGTGCTCCTCCTGCGAGAAGTTCCGTATCTCCCCGTCGACCAGGAGCGGCGCGAGCGCCAGGACCCAGGCCGCCCACGCCGGGCCGCCCACCACGCCCATCTTCTCGAAGTCGTGACGATGCTTCAGTCCGAAGCGGGCGTCGTCCCACGCGGCCCGCGGTTCCCAGCCGTGGCCGTCCAGCTCCAGCAGCAGTCGCGCCTTGCCGTAACGGCCGATGATCTCTTCCAGGCGCGGGATCAGCACCTCGCGGTAGTCGGCGTCCGTAAGCTGTCCGCTCGCCTTCAGGGCCAGTATCGCCCCGCGGCTCTGTGGCATGACCTCGATCATGGCGATCCACCTCCGCCAACGCTACGTTGCCGGCCAGAATACGCCGAACGGAGGGCGAACGGCACCGGTCCGGCTCAGGACAGCTCGTTGCGGGGCGCCTCACCGGCCCGCCGCGTCATGCGTCCGGAGTCCGCGGGACGCTCCGTCCCCGCCGGCTCCCTGTAGTAGCGACGCCCGATCCACAGCGCCACGTTGACCAGCCCGATCAGCACCGGTACCTCCACCAGTGGCCCGATGACTGCGGCGAACGCCACACCCGAGCCGATGCCGAAGACCGCGACGGCGACCGCGATCGCCAGCTCGAAGTTGTTGCCCGAGGCGGTGAACGCCAGCGTGGCGCTGCGCTCGTAATCGGCGCCCGCGCGCCAGGACAGTAAGAAGCTGACCAGGAACATGACCACGAAGTAGATCACCAGCGGCACCGCGATACGCAGCACGTCCAGCGGGATCTGCAGGATCGTCGCGCCCTTGAGGCTGAACATCACCACGATGGTGAACAGCAGCGCCACCAGCGTCAGGGGCGAGATTCGCGGCAGGTACACCGTCTCGTACCACTCGCGCCCTTTCGCGCGAACCAGCAGCAGGCGCCCCAGGAACCCCGCCGCGAACGGGATACCCAGGTAGATCAGCACCGTGTAGAAAATCTCGCCCATACTCACGTTCACCACGCGCCCGGACAGGCCCAGCCAGCCCGGCAGGACGGTCACGAAGACCCACGCGTACAGCCCGTAGAAGAGCACCTGGAACAGGCTGTTGAGCGCCACCAGCGCGGCGCCGTATTCGCTGCTGCCGCGCGCGAGCTGGTTCCAGACCAGCACCATCGCGATGCAGCGCGCGATCCCGACCAGGATCAATCCCGTCATGTACGCCGGATGGCCGTGCAGGAACACCACCGCCAGGACGAACATCAGGACCGGCCCGACGATCCAGTTCAGCACCAGCGACAAGCCCAGCACCCGCGTGTCACCGAGCGTCCGCCCCAGGAGCTCGTAGCGTACCCGCGCCAGCGGCGGATACATCATTAGGATCAGCCCCGCCGCGATCGGGATATTGGTGGTGCCGGTGCTGAAATGGTCGATGAAGCCGGCCACGCCCGGCACATAACGGCCGATCAACACACCCGCGCCCATGGCGAGAAAGATCCAGAGGGTCAGGAAGCGGTCCAGCACGCCCATGCGGCGCGCAACGTGCTCGGTCATCGCTCGGCTCCGGTGTCGTGTTGCCGGGATTCCAGCGCTTCGGGCAGGCTCTCGACGAACCCACGTATCGCGTCGCGCACGCGCCGGTAGGCGGCCAGCGCCTGCTCCTCCGACGCGGCTCCGCGCGCTAGCGCCGGGGGGTCCTCGAAACCGCGGTGCAGCCGCCGCCCGCCCCCCGGGAAGACCGGGCAGGTCTCGGCGGCGCTGTCACACAGGGTGATCACCCAGTCGAAGCCGGTGCCGGCGAGCTCGTCCACGTGCTTCGAACGCTGGCCGGAGATGTCCACCCCGGCCTCCGCCATCACCCGGATTGCGCGCGAATCCAGCCCGTGAGGATCGATGCCCGCGGAATGCGGCTCCAGCGTATCCGGGCGCAGATGGCGCGCCCAGCCCTCCGCCATCTGGCTGCGGCAGGCATTGCCGGTGCACAGGAACAGGATCCGCCGGCGTTCGCTCATGCCCGCCTCCGGCCGTCCGCTGCCTCGGCGTCGCGACACAGGTCGGCATCGCCGCCGCAGCAGTTCGCGGTCAGGTAGTCGAGCAGACGGTCCACCCGGGATACGCGGGCGCGATAGGCCAGCGATCGGCCGCGGCGCTCCGTGGAGACCAGCCCGGCGTGCGCCAGCTCCTTCAGGTGAAACGACAGCGTCGGGCCCGGGATGTCCAGCTCCGCGCTGAGCTCGCCCGGCGTGAGTCCCTCGGGTCCGCGCTCGACCAGGAGACGGAACGCGCTCAGTCGCGTCTCCTGAGCCAGCGCGGACAGACACTGAATGGCCTGTTTCATTTCCATAATTCCAAATATATAGAAAACTTCACCGCACGCCAAGGCCCGGCCGGGGCCATCGCCGATCCACCGGGTCTCAGCCGGGAGACGCCGCCGCGCCGCCGTCGATCTTGATCACCGAGCCGGTGGTGTAGCTGGAAGCGTCGGTGGCCAGGTACAGCGCCGCCGCCACCACCTCGTGCGGCCGGCCGCCGCGCCGCAGCGGGATGCGCTCACGCGCCCGCTGCTCGAAGGCATCCATGTCCCAGGCCTTCGAGATGTCGGTCAGGAACGGTCCCGGCATGATCGCGTTCACCCGCACCTTCGGCGCGTACGCCCGGGCCATCCCCACGGTCATGGCATTGATGCCCGCCTTCGCGGTGGCATAGGGCAGCTCGTGGGCGTCCGGCTCGACGGCGGCGATGCTGCTCACGTTGATAATGGAGCCGCCCTCACCGTCGGCCATGCGCCCTCCCAGCAGCGAGGACAGCCGGAACGCTCCGCGCAGGTTCACCGCGATCACCTTATCGAAAAGCTCCTGCGAGACCTGATCCAGCGACGGGTACAGCGGCGACATGCCCGCGTTGTTGACCAGCACGTCGATCCGCCCGAAGTGGCTCCAGGCGGTCTCCGCGAGGTGGTCGCAGTCCTCCCAGCGGCCCACGTGACAGGCGACCGGCAGCGCCCGGCGCCCGGTCTCCTGCCCGACCTCCCGGGCCAGGGCGTCGCAGGCCTCCTGCTTGCGGCTCGCGATCACCACGTCGGCGCCCGCGCGCGCGAACGCCCTGACCATCTCGCGCCCCAGCCCGCGGCTGCCGCCGGTGACTACGGCGACCCGGCCGGTCATGTCGAAAAACTCGGACATCGCTGCTCTCCTCCGGATGGCTTTGGCAAGTCAGCCAAGGTTACCCGCGGCCAATGCCACGGGTGAAGGCCGGGCCCTGGCCCCGCGCGCGGTCCGTAGTACCATCGGGAACATGTGCGGACGCTATGCCCTGTTCGGTCCCCATTCCCGCTACCGTGTCAACGAACGCTTCGGCGTCGACCGCGACCTGTTCGACGGCTGGCCCGACCGCTACAACGCCGCGCCGTCGCAACGGCTGCCGGTGGTGCGCGCCGCGGGGGACGGCGCGCGGGAGCTGGTGCCGCTGCGCTGGGGCCTGGTCCCGTCCTGGTCGCGGGAGCCGGGCAGCAGCTATCGCACCATCAACGCCCGCATCGAGACCGTCGCCACACGCCCCAGCTACCGCCAACCGGTGCGGCGCCGCCGCTGCCTGGTGCCCGCCTCCGGCTACTACGAGTGGCAGCACACCGGCGCGGGCAAGCAGCCGTGGTTCATCCGCCCCGCCGAGCCCGACGCGCTGTGGGGCTTCGCGGGGATCTGGGACCGGTGGGAGCGTTCCGGGCAGCCTCTGGAGAGCTTCAGCGTCCTCGTGGGGCCGCCCTCCGACGCCGTGGCAGAGATCCACGACCGTATGCCGGTGATCGTGCCCCCGGCGCTGTACCGGGCGTGGCTGGACCGGGACCACACGGACCCCCGGGCGCTGCTCGAGCGCCTCGGCCCGTGGCCTGGCGAGGAGACCCTCGCCTACCCGGTGAGTACCTTCGTGAACCGGCCGGCCAACGACTCGCCGCGCTGCGTCGAGCATCTGCCCTGATAACGCCGCGCGCCGGGCGCCTCAGGCGTGGCTGCGGGGAAACCGATCTCCCGTGTCGCCGCTGAACCAATCCAGCAGGCTCGCCAGGTCGATCAGGCGCACGCCCGGATCGGCCTGCGAGCCGCGGATCGCGATGTACGGCGACCGGCCGCAGACGTCGCGCAGTGCCAGGGCCAGCGCACCGACCAGAGGCGTGGCCGGCTGCGGGAACACCAGCGCCGCGGCTTCCCCGCGGCGGCGCGAGGCGCCCACGCGCAGGAAGTGCGTGCGCAGCACCGGGATATAGCGCATCAGGTCAAGGGCGTAGCGCCCCGCCGCGTCGGGCGCCGGCAACACGCCGGGGACGCGATACTGACGCAGGGACGGGAAACTCGTGCGGGTACGCATACCGGCCAGGATGCGCGCGATCTGGGAGATCTCGCCCGCGTCCAGGGGATGGTCGATGAAATAGGCGTTCATCTCGGGCTCCGGCGCAGCGATTCGATGCGGAGCGCCACGCGTTTCGTGATTCTCCGGTCTCCGGGTGACCCGCCGATTCGTCTCTTTCTTGGGGGGACTCGACATGGCGATTCTAGTCGATTCCCGGTACGGATCCACCCGACCCCCGACATTCCGTTCTCTCTCAAAAAGGTCCGGGCCCCGCGACCAGTCCCCGTGCGAGCAAACGACCGTACTCCGCGGCGCTCAGCCCCACCACGTCGCACAACACTTCCTCCGTGTGCTCGCCCAGCCGCGGCGCGGGCTCCGCCGGCCGGCGGCCGGCGTCCCCGAAACGCAGCGGGATGCCCGGCGCCAGCAACGGACCAACCCCGGCCTGCTCGACCCGGTTGAACAGCGGGTTGTCCTCCGAGCACATCGGATCGCTCTCGACCATTTCGCGGAGCGACTGGTAGCGGCTCCAGCACACGCCGCGCCGGTCGAAGGCCTCGCGCACCCCGGCGAGCGGCCGGCTGCCGATCCAGTCTTCCATCAGCGCGGCGATCTCCCGCCGCGCCCGGTAGCGGTCACCCTCGCGCGCAAGATCCAGTCCCAGCCGCTGCCCGAGCGCGTCCAGCTCTGCGCCCAGCCCGGTGGCCTCGCGCAGCGCGCGCCACTGCTTCGCGGTCAGCCCCACCACCATCACCCGTTCCCCGTCCGCGCAGCGGAAGTCCCGGCCGAAGGCCCCGTAGAGATAGTTGCCCGAACGCTCCCGGGTTTGCCCCATCCGGGCCTCGGCGATGAACCCGAGATGGCCCATCACGGCCAGCGCGACGTCCTCCAGCGCCAGGGTGACGTGCTGGCCCCGGCCACTGGCACGCCGCTGGCGCTCGGCCGCGAGCAGGCCCAGTGCCGCCATCTGGCCGGTCACGCAGTCCCAGGCGGGCAGCACGTGATTCACCGGATCGGACTCGCCCTCGGGGCCGGTGATGAACGGCAGGCCGACCGTGGGATTGACCGTGTAATCCACGGCGGAACGGCCGCTGCGGCTGCCCTGGATGGTAAGCTGGATGAGGTCGGCGCGGTGCGCGCACAAGGCCTCGTAGTCCAGCCATCCGCGCGGCGGGAAGTTGCTCAGCAGGATGCCGGCGTCCTCGCCGGGCGCGCAGATGATTTCCCGGGCAAGCTCCCGGCCCTCCGGCGAACGGATGTCCAGCGCTACCGAGCGCTTGGACTTGTTCAGCCCGCACCAGAACAGGCTCACGTCGTCTCCGGTTACCGGCCAGCGGCGATAGTCCAGCCCGCCGCCGAGGGCGTCGATCCGGATCACGTCCGCGCCCATCTGGGCCAGGGTCATGCCGCCGAGCGGTGCCGCCACGAACGCCGAGGCCTCCACCACTCGCATACCTTGCAGTATCGCGCCGTCCACCATGCCTCCTCGTCAGCAACATGGGTATGATCCCGTGGCAGAGTTTCCCACGGAGCGGTCTTCCCGGAAAATTGGGGCGCCACTCGAGCCGGCCGGCACCGCCGGTTGATACAGATCAAATCGACTCGCGCGTGACACGCGTATGTTTTCTCATTGAGAATAGTTATCATTCCCATGATAGTCCGGAAACTGCCGGGCACCCCAGCGGTAGGAGAACACGCGGAGCCCATGGACCTGACAGCGACCCTTCCCTTTCCCGGCGAGGCCGAGGCAGCGACCCGCGGCCGTCCGGAAAACCGAACGACCCTGGCGCGGCTGCCAAAGTACCTCGCGGCCCAAATCTCCGCCATCGTCGCGGAAGCGTCCGCGCGTGAATCCGGACTCCCCCCGGAGGAGGTCGAGCGACGCCTGGTGGAAATGGGCTTCGTGGAGGGCGCGATGGTCCGCATAGAGCACGCCGCAGGCCTCGCGGGCGACCCCATCGCCGTGCGGCTGGACGGCCGTCGCCTGGTGGCGCTGCGCCGGCGGGAGGCGCGCTGCATCCTGGTGGAGCCGGTCGGCGGGACGGCGGAATGAGCGACCCGAATGTCAGGCTGCGCGTCGCCCTGGTCGGCAACCCCAACTCGGGCAAGACCGCCCTGTTCAATGCTCTGACCGGCTCGCGCCAACGGGTCGCCAACTACGCCGGGGTGACCGTCGATCGCAAGCTGGGCATGCTGCGCACGCCGCAGGGGCGCGAGCTCGAACTGGTGGACCTGCCGGGCACGTACTCGCTGCGCGGGCGCAGCCCCGACGAGATCGTCGCGCGTGACGTGATTCTGGGACGCGCCGAGCACGAGACGCCGCCGGACCTGCTGGTCTGCGTCGCCGACGCCACCAGTCTGCGGCTGGTGCTGCGCCTCGCGCTCGAGCTGCGCCGCACCGGCCGGCCGGTGATTCTGGCGCTGAACATGATGGACATCGCCCGCCGCCGCGGCGTTGACATCGACGTTGAGGCGCTCTCGGCCGAGCTCGGCGTGCCGGTCATCCCCACCGTGTCGCTGCGCCGGGCCGGCACCCGGGCCCTGCTCGAGGCCCTGGACCATGGCGCGGCGCGCATCGAGGCCAACCCGCGGCATACCCGGACTGCCGCGACCTGGCGCGAGCCGGATGCCGCCGGGCTGCGCGCCCTGGACAACGCCGTCCAGGCGATCATCAGCCGCACCGTGCGCCATCCCGGGCGCCCGGCCGGGTTCACGCAGTGGCTCGACCGTCTCGTCCTGCACCCGGTGCTGGGCCCGGTGATCCTGCTCGCGGTGCTGTTCTTCGTATTCCAGGCAGTGTTCAGCTGGGCCGAGGTGCCGATGGACCTGATCGCGGCCGGCTTCTCCTGGCTGCAGCACGCCATCACCATGGTCGTGCCGGCGGGCCCGCTGCGCAGCCTGCTGGTCAACGGCCTGATCTCCGGCGTCGGCGCGGTCGTGGTGTTCCTGCCGCAAATCCTGATCCTGTTCCTGTTCATCATCCTGCTGGAGGACTTCGGCTACATGGCGCGAGCGGCCTTCCTCATGGACCGCACCATGGGCCGGGTGGGGCTGCACGGGCGCGCCTTCATCCCGCTGCTGTCGAGCTTTGCGTGTGCCATTCCCGGGATCATGGCCGCGCGCGTAATCGGGAACCCGCGCGACCGGCTGCTGACGACGCTGATTGCGCCGCTGATGACCTGCTCTGCGCGCATCCCGGTCTACACGCTGCTGATCGCCGCGTTCGTGCCACGCCGCAGCGTCTGGGGCATGATCAATCTGCAGGGGCTGGTGATGTTCGGGCTGTACCTGGCCGGTATCGTCAGCGCGGTCGGCGTGGCCTGGCTCCTCAAGCGCACGCTGCTGCGGGGCTCGCTGGAACCCCTGCTGCTCGAGCTCCCGGACTATAAGCTCCCGGGGCTGCGCAACCTCTATCACGGCCTGGTGCTCCGCGCCGGATTCTTCCTGCGCCGGGCCGGGACCATCATCGCCAGCGCCATGATCGTGCTGTGGTTCCTGTCCAGCTACCCGGCGCCGCCGGCGGGCGCCACCGGCCCGGCGATCGACTACAGCTTCGCGGGCATGCTCGGCCACGTGCTGCAGCCCGCGCTGGCGCCGGTCGGCTTCAACTGGGAGATCGTGGTCGCGCTGGTCACCGGGCTCGCCGCGCGCGAGGTGATGGTGGCCGCACTGGGGACCGTCTACGCGGTGGATGCGGCCACCGGCGCCACCCACGGCCTGGCGGCGACCCTGGCGGCCCAGTGGACCCTGCCCGTTGCCCTGGCGCTGCTGGCCTGGTACGTATTCGCGCCCCAGTGCATGTCGACCCTGGCGGTGACCCAGCGCGAAACGAACTCCTGGCGCTGGCCGGCGGTCATGGCCGGTTATATGCTGGTGCTGGCCTACGTGGCCGCCTTCGGCACCTTCCACCTCGCCCGCCTGGTCACGGGAGTCTGAGCCCATGTGGCAGCAGTTGATCGTCGTCCTTCTGGTGCTCGCAAGCAGCCTCTGGCTGACCTGGACGCTGATTCTGCCGGCGCGCCTGAAGCGCATCCTGAGCCGCGGGCGGGCGAACACTGGCGGCGGGTGCCACGGATGCGCCCTGGCCGAAGCCGGCTGCGCGCCGGGCACGCGCAAGCGGACCGCGCCCCACGGGGGCCGGGCGGGTGACCGCGGGCGTCCCTAGACCCCGCGCCGGATAGCGGCGGCAACCTGCCCGACCGCCGTCTTGCCGGCATCGAGCCGGTCGCTCACGGTGATCGAACGGTGCGAGAGTGTGGGAAAGTCGCTCACCGTCACGTGCGTTTCCGGCTCGGCTCCCGGCATGCCATGCATGAAGCGGGGATACCTCACGCGCGCCCGGATGGCCGTCTGTCCGCCGGTGTCGACGAGTGGCCGGACGGGAACGAGCCCTGACCGGGCCCGAAAAGAGAGGCGCCTGGCACCACGCAGGGGAGTGATGCCAGACGCCATAGTCAGAGGAGAGACATCGCTTGCTTTTCCCGAGGGCCGTTGCGTCGCCCTCTTCCCGACTAATGCACGAAACATGCCAGCGATCCAGCACAGGCCGCGAAGCCCCGCAATACCGCCAGGGGAGAGCCTCGCGCAGGCGGGCGCGGCGCCTGACCGTGCGGGCCGGGCACCCGGTTGCCCGGCCACCGGGCAGGCCTGCACCATGGTGGTGCCTTGCCGCGACACGCGGTCTTGCCATACTTGCCCATGGAACCGCGACCCGGCACGCCGTCGCGAAGCGAACGAGCGGCGGCCGGGTCCGGTCGAGAGGGGCGAGGCTTTCTCAAGGAGCTCGCGATGCAAACGCGGTTTCTGCTGGTGCCCGAAATCGACCAGGCTCGTGACCTGTTCAACGACCTGCTGCGGGCGGGCCTGCCGTGGCGGCAGATCCGCGTGATGGCGCGTGACGACATCCTGCTGGAAGGTCTTCCGGAGGCACCGCTGTCACGCCGGACCGACCTGCTGCCGGCCCTGCGGCGGGGCGTGCTGATCGGTGGAGCGATGGGCCTGGCAGGCGGACTCATCGCGATCATGGTGCCACCGATCGGCGATGTGCTCGGCTTCCCGGCCGTGCTCGTCGTGGGCGCGATCGGCGCGGTATTCGGGGCGCTGTCGGCCACGATGATCGCGATCGACGTGCCGCACCCGAGCGTCCGGCGCTTCCGCGAGGAGATCGACGCCGGCAGGATCCTGATGATGGTCGATGTGCCGGCCGGGCGCGCGGGGGAGATCGACACGCTCATCCGGAAACTGCATCCGCAGGTCACGGACGCCACCGGAACAGGCGGATCCGCGGCCCACCCGTGAGCCGCGACAATCGCGGGGGGCGCTGTCCCATCGCCGTCACTGGCCAAGCAGCCGGATCTTCTCCCCGAGCACGTCCTCGATGTAGAGCATCTGCACTGTGATCGTCACGACCACCATCACCGGGGCGGCGATGATGATGCCGAACAGTCCCGCGGCGAGACTGCCGAGCAGCTGGGCCGTCAGCAACCATCCGGGCGCCAGGTGCACCGCGCGCTCCTGGATCAGCGGCGACAGGATATAGCCCTCCAGCAAGTGAGCGCCGATGAACAGCAGCAGCACGTACAGGGCGATCATGGGTGACTGGAGCAGCCCCATCAGCACGGCGGGCGCCAGCGAGATGATCGTTCCCAGGTAGGGAATGAACGTCAGCGCGCCGGCAATCAGCCCGAGCACGAACGCCAGGTGTACCCCCAGCAGCGACAGTCCCAGCATGGTCATCAGGCCCACTGCCAGCATCGAGGCAAAACGGCCCAGCAGCCAGCGCCAAAGCCCCACGCCCAGCTCGTCGATGAGCTCCCTGATGCGCTGCTGCTTGCGCGGCGGCACCAGCATCAGCAGCGTGCGGATGTAGACCTCGGGACTGACGGCGAAATAGATGCCCGCGATCACGATGATGAGCGCGTCGGTGACCAGCTCGAGCGAGGTCGTGAGGTTGCGCTCGAAAAATGCGGCCCCGCTCTTGAGCGACCCTGCGCCGAGGCTGCCCAGGCCCAGCGAGCCCGGCTCCAGGCCGAGCTGCTGGAGCTTGTCCCGGATCTGATGCAGCGCCTCGGTCAGTCCGTGGTGCAGCTGCGGCGCCTGCTGCCCGATACGCACCGCGCCGAGCACGAACACCCCGATCACCACCAGCGCGACCACGCTGACCGTGACCGCGAGCACCCACTGGCGGCGGATATGGGTGTGGCGCGACACGGTCTGCGCCAGCCCGTTCAGCATCACGGCGAACAGCATCGCCGAGAACATCACCAGCAGGCCCTGACTGACAGACCACAGAAATACCGCCAGCGCCACGGCCAGCAGCGCGATGCCGGCCGCGATCGCACAACGCTGCGCGAACCGGCGCGGGCGCCACTCGCTGTGCTCGCTGTCGCCCATGGGAGGACCTCCATGCCGCGCCGACACGGGGTGATGCGCCGGTCACGCAGCAACCCGCCGAAACCCCGAGCCCGAGCCCGTACCGACCATACCACGGATATCCGCGGGGAATGCGCGGGACTCCCGCGCCCGGAGCCAACCCGGGATCCGACTGCCCGTTGGGCGGCCGAGCGCCGACCCCCCGATGCGGTCGGGGCGGAAGCGCCACGAGCAGCTCCTGCTGGCACGGATCGGCGAGCGCCACATACCCGTGATCGCCAGGGAAGACGTAACGCTCGACGACCTGTCCAACGCCGGCCTGGCCCAGCAAACCGACCTCCTGCCGGCGCCGGAACGCGGCGGCACCATCGGCGGCCTGGTGGGCGCCGCGGCCCGTGCCGCGGTGGTTTCGATCCCGTCTGCCGCTGCGACCCTTGGCGGCATCGTCTCTCCGGCGATCACCCTGATCAGGGTGCTCTTTGGCGCCGGGACGGCGGGCATGAACGGCATCGCGGTACCCAACACCCGTATCCCGCGCTTCCACGACGCGCTCAAGGACGGCGCGCGCCTTCTGATCGTGGTCGTGCGCACACACGCGCTCTCTGAGACGTGGCATTACCCCTGACCGGGTTAGTCCGGCACTGGCAGTGCATGGAAATGGCGCTACGTCCCTGTGGCGCGCGGCGCGGCCCGGGAGCCGGCTTCCGCAACCGAGGGTCGGGAAACGGGGGGCGCAGCGATCGTACGACCGTGCCGGGCGAGGATCGACGCGGTAGGATGGGCCTTGCGCCGTCGCTCTCGGGATATATCCCCACCCTCTGACAGGAGGAATCACTATGCTGAAAATCTGGGGCCGCTCCGACTCGGCCAACGTGCAAAAGGTGCTCTGGGCGTGCGAGGAGATGGGCCTGCCGTTCGAGCGCGAGGACGTCGGCGGCAAATTCGGCCGGACGAAGGAGCCGTTCTACCTCGCCATGAATCCGAACGCCCGGGTACCGACCATCGACGACGACGGCTTCATCCTCTGGGAGTCGAACGCCTGCGTGCGCTATCTCGCGGCCAAACACGATCGGGGAGGCCTCTGCCTGGCCGATCCGCAGGCCTACGCCGACGCCGACCGCTGGATGGACTGGCAGCAGACCACGGTGATTCCGTTCATGACGACTATCTTCTGGAACCTCGTGCGCACCCCCGCGCCCGAGCGCGACCAAGCGAAGATCGACGCCGCGGTCCAACAGGGGCTCGACATCTGGCCAATCCTGGGGGCGCGGCTGGAGGGCCGGGACTTCATCATGGGCGGGCAGCTGACCATGGCCGACATCCCGCTGGCCATTCAGGCTTATCGCTGGGTGAAGCTGGTCGAAAACCGGCCCGCCATGCCGGCCTTCGAGGCCTGGGTCGAGCGCTGCCGCGCCCGCCCCGGCTTCGAGAAGTGGATCGACCGGCCGCTGACCTGAGTGAAGCGGCCCGCGGCCTTACGGGGGGAATGCGTCGGTCGGCAGGGGACCACAGCGCGAAGGGTGCCCCCGAGTGTCCAATTGCACGCCGGCGGCCCATTTCCGGGAGACGCAGTAACCGAAGATTGGATGGTTCCCTTTTCCGCTTTTCGATCTCCCGCCAGTACGGGGAAGAGCTATGAATATGAATCCGACCCTGACCATCTATAGCGACTACAAGAGCCCCTATGCGTTTCTCGCCAAGGACCTCAACTATGCACTCGCGGAAGAGTTCCGCGGATTGCAGTTGGAGTGGCTGCCACACACGCTGGACATCCCCAGTTACCTGGGCAGTGCACGTGTCGACGATGCCGGGAACGTGATCGAGGAGAACCGCGACGCCCACCAGTGGCGCAAGGTCCGGTATGCATACATGGATTGCCGCCGTTATGCCCGCCTGCGCGGATTGACGCTGCTCGCGCCCCGCAAGATCTGGGATTCATCCATCGCCAACATCGGCATGCTCTATGCCAAGGAGTATGGACCGGACGTCTTTCGGCACTATCACGACATTACGTTCGAGCGCTTCTTCCGGCGCGCGCTGGACATCGATAGCGAGGGCGTCGTGGCGGACGTCCTGCGCGAGGCCGGTGCCGACCCAACCGGCTTCCCTGATTTTCTCCGCGGGCCCGGCAGGGAACGCCACGACCGCATTCGTGACGAATCGTTGAAGCTGGGCGTATTCGGGGTACCAACGTACGTTCTGGACGGAGAAATCTTCTGGGGCCGAGAACACCTGGACCTGATCAGGTTGCGTCTCGGTACCCGTATGGCCAGAGCGGGAGCCGGCTCCTAAGCGGTTGGCGTCGACTCGTGTAACGTGCGGCGCGAACAATCATCCTGGCGCGACCGGGAGATGGCTCGGCCACCGGAAACCCTGCACGGTGCCCGACCTGAACCCGAGTCCGCTTCAGGGACTTCTAAAGTCGCGGCGAACCCGGCGCGGACACAATCAGGACCCCGAGGACTGCCACCATCGTGGTAACGCGCCTCATGTTTAACCCCATTTTTCTGGTTCCGGCACCACCCGGTCGAATGCGGCCTTCACGTTACGCGAGCGTGCCCCATGCTAAGCGCTCGCCGCGAAATTTCCGCGCAGGAGAGGTCAGAGTCTTGGCCTGCAAAGAGTGTAGGTCACCGGCTGCCTGCCTGCTTTTCACTCTGGCGCCGGGATGCGCGCGTGAGCGGAAAATAGATCCGTCCCCTTTTTTCCCTTAAACTCTCGATACCGCAACAGTGAGGTCCGTTTCCGACGGGCAGGGGGGCGGCAGGATGCCTGAGGCAAACTCCAACATCTTCGATTTGGTGGTCGGTCAGTGGGAGGCCGCGGACCCGGAGGGAGTGGCGATCCGGTTCGGTCAGCAGTCCTGGACCCGGGGCGAGTTCGCGACCCGGATCCGGCGCAATGCCGCCGCGCAGCGGGCGGCGGGCGTGTCACCCGGCGAGCGGGTAGCGTTCCTGGACAAGAACCACCCGGCCTGTTTGGAAACGACCCTCGGCTGCGCCCTGGCGGGCACGGCCAACGCGGTAGTCAACTTCCGGCTCGCCCCGGAGGAGATTGCCTATGTGATCAGCGACTCCGGCGCACGGGTGGTGTTCGCGGGTCCGGAGTTCCTGCCCCTGATCGAGCAGATCCGCCCGCAGTTGCCGAAAGTGGAGAGGGTGATCACGGTCGGCGGCGAGGCGGACGAATACGAGCAGTTCCTGACTACCGCCCCCGACGCCGAGCCCGCACACACCGCCCGCCCGGACGACTGCTTCCTGCAGTTGTACACCTCCGGGACCACGGGTCGCCCCAAGGGGGTCATGCTCACTCACCACTGCATAGCCGCACACAGTCGGGCCACCGCCGCTGCCGCCGACGTGCACCGGGATTCGGTGGTCATGGTGCCGATGCCGCTGTTCCATGTCGGCGGGACATCGTGGGCGCTGGCCGCAATGTCGGTGGGCGCCGGGATCGTGGTCGTCCGCGACATCGTTCCCGATCAGCTTCTGGCGCAGTTCGGCGCCGATGGCATCACCCACGCCTTCCTCGTGCCGGCAGTGTTCGGGTTCTTCCGACAGGTGCCAGGCGTGGAAGACTATGACTACTCCAGTCTCCGCGGTCTGGTCTACGGCGCATCGCCGATGCCGGCTCCGCTGCTACGCTGGGCCATGGAGACGTTCTCCGGCGTCGGTTTCTACCAGGTATACGGGATGACCGAAGCCTCGGGCGCTGTCACCCTGCTGCTCCCGGAAGACCACCGCGACCCCGATCACCCGGAGCGCCTGCTCTCGGCCGGCCGGCCGCTGGACGGGGTGGAGATGCGGGTGGTCGACCCGGGGACCGGGCAGGAGCTGCCCGACGGGGAGGTGGGCGAGATCCAGCTCCGGAGCGAACAGCTCATGGCCGGCTACTGGAACCGGCCCGCCGACACCGCGGCGACCATCGTCGACGGGTGGCTGCGCTCGGGCGATGCCGGGCGGCGGGACGAAGGTGGCTACTACTACGTCGAGGACCGGGTCAAGGACATGATCGTCTCCGGTGGGGAGAACATCTACCCCGCCGAGGTGGAACGCGTGCTCGTCGAGCACCCCGACGTGGCCGAGGTCGCCGTGATCGGCGTCCCCGACGATACCTGGGGAGAGACCGTCAAGGCCATCGTCGTCCCCCGGCCGGGAGCCACTATCGACGCCACCAAGCTGATCGAGTACTGCCAGCCCCGGCTGGCCCGATACAAGCAACCCAGCAGCGTCGAAATCACCGAGGCACTGCCCAGAAATGCCACCGGCAAGGTCCTCAAACGCACCCTGCGGGAACCGTACTGGGCCGCTCGCGACCGGGCAATCTGACCAGGGCCCGGAAGTAATCCAGGTCGGGGGGAATCCGGCCAGCGATGTGCTCACCTGGCCGGGCGTTAACAGGCGCGTCCGATCCCTCGCCGTCGCTTTCGGTCTGCGCGGGAAGGTAAATCCGTCCCCTCTTGCGCGTAGTTTCCTCGTTCAACTCCGTGAGCGCACGGTCGGACATTGCTCGTGCCAGATCTCCAGGAGAGGGGCTAAGCGGACACCACTATGGACTTGCCGAACGGGCTCGGACGATGCGGTCCAGCACGTTGTGCGTCAGGCCGTCGGGATGCACATCCACGAGCTTTACCGTGAAGTCGGTGTCCCGCACGGAGCTGGCCGCCCAGAAGGGCCGCGTTCACGGTCCCGATCCCAGCGACGTCATGCTCGAGCGGCGCGCTGGTGTAGACGAGAACGTCGTTGCGCTCCTCCACGGTGTTCTGGTTCTGGGCCCCGGCCGGCAGCCGGCCGGTGTCGCAGCACATGTTCCCGCCTGTGGCGGGCACCGGGTTGGTGGGATCGTAAGGGAAATGGTCGGCCACCTCACCCGCTCGCCGGCCTTGGAAGTCGTGGGCTTCCCCCCGATGTTCCGGGGTGGAAAGCCAGTGATCCCGGAAGGGGGTGTCGGCATGGCCGCCGCCCCGATGTTCGTGATCGAACCCGTGGCCGCGGCCCCGGTGTTCCATGGTGGAAAGCCAGCCATCCCCGAAGCGGCGGTGTATGCGATTGACAGGCGACGGCCCGCGGCTCGAAGGCGAGTCCTCCATGGCCCACTCTCCTCTTGTTGGTATGGGCGTTTGCAGGAAACCCGGCGAAAGAGTTCAGACCGACACTGGGCTGTTTGTTATCGGCCTTCCCTGGCGCAGGCGGCAGGATTGTTCCTTGACGGCATCTCCTCCCTGTCGGGGGAGCCCCTTTCTCGCGCCACGAGCGTTTGTGCTGGGTTCATGCTGAATAGCCTTTATAAAGAGGAGGTCCTGCCCGGGAAACCGTCAAGCTTGCCCCAGCCTTGGGCCCTTGGAGCCGAACCCAACTTGGCAGACATGAGGCCCCTACCGAGAGCGAAGATGCTCGGGGTCAGCTTGAGCTGCGCCGGTCTGGTGCGTTCCCGATCGGCAATGGTGGTAACCTGTGTTTCCTGGCGTCGTCTCCTGTGGGATTCGTGCCATGCAGGAACCAGGCGCCCTGCGCCGGTAAAGTCACGACTCAGTACAGGGGGCTTCGTCATGCGACTGATTCTCCTGCTGGTGGCCCTGGTCATCGTCGGTCTGCTCGTGGCGCGGTCGATACAGCACTCGGCGTCCCCGGCGGCTGCCGGCCCACAGGTGCATTCCTCCAGCGGGCCGCCCCAGGTGCCGACCACACCCCAGGGGGTGCCTGGCTTCAGGAAAAACATAAACGGCTTCGTGCACCGGACCGAACAGCAACAGAAGCAGCGTATCCAGCGGGAAACCCAGTAACCACCTGCGTCCCGGAAACAGGGTCTCACCACCCGGCCTCGACGGGCGTGCATGCCTGTCCGGTGACAGCATGATTGCAGGAGTTGACCCCGTTCTCGTTTTCACGCCGCGCTCGCCTTGACGGAAAAGCTCGCGCCAGCACCTGGTAGCGCGAACGTCGGGGGTTGTGGCTGTGAAGACAGGGCGCGGCGGAGCGGCGCCGCTGCGAATGCGATGCATTCGTGGCAGCATAGGGCTTTCGAATCGGAGGACAGGGCCATGGCGCTTGACTACCATCAGTTCGTGCGGGATTTCACGCTCGAGTCGGTCGAGGCCGAGCTCGACGGTTCGCTGCGCGACGGTTTCAACGCCTGCACCGAGTGTTGCACCCGCCACGTCCGGGCGGGCCGGGGCGAGCACAACGCGTTGACCTGGCTCGGGGTCGAGGGCAGCGAGGAGACGTGGACCTACGCTGACCTCGATCGCGCCAGCGCGCAGGTGGGGGATTTCCTGCGGTCCCGGGGTGTTGTTCGCGGCGACGTGGTGGCCTGCATGTTGCCCCGAATCCCGGAGCTGGTCGCTGTCGCACTGGGAACCTGGCGCATCGGTGCCGTCTACCAGCCCCTGTTCACGGCCTTCGGTCACGAGTCCATCGCCTATCGCCTGCAACAGGCCGGGGCGAAGCTTGTGGTTACCAGCGAGGCGTTCCGTGACCGGTTTGATCCCATCCCCGACCTGCCGCCGGTGGCGTTGGTGTGCAAGACTCCCGACGCCGCGGCGCGCACGGGGGACCTGGACTTCCGGCGTGGCGTCGCCGCTCAAGGTGGCGAATGCGATCCAGTGACGATCGGTGCCGACGAGCGGTTCCTGCAGATGTTCACATCGGGGACAGTGGGCAACGCCAAAGGGGTGCCGCTCCCGATCCGGGCGTTGCCCGCCTTCCAGATCTATATGCGTTACGCGATTGGCCTGCGTGAACAGGACCGGTTCTGGAACATGGCAGACCCCGGCTGGGCCTACGGCCTCTACTATGGGGTAGCGGGTCCGCTGATGCTTGGCGCCCACGGCCACTTCAACGAGGCGGGGTTCGATCCGGAAGACACCGTACGGTTCCTCGAGCGCTACCGCATCACCAACCTCGCCTCAGCGCCGACGGCTTATCGCATGCTCAAATCAAGCGGTGTCTGCGAGCGCCTGCAGCCCGCGTTGCAGCTGCGCTGCGCAAGCAGCGCGGGCGAGCCTTTGAACACCGAGGTGATCGAGTGGGGGCGCGCAGCGCTTGGCTGTGAAGTGCGCGATCACTATGGCCAGACCGAGATCGGAATGGTGTGCTGCAACCACCACGCCCTGTCGCACCGGGTTCGCACGGGCGGGATGGGGCTGCCGATGCCGGGGTTCGAGCTGGCGGTGGCCGACCCGGATGGCCGCCCGGTGGAAACGGGGGAGACGGGGCAGCTTGCGGTGAATGTGCCTCGCTCGCCGGCCCACTTCTTTCCGGGCTACAGCACCGGCGCGAAGGATCCCATGCGCGGCGACTATTACCTTACCGGCGATGTGGTCGCACAGGAGGAGGACGGCACGTTCGTATTTGCCGGACGCAGCGACGACATCATTCTCACCGCGGGCTATCGGGTCGGACCCACGGAGGTGGAGAATACGGTGCTGGAGCACCCGGCGGTGGCGGAGTCCGCCGCCGTCGGTCGGCCGGATCCGGAGCGGGGCGAGGTCATCGTGTCCTTCGTCGTGTTGCGGGACGGCTTCACGCCCGGTCCCGCCCTGGCTCGGGAAATTCAGGATCTGGTTCGTGACCGCCTATCCCGGCACGCGTTCCCACGCCAGGTCGAGTTCGTAGAAGCCCTGCCCAAGACTCCGAGCGGCAAGATCCAGCGTTTCAAGCTGCGCCGTATTGCATCCGGCGACACGTGAGGCGGGATTTCGGCGACGACGAAGGCGTTTGGGGATCGGGTCGTCCATTAACGCGCCATTCGTGCGTCCAACTTCCGGTCAGCCCTCACATTCCAACGGGGCAACGGGGCAACGGTGCACCCTAGCAGCGCTTGCTCGATGCCACCGATCACGGCGAACTGCGGCGCCGCTGAATGACGGTAAGCCGCGCGGCAGGGAAGTGGAAATGCTTGGAATGTTGGATTGTGAGGACTGACCCCGTGAGCTCCGCTCAAGGCAACGGACGGCCGATGGCTCCCGCAAAAGCGATAATGAAAAATACGACAGCATCTACGGCGGAGAAAAATCCGCCCAATTTGCCAAAGGCGGCCTTACCGGTATAGGTCCCTATCGCCAGCAGCCAAGTGACCGGAACCAATAACAGGAATGCGATGCTGGTGATAATGACCCCGTGCATTGCCAAATAAATCCCGGCGCACAGGAAGTAAACGCCGGTAAACCAGACACCGTGGGCCTGCACCACACGGTTCGTTTTGGCAAAAACGCCCGCCCCCAGGTCCCACAAAAGGAAAATGAAGGCTGCAGCAGCAATGGCGCCAAACATGTCCTTGGCGGCAATCAGGATTGCCAGGGAGATGCTTTCCAGTATCGCACCCGTAAGCAATACGAAGGCGAAATCTTTGGGATCATTCTTGCCAATTCCCATCTCCACGAATCCGATGGTCAACAGGACGACACTCGCTTCCCAGATCAGAGCGGTCAGTGCAACATGGCCCATCGTTGTTCTCCTCCAGTCAAAAAGTATAGTGTTTTAGTGGGAACGTAGGCCCGGAACCAATGTGTGTCCCCCACCCCGCGTTGTCAAGCGGCACTCTGACGCTCTCCCACGTTATCGATGGCAGTGCGGACTGAGCGGATCTCTAATTAATTTCAGGTTGTGTGATCCGGCCGGGCGATCTTGCAGCTTGGCTGGTGGAAAAAGTCTGATCCGGGCCCCGCATCGCGGCTCATTTTCGCCTTCGCCGCCGATTTTCCCGTCCGACGGTACAGTGCAGGCCCCCCTCACTAACAGCTTCGTGCAACAGGGTCGGATCCTGCAATCAAGGACGGCCCGGCTATGCCGATAGGGTTGGTAGCGATGGCCAAGCTGGGGTGCGATTCCGCAGGTGAGGGAATCAGCCGGGGAGCCCGGCCGCACGCGTGACAGCGACCCGGCGGGGACCTCGGCCGGCCAGGCAGATCACCTGGTTGGATCGGGTGCCCGGTGACTCAGCGCGCGGGAGGCCGCGTATCTCGACTAGGCGCTTGTGTCGCCCGGCAGCCCGAGTTGGCCAAGCGAGCCCTTGATCTCGTCCAGGATCGCGGGGTCGTCGATGGTCGCCGGCGTGGTCCAGTCCTCGCCGTTGGCAATCTGGCGGATGGTCGCCCGCAGCACCTTGCCCGAGCGCGTTTTGGGCAGGCGGTCGACCACCACGGCCTGGCGGAACGCCGCCACCGGCCCCACCTGGTCGCGGATCATCTCCACCACCTCGCGCACGACCTCCCCGGCGGACTGGGTGACGCCCGCCTTGAGCACCAGGATGCCGACCGGCACCTGGCCCTTTACCTGGTCCGCGGCACCGATCACCGCGCACTCGGCCACGGCCGGGTGGGAGGCGATGACCTCCTCCATGACGCCCGTGGACAGCCGGTGGCCGGCGACGTTGATGATGTCGTCGATGCGACTCATGATCCAGAGATAGCCGTCGGTGTCCCGGTAGCCGGCATCGCCGGTCAGATAGTAGCCGGGATAACGCTCCAGGTAGGCCTGCCGGAAACGCTCCTCGTCGCCCCACAGGCCCTGCAGCGAGCCGGGCGGCAGCGGCAGGCGCACGGCGATGCTGCCGATGGTGCCGTCCGGGACGTCGGCGCCGCGCTGGTCGAGGAAGTGCACGTCGTAGCCGGGAACCGCGCGGGTGGTCGAGCCCGGCCGCACCGGCAGCGGCTCGATGCCCATGCAGTTGGCGGTCACCGGCCAGCCGGTCTCCGTCTGCCACCAGTGGTCGATCACCGGCACCCCGAGGATCTCCTGCGCCCACTCCAGGGTGTCGGGGTCGCAGTGCTCCCCGGCCAGGAACAGGCTGCGAAAGCGGGACAGGTCGTAGTTGCCCACCAGCTCCCCGCGCGGGTCCTCGCGCTTGATCGCACGGAAGGCGGTGGGCGCGGTGAACAGGCTCGCCACACCGTGCTGCTCGACCACCCGCCAGAAGGCCCCGGCGTCCGGCGTGCCCACGGGCTTGCCTTCGTAGAGCACGGTGGTGTTGCCGTGCAGCAGCGGGGCGTAGACGATGTAGGAGTGGCCCACTACCCAGCCGACGTCGGAGGCGGCCCAATACACCTCACCCGGCGCCACGCCGTAAACGTTGCGCATGGACCAGTGCAGAGCCACGGCATGGCCGCCGTTGTCGCGCACCACGCCCTTGGGCCGGCCGGTGGTGCCGGAGGTATAGAGGATGTAGAGCGGATCGGTGGCCGCCACCGGCAGGCAGTCGCCGGCGTGCGCGCCCGCCATCTGCTCGTGCCAGTCGAGGTCGCGTCCCGGGGTGAGCTCGGCCCGCGCGGCCTCGCGCTGCAGGATCACGCAGCGCTGGACCTCGTGCTGGCTGAGCTCCAGCGCGCGGTCCAGCAATGGCTTGTACTCGACCACGCGACCGGGCTCGATGCCGCAGGAGGCCGAGACCACCAGCTTCGGGCCGGCGTCGTCGATGCGGCTGGCCAACTCCTTCGCGGCGAAGCCGCCGAAGACCACCGAGTGCACCGCACCGATGCGGGCGCAGCCGAGCATGGCCACCAGGGTCTCGGGGACCATCGGCATGTAGATCACCACCCGGTCGCCGGGCTCGACGCCCAGGCCCCGCAGCAGCCCGGCGAACAGCGCCACCTCGTCGCGCAGCTCCCGGTAGGTCCGCACCGAGACGGACTGCGTGACCGGGCTGTCGTGGATGACCGCCGGCTGCTCACCCCGCCCGTTCTCGACGTGGCGGTCGAGCGCGTTGTAACAGGTGTTCAGCCGCCCGCCGGCAAACCAGCGGTAGAGCGGTGCCCGACTGTCGTCCAGCACCCGGTCCCAGCGACGCTCCCAGTGCAGGGCCTCGGCGGCCTCCGCCCAGAAACCCTCGGGATCACGCAGCGAACGGTCGTAGACTTCCTGGTAGCTGGCCATGTCTCTCCTCCAGATGTTCTTTCGACACGGCGCCTGTTGCCCCCGTGGCGCTGCTCCCGATGATACGCCCGCCAGCCGGCGGGACAAACGGGAGTCTCTTCCAGTATGCCGATGACCAGGTGCACCTTGGGCAGCCACTCGGTGGCCTGCTTGGGCGGGGTCACGAACTTCCAGGGTCAGTTCCCACGTTCCAACGCGGCAACTGTGTGTGCCCTAGCGGCGCTTGCACGATGACTCCGAGCACGGCGGACTGCGGCGACCCCTGAATGGCGGCAAGCCGCGCGGCAGGGATCGGGCACCCTGATCGCCAACAGCGATGGAACCTACACGCCCAAGGGCATGCCCAACGTCCGGGTCTTTCCGGCCCAGAACGGCATGCTGAGCGGAGCCGTTACGCTGCCGATCAACGGGACAACTCAGATCGTCCCCCTAGTGGGTCTGCCCAACCTCCTCACGATCGCGGGGATCCTGGGGGATTATAACTGCGTCGAGGGTGTCTGCGCGGACTCCACGCGGAGCAGTTGTGGTGTCTCGTATGGCACCTTCCACGTGGGTTCCGGCGGCACCTGGGCAAGCTGCACACAGGCGGATTACACGGCGGACCCGACCAACTGCAATGGGCAGCCGAAATCCAACGGCACGCTCAACTACCTGGGGAAGGGGCGCTGGCAGATTCTGTCCGGTGGTGTCCGGATCGGAACGACCATGGGCTTTCAGGCGCCGAACGGGCAGAAGGTCTGGCTCATCGATCCTTCGCAGCCGACCGCCAAGGGCGGTTTTGGAGTCGGCCTGGTGGCTGGCTCGATCCGGACGAGCATCACGACGAATACCACCACGGGTAGCTGGCTCTATGCGGGGCTCGGTTACCTGGGCACGCTGACGGTCAGTGGAAAGAGCTACACGGGTCAGAACTTCGGAGGCAGTTCCTATTCCGACTCGATGACGCTCAACTCGCCATGGGCGGGACTCGTGACCTCATCGAATGGCGCCGATGCCCTGCTGGCAGGGACCGGTGTCTATGCCGCGGCGAATACCAGCCCAAACCCCCTCGAGATGGGGTTACGGTATCAATGAATTCGGCCCGGCAGGCACCCAGGCGGTGCGTGGTGCTCATGTTCCGTCGAGTGTCTAACTTTGCGTCGGCCACGGCAGTCTCCGGATCGGGGCGCTCAGGCGACATTGCCCTGGCTGGTCCGGGGTGTCGCTGTCATCGGTCTGGAGCTGGGCACGGTAACAGCTGCCGTCCACGCCCTTCGCGCAGGGTTCACCCGAAACGGTACCCGGCCTTGACGGGCCTGCACCCCCGTCCGGTAACTGCTTGATTGCAAGGTCTTACACCGTTCTTGCGAACTCTACGTACACCCATGGCAGCGGTTGCTGGAATGTTAGACCCGCCCCCAACCGCTCGCGCTGCTGTACCGTCCCGCTCATCACCCGTGATGAAAGATCCCGTCGGGCTGTCGCGGTCGCCGCGGCGGAGATGCCTCCAGTTCGTCGACGACGCTCCCCAGGTGCTCCAGTAGCAGATCTGCCATGTCGCGCGAGAACCCCTCCCGTACCACCACGCGCATCACGCGGACGTCCTCGGCTGCCGGCGGCATGCTGTAGGCGGGCACCTGCCAGCCGCGCACGCGCAGGCGCTCGGAGACATCGTAGACCGAGTAGCGGGAGGCGTCCCGGAGCCGGAACGCGAACACGGGGATGGCGCTGCCGTCGG
>DASQZM010000010.1:0-18020 GCA_035638695.1 Gammaproteobacteria bacterium | reverse complement strand
GGCGAATCCGGGCATCATCGACATCGCCGTGGCATCGCTCGCCCCTGGTCACGGTGCAGTGCCTCGGGCTCACTCGTTCTGGGACGATCGGGTGGAATGGACTGCACCGGCGGCCGACGGGCTTCCCCGCTTCGGTGGTGAGAGCGGCACCGAGCCACGCTGACACGCCACCCGCGCCCCCGGGACGGGTCCCGGTAGGCATACGGTGAGCGTTATGCCCGCCTCCCGAAAACGAAACGGCGCTGCGACCCGGACAACGTCTTCTGCGTGAACCGGAACATCGCGCCCGGAGCCTGAGCCCGGCGGCGAGCCACGGAGCGCGGCCCGGGGACGGTCAGATCCCGACCCGCTGGATTACCTCGAAGCCCTCGAAGTGCGGCCGGTCGAGATACATCTCGCGCGAGCCGCCGGCGGAGGCGTGCGCCTTGCGGAACGCCTCCGAGCGCGTCCAGGCCTCGAAGGCCTCGCGCGACTCCCACAGGCTGTGCGACGAGTACAGGGAGTACTCCTCGTGCTCCGGGCCCCGGAGCAGGTGGAACTCGCGGAAGCCGGGCACCCCGCTCAGGTGGGTGTCGCGGCTCTTCCAGACCCGCTCGAACTCCTCCTCGTAGCCCTTCCTCACCTGGAAACGGTTCATGGCGATGTACATCGGCTGCCTCCGATCGGGTGTGCCGGGTGAACGGGACCGGTCCTCTCCGGACCGGCGGTCGGGCCACCATATGCCGCCCGACCAGGGCGCGTCGAGCGGCGCGGTCCGGTGTTGCCGGCACGGTCTTCGTCAGACCGGCATCCCAAGCGGGGTCCTGGCGGCATCGCAGGGGGCCTCCCGTACAGCCTTAGCTGCGGTCGTCGGCCCGCATCGGCCGGGTTCAAGCCCGATCGCCCTGCAGCCGGCGCAGCAGCCACCCGGTGTCCGGCACGGCCCAGCGCTTCGCGATGCGCCCGGCAAAGATGCGCCAGATCACCATGCCTTCGATGCTGACGCGCCTGCCGGTCGGGTCCAGCCCGCGGAACCGGCCCTGGTGAGTACCGTTCCAGCGCACGCGCACGGCCACCCGGTCGTCTTCCGCAACCGCCTGCAGGATCTCCACGCGCATCTCGGGGAGCCGGTCCGCAGCGCCTGGCTGAGCCCCAGCACCGCGTCCGGCCCGGGCGGGCACACAGCCGGCGCCGTCAGGCCACCTCGGCCGTGGTGGGATCGATCACCGCGTGGACGCGCGAGACGCGGTTGGCAGCAAACCCGCCCTGCTGCGCGTGCCGCCGTATGGTCGCCTCGTCCGGCGCCAGGTAGACGCAGTAAATCCGGTCGTCGGTAACGTAGCTCTCCAGCCACTGGATCTGCGGGCCCATCGACCGCAGGACATCGCACGACTTCTGCGAGATCACGCTGAGCTCTTCCCGGGACAGGTCACCCGCACCGGCGATCTCCCGCTCGATGACGAATCTGGGCATTTCTCTGACTCCTCCGGAATGCGCCGCTTCGCGCGCGGTCCATTGCCGCACGTTCCCGCCGGCGCGAAAAAAATATAGGCGTGGGGCCGCCAATCGCAAGGCACGTTGCAGCGACCGATCCCAGCCATGACCGGGCGCGAACGGCTACACTGGTCGGACGCTCTGAGAGGACTGTTCACAGGCGTGACGTTCAGCGCATGTCCGCACGCGAGTCCGCCGGCGCGGCCCCGGGGTGCCCGAGCCGCGGCGGGCCATTCGCGGCCCACGCAAGCCCTGCCTGAAACAGGGCTCGCGGTCGCGCGAGCACGAGCGGCCGGGCACCCGCGCCGTCGCCCGAACCGCAAGGGGAGAACCATGATCCGCAAGCTGCACCACGGCGCATACCGCTGCCGCGACTCGGAAGAGACGCGCCGGTTCTACGAGGACTTCCTGGGCATGCCGTTGTCCGCGGCGCTCGAGATCCGTGAGAGCAAGACCGGGCGCCGGACCAACGTGCTGCACACGTTCTATCGCCTGGACGACGGCTCCTTCCTGGCCTTCTTCGAGGCGCCGGACATGCCGTTCGAGTTCAAGCCGCAGCACGACTACGACCTGCACGTCGCGCTGGAGGTCGAGCCCGACGTGCTGCCGGCCATGCTGGAAAAGGGCCGCGAGCGGGGCATCGAGACCCGTGGCGTCAGCGACCACGGCTTCATCCACTCGATCTACTTCCGCGACCCGAACGGCTACGTCGTCGAGCTCGCCGCGCGGATGCCCGACCATGACGCCGCCACGGACCCGTCCCGGAACGGCGCCCGTGCCATCCTGGACCGGTGGCAGGCCGCAAAGGAAGCGGACTGACGCCCGAACGCGGTGCGGCCCGCCCGCCTACTGGCCTGCCATCCTGCATACGGTGCCGGGACCCTGCTCGCCGGCCGCGGAGGACGAACCATGCCTGCCTATGTCATCGCCCGCATGAAGGTCAACGACCCCGATGGCTATCGCCGCTACGCCGAGCAAACACCCGACGTCGTCGCCCGTTACGGCGGACGCTTCCTGGTACGGGGCGGCCGCATGACGCTCCGGGAAGGTGACAACAGCCAGCTTGACCGCACCGTCGTAGTGCGCTTTGACAGCTTCGAGCAAGCCCAAGTCTTCTACGACTCGCCGGAGTACCAGGAGATCGCAACGCTGCGCTGGCAGGCGGCCGAGAGCGAGCTGCTTATCGTTGAAGGGACCGGGGACTAGGAGCAGCAGCGCGTGTCCGTGCGATAATCCGGCGATCCCCGGGTGATCACGCCCCGGGGCCGGCCGCGCGAGGGCGGCCCGGTTGCGTGACAGCAGATCCCCCCGATTCCAGCCGGCGGCGGGATCTTGGCAACACGAACGCGAAGTCCGGGTACCGGGCTGATTCTCCTGCTCGCCGTCCTCGCGGCCCTGTCGCCGCTATCCATCGATACCTACCTGCCCAGCCTGCCGGTGCTGGCCACGCACTTCGGCTATTTTTTCGGCTGCAACATGGTGGCCATCCTGAGTGCCAACTATGCCAACGGCCGGCTGGTCACCCGCTACGGTTACGATCGTCTGCTGCGCATTGGCTCACCCGCGGTACTGGTGTTTTCGGCGCTGCTTCTCATGTGCGGCGCACCGCATCTCGGCGGCTTGCCGGCGGTGGTCGCGACCCTGTTCCTCGCCACCGCCGGGATCGGCACGGTGACCTCCAACGCGATCGCGGGCCTGCTCAACCGCGCGCCAGCCACGGCGCTGCGGCCGACGGCCCCAGCCGGGACCTGTCTCCCGGTCCCCGGGTGGGCCGGGCGCGCGGCAGCATTTCCCCGGAAGCCGCGGGGCAGGGCACAATGGCTGCCCACATCCAGGCCGCTCGCCCGCCAACGGGGAAGCCCTTGCGGCACCGGACCGGAGATCACTCATGTCACGCCTTTCGCCACTCAGCCTCGAGCGCCTGACGGAGGAGCAACAGTCCTTTTGGGACGCCATCAACCGTGGGCCGCGCGCACAAGCCGGAAAGGTGGGCCTGGTCGGCCCCTTCGGCGTGTGGGCGCGTTCGCCGAAGATCGGGACCGCGGTCCAGGCGCTGGGAGCAGTGGCGCGCTATGGCACGTCCCTGCCTGACAGCGTGCGCGAGGTCGCGATCTGCACGGTGGGAGCGCATTACCGGGCCAAGTTCGAGTTCGCCGCGCACGCCGCCTTCGCCAGGGACGCCGGTGTGGAGCCGGCCGCCCTGGACGCCATCCGGCGCGGCCGGGAGCCCGCGTTCACCCGGGTGAAGGACACGCTGAGCTACCAGGTGGCAACGGAGCTGCTCCAGCAGCACCGCCTGGGTGAGCGGACCTTCCAGAGCGCCAGGGCCGCTCTGGGCGAAAGCCTGCTGATCGAGCTGGTGAGCGTCATCGGCTATTACTGCCTGGTGTCGCTTACCCTGAACGCCTTCGAGGTGCCGGTGGCGGAAGGTATGGACGACCCCTTCCCGGGGTGACAGCGCGCCGCGCGGGGGTGCGGGCATCCGACCTGGCGTGCTCCCCGCCCGGACACGTGCAAGGCCGGCCGCGCGGCGCAAGAGCGCTTTCCGGCTCTTCCGGCAGACGCGACTGCCGGCCCGGCGGGGTGTGTCCCGCCTAGTCGCGCAGCGTGTCGTCCGCCGCCGCACGCGCCAGCTCGATGGGCTCGCCGTGCGGCGTCGCGGCGGCCGCCCGGGCCCAGGCCTGCTTGCGCGCCACCAGTGTCGGGGCGCTCAGCAGCCCCTTGGTCACGACCAGCTTCTCCAGCGCGCGCAGCCAGTGCTCATAGTAGGTGTCACCGAGGTCGGGATCACCGCGGGCCCGGGCGCGTCGGATCTCCTCGCCGAGGGCGGCGGCCCACTCCGTCCACTCGAAAACCCCGGCCTCGTGCAGCTTGACCGTCATGGCGAACGCCTGGGCCTGCCAGGGCGCCCCGAACACCGGGCCTTCCCGGTCGCGTGGGATCGCGGGCAGAGTCTCCAGCGCCAACCGGTCGTAGTCGCTCCCGCTCATGCCGGCTCCAGGTGATCGTCCCACAGGTCGATATAGACCGCGCTGCGGGTATCCCCCTGCGGCCCCCACAGCTCCCGCGCGCTGAAGCGCACGCTGTAACAATGCTGGGGGCGCGCACCGGCGCCGTGGGCGTGGGCGTCGGGGAAAATGAACACGCCGTGGTCCTGGGTGATGGTGCCCTGCCGCCCGCGCGCGTAGCGCGGCAGCCGGGTGTGCCCGGCGGGGTGGATGTTGCGCGCACACACCCGGTCGCCAGCGCGGAAGCGCGCGGGAACGGCCGCGTCCACACGCGCGCTGGACCCCTTGCGCAGCACCGCCTCGACCCGGCGGGCCTCAAGTCGCGCCATGGTCGCTCTCCCCGCGCAACCGCGCCATGCGTGCCTCGATCTCCTCCCGGGTGAGCAGGCCCTGCTCGATCAGCTGACGCTGCAGGCCGTGCAGCCAGTGCTCGTAGTAGCCGGTGGTCAGGTACTCGCCCGCGGGCATGGTCTCGCGCGCGTAGCGCGTGGCATCCAGGTTCCACGCGCCGTAGGCACCCATCGCCAGGGTGAGCGCGAAGCAGCGCCGCTCCCAATCGGCGTGGAACACGGGCTCGTCCCGTTCCCGCTCGACCGGGCCGAAGCCGTGCATGCCGCCCAGATCGTGCGCGCCGTTCATGTCGCCTCGCTCCCCGCGTGCAGGTCGGCAGGCGAGAGGGCCCGCGTCACCCCGATCATGGAGTCGCGCGTCACCAGTTGCGCGAGCTCCGCCTCCGACCAGCTCTCGGTGCCCGGCGGACGCTGCGGCACCACCAGGTAGCGCAGCTCGGCGGTCGAATCCCAGACCCGGACCTCGGTCTCCTCGGGCAGGACCAGGCCAAACTCCGCCAGCACGCCCCGCGGATCGATCACCACCCGGGAGCGGTAGGGGGCGGACTTGTACCACGCGGGTGGCAGCCCGAGCACGGGCCACGGGTAACACGAGCACAGCGTGCACACCACCACGTTGTGCACCTCCGGCGTGTTCTCCACGGCCATCATGTGCTCGCCCTGGCGGCCGCCATAGCCCAGCTCCGCGATGGCGCCCGTGGCGTCATCCAGCAGGCGCGCCCGGTAGGCCGGGTCGCTCCAGGCGCGGGCCACCACCCGCGCGCCGTTGCGCGGTCCCACCTTGTGCTCGTAGGTGTCGATCAGCACATCCAGCGCCGCCGGATCCACCAGGCCCTTCTCGACCAGCAGCGACTCCAGCGCCCGCACGCGCAAATCCACCTCCGCCAGATGGGAGCCATGCTCGTGCTCGCGGGCGGTCATCGCTTATCCTCGCTGCCGATACGCCGATAACATTGTCACATATCATGCCGGCCCCGGGGCGGGTCAAGCGTTTCGGGCCTACCCGGGCAAGCGGCGGCGCGGGCCCCGGCAGGCAGACGAGGTCATGCCGGCCACCCGGGATCGTCTGCCGGCTCACCGACGGCCGGCAGCGGCGCTGGCGGGGCGGATCCCCGCACCCTCCGCCCCCCGGTCAGTCAAGGAGGGGTCGCCGTGAGGCTGTTCATCCCGGGCATTGCGGACCTCCCGGCGCCGCCCGGCGGGCGGTCCGGGCAAAGCTGCCGACCGCGCCCGCGGCGCGCTCGGGAACGATGCCGGCTGTTCCCGGTCAATTTTCCTGAAGCCGGAACCTCATTCGGGAGACGATCGTCGACAGTATCCAGCGACCCGCCCGCGGCTGGGCCCGCCGCGTCGCAGCGGCCCCCTGTCGCCCTGATGGATGGTCAGGCCGGAAAGTCCGGGACACGCCCGGTGACCCGGTGAAAGGCCCGGGCCGGCGCTCGCCCGCGACGGCAACGCTTGCCCCGGCGGGCATCCGTCCGTCCCCGGGGCCCGGCTTCGACCAGCCGGACGGCGTGGCACGAGAGAGCGTGGATGAGACATGATCCGCACCGGGCCGCTCAAGAAGCTGTCCAGATTCGTCGCCACCGCGGCGGCGGGGGGCCTGCTGCTGGCGGCGCTGGCCTTCCTGGCCGCGTACGCCTGGTTCGCGCCGCAGCTGCCGAGCATCGCCTCGCTCCACAATCCAAACCTCAGCACCCCCCTGCGGATCTATACCGCCGATCACAAGCTGATCGGCACCTACGGTCCGAACCGGCGCTCGCCCGTGCGCTACCGCAACCTTCCGCCCCGGCTGATCCACGCGTTCGTCGCCGCCGAGGATGCCACTTTCTTCCACAACCCGGGGGTGAGCGTGAAGGGGCTCGCGCGGGCCGCCGTCAACCTCGCGCTCACCGGCCGCAAGACGCAGGGTGGCAGCACCATCACCATGCAGGTCGCCCGGGACTACTTCCTGTCCGACCGCAAGACCTACAGCCGCAAGTTCAAGGAGATCCTGCTGGCGCTGCGCATCGCGCGACGCTACAGCAAGCACAAGGTGCTCGACCTCTACCTCAACAAGATCTACCTCGGCCAGGGGGCTTACGGCGTGGCAGCAGCGGCGCAGACCTATTACGGCAAGCCGCTCTGGGATCTCACGCTGGCCCAGACGGCGATGCTCGCGGGGCTGCCCCAGGCGCCGTCCGCGGAGAATCCGCTGGCCGACCGCCAGGCCGCGCGTGCGCGGCGCAACTACGTGCTCAAGCGGATGCGCACCCTCGGCTACATCACGGCGGCGCAGTACCATCAGGCGGTCGCGCAGCCCCTCTCCGCCAGCCTGCACCGCCAGCGGGCCGCGGTCTCCGCCGGGTACGTCGCGGACTACGTGCGCAAGCAAATGCTGCAGCGCTTCGGCAAGAAGGCCCTGACGGCCGGGTACAAGGTGGTGACCACCATCGACGCCCATGACCAGAAAGCCGCCGTGCAGGCACTGCGCTGGGACCTGCTGCGTTACTCCCGCCAGCACGGCTGGCGCGGCCCCGAGGCGACCGCCTCACTCCCCGCGGCGGATCAGTCGCTGCCGCGTCAGCGGCTCAACCGGGTGCTGCGCAAGCACCCGCCCGCCGGCGGGCTAACGCCCGGCATCGTGGCCGGGGTCAAGAAGAAGAGCGCCCGCGTCTACACGCTTAAACACGGGATCGTGTCGGTCGGCTGGGACGGGCTGAGCTGGGCCCGGGCCTACCATGGACCGAACTCGCGCGGTCCCGCCCCAAAGCAGGCGTCCGACGTCCTCCAGCGTGGTGACCTGGTGCGCCTGGAGCCGGCGTCCGGCGGCGGGTGGCAGCTGGCGCAAGTGCCCCGGGTCGAAGGGGCGCTGGTCGCGGTCGACCCGCGCAACGGGGCAACGCAGGCCCTCGTGGGCGGCTTCGATTCGGGCTACAGCAAGTTCAACCGCGCCCTCATGGCGCACCGCCAGCCGGGCTCATCGTTCAAGCCCTACATCTACTCCGCGGCGCTGCACGCCGGCATGAACCAGGCGACCCTGATCGACAACGCGCCGGTGGTCGCGCCGGCCGGGACCTTCGCCAGTTGGCGTCCGGAGAACTACGAACGGACCTTCTCCGGGCCCACGCCGCTGCGCCAGGGCCTGATTCACTCGATCAACCTGGTGACCATCCGTATCCTGCGGCGCGTCGGGCTGGAGAAGGCACGCCAGTACGCCACCCGCTTCGGCTTCGCGAAGAAGACGCTCCCGAACAATCTGACCCTGGCGCTCGGCAGCGCGGCCGTCACGCCGATGCAGATGGCACGCGGCTACTCGGTATTCGCCAACGGCGGCTTCCTGATCCGGCCCCACGTCATCGCCAGGATCATCGGGCCGGGCGGCAAGACCGTGTACCAGGCCCGGCCGCCGGTCGCCTGCCCTTCGGGCCAGAACCCCGGCGGTGCGGCGGGCTGTGCGAAGAGGGTGATCCCGGCGCAGAATGCCTACATCATGACGCGCATGATGCACCAGGTGATCGAGCAGGGGACCGGCCAAGCCGCGCTCAAGCTGCACCGCAGCGACCTGGCCGGCAAAACCGGTACGACCAACCAGGAGAAGGACGCCTGGTTTGACGGTTTCAACCGCCGCCTGGTGGCCATCTCCTGGGTTGGCTTTGACAAGCCGGCCACGCTCGGGCATGGCGAGACGGGCGCCCGGGCCGCCCTGCCCATGTGGATCCGGTTCATGGGCCAGGCCCTCAAGGGGACGCCGGAAAGCCCGCCGCTGCAGCCATCCGGGCTGGTGGTCGCGCGCATCGACCCGCAGACCGGCAAGCGCGCGGGTCCGGGTGCCGGCGACACCACCTTCGAGACGTTCCGGGCGGACAACCTGCCGCCCCGGGAGAAGAGCAGCAGGTACGCGGGGCTGCACGGGAATGCCCGGGCAAACCGGATGTTCAAACAGCTCTATTGACGCCACCGGCGCCCGCGGGTGGATCTCGTGGAGCGCGCGGACAGCACTAACGACAGAACGCGAATGAAGATTACGTTGCGCCTTTCATCGCGGGTACCGCGGAACTCGGGGTACGGCCGGATCGCGCGCTGCCCCGAATGGGCGTCCCGGACGCCCGGCATGAGTGCCGCGCTCTTGCGCTACCGGACCTCCGGGGTCGTTGTCGTGGCAGCGCTGCTGCTGGCCGGCTGCGCCGCGCAGCATATCGCGAGCCCCGCCGGCCCGCCCGCTCCCGGCGCCAGCCAGGGTCACGCCACGCCGGCGGCGCCTTCGCATACCGCGGGCGCTTCCGCCGCCAAGCCGGGCTCTTCGCCCGCGGCCGGCGGGAGCCCCGGCCCCCGGGAATTGCCGTTTCCCACGGCGGCCGTGCCGGCGCTCGAGATGCCCTGGTCCGGCCCGGCCGCGCCGGCGCGCGGTTCCGGTAAGCCGCAAACCCTGTGGACCGACATGCGCGCGGGCTTCACGCTCGACCATCACCGGCAACAGCCCGCGGTGAAACACTGGATCGCGGTCTACCGCGAACGCCAGGAGATCCTGCAGGAGGACTTCCATCGTGCCCGGCCCTTCCTGTGGCGCATCGTGCACGATGTCCGGGCACACGGCCTGCCCGCGGAGCTGGCACTGCTGCCGGAGGTCGAGAGCGCTTACAATCCCTTTGCCCACTCCGATGCCAGCCAGGCGACGGGCCTGTGGCAGTTCATGCCGGGGACGGCGGAGCGCTTCGGCCTGCGGCGTGACTGGTGGTACGACGGCCGCCGCGACATCCTGCGCTCGACCGGGGCCGCGGTGAGCTACCTGCAGTACCTCGGCCGGATGTTCCACGGTCACTGGCTGCTCGCCATCGCCGCGTACAACTCCGGCGAAGGGACCGTGCAAGATGCCATCCGGCGCAACGCCCGGCGTGGCCTGCCCACCGACTTCTGGGATCTCCACCTGCCGCGGCAGACCGAGCAGTACGTCCCGCAACTGCTGGCGCTGGCGGTGGTGGTAAACCACCCGTCCCGGTACGGCATCCGGTTGCCCAAGGTGCCGGACAAGCCCCACCTGGGCGTGGTGAAGCTGTCGCAGCAGATCGACATCGCTCTCGCCGCCAAGCTGGCCGGGATCCCGGTGCACCGGCTGCGCGAGCTCAATCCCGGGCTCCGCCGCTGGGCCACCGACCCGCATGGGCCGCACCGGCTGGTACTGCCGCGCACCAGCGTCGCGCGGTTCAAGCAGCGGCTGGCGCAGATCCCGTCGGGGAAGCTGGTGAGCTGGCGGCGCTATGTCGTGCACCCTGGAAACACGCTCAGCCAGATCGCGCAGCGTTACGGCACCACGCCCGGCGTGCTGGAACGCGTCAATCACCTGCATGGCACCCTGATCCGCAGCGGGCATACGCTGCTCGTGCCTGCCAGCGCAACCGGTTCCAGTCGGACGCGCCTCGCCCTCATCCGCGAGCAGTATTCCCCGGACCCGGACCCGGGCGACGGCGGAGCTACCAGGCACTACCGCGTGCACCGGGGCGACAGCCTGTGGACCATCGCTCACCGTTTCGGCGTGTCAGTCGCCTCCCTGCGGCGCTGGAACGGCCTTTCCGGCGACCACACCACGATCCGCCCGGGGCAGACCCTGGTTGTCCCGCGCGCGCAGGGCCGGGTGGCGTGCCGGGTGCAAAAGGGCGACTCGCTCTGGTCCATCGCGCATCGTTACGGCGTGAGCGTGAAGGGACTCAGGCGCTGGAACAGCCTGCCGAAGGGCGCCGATCTGCAACCCGGGCAACACCTGACCGTTCGGCTGGCCTATCGCGGGGAGGGAAAGCGGTGAGCCACGGACGGAGCGCCGGCATGCGGCACGGCTTCTCAGGAGGTCCCGCGAGCCGGTGACGCCCCGGCGGAATCGCGCTTCGTCTGAACCGGCCGCCCGCCTGCACCCGTGCGGGTCAGCGCCTTGTCATACGATGAGGCCAGCCCGTCCGGACCCAGCCAGGCGTTGATCACCTTCCGGGCCACGGGCGCCGCGGCGGCGGCGCCGTAGCCGCCGTGCTCGACCAGCACCGCCACCGCAATCTTCGGATGCCGCACCGGTGCGAAGCAGATGAACAGGGCGTCGTCCCGCAGCCGGCGGGGGAGGTTGCTCTCGGTCGCGTTGCTGGCGTCCGATGGCAGGGCGGCGCCGAGTTGCGACGTCCCGGTCTTGCCGGCCGCCGGGAAGCTCAGGCCGTGGGCGATCTGGTGCGCGGTGCCGCGCGGGCTCTCGATCACCGCGCGCATGCCGCTGATGACCCGCCGCCAGGCGTGGCGGCCGTGATCCACGATGTGCGGCAGATGGTGGATCGGCATCCGGGTGACTTTGCCGGTATTGGGGTTACGCACGGCATACAGGATGTGCGGCCGCGCGCCGCCCCCGCGCATGGCGATGCGTGAGACCGCCTCCGCCAGCTGCAGCGGCGTGGCCGACAGGTAGCCCTGCCCGATCCCTGCATTGAGCGTGTCGCCGGGATACCAGGGCTGGCCGCGCGCCCGCCGCTTCCACTTCCGGGACGGCAGGATGCCGCTGTGCTCGCCGGGCAGGTCCACCCCGGTGGTCCGCCCCAGCCCGAAGCGGGCCAGAAACGCGTGGATCCGATCGATCCCCAGGTCGTGGGCGAGGCTGTAGAAGTACACGTCATCGGAGAGCTCGATCGCCTTGTGCAGGTCGACGTGCCCGAAGCCGTGTGGATTCCAGTTGTGATAGACCTTCGGATGACCGGGCAGCTTGTACCAACCCGGGTCGAAGCGCGGATGGATATACCGTCCGCCGGCATAGTTCAGGCCGGCCAGCGCCATGAACGGCTTGATCGTGGAGCCTGGCGGGTACTGCCCGGCGATCGCCCGGTTAAACAGCGGCTGGCGCGGATTTGCGCGCAGGCGCCGGAAGGCCTTCTCGCCGATGCCGTTGACGAACAGCCCGGGGTTGAAGCTGGGCGTGCTCACCATGGCGAGGATCGCGCCGGTGCGGGGGTTCATCGCCACGACGGCCCCGCTTTGCCTGCCCATGGCCTGGTAGGCCACCTGCTGCAGCCGCGCGTCCAGCGTCAGGTAGAGGTCGTCGCCGCCGCGCGACGGCTTGCTCGAGATCTGGCGAAGCTTGCGTCCGTCCGGTGCCACCTCGATCGCGCGGACCCCCGGCAAGCCGTGCAGCAGCTTTTGGTAGCCGAGCTCCACGCCGGTCTTGCCGAAGTGCTCGGTTCCCCGGTAGTGGACCGCGTCGACGTGCTTCAGCTCGCTCCGCGTGATGCTGCCCACGTATCCGACCACGTGGGCGGCGGCCGGTCCGAGCGGATAGTAGCGGGTCAGCCCGGCCCGGATGTGCACGCCGGGGAATCGCTGTTCGTTGACGGCGAAGCGCGCAACCTCCTTCGGGCTCATCTGCAGCAGCAGCGGCACCCCCCGGAACGCGGGAACGTCCGACAGGCGCGCGTGGAATCGCGCCAGGTCCGATGCGCTGATCGGCAGCAGCTTGTGCAGACGCGCCAGTGTGCCCTGCAGATTGTGCGTCTCGTCCGGGGTGATCACCAGGCTGTAGGAGGGGCGGTTGCCGGCCAGCAGCCGCCCCGTGCGATCGAAGATCAGACCGCGCACGGCGGAGACCGGCTCGATCCTCCTGCCGTCGGCGTGCGATTGGCCCGCGTAGTACCGGTGCCGACTGCACTGCAGGTAGTAGAGCCGCCCTACGACGACCCCCAGGAGCACCACCACGAGGCTGGCGGCGATCCCCAGCCGAAGCAGGAACAGCCGGCGTTCGGCGAAATGGTCGCGTATCCGCATGCCGATGAACTCTGGTCCCCGGCGGTCATTTTCCGGCATCGCCCGGGGTCGTCCCGAGCAACCGGGCCGGCATGCCCGGACCCGGCAAGCACGATCGCGGGCAGCATGGACGCATTGACCCCGGAACGGGGTCGGGAGTTCACCGCGCAGGCGCTACGCGTGCCCGCGCGGCCCATGCGGTCCGCCGCCCGCCCAAAGCCTCACTCGGCCGCCGGCGGCGGTGGGCGCCGGCCGGCCCAGGGCCGCGCCTGCTCGAGCTGGGCCGCCAGCGCTAGCAGCGTTGCCTCGTCCCCGAACGCGGCGCTGAACATCACCCCCACCGGCAGGCCGTCCGCGCTCCAGTGCAGCGGCACGGACATGCTCGGCTCACCGGCCATATTCTGGTAGGCGGTGAAGGGGGAGTACCCCAGCAGCGACTCCACGTAGCGCTCCATGTCGTCCGTCTGCAGCGTCAGGATCCCCAGCGGGACCGGCGGACACGCGAGCGTGGGTGAGAGGTAGACCGGGTAGCGCTCATGGAATGCCGCGGCCACCCGGCCGGCGGCATGGATGACGTTGACCGCGTCCACGTAACGCGCGGCCTCCACCTCGCCGGCACCCTGGATCATGCGCCAGGTAACCGGCTCGAGATCCCCCTCGGCAAGGTCCCGTCCACGCTGGCGCGCCGCTGCCTGCAGCAGGGCACGCGTGCTCGCGCCGATGATCGTCACCATCGCCTGGCCCAGGGCATTCGCGTCGAACGGTGCCGCCGCCTCCTCCACCTCGTGCCCGAGCTCCCGGCACAGCGCCGCGGCGTCCTCTACCGCCCGCACGCACTCCGGGTCCACCGGTACCCCGTTGGGAGCCCGGGTGGAAAACGCGATGCGCAGCGGCCGCGGCGGGCGAGCCAGGGCAGCCGCGAACGGTCCGTCCTGCGGCGCGCTGCAATACGGGGCCCCGGGCTCGTGCCCGGCGGTCGCGTCCAGCAGCTCCCCGGCGGTCACCTCGCCACGGCTCACCAGCTCGGCCATCGCCACGGCGTCGAGCTCGGCGTACTCGTCGATTCGGCTCATTGGCTGCTCCCGTCTGCATATCAGGGGCCGCTGGTTCGCCCCGGGACCCGGCGGCGCCTTCGGCTGCGGTGCGCCGCAATCGCCAACATTCCCGGAACAGCATACGGAACTCGCGGCCCCCAACGGGGCGAACCTCGAGGCCGAACGGTCTTGTCGCCGGGCACGGACGACCCCGCAGGCCGGCCGCCCTTCGCTGTCGTGGCCCTTATCACGCGGCGATGGCGAACATTCCGGGTCGGGCCCGGTACTTGTCACTGCCGGTTGAGCGCCCGCGATGCCGGCCGGCCCGGGCGCGCGACTGCCGCTTGTCCGGGCCGGCCCTGAAACCGCGCCTACAGTCGCACGTGATGCAGGATCAGCGTGAAAGTCCCGAGCCCGACCCGCGCGGTCATCGACGAGCCGAACAACCCCGCCACGAACCAGCAACGCCGGTCCGCCGGGCGCGGCCCCGGGGGACGGGCGAAGCAGTGAATGGTGAAGAACAGGAACGCGAGGCAGTACAAACCCTGCTCGATCGCGCTGATCCGCCAGTGCGCCGCGCTGTACCAGGCGAGCGGTTGCCCGGTCGTCCAGCCCGCCACCCCGAGCGCCGCCGCCATCGAAACCAGCGCTGCCGTTGCGTAGGCCTGTCCCCTCATGCTCACCCCCGAATGCGGCCGCGTGCAGCGCACGGCGGCTCGACCGGAGGGACGTCGTTCTCTTGCCAGGCGCGCCCGTCATCCGGCCCGATCAGGCTACATCGAGTCGCGCGGTCTCTCGCCCGGGCTTCGGCCGGACAGGCAGGCTGCGCCGACGGACGGTCGTCCGCGCCCGGCCGCCGGGGACAGCCGGGGGCCGGAAGACGCCGTCAATCCGGTAAAGACGCTCCCGGGCCCGGCATCCGGGTGGCAGCTTCCGCTACCTTGGACGCGGGCTCCCCATGATGGTCGCGAGGCCGCCGGCCGGCGGCAGCCCCTGCCTCGAGGCGACGTGACCGTCCGTGTCGTGGTAGTAGATGACCGGCGTCGCCTGCAGACCCAGGGAATACATCAGTCGGTTGTTGGCCGCGATGCGCGCCCTGACCTTCCCGGAAACCTGCCGTGCCGGAGCGATCCCGCCGGAGCCGTAGTGCTGCTGGTTGTGCAGCAGGGCGGTTGCGGGGTTCTTCGCCGACAGGATCGCGGCTGCCTTCGGCAGGCTGCTGGGCCGCAGCATGGCCACCACCACGTTGCGGATCTGCACTTTGCCCGCGCGCACCCAGGGCTTCGCCTCCCTGAGGAATTCGTGGCAGTAGGGGCAGTTGGGATCGATGAACAGGTATACGACCCGGCTCGCCTTGGCGCTGCCATAGCCGATCCAGTTGCTCTGTTTCAGCTCCTTCCAGGCCTTGCGGTTCTGCGGGTAGGTGATCAGGCGGTCGAGCGGGGCGCTGCTGAGGTTGTGCCCCTGCGAATCGATCATGGTGCCCACGATGGCGTGCTTGCCGTCGGGCGTGACGTACACGGCGACCGCCTGGCCCTGGTAATTGATCGCATAGCCGGTCAGCCCGTCCGGCGCACTGAACTGCCCGGCGATCTTGATTCCGCGCGCCTTCAGCGCCTGGATTGGCGGCGGGAGAGCTTTCCTGGCACGGACGGCAGAGCTCGCGAGCATGGCACCGGCCGAGAGCAGGCAGGCGAGCGCGAGCATGCTGGTACGGGATTTCATCACAGGTTCTCGATTCCGGAAGTCGGTCGGGGAGACGGCACTTTCGCGCGACGGCGCGCCGTCTTCAAGGACTGGACGACGGGGCCGGGAGCCCGGGCGTTGCGCCACCAGGCGCGAGGCGTTCCGATACGCCAGATGATGCACGCGAAGGAAAAGAAACGCGAGGGGGAAACAGCCAACGACGCCACGCTCGCAGCGGCCATGAAGCCGTCGGTTCTTCTCACCCGTCCTCGATCAGCAGGGCCCGCTCACGCAGGATCTCCGCCACCCTGCCGGAATCCTCGACCGTGAAGCCGATGTTCCAGTAGCCGCCGCGCACCGCGGCGACGAAGATGCGGTCCCGCCTCGGCCGGCCCGGGTCCCAGGCGAACCACGTCCGGAAGTCGCCCGAACCCCAGAGCCGCCAGCTTCCGGCGAAGACCGAGGGCCGCCGGGCGTGGACGCTGTCGATCCGGCTCCAGGGAACGAACCGGCTGCCGGCCACCGGAAAGTAGTAGCCGCGGAATTCGATCTCCTCGTCTGTGATCTCGATCAGGCGGTCGCTGTACAGGGTGGTCATCCCGAGGTTCGTCCCGAAAAGGAGTTGACGGATTCCGCCGGCAGACCATTGCGCGGCGCCTCATCGAGCAGTCTACGCCGGTTGCGAGTCCCGTATACTGTCCCGCAATCCCGACTTCTTCCTGTCGCGGGCGCCGCGGCATTCTTCCCGCGGAACAAGCTAGTGGCTTTCGCATATGACGCCTTATAGCTGGCCCATTTTCGCGCTGTGGTTCGTCCTTCTGGCGTACTGGGCGCTGTCCGCCGCCAGGGCGAAGCCCGGCGTCCGCACCCGCGGATGGTGGAGGTCGGCCATGGCGCGTGTCGCGGTCGTCGCGCTCGTGCTGGCCGCCTGGTACCTCCCCGCCGCGCGCGATGCGCTGCTGAAGGGGCAGACACACCTGGCAGGCCACACCCTCGTAAACGCGCTCGGCCTGGCGCTGTGCGCCCTGGGCGTGGGGCTCGCGATCGTCGCGCGCGCCTACCTTGGGCGGAACTGGGGCGTACCCATGTCCCGGAAGGAGGATCCCGATCTGGTGACCACCGGCCCGTACCGGTTCGTACGCCATCCGATCTACGCCGGTGCCCTGCTCGCCATGCTGGGCTCGGCCCTGGCCCAGACCCTGTTCTGGGTCGTGCCCCTGGTCGTATTCGGAATCTATTTCCTCTACAGCGCGCGGCGCGAGGAACAGCTCATGGCCACACAGTTTCCCGGGGAATATCCGGCGTACAGGAAACGCACGAAGATGCTGGTACCCTTCGTTTTCTGATCAGCGATGGAAAAATAAATCCGTCCCCATTTTTTTCCTCAACGCAGAATTCACGCGGACTGGGGCGCTCTCAGCCGCACTTGGAGTCGCCGCAGTTCAAACACGTCATGCACCCGTCCATCAGCACCATCGCCTTGGTGTGGCACTTGGCGCATAGCTGGGCGCCGGCCGGGAACGGGTTGCTCTCGTCACCGCTGTGCTGGTCGGCCTGCTGCTGCTTCTGGCGGGCCTCGTACTGGGCGCGCTTCTCGTTGATCAGCTCGAGCTGGTACTGGTCCGGGCCGTCGTCCTGGATCATGCCGAGCATCTTCAGGTGGCGCTCGATGACGTCGCCGATCTCGGCCACGATCGAGGGCATGTAGACGCCGCCCGGCTTCCAGTAGCCGCCGCGCGGGTCGAATACGGCCTTGAGCTCCTCCACCAGGAAGGTGACGTCGCCGCCCTTGCGGAACACCGCGGACACGATCCGGGTCAGCGCCACGATCCACTGGAAGTGGTCCATGTTCTTGGAGTTGATGAAGATCTCGAACGGGCGGCGGTGCTCGTGCTCGGTGCCCTCGTTGAGGATCATGTCGTTGATCGTGATGTACATGGCGTGATCCGACATCGGGGTCTTGATCTTGTAGGTCGACCCCACGAGCATGTCCGGCCGCTCGACGCTCTCGTGCATCTGGATGACCTCGGCCTTCTGCCGGGCCTCGGCCTCCTGGCGTGCATTCGCCTGCTCGTCGGCGGAGCCTTCCCGCTCCACCCTGTAGTCCACGATCGGCTTGTCGATCTTGGTGGCCATCTCACTTCCCCCGGTATTCACTGGGCCGCGTTGTAACGCTGGTTCAATCTCATCCGTTCCGGACACTGCGCTGACCGAGTCAGGGCGTGTCAGACAAGGCGCGCGGCTACCACTTTCCGTAATACCCTTCCTTGAGGGCATCGAACAGATTCGCCGCGGTGTGCGTCTCGCCGTCGTATTCCACTTCCTCGTTGCCCTGCAGGCGCACCTCGCTGCCGTCTTCCAGCTTGAACACGTAGGTGGTGCTGGCCAGGTCCTTGTCCTTGACCAGCACGCCCTGGAACGCCTCCGGGTTGAAGCGGAAGGTGGTGCAGCCCTTCAGGCCGCCCTCATAGGCCCACAGGTAGATGTCCTTGAAATCCTCGTAGGGATAGTCCGTGGGCACGTTGGCGGTCTTGGAGATGGACGAGTCCACCCACTTCTGGGCCGCCGCCTGGATCGCCACGTGCTGCTTCGGCGTGACGCTGTCGGCGGTGATGAAGTAGTCCGGCAGGCGCTCGGCCGGGTCCTCCGAGTCGGGCATGGCGCGCTGGTTGACCAGCTCGCGGTAGGCCAGCAGCTCGAAGGAGAACACGTCCACCTTCTCCTTGGTC
>DASQZM010000009.1:0-48381 GCA_035638695.1 Gammaproteobacteria bacterium | reverse complement strand
CGTTTCGCGGCCGAGGTGAACCGGACGCCGGAGCCGTCGGCCGGCGAGCTGGAAGTCCTGCGGGACCTGCAGCGCCGGACGGCAGAGGCGCACCGCAACGACAGCGCCAGCGGCTGAGCGCGCGGGGGGCGCGCCGGCCGGTTTGGAGGAGAAACCGGAGAGGACCAGATGAGTGAAGGAAATGATCCCAGAGGCTATCGGGCCCCGTTCTGGGGCAGCCAGCCCCCGTACGTGCACGAACCCTATGGGTCGACCCAGACCCGGGGCCCGCGGCGGGGGCCGATCGCGATTCCGCCCACCCTGTCGGAGGTGACCGGGCCGTCTTTCGGCCCGGAGCTGCTCGGTGCCGAGGCCGCCGACCTGACCGCCGGGCGTGGCGGCGAGCCGATCGGCGAGCGCATCTACGTCGGCGGCCGCGTTCTGGACGAGAACGGCGCTCCGGTACCGCGTACGCTGGTGGAGATCTGGCAGTGCAACGCCGCGGGCCGCTACCTGCACGACGTCGACAAGCACGATGCGCCGCTGGATCCGAACTTCACGGGGGTCGGCCAGGTGATCACCGACGATGACGGCCGCTACCGGTTCAAGACGATCAAACCGGGGCACTACCCCTGGCGCAACCATTACAATGCCTGGCGGCCGGCGCACATCCATTTCTCGTTGTTCGGGCCCGCGTTCGCCACGCGCCTGGTGACGCAGATGTATTTCCCGGGCGACCCGATGCTGGACTTCGACCCCATCTTTAACAGCATTCCGGACCGCAACGCCCGCTACCGTCTGGTGTCCCAGTTCGACTGGGCGACCACCGAGTCGGAGTACGCTCTGGGCTTCCACTTCGACTTCGTTCTGCGCGGGCGCAAGGAAACGCCCTGGGAGGGCTGAGAACATGAGCTTCTACGCCAGCGGCTCCCAGACGGTCGGGCCGTATTTCAAGCTGGGCTTCGAGTGGCTGTACCAAAATGACGCGGCGGGACCCAATGCCCGGGGCGAACGGGTGGAGATCCGCGGCCGGGTTCTGGATGGCAACGGCGCGCCCGTACCCGACGCCGTGATCGAAGTATGGCAGGCGGACGCCGATGGCCACTACCGGCACCCCGAAGATCCGGGCAGCCGCGAGGTCGATCCCGGCTTCCGTGGCTTCGCGCGGACGCCGACGGATGCCGACGGGGGGTTCGCCATCCGCACGGTTAAACCCGGGCGGGTAGCCGGGCCCGGAGGCAGCCTCCAGGCGCCGCATCTGAGCGTGCTGGTAATGATGCGCGGTCTGCTCAAGCAGGCCCCGACGCGCATGTACTTCCCGGACGGGCCCGGCAACGACAACGACCCGGTCCTGGCACTGGTTCCCGCGGAGCGGCGCGGCACGCTGATCCCGGCGAAGGCCGGGGACGGAGCGCTTGAGTGGGTGATCCGGATGCAGGGTGACCGGGAAACGGTCTTCTTCGAATACTAGGAGGATCGCGATGGCGAACGGGGACCCCGCGTCCGGGCTCCTCGAGCCGCTGTTCACGACCGGGCCGATGGCCTCGGTCTTCAGCGACGCCGCGCGCCTGCAGGGAATGCTGGACTTCGAGGCGGCCCTGGCACGGGCGCTGGCCGGTCGGGGGCTGCTTCCCCGGTCTGCCGCGGCGGCGATCGCCGGCGAGTGCCGGGCCGAGCTCTACGATATCGCCGGGCTCGGGCGGGCGGCGGCGACCGCCGGAAACCCGGCGATCCCGCTGGTGCGGGAGCTGACCGCGCGCGTCGGCCGGCGGGACGCGGCGGCCGCCGGCTGGGTGCACACGGGTGCCACCAGCCAGGACGCCATGGACACGGGGCTGGTGCTGCAGCTGCGCGCGGCGCTGGACCTGCTGGGGTCCGACCTGGCCGGATTGTCGGCCGCGCTCGCGGGCCTCGCGCGGGAACACGCCGACGAGGTGCTCGCCGGCCGCACCTGGCTGCAGCAGGCCCCGCCGGTAACCCTGGGGCTAAAGGCTGCCGGCTGGCTGGACGCCGTCGAGCGGCACCGGCAGCGCCTGGCTGCATTGCGGCCGCGGCTGCTGGTGCTGCAGTTCGGCGGGGCTGTCGGCACCCTGGCCTCGCTCGGCGAGAAGGGCATGGACGTGGCCGCCGCGCTCGCCGACGAGCTGAGCCTGAGCCTGCCGCACGTGCCCTGGCACACGCACCGCGACCGGCTGGCGGAGCTGGCGGCGACCCTCGGACTGGTCACGGGAACCCTGGGCAAGATGGCGCGTGATGTCTCCTTGCTGATGCAGACGGAGGTGGGGGAGGCACTGGAGCCCGGCGGGCCGGGGCGCGGCGGCTCCTCGACCATGCCGCACAAGCGCAACCCGGTCTCCTGTGCGATCACGCTGGGCGCGGCCACGCGAATGCCGGGACTGGTTGCGACCATGCTCGCGGCGCTGGTCCAGGAGCACGAGCGCGGCTTGGGCACCTGGCACGCCGAGTGGGAGACGTTGCCGGAGATCTGTCGGCTCACCGCCGGTGCGCTGCGCGAGATGACGGCAGCATCGGAGGGCCTGGAGACGCACCCCGGGCGGATGTGCGCGAACCTTCAGATTACCCGCGGGTTGCTCATGGCTGAAGCGGTCAGCCTGGCGCTGGCCAGCAGCCTGGGCAGGGAGAAGGCGCACGAGCTGGTAGCCGGTGCCTGCCGCCGCGCGGTGGAGCAGGAGCGCACGCTGCGCGAGGTGCTTGCCGCCGAGGAACAGGTGCGCGGGCTGCTGGACGAGGCGGAGCTGGACCGGCTGTTGGATCCGGCCGGATACTTGGGGGCCGCGCGGGTGCTCGTTGAACGGGTGCTCGCGGCACGTGACCAATCGAGCAACTGAGGCGGAATCCGGATGGCCTTTATCGAGCTCAATGACATTCGCCTGCGTTACCGCCTGGATGGGCCGGAAGATGCCCCGGTGCTGGTGCTGTCGAACTCGCTGGGCACCACGCTGGAGATGTGGGACCCGCAGGTGCCCGAGTTCGCGCGCCGCTTCCGGGTACTGCGCCTGGATACCCGGGGACACGGTGAGTCCGGCGCACCGGAGGGCGACTACCACATCGGGCAGCTGGGCCGCGACGTGACCGGGCTGATGGATGCGTTGGGGATACGCCGCGCGCACTATTGCGGCCTCTCAATGGGCGGATTGACCGGTATCTGGCTGGGAGTGCATGCCGGCGAACGCTTCGACCGGTTGGTGCTGTGCAACACCGCCGCGAGGATCGGCAGCCGTGACAACTGGGATGCCCGCATGGCAACCATCCGTGAGCAGGGCATGGATCGGATCGCGGCCGCGGCACCGGAGCGATGGTTCAGCGAGAGCTTCCGCGCGCGGGCAGCGGCAGATGTCGGACGGGTGCAGGAGCAGCTTCGCCGCACACCGCCGCAGGGCTACTCGGGCTGCTGCGCGGCGATCCGTGACGCCGACCTGCGTGCCGACCTCGGACGGATCACGGCACCGGTACTGGTGATCGCGGGCAGCCACGACGTCGCCACGCCGCCGGCGGACGGGCGTGCCCTCGCCGCGGGCATCGGGGGCGCGCGCTACCGGGAGCTCCAGGCGGGGCACCTTTCCAATATCGAGGCCGCCGGCGCTTTCACCCAGACCGTGCTCGACTTCCTGGGGCCCCACGAGGGGGGGCGCCATGGATGAGGCGGACCGTCACCAGAGGGGCATGCGGGCGCGCCGGGAGGTCCTGGGGGATGCCCACGTCGACCGCTCGCTGGAGCGTCTCAGCCCGTTCAACGAGGATTTCCAGGATCTCATCACGCGCTATGCCTGGGGCGAGATCTGGTCCCGGCCGGGCCTGCCGCGCCATACCCGGAGCCTGTTGACGATTGCGATGATGGTGGCGCTGGGTCGTGAAGCGGAGCTGCGGCTGCATCTGCGGGCGGCGCGCAACAACGGCGTGGGCCGGGACGAGATCCGGGAGGTCCTGCTGCAGACCGCGGTGTACTGCGGCGTGCCGGCGGCCAACTCGGCTTTTCACGCCGCCGAAGAGGTGTTTGCGGAACAGGACGCCGCGGACGGTAACTGACAACGCGCGGCGGCCCGCGGCCGCGCGCGATGGCGGAGACGGACACCCAGACCGCCGGGCAAGCTGGAGGAGAACGAGAGCCATGGCTTTCGCAGAACCGGAAGGACGGACGCAGGTCGGGATCGTGGGCGCCGGGCCTGCCGGCCTGCTGCTTGCGCACCTCTTGCACCAGCAGGGGATCGACTCGGTGGTACTGGAGCGGCACAGCCGGGGGTACGTCGAGGAGCGCGTGCGCGCGGGCGTGCTGGAACAGAACACCGTCGACCTGCTGATCGAGGCCGATGTGGGCGAGCGTATGCGGCAGGAAGGGCTGGTCCACCACGGCATCGAGATCCGCTTCGACGGCGAGGGTCACCGGATCGCGCTGACCGAGCTGAGCGGCGGGCGCTCGATCACCGTGTACGGCCAGCAGAAGGTGGTCCGTGACCTGATCGATGCCCGCCAGGGCTATGGCGGCCCGCTGCATTTCGAGGCGGAGGTGACGGAGCTCGGGGACCTGGACGGTGAGCAGCCGTGGCTGCGCTATTCACTCGACGGGAACATGCACACTCTGCGCTGCGATTTCATCGCCGGCTGCGACGGCTTCCACGGCGTCAGCCGGCCGGCGATCCCGGCGGACCGGGTGCAGGTCTTCGAGCGTGCCTACCCCCATGGCTGGGTCGGCATCCTCGCCGAGGTCGCGCCGTCAACGGAGGAGCTGATCTACGCATACCACGACCGGGGCTTCGCGCTGCACAGCCTGCGTTCGCCCACGCTGAGCCGCCTGTACGTGCAGTGCGACGCCGACGACGAGCTGGACAACTGGCCGGACGAGCGCGTCTGGGAAGAGCTGCACGCGCGTCTGGCGCGCAACGACGGCTGGACCCTGAAGGAAGGCCCGGTAGTCGAGAAGACGCTCGCGCGGATGCACGCCTTTGTCATCGAGCCGATGCAGTACGGGCGCCTGTTTCTGGCGGGTGATGCGGCGCACATCGTGCCGCCGACCGGCGCCAAGGGACTCAATCTTGCGGTGGCCGACATCCGCCACCTCTCCCGGGCGCTGATCGCGCACTACAAGCAAGGACGCGATGGGCTGCTGGAGGGCTATTCGAAGGCCTGTTTGCCGCGGATCTGGCGGGCACAGCAGTTCACCTCCTGGATGACGCGGATGTTGCATCCGGACCGCTCGGACGACGCCTTCCGGAAGCGGCTGCAACGGGCCGAGCTGGAGTACCTGGCACGCTCGGAGCGAGCGCGAATGACGCTGGCCGAGAACTACGTCGGGATGCCGGAACTCTAGCGGGGCGCCGCCTACCCGGGCGCCTTCCGGTCCGGGCCCGCCCCACGCAGTTCTGTGCCTGGGGGATCACCCACCAGCGACAGGAGCACGCCATGGCGAAACTGAACCCACCCTTCCGCTACGAGCACGTCGGCAGCCTGCTCCGGCCGCCGGAAGTGCTCGAGGCACGGCGACGGCGGGCCGCAGGCGAGATCGACGCCGCAGCGCTGCGGGTGGTCGAGGACAGGGCGATCGCCGAGGCGATCCGGCAGGAGGAGAACGTCGGGCTGCAGAGCATCACCGACGGCGAGTTCCGGCGTGCCTACTTTCACCTGGACTTCCTGCAGCAGCTCGAGGGCGTGACGGTCACCGGCGGTATTTCCGCCAACCCCCAGGCCAAGCCGAGCAAGGACGGCTTTACCCCGCCGAAGCTGAGCGTCACCGGCAAACTGCGCCACGTGCGCAACATCCAGGTCGACGATTTCCGGTTCCTGGCCTCGCACACCGGCCGCACACCGAAGGTGTCCATCCCGTCGCCGACCATGGTGCACTTCCGCGGTGGGCGCGCCGCTATCGACATCGAGGCCTACCCGGACCTCGATGAATTCTTCGAGGACCTCGCCCAGTGCTACCGGGACGAGATCAAGGCGCTGCACGATGCCGGTTGCCGTTACATCCAGCTCGACGATACCAACCTCGCCTACCTGTGCGACCCGAAGATGCGCGAGGCGGCGAAGGAGCGCGGGGACGATCCCAACGAGCTGCCGCAGCGTTATGCCGAGCTGATCAACGCCGCGCTGAAGGGACGGCCGGACGATCTCACGGTCGGAGTGCACCTGTGCCGCGGCAACTACCGCAGCACCTGGTTCGCCCAGGGCGGCTACGAGCCGGTGGCCGAGGTGCTGTTCAACCGGCTGAACGTGGACGCGTACTTCCTCGAGTACGATGACGAGCGCTCCGGAGACTTCGCTCCGCTGCGTTTCGTGCCCGACAACAAGGTGGTGGTCCTGGGGCTGATCACGACCAAGGTCCCGGAGCTCGAGGATACCGCCGAGGTCATCGCCCGGATCAACGAGGCGGCGCGCTACGTGCCGCTGGAGCGGCTATGCCTGAGCCCGCAGTGCGGCTTCTCCAGTACCGTGGAAGGCAACGAGATGACCCGGGAGCAGCAGTGGGCCAAGCTCGAGCTGGTGGTGAATACGGCCAACCAGGTCTGGAGGTAGCGCGTCACCTCGCGAGCGCCGGGACTCCGAACACGGATGTCCGGCTCCGGCGCGTCACGCGAGAGGGGGCTTCCCCTCGGCGTGCGCCTGGCGCAGCAGCGGCTTGCGGACCTTGCCGGACCCGGTGCGGGGTAGTGCATCCGTGAACCGCACCTCGCGGGGCACCTTGTAGCGCGCCAGCCGCTCGCGGCACCCGGACCGGATTTCTTCCGCCAGGGCCTGCGGGTCCGCCGCCGCCGCAGCGGGATCCGCGGGGACCACCCAGGCGCAGCCGCTCTCGCCCCAGCGCTCGTCCGGGACCCCGACCACGGCGGCCTCCGCGACAGCCGATATCTCCAGCAGCACCGCCTCGACCTCCGCCGGGTACACGTTCTCGCCGCCAGAGATGTACATGTCTTTCCACCGGTCCACCAGGCGATAGAACCCGTCCCGGTCACGTACCGCCGCATCCCCGGTGTGCACCCAGCCGTCGGTGATCGCCTCGGCCGTGGCCTCCGGCCGCTGCCAGTAGCCGGGCGTGACGCTGGGTCCCCTGAGCCAGATCTCGCCGACCTCGCCGTCGGGGACGTCATTGCCGGCGCGATCGACCAGGCGGACCTGGATCCAGGGGGCGGCCACCCCCGAAGTGCCTGCCTTGCGGACCATGGTGGCACTGTCCAGGGGCATGCCGAAGACCGTGCCGGCCTCGCTGAGGCCGTAGCCGTCCACCAGCGGCACGCCCTCGGCCAGGTACTGCTCCACCAGCGCCCGCGGAACGGGACCGCCTCCCACCACCAGGGCCTTCAGGCGGCGCAGGTCGGCGCGGGCAAAGAGCGGCTCGGCGCGCATGGCCTGGGCCATCTGCGGCACGGCGAAATAGTGCGTGGCGCCGGTCCCCGGGTCGGACAGCAGCGCGAGCGCGTTCGCCGGCGTGAACCGGTCCGAAACGATCAGGGTGCTGCCGCTGCAGATCGCGCCACGGGTCATCGCGCACAGGCCGGAGACGTGGAACATGGGCACGTCGCACAGGAATACGTCCCCGGGGGAGACGCCGCTGGCGAAAGTGAAGTTGAGCTCGCAGTACCACGCGCCCTGGCGGGTCCAGATCACGCCCTTCGGCCGTCCCGTGGTCCCCGAGGTGTAGAGCAGCGTGACCGGCGCGTCGGCCGGAACCTGCGGGCGGTGCCGGATAGGCTCCGCCGCGTCGATCGCCCCGGCCAGCTCGTTGCCGTCCGGCCCGGCGGAGAGCACCGTGTGCACGGTACTGCCGCGGATGGCCTCGGCTCCGGCGTCGCGGAATTCCTCCTCGCAGACCAGCAGCTCCGGGCCCGCGTCCTCGACCAGAATGCGGAGCTCGTTGCCGGTCAGGCGCCAGTTGAGTGGCACGAAGACCGCGCCGAGACGCGCACAGGCATAGTGCAGCGTCACCAGGTCGAGGCTGTTGCGGGACAGCATCGCGACACGCTTGCCGAATGGGTGGCTGAGCCAGCCCAGCAGGGCCGTCATGCACTGGCGGACGCGATGATCGAGCTCAGCGTAGCCGAGCACCGCGCCGCTGCGAAGCTCGCGGATCGCGGCCCGTTCGGCATTGCCCGTTGCGTGCCAGGCGAGGAAGTCCGGAAGCGTGGCGTCTTGTGCCGGCGCAGCGGCCCGGCCCAGCGGATTTCCCTGCACGTCTGTCATGTCGGTCTCTTCGCGTTCGGCGGGCGTCCTGCGTGCGGGCGCGCCGCGGTCCGCTCGCATGGCGGGGGCCGGCGCCCGGGGGTATTCGTGTTCTGTCACCTGTGGTCGAAAGTCGCACCGATGGGCCTTATCCGGCCGTTCCAGCTCTAGAACAGCCCGTGCATGGCTGTCAAGCGGCCTGTCGGGGCGGTCGTGCCACGCCGGCCCGTGCAGGGCTGCTTCGGGTTGCCAAGTACCAGCCGCAGCGTGCCCGCCGGCTCGTTCGCCGGACCATCATCGCGGTAGCAGAAGGCCTTGCCCTGGTTGGGGCCGGGTGCCAGCACCCGCCAGCGTGCGCCGCTTCCCGGGAAGTCGTCCGCCAGCGGCCGACGCAACGGGGTATCGCTCGGTATTGCTTCCGTCATGGCGCGTCGGCGGCCCGGTTGCACGGGGTGCCGCGGGTCATTCCCGCGCCTGGTGCTTCTTGAGGCGGTAAGCGAGCTGGGCACGGGTCATCCCCAGCAGGCGCGCGGCCTTGCTCAGGTTTCCGTCGGCACGCTCGACTGCGGTCTCGAGCAGCCGGCACTCCAGCTCGCCGAGGGAGGCGTCGCTGTCCAGGACCGAGTCGACGGCGGTGTCCAGGGTATCGCCCGAGCCTGAGTGATTCCCGGCTCCAGGTCCCGGGGCCAGTCCTTCGGCCGGTACGCCGGGCGGCGGCGACGGAGCCGTCGGCTGCAGTGATTTGATGTTGACCGAGGGGAAGAGGTGTCGCAGCTCGATACATTCGTCGCTGCTGGCCAGGATCACCCCGCGCTCGATCATGTTCTCGAGCTCGCGAACGTTGCCCGGCCAGTCATAGGACTGCAGTGCGGCAAGGGCATTCTCGGTGATGCCGCGGATGCGCTTGCCATGGCGGGCACCGTACTTGTCCAGGAAGCGCTGCACCAGCAGCGGGATGTCCTCGCGCCGCTCCCGCAGCGGCGGCACCAGTACCGGGTACACGCTCAACCGGTAATACAGATCGGCCCGGAAGCGGCCCTCCCGCACCGCCTGCTGCAGGTCGACATTGGTCGCCGCGATCAGGCGCACGTCCACCTTGCGCGTGGAGGTGTCACCGACCCGCTCGAACTCGCCGTTCTGCAGCACGCGCAGCAGCTTGGCCTGGGCGCTGGGACGCAGCTCCGCGACCTCGTCGAGGAACAGCGTGCCCCCGTGAGCGCGCTCGAAGCGTCCGGGTCGCGACTGCTGCGCTCCGGTGAACGCGCCCTTCTCCACCCCGAACAGCTCCGATTCGATCAGCTCCTCCGGCATCGCGGCACAGTTCACCGCCACGAAGGCCTTTTCGGCCCGGGTGCTGAGCTGGTGCAGTCCGCGGGCGAACATCTCCTTGCCCACGCCGGTCTCCCCCAGCAGTAGCACGGTGACGAAGCTGTCCGCCGCCTTGCGGATCATCTCCCCGGTCTGGCGGAAGGCTTCGGATACCCCAACCATGTCGCCGAGATTGACCTGGTCGTCGATCGAGTAACGCAGGTGCTCGACCTGGTTCTGCAGGCTGACGATCTGGTCGGCCAGACTCTCCGGCTCGAAGTAACGCAGCTCCGGCTCGATCTCCTCGCCCCAGTCGTCCACCGGTCTGCCAACGATCTTGCACCAGTTGTCACCCTTGCCGCGGCACTCCACCTCGCGGTAAACCACGAACCGCCCCAGCACGCCGCTGGTGTAGCCGCAGGCGTAGCCCACCTGGGCCCAGCACACGGCCTCGTGGTGCAGCCCGAAATGCTCCAGGTGCACCTCCGCCTCGTAGGAGCCGTCCCAGCCGAATTCGCCGTAGAATTCCCCGCGCGCGACATCGATATCAAAGGTGATCGGCGTCACGTGCACGATGCCCTCCAGCGAATGCATCTGCGGCCCCAGGCTCATCAGCTCGTCGTCGCTCGCCTCCGGCATGAGCTGGCGCACCATTTCCGCGTCCCGCTCGCCGGAGGCGAAGCCCATCCGTGTCAGCACGCCTCGCGCGCGCTCGATGCCGAGGGTCTCGATCAGCTCGCGCCGCAGCGAGCCGAGTGCGCCGGTATGCAGCAGCACCATCCGCTCCTGTTCGAGCGAAATGTGCCCCGAGCGGAACCACAGGTTCAACCGCGAGGCGAGCTCGGGAAGCTTGTCGAAGCGGATATGGGAGTTCATCGGTGTTCCTCCTGCCGCCGTGACACCCGCGTGAGCCGGACAAGGGCGCGCCGCTGATCGGGGTCGAGGCAGCCGGCGGCGTGCGCGCGGCCAGCGCCTGGCGCGAACGCGCGTCCCGATTTCATCATATGCTCAAATTCTCTCGGCCGCCCGGGCGCTGCCGGAAGGCTCATGCCGTCCCATGCTACCTTGTTGAATTTTCTTATATTTATTTCCGACACTCCATGCGGCTGGGCAACAACCGTGCGCTGGCTGCCGCCCTTTGGCCTCGGTGCCGGCCGGGGCCTTCCAGGGCTGAGCCCCGCCTGGGCTCGCAACTTGATCAGATTCTCCAGCACGGCTTCACCAAATGATCAATTCTGCCCCGCCCGTTTCATGATTTCGTTATATCGCGGGGACTTACCGCATCTCGCCCACTGTATAGAAAATCGATAATAAACATCAATATATACTTTTTGTCCCCAGTTGGCACGGTGTGTGCTTACTCCCAAAGCAACGCGGGGAGCATGCGCGAGCACGCGGCAAGACGTGACGCGGCTGCCGGATACGGTCGAGCGACATGGGCGAACAGAATTCAAGCACGCGCTACGTGCGGGTCACGCGCCACCGGGGGGACGGCTTCGTGGAGTTCGATTTCTCCATCGGAGGCGACCCCGACCTGTACGTGGAGCTGATCCTGCCGGGACCCGCCTTCGCGGAGTTCTGCCGCGTGAACGGCGTGGAGCATCTGAGCGACGCCCAGGCGGCCCGGCTGGAGGCTGACCGGAAGAAATGGCGGCAGGGCGGGCTCTGAGCTCCGCGCCATCCGCACCAGGAGGAGAACGATGACCATAGAGATCAAGACGACGTCGATCGAGCCGCTGCGCCACACCTTCGACAACGTGGCACGGCGCCTCGGGTCGGACAAGCCGGCCTCGCGCTACCTGGAGGCGATGTTCGACCTGCAGCCCGACGTGAACTTCCACTACCGCCCGACGTGGGACCCGGAGCACGAGCTTTACGACACCGCGCGCACCGCGATCCGCATGCAGGACTGGTACGCGTTTCGCGACCCGCGCCAGTTCTACTACGGCACCTGGACCATCGCCCGCTCCCGCCAGCAGGAGGTCGCCGAGCGCAACTATGCCTTCGTGGAGAAGCGCGGCCTGCTCGGCCTGGTCGACCCCGACACACGGCGCAAGGCGGCGGAGATCTACGTGCCGCTGCGCCACCTCGAATACGCGGCCAATCTCAACAATACCTACATGACCGCCTACGGCTACGGCACCGCCACGACCCAGGCGACGATGTTCGCGGCCCTGGACCGCCTCGGGGTGGCCCAGTACCTCTCGCGCATCGGACTGATGCTGGACGGCAACACCAGCGAGTCCCTGGAGGCGGGCAAGCAGGCCTGGGTGGAGGCGGAGATGTGGCAGCCGCTGCGCCGGATGGCCGAAGACCTGCTGGTGACGAGGGACTGGTTCGAGCTGTTCGTGGCCCAGAACTTCGCGCTGGACGGCCTCCTGTACCCGCTGGTTTACGGGCGGATCGACACTCAGCTGCAGAAGAGCGCCGGCTCGACCCTGTCCATGCTCAGCGAGTTCATGAGCGAGTGGTTCGCCGAAACCGGCCGCTGGGTGGACGCGACCCTGAAGACCGCGGCGGGGGAGTCCGACGACAACCGACGCCAGCTCGAGGCGTGGGCCCGCGCCTGGGCCGACCGGGCGCAGTCCGCGCTGCTGCCGCTGGCGGTGCACGTGTTCGGCGAGGGTGCCGATGCGGTCATGGCGGAGCTGCGCGCGGAGCTGGACGAGCGCGGTCGGAAGAAGGCCGGCCTGGACCTGTGAGGAGACCGTAATGAGCAACAACGCCGTCTATATCGCGTTGCAGAACAACGAGGACGCCCGCCCGATCATCGAGGCGATCGAGCGGGACAACGAGCAGGCCCGGGTCGAGCACTTCCCGGCCATGGTCAAGATCGACGCCCCCGGCCGCCTGGTCGTGCGCCGGTCGACGGTCGAGGGTCTGATCGGGCGCGAGTGGGACCCCCAGGAGCTGCATATCAACCTCGTGTCCCTTTCCGGGAACGTGGAGGAGGACGACGACGAGTTCGTGCTCCGGCGCGGCGCCTGAGACATCCGGATTGCAGGAGGAGACGCAAGATGACTTCGAACAAGCGCATGAGCCTGCGCGAGCGTTATCAGAAGTTCACGCGCGACCTGGCCTGGGAGCCCAGCTACCAGGCTCGCTCGGACATCTATCCGCAGACCGACTACGAGGGCATCCACATCCATGACTGGGACAAGTGGGAGGATCCTTTCCGCCTGACCGTCGATGCCTACTGGAAGTACCAGGCGGAGAAGGAGCGCAAGCTCTATTCCATCATCGACGCCTTCGCCCAGAACAATGGGCAGCTCAACGTCACGGATGCGCGCTACGTCAACGCGCTGAAGCTGTTCCTGACCGGCGTGTCGCCCCTGGAATACGCGGCCCACCGCGGCTTCGCCATGGCCGGCCGGCAGTTCTCGGGGGTGGGGCCGCAGGTCGCCTGCCAGATGCAGTCGATCGACGAGCTGCGCCACGCGCAGACGCAGATCCACACCATCAGCCAGTACAACAAGTACTTCAACGGCTTCCACGACTGGCGCCACATGCACGACCGGGTCTGGTACCTGTCGGTGCCCAAGTCCTTCTTCGACGACGCCATGACCGCGGGGCCGTTCGAGTTCCTCACCGCGATCTCGTTCAGCTTCGAGTACGTGCTGACCAACCTCCTGTTCATGCCGTTCATGTCGGGTGCCGCCTACAACGGTGATATGGCCACGGTGACCTTCGGCTTCTCGGCGCAGTCCGACGAGTCCCGGCACATGACCCTCGGCCTGGAGGTGGTGAAGTTCCTGCTCGAGCAGGACGAGCGCAACGTACCCATCGTCCAGAAGTGGATCGATAAGTGGTTCTGGCGCGGCTACCGGCTGCTGGGCCTGGTCGCGATGATGATGGACTACATGCTCCCCAAGCGCGTGATGTCCTGGAAGGAAGCCTGGGAGATGTACTTCGAGCAGAACGGGGGCGCCCTGTTCGACGACCTGGCGCGCTACGGCATCCGGATGCCCAAGTACTGGGAGGTCACGGTCAAGGAGAAGGAGCGGCTCTCCCACGAGGTGTGGTCGATCTTCTACAACTACGACCACGCCGCCGCCTTCCACTCGTGGCTCCCGGACGAGTCGGAGATGGAGTGGCTCTCGGCCAAGTACCCGGACAGCTTCGACAGGTACTACCGGCCGCGCTACGACTACTGGCAGTCGCTCGTGGACCATGGGGAGCGCTGGTACAACAACACGCTTCCGATGCTGTGCCAGACCTGCCAGATCCCGATGGCGTTCACCGAGCCGGACGATCCCACCACGATCTGCTACCGCTCCAGCGAGTACCGCGGGGTGAAATACCACTTCTGTTCCGACGGCTGCAAGGACATCTTCGACGACGAGCCGGAGAAGTTCGTGCAGGCCTGGCTGCCGGTGCACCAGATCTACCAGGGCAACTGCGGCGGCGCCAGCGTGCCGGAGGTGCTCGAGTGGTACCACCTCAGGGACGGCCAGGACAACAAGGATTACCTCTATTCCCCGGACCGCGCCAACTGGCTGCGCTGGAAGGGCCAGGCCGGAGCCGGCGCGGACGCGCACCGCGCGGCGGTGGGCGAATAGCGACTGACACGGGCATGGCGGCCCGGGCATGGCCGCGGGCCGCCCGGAGCCCCGGGAGGAGACAGCATGGCGGTCAACGCACTGTACGACTATCACGGCGTACCCAAGGACGTGGAAGACAATTTCCACGGCAACCAGCTGGTGTACATCGGCTGGGACAGGCACCTCATGTTCTGCGCCCCGGTATGCCTGCCGCTGCCGCCGGACATGCCCTTCGGCGCGCTGGTGCAGGAGGTCCTGCCGGGCGTGTATGGCTCGCATCCGGAGTGGGAGCGGATCGACTGGAGCGGGGTCGAGTGGACCCTGGAGCAGCAGCCGTTCCGGCCCGACATGCAACAGGGCCTGCGTGAGCAGGGCATCGGCCACAAGTCGGTGATCCGCTTCTACGCGCCCGGGCTCGACGGCATTGGCGGCGTCGCCACCTGAGGGGCGGCCGATGAGCTACGAGCTGACCATCGAGCCCCTGGGCGAGAGTATCGAGGTCGAGGAGGGGCAGACCCTGCTCGACGCCGCCCTGCGCCAGGGGCTGTGGCTGCCGCACGCCTGCTGCCACGGCCTCTGCGGCACCTGCAAGGTGCAGGTGCTCGAGGGCGAGGCGGACGTCGGCGACGCCTCCCCCTTCGCCCTGATGGACTTCGAGCGCGACGAGGGCATGGTGCTGGCCTGCTGCGCGACCGCCGGGAGTGACGTCGTGATCGAGGCGGACATGGATGAGGATCCCGACGCCATCGTCCAGCCGGTACGCGACTATGCCGGCACGGTGGTGCGGCTGGAGGATCTCACGCCGACGGCGAAGGGCGTGTTCATCGAGCTGGACGAGGAGCTGGAGTTCCAGGCGGGCAAGTACATCAACCTGCGTCTGCCGGGAATCGAGCACCCGCGGGCTTTCTCACTCGCCAACCCGCCCTCCGAGCCACGCATGCTCGAGCTCAACGTGCGTCACGTGCCGGGCGGTGAGGCGACCAGCTACGTGCACGAGCGCCTCGGTGAGGGCGACCGGGTCGAGCTGTCCGGTCCCTACGGGCGTTTCTTCATCCGCAAGTCCGCGCCGGAGGACGTACTCGTGCTGGCTGGCGGCACCGGGCTGTCCAGCTGCAAGTCGATGATCCTGGACCTGCTCGAGTCGGGCGATAGCCGCCCGGTGACGCTGGTTTACGGTGCCCGCAACCGGTCCGAGCTGTACTACCACGACCTGTTCCGGGAGCTGGAGTCGGCATACCCGCAGTTCCGCTATGTGCCGGGACTGTCGGAGCCCGCCCCGGGCGACGACTGGGAGGGGGCCACGGGCTTGGTGCACGAGGTCGCGGCCGAGCACTTCGGCGGCCGCTTCGCCGGCCACAAGGCCTATCTGTGCGGGCCGCCGCCGATGATCGACGCCTGCATCACCGCCCTGATGCGCGGCCGGCTGTTCGAGCGCGATCTCTACATGGAGAAGTTCATCACCGCCGAGGATGCGGCACAGAGCCAGCGGCGCAGCCCGCTGTTCAAGGCGATATGAGTGCGCGGCCGGAACAGATCGTGTACCGGATCGAGATCACGGACACCGGCGAGAGCTATCCCTGCCGCGAGAGCCAGTCGCTGCTGAAGGCGATGGAGTCGCTCGGACGCAGAGGGATCCCGGTCGGTTGCCGCGGAGGTGGCTGCGGCGTGTGCAAGATCCGCATCACCAGCGGCGCGGTGCGCTGCCGGAAGATGAGCCGCGCGCACGTCAGCGAGGAAGAGGAGCGCCGCGGCGTGGTGCTCGCCTGCCGGACTTCGCCGGTCAGCGACGTGCGCCTGGCGGTCATCGGCAAATTGCAGAAGGCCATCCGCCGCGGCCGGCAACAAGGCCGGCCGCGGCCGGAGAAGACCCGTCATCAGGAGGAGTGAGTCATGTCACAGAAAGATGTCCTGCGACCCGGCCACGTGGCCATCCGTGTACTGGATATGGACGATGCCCTGAGCCACTACGTCAATCGCCTGGGACTGATCCCGACCGACGAGGACGCGCAGGGGCGCAAGTATCTGAAGGGCTGGGACGAGTACGACTGGTTTTCGGTGGTGCTGCGCGAGGCGGACGAGCCCGGCATGGACTACATGGGCTTCAAGGTGCGCGACGACGCGGCGCTCGCGCGCCTGGAGCGAGGGCTGAAGGAATTCGGCTGCGAGGTCGAGCGCATTCCGGAGGGCGAGCTGCGCCATTGCGGCGAGCGCGTGCGCTTCCTGGCCCCGACCGGGCACGCCTTCGAGCTCTACGCCAGCAAGGAGCACTACGGCAACGCCCTGGGAACGATGAACCCGGAGGCCTTCGTCGACGATGTCAAGGGCATGGGCGCGCATCGCTTCGACCACTGCCTGCTCTACGGTGACGACCTCGACGGCTCGGTGAAGCTGTTCCGGGAGGTGCTCGGCTTCGACCTGACCGAACAGGTGCTGGACGGCGAGCTGATGGTGGGCGCCTTCCTGGCCTGCTCCAACAAGGCGCACGACATCGCCTTCATCCGTCACGAGGAGCCGGGCAAATTCCATCATGCGGCCTTCCTGCTGGAGACCTGGCAGGACGTCCTGCACGCCGGGGACATCATCTCCAAGTACGACATCTCGATCGACATCGGTCCGACCCGCCACGGTATCACCCGCGGCAAGACCATCTATTTCTTCGATCCGTCGGGGAATCGCAACGAGGTCTTCGCCGGCGGCAGCACCTGGTATCCGGACCATCCGGTCATCACCTGGACCGCGGACACGCTGGGCAAGGCGATCTTCTATCACGACCGCGAGCTCAACGAGCGCTTCCTCGGCGTGGTGACCTGATGAGCAATGCGGGCGCACCAGTGTGTGGCGGTGTTCCGGGCCGGGCGGCCGCCGGGCGGTGGCCGCCCGGGGCGCTAACCCCGGTCGGCGGAAGCGAGTGGACTGGCCGTACGACTCGCGGGATCGAGCACGCGCTCGACGGTGTAGGCGGTGCGCTCGATATGGCTGCGCAGGACCTCGGCGGCGGCGGCGAGGTCGCGGGCCAGCGCGGCATCGCGCAGGGCGCGGTGCTCGCCGGCGACGTCGCGCGCGGGGGCCGAGCGGATGCTGAGGTAACGGTAACGCCGGTGCTGGTCGTGGAGGATATCGCGCAGCCGCTGCAGCCAGCGGGACGGACAGCCCGCCACCAGCGCTTCATGGAAGTGCTGGTTGCGCTTCTCCCACTCGGCGAAGTCCTTGTCGGCCGACTGCTCCGTCTTCTCCAGTTGGTGGTAGGCGGCGACCACGCCGGCCTCCCAGCCGTCGTCCCCGCTGCGGATGCTCTGGCGCAGCGCCTCGGTTTCCAGCAGGACCCGCGTGTTGGTCACGTCCCAGAGGTCGGCCAGATTGATCGGGGGCACGCGGAAGCCGCGCTGGCCGAGGGCGATCACGAGCCCCTCGCCGGCCAGCCGATGCAGCGCCTCGCGGATCGGGCTGGCACCGATGGCGTAGCTGTCGGAGATCTGCTTCACCGCCAGGCGCGTGCCGGGCGAGAGGGCGCCGGCGACGATGTCGTGCTTGAGCCGGCTGTAGGCCTGGTCGGAGAGGGTCTGTACCCGCCTGTCGTTGCTCATGCTGCGTACCTTCCCCCGCGCGCGTCCTGGTGCAACGATTATACCGCCGGCTTGACGCCGGCGCCTATATTATCCAGTATACCTTAAAATATCGATTTTCGAATATATCATCGATATTTGACACAGCCTGAGGGGAGAGCCGGCATGCGCCTGGTCACGACGCGAAATCTGCACTGGGAAGCGGCGCTGGCCGGTGCCCGCGCGGCAATCGACCGCGCGGAGGCGCTGGGCATCGCGGTCAACGTGGCAGTGGTCGACGCCGCAGGAACGCCGGTGGCGTTCCTGCGGATGAACGGCGCGCCGCTGCACAGTATCGGCATTGCCGAGGACAAGGCCTATACCGCTGCCGGGTTCGGGCTCTCCACCGCCGACTGGGACCGCGTCACCGGTGACGACGAGAACCTGCGCCGGGGCTTGGCCAGCCGGCCCCGCCTGCTGATGCTCGGCGGAGGGCTTCCGGTGTTCGTCGACGGTGATTGCGTGGGCGGCATCGGGGTGTCCGGGGGCAGCGAAGCGCAGGACGGAGAATGTGCCCGTACGGGTCTCGAGGCCATGCAGGCAGACGAGTAAACCCGCCCTCGCGGCGGACAGGATTCCACAGGCGTCTCCGGGGGTGGCCGGGGACGGTACAACGGTAGACCACGGTGACGACAATCATGAAAGAGATCCAGCATTTCATCGGTGGGGAATACACGGGCTCGGCAAGCGGACGCAGCTTCGACGATATCAATCCTGCCAACGGCGACCTGATCGGTCGCGTCGCCGAGGGCGGCGACGCGGAGATCGACCGGGCGGCACGCGCCGCGCGCGCGGCGCTGGAGGGGGAGTGGGGGCGCATACCGGTCGAGCGCCGCATGGCGCTGCTGCACAAGGTGGCCGACGGCGTCAACGCGCGCTTCGGGGAGTTTCTCGAAGCCGAATGCCTGGACACCGGCAAGCCGGCCTCGCTGGCGCGCGTCGTCGACATCCCGCGCGGAGCGGCCAACTTCAAGATCTTCGCTGACCTGGTCAGGAACGTGCCCACCGAGAGCTTTCACATGGACACGCCCGACGGCCGGGGCGCGGTCAACTACGCGGTGCGCAAGCCCAAGGGGGTCATCGGGGTGATCTCCCCCTGGAACCTGCCGCTGCTGCTGATGACCTGGAAGGTCGGTCCGGCGCTGGCCTGCGGCAACACCGTGGTCGTCAAGCCCTCGGAGGAGACGCCTCGGACGGCGACCCTGCTGGGCGAGGTTATGAACGAGGCCGGGATTCCGCAAGGCGTGTACAACGTGGTCCATGGCTTCGGACCCGATTCGGCCGGCGAGCACCTGACCCGCCACCCGCTGGTCGACGCCATCACCTTCACCGGCGAAACCCGCACCGGCAGCGCGATCATGAAGGCCGCCGCCGACGGCATCCGGGACGTCTCGTTCGAGCTCGGCGGCAAGAACCCGGCCGTGGTCTTCGCCGACGCGGACCTGGACAAGGCCATCGAGGGCACCATGCGCTCGGTGTTCGGCAACTGCGGCCAGGTCTGCCTGGGCACCGAGCGGGTCTACGTCCAGCGCCCGGTGTTCGACGAGTTCGTGTCCCGGCTGCGGGACGGCGCCGAGAGCCTGAAGATGGGTTGGTACGCGGACGAAAGCGTCAACTTCGGACCCCTGATCAGCCGGGAGCACCGGGACAAGGTGCTGTCCTATTACCGGGCCGCGCAACAGGAAGGCGCGACCGTGGTGACCGGCGGCGGGGTTCCCGACATGCCCGGCGCGCTGGAGCGGGGCGCCTGGGTGCAGCCGACGATCTGGACCGGCCTGCGGGAGGACTCGCGGGTGGTCCGGGAGGAGATCTTCGGCCCCTGCTGCCACATCCGGCCCTTCGACGACGAGGACGAGGCGATCGCGCTCGCCAACGACACGCCCTACGGACTGGCGGCGTCGCTGTGGACCGGGAGCCTGGAGCGCGCCCACCGGGTGGCGCCGCAGCTGGAGGTCGGCCTGTGCTGGGTCAACAGCTGGTTCCTGCGCGACCTGCGCACCCCCTTCGGCGGCAAGAAGCAATCGGGCATCGGTCGCGAGGGCGGAGTCCACGGGCTGGAGTTCTACTCCGAGCTCTCCAACGTCTGCATCAAGCTCTGAGGCGCGCCATGGCAATGGACCGGGAAAGCATCCGCCGCTACGGCGACGAGCTCTACGAGGCGCTGGCCGGGCGCTATACGGTGGAGCCGCTGACCGACCGCGAGCCGGAGATCGGCATCGACGACGCCTACCACATCTCCATGCGGATGCTGGCGCGGCGCGAGCAGGCCGGCGAGCGGGTCATCGGCAAGAAGATCGGCGTTACCAGCCACGCAGTGCAGAGCATGCTCGACGTACACCAGCCGGATTTCGGCTACCTCACCGATAGCATGGTCTATGGCAACGGCGATGAGCTGCCCATCAGCGAGCGGCTGATCGCCGCGCGCGCCGAGGGCGAGCTTGCCTTCATCCTTCGGCACGACCTCGCCGGGCCGGGCGTGAGCAACGCCGACGTCCTGCGCGCGACCGAGTGCGTGATGCCCTGCTTCGAGATCGTGGACTCGCGCATCCGCGACTGGAACATCCGCATCCAGGACACGGTGGCCGACAACGCCTCCTGCGGTCTGTTCGTCCTCGGCGATCGCGCCGTGGATCCGCGGGACGTGGACTTCGTCACCTGCGGCATGGTGGTGGAGAAGAACGGCGAGGTGGTCAGCACCGGCGCCGGCGCGGCCGCGCTCGGCTCACCGGTCAACTGCGTGGCCTGGCTGGCCAACACCCTTGGGGGTTTCGGCATTTCGCTGCAGGCAGGCGAGGTGATCCTTTCCGGCTCGCTGGTGCCGCTGCAACCGGTCGAGCCGGGCGAGTCCATGCACGTCAGCGTCGGCGGTGTGGGCACCGCGTCGGTGCGGTTCGTCTGACGGCGCCCGGCACCTGACAACGGCTACGAGGAACGGCCATGAAAGTGAAAGCGGCACTGATCGGTTCCGGCAACATCGGGACCGACCTGATGGCGAAAGCGCTGCGCTCGGAGCTTATCGAGCCCGTGTGGATGGTAGGCATCGATCCGGAGTCCGAAGGTCTGGCGAAGGCGCGCGAGCACGGGCTCAAAACCACTCACGAGGGTGTCGACGGGCTGCTGACCGACCTTGCCGGTGACCGCGTACAGATCGCTTTCGACGCGACATCGGCCTACGTGCACCCCGACAATGCCCGCAGGCTGCAGGAGCAGGGCGTGCTGATGATCGATCTGACGCCCGCGGCCATCGGGCCCTTCTGCGTGCCTCCCGTGAACCTGCAGGAGCAGCTCGGTCGCCAGGAGATGAACGTCAACATGGTCACCTGCGGCGGTCAGGCGACGATCCCCATGGTGGCCGCCGTGAGCCGCGTACAGCCGGTCGCCTACGGCGAGATCGTCGCCACGGTGGCGTCGCGTTCGGCCGGGCCGGGCACGCGCAAGAACATCGACGAGTTCACCCGGACCACGGCGCGGGCCGTGGAGCAGGTGGGCGGTGCCGGACGGGGCAAGGCGATCATCATCCTCAACCCCGCCGAGCCGCCCCTGATCATGCGCGACACCGTCCACTGCCTGACAGAGGGCGAGCCGGATCAGGAGCGCATCACCGAGTCAGTGCGCGCCATGGTGAGCGAGGTGCAGAAATACGTCCCGGGCTATCGGCTCAAGCACGGCCCGGTATTCGACGGCCGGCGCGTGTCGATGTTCCTGGAGGTGGAGGGCCTGGGCGACTACCTGCCGAAGTACGCCGGCAATCTCGACATCATGACCGCTGCCGCGCTGCGCACCGGCGAGCTGTTCGCCGCGGAGATCGCCGCTGGCAATCTCGTGCTCGAACCCGCGACCGTCTGAGGAGGCGACCATGGACCTGACAGGCAGGAAGGTGACCCTGCACGACATGTGCCTGCGCGACGGCATGCACGCCAAGAGTCACCGGATCAGCATCGACGAGATGGTATCCGTCGCCACCGCGCTGGACCAGGCCGGTGTGCCCCTGATCGAGGTCACCCACGGTGATGGCCTCGGCGGCGGTTCGATCAATTACGGCTTCCCGGCCCACGGCGACGAGGAATACCTGCGCGCGGTGGTGCCGGAGATGAAAAAGGCACGCGTCTCGGCGCTGCTGCTGCCGGGCATCGGCACGGTGGACGAGCTGAAGATGGCGGCCGACTGCGGCGTGACCACGGTCCGCGTGGCCACCCATTGCACCGAGGCGGACGTCGCGGAGCAGCATATCGGCATGGCCAGCCGGCTGGGCCTGGACACCGTGGGCTTCCTGATGATGGCGCACATGACGCCGGCGGAGAAGCTGCTGGAACAGGCCAGGCTGATGGAGTCCTACGGAGCGAACTGCGTCTATGTCACCGACTCCGCCGGCCACATGCTGCCCGAGCACGTCACCGAACGGATCGGCCTGCTGCGGGCCGAGCTCTCCCCGGAGACCGAGATCGGCTTTCACGGTCATCACAACCTGGCCATGGGGATCGCCAATTCGCTCGCCGCGATCGCGGCGGGCGCGGCCCGCATCGACGGCTCTGCCGCCGGCCTGGGGGCGGGTGCCGGCAACACGCCGTTGGAGGTGCTCACGGCGGTGCTCGAGCGCATGGGGGTGGAGACCGGGATCGACCTGTACCGGATCATGGATGTCGCCGAGGACCTCGTGGTGCCGATGATGGACCGGCCGGTGCGCATCGACCGCGACGCCCTGACCCTGGGCTATGCCGGCGTGTACGGCTCGTTCCTGCTGTTCGCCCAGCGCGCCCAGGACAAGTACGGCGTGCCCGCGCGGGACATCCTGGTGGAGCTGGGCAGGCGCGGTACCGTCGGCGGCCAGGAGGACATGATCGAGGACGTGGCGCTGGACCTGGCCAGGGAGCGCGAGAGCGTGGGCGCGGGAGGTGCGGCGTGAGCACCCTGAGCCGTGAACAGGTGGAGGCACTCGCCGAGCACCTCGAGAGCGCCGAGCTGGGTGCCCGCGCGGTGCCCAAGATCACCGATGAGCATCCGGAAATGACCTTCCGGGACGCCTACGACGTGCAGTACGCGATCCGGCGGCGCAAGGAGGAGCGGGGCACACGCATCGTGGGCCTGAAGATGGGGCTCACCTCGCGTGCCAAGATGAAGCAGATGGGCGTGGAAACGCCGATCTACGGCTTTCTGGCCGACTACTTCCAGCAGGGCGAGAACGGCGAGATCGATACCGACGGGCTGATCCACCCGAAGGTGGAGGCCGAAATCGCCTTCGTCACGCGTGCGCCGCTGCGCGGGCCCGGCTGTCACGGGGGCAATGTGCTGGCCGCCACCGATTTTCTCCTGCCGGCGGTCGAGATCATCGACTCGCGCTACGAGAACTTCCGCTTCGACCTGGTCAGCGTGGTGGCCGACAACGCCTCCTCGTCGCGCTACGTCACCGGCTCCGGGATGCTGGACGCGCGCGCCACCGACCTGCGGACCCTGGGCGTGCTGCTGGAGAAGAACGGCGAGATCGTGGAGACCGGCGCCGGCGCCGCGGTGCTCGGGCACCCGGCGTCCAGCGTGGCGCTGCTGGCCAACATGCTGGCCGAGCGCGACCGGGAAATCCCGGCCGGCAGCGTGATCCTCAGCGGCGGCATCACCGCGGCGGTCGCGGTGGAGCCCGGCGATAGCGTGTGCGCCCGCGTGCAGGGCATGGGATCCGTCTCCATGCGCTTCGCCTGAGACCGGCATTCCCCCCCGACGGGACTCCGCCCGCGGCCAACCGATCCGAACATGGAGGAAGACCCCGATGCCCATCGCTCACATCTCGATCCTGGAGGGCCGCGCCGACGAACAGAAGGAGCGCCTCATCCGGGAAGTGACCGCCGCCATCAGCCACAGCCTCGACGCGCCGCGGGAGTCGGTACGCGTGCTGATCCACGAATTGCCCAAGAGCCACTGGGGCATCGGCGGCGAGACGGCGAAAAAGCTCGGCCGCTGAGCGGCCGGAGGGGAGCGACATGAGCGACGCGGTCGACGTGCACCTGTTCTTCAATTTCCGCAGCCCGTATTGCTACATCGCCTCCAAGACGATGTTCACCGTGTTCGACGACTACCGCACGCGCTTGCTCTGGCATCCGCTGGGGGGCTGGAACGGGCGCTCGCCGCCGGAGCGGGCGCAGCTCAAGCGTCCCATCGCGCGCCAGGACGTGGCACGCATCGCCCGGCGGCTGGGCATTCCGCTCGACCCGCCCCCGGCCGAGACCGACCCCACCCGGGCCGCGGCCGGCTCGCTGCTGGCCGAAGAGAAAGGTCTTCTGCGGCCCTATATCGTCGAGGTGATGCGGGCCGAGTGGGCGAGCGGGCGTGACATCGGGCGCGGGGACGTCCTGCGGGAGATCGGCAATGCCGTCGGCCTCGATGCCCCCGAGCTGGAATCCGCCATCGACGATCCGGCGCGCCATGCGCGGCTCGAGCGCAACTGGAAGGAGGCCCAGCGGCGCGGGGCCATGGGGGTGCCCACCTTCATCATCGGCGAGGAGATCTTCTGGGGACAGGATCGCATCGACCACGTCGAGGAGCACCTGTGCGAGCTCCGGGCGAGGCGGCTGTGACGGCGATCCTGTACGACAAGGACGAATGCCCGTTCTGCTGGAAAGTGCGCCTGGCGATGCACGCGCAGGCGCGTCCGTTCACCCGTCGCCCGCACGACCATCCGGATTCGGTCAGCGAACTGGGGCGGCTCTCGGTCACGGGTAAGGTGCCGGTACTGGTCGATGGCGAGCTGGTGATCCCGGAGTCCAGCGTGATCACCGAATACCTGGAGGAGACCGGCGGGGGCCTGCTGCCCCGCCACCGGGCAGGTCGCGTGAAGGCCAGGCTGCTCGCCTATTACTCGGACAACACGGTGGGCAAAGCGGTCCGCGAGGTCATCTTCGCAAAGCGCGGGCGTCCCCCGGAGCAGTGGGATCGCGGGCGCATCGACGCCGGCATCGCCGCCTGGCTCGAGCTGCTGCCGTACCTGTCCGCGGAGCTCGGAGAGCAGCGGTACTTCGCCGGCGACTACTCGCTGGCGGATTGTGCGCTGGGCGCACGCTTCGGGCTCGCGATGGCCTACGGGGTCCCGCTGCCGGAGACCTATCCACGCCTGCACCGCTGGTACGAGCGGGTGGCACAGCGCCCGGGCTTCCGGGAGACGGCGCCGCGCTTGGTCACCAGTCCGGCCTGACGGCGACGTGTACCCCGGCGTTGCGGTCGGGTTTACGACATCGTCGCTCTCCCTCCGCCCGCCCGGAAGCCGTGCAGTGAACCCCGCTTTACCCCGCCAGCCGGACCGTCATGTACCATGGCCGACAAGGCCCGCAGGAGCGTGCCGGCGATGCTGGTGGGCGCGGCACCGTCCGCGCCGGGCATTGCCCGCGACCGGGTTACCAACAGCATGATGCAGGTGGATGCCGGCGATGCCGATGCCGCGGCTCGGTCACGCACCGGGCCGGCGCGGTCGGTTTTTCCGCGTATTGCGGCGGGCCCCTGCGGAAGCCCGCCAGGACTTTCCGGTGGACGGCCGCGTTGTCGCCCCCGGTGTGCAGCTGCGCCGCGTGCGAAATCTGACCCCGCCGCCCGGTCTGGCGCTGGCAACGCGCCGCGTCCCGGGCGGCAGGGACTGGCGCGCACGCTCACGCGGGAATACGCTGCAACGGGTACGACCTGCAGCGTGAGCTCCCCCGGCATTGGCCGACACGAACCGCGTCGAGCGGCTCCTCCAACGCCGCCGGGCCGGCCGAAGGGTTCACGGGAGCGGGTCGTGAAGGCACTCAGCGCGACGATCCGCGCGAGACGGGCGCGGTGGCGGGCTGCCCGACCCCGCCGGGGCCGGCTTCGTCGCCGCCAGCGCCTGTTCATTAACGGCGGGCAGTCGGCCGCGTCGCGGTACCCGCGGGCGGTCGCGGATCCCGGGAGGTGAGGCATGAGCTCCGTGGTAAGCGAGTTGGGCCGGATTCTCGGCGAGCGCGCGATCGTCGCGGCCGCCGACGCGCGGCAGCGGGTGGGCTGGACCGGCGAGGCGGTGTCGGCCGCCGCCCTGGTGCGTCCGGCGAACACCGAGCAGGTCTCGGCGACGCTGGCGGTGTGCAATGCGGCGGGCCAGCCGGTGGTCCCTCATGGGGGGCTCACGGGTCTGGTGCGGGGCGCGAGCACCGCCCCGGACGACCTGGCCCTTTCGCTGGAGCGCATGAACGCGGTCGAGGACCTCGACCCGACGGGCCGCACCATGACCGTGCAGGCAGGCGTGCCGCTGCAGACGGTTCAGGAACGGGCGGCCGAGGCCGGGCTGATGTTCCCGGTCGACCTCGGCGCCCGGGGCTCCTGCACCATCGGCGGCAACGCCGCCACCAACGCCGGCGGGGTGCGCGTGATCCGCTACGGCATGATGCGGCAGAACGTCCTCGGGCTGGAGGTCGTGCTTGCCGACGGCCGGGTCCTGGGCTCGCTCAACCGCATGCTCAAGAACAACGCCGGCTACGATCTCAAGCAGCTGTTCATCGGCTCCGAGGGTACTCTCGGCGTGATCACCCGCCTGGTGCTGCGCCTGGTGGAAAGGCCGCGCAGCCAGGACACGGCGCTGGTGGGGGTCAACGAATTTGACCAGGTGTCGCGCGTCCTGCGCCACATGGACGCGTCCCTGGGCGGTCGCCTGAGCGCCTTCGAGGTGATGTGGCGGGACCACTATCTTCTGGCGACCCGCGAGAGCGGCCGGCATGCTTCACCGCTGGACGGCGATTACGCTTACTGGGTGCTGCTCGAATCGCTGGGAAGCGAGCCGGAGGCGGACCGCGAGGACTTCGAGAGCGCGCTGGCCGCGGCGCACGAGCAGGGCCTGATCGAGGATGCGGTGATCGCCAAGTCGGCCGCCGAGCGCGATGCCATCTGGGGGATCCGGGACGACGTGGAGATCCTGCTTCAGTTCGACCCGATCCTGCTGTTCGATGTGAGTCTGCCGATCCGGGACATGCCGGCGTACCTCGACGAGGTGCGCGCCGCTTTGGACGCGGCATGCCCGGACAACCGCTGTTTCGTCTTCGGCCACCTGGGTGACGGCAACCTGCACCTCTCGATCGCCCCCGGTAAGCGCGATGCAGGCCTGCAGGAGCAAGTGGAAGGGATCGTGTACGGTCCCCTGCAGCGGATCGGGGGTTCGATCTCGGCCGAGCACGGCATCGGGCTGGCGAAGAAGCCGCACCTGTCGCTGGCGCGGGGCGAGGCGGAGATCGGGCTGATGCGGGAGCTCAAGACGGTGCTCGATCCCAACGGCATCCTCAACCCGGGCAAGGTCTTCGATCCTGTCTGACGCGGCCGGTGAGCGAAGGGAGCAGGCATGAGCACAACACGCAGCGGCGGGCGAGTACTGGCGGACCAGTTGCGCCTGCACGGGGTGCACGAGATCTTCGGGGTTCCGGGGGAAAGCTACCTGCCCGTGCTGGATGCGCTCAACGACATGCCGGAGATCCGCTTCGTGGTCTGCCGCCAGGAGGTCGGCGCCTCGAGCATGGCGGAGGCGGCCGGCAAGCTCACCGGGCGGCCCGGCGTCTGTTTCGTCACCCGCGGCCCGGGCGCGACCCATGCCGCGGCGGGCTGTCACATCGCGCGGCAGGATTCCACCCCGATGCTGCTGTTCGTCGGCCAGGTACCCCGCGCCTTCCTGGGTCGGGAGGCTTTCCAGGAGGTCGACTTCCGCGCGATGTTCGGGTCGCTGGCCAAGCAGGTGATCCAGATCGAATCGGCGGAGCGGATCCCGGAGCTGGTCGCCGGCGCGTTTCACACCGCCGTATCCGGCCGTCCCGGTCCGGTGGTGGTGGCCCTGCCGGAGGACGTCCTGCAACAGCAGGTCGCGGTCGCGGACGCGGTGCCGTCGGCCCCGGCGCGCAGCGCGCCTTCTCCCGCGGACATGGCACGGCTGGAGACGCTGCTGGCGGAGAGCCGCCGGCCGCTGCTGATCGTGGGCGGCGGAGACTGGTCGGCAGAGGTCGCTGCCGGGCTTGGCGCCTTCGCCCAGCGGCAGGCGATCCCGGTCTGTGCCGCGTTCCGGCGCCAGGACTACGTGGACAACGAGAACCCGGCCTACGCCGGCCACCTGGGACTGGGCGCCGACCCGCGTCTGGTCGACCGGGTCCGGGCGGCCGACCTGTTGCTGGTTGCGGGCGCGCGGCTGGATCAGCCGACCACGGCCGGCTACGGTCTACTCGAGGTGCCGGTGCCGCGGCAGACGCTGGTGCACGTGCATCCGGACCCCGGGATCCCGGGCCGCGTGTACCAGCCGCATCTGGGTATGGTCTCGAGCATGGAGAACCTGGCGCGGGCGCTCGCTGCGCTGCCTGTCGCCGGAGCCGCAGACCGGGCAGAGTGGCTGTGCCAGGCCCGCCGGGACTATGAGGCGGCCAGGGTCCCACCGCCGGGCGACGACGCGCTCGACCTGGCGAGGGTGGTGCTGGCCATGCGCGAGATCCTGCCGCCCGACGCGATCGTCACCAACGGTGCCGGCAATTACACCGGATGGGTGCACCGCTACTTCTCCTTCCGCCGGTTCCGCACCCAGCTCGCACCGGTCAACGGTGCCATGGGCTACGGCGTGCCGTCGGCAATCGCCGCCAAGCTGCTGCAGCCGGATCGCACGGTGGTCTCGGTCAACGGTGACGGCTGCTTCATGATGTGCGGCCACGAACTCGCCACTGCATTGCAGTACGACCTGGCAGCGGTGTTCATCATCGTCAACAACGGCATGTACGGCACCATCCGCCTGCACCAGGAAAAGGCCTACCCCGGCCGACCCTATGCCAGCGACCTGCGCAACCCGGACTTCGTGGACCTGGCCCGGGCCTATGGCGCGCACGCCGAGCGGGTGGAGCGCACGGAGGATTTTGCGCCGGCGCTGCGTCGGTCGCTGGAGGCCCGACGAGCGGCCGTGATTGAGCTCCGGACCGACCCCGACGTGCTGACCACGTCGGTGCGGCTGAGCGAAATGGGGTGACGTTAGCCCGCATTTCTCTACCCACCGTCCGTCGCGAGGGCGTCGAGGCGCCGGCCTGACGGGGTGCACGGAGCGGCCGGCGGTGCCGCGGCGTAGTTGACGCTACGTCAAGCCGGCTGGAGGGAGTACGTCCCGTCAGGGCGAGCGAATCGGCGGCCACGGCAGGAGGGTGGTGAGAGATCCGGGCTTGGTTCGCCGCATTGCATGGGGGCAACCAATGGCGGGCCCGGTCGGGGCTCGAATCCATCCGGGACGAAGGTCTCGTGCCAAGGTCTGAGTTCTGTCCCTTCAGCATCCCCGCAGGTGACCATGACCTCTCGCCAGTAATGGGCGAGCACGAGGGAAAGGGCGAAACCGTCCGGCGGGTATTCGATCACGCAGGATGAGCAGGCCGGCCTGCGGCGCGAGTGGCCGGGAGGTGGCCACGACGCCGTTGCGGGCGTAGACGGGTTGACGGGAAAGCGAGTAAGGATGTTTGAGCGTCTTTCCTCTGTCCTGTCAGAAGATCCTTGGAAGCCCATCCGGGCAGTCGCGCCGGCGCACCGCGCGGGGCGGGCCGGTGTTGCGCGGCGCGGCTACCGCGGATACATGGCCAGGGGCCCCGGACGATGGCGGGTGGCTCGCATACGCGGGTACCGCGGCCAAGCTAGCCGGCCTGCCGCCGCGCTTCGGCCGCAACGCCGGGCTCGGCAATGCCCTCGTACAAGTGGGGGCAGCGCTGCTGCAACAGCGGGTACCGGCGCCGGACCTCGTCAATGTAGGACAGGTCGATGCGCGTGGTGGTGGTGCATTCCATGTCCGGAGCAGTAGCACTGATCACGCCCCAGGGATCGACCACCATGCTGCGTCCCACGAAGGAGATGCCCGAGCGGGGCTCTGTGCCGTACTGGCCGGAGGCCACGACGAAGACCTGATTCTCGGCCGCGCGGGCGCGCAGGAAGAACTCCCAGTGGTCGATACGCGGGCTCAGAAAGGCCGAAGCGCAGACAATCAGTCGCGCTCCCTTGAGCGTCATGGTCCGGTAGATCTCCGGAAAGCGCAGATCGGAGCACACCGAAATGCCGAGCAGACCGAAGTCGGTTTCGAACACCGGCAGGTCGTGCCCGGCTCTTACCTTGTCGGACTCCCGAATCCCGCCCTTGATGTCGGCGCGCCGTGGCGCATCGAACAGGTGGGTCTTGCGATACACGCCCGCGATGCGGCCGTCGGGATCGATCAGCGGCGCCGAGTTGTAATACACGCCGTCGCCCGCGTCCTCGTAGAACGAGCCCACGATGTACAGCCCGTGCCGTCTGGCCCTCGCCGAAAGCTCCTCGGTGACAGGGCCGGGAATCGGCTCGGCGATCTCCCGGTACAGCTCGCCCGTACTGTAACCGAGCCCGGTCCACACCTCGGGCAGCACGACAAGGCGTGCTCCCTGCTCGGCCGCCTTGTCGATCAGCGCGAGGCACTTGGCGACCGTCTGCGGCTTTTCCCCGTCAACGGCCGTGAACTGCACGCAGGCCACGCTGAGCTCTTTTCCGCGTCCCATGCCGATCCCCCCTGTCCTGGTCCACCGGTCCAAACCCGCACCTCACGGGACGGGCCGCCCGTGGCGCTGACGCCCGATCTTGCGCCAGCCGGCCGGGCGTGACAAGCGCGCGGGGCGAAAGGCGCGCGCCCCGCGTTGACACGCAGCCCAGGCTGGCGCAGAACTGCACCGATGGTGCGCCCGCTCCGCGGAACCGGGGCGGTCCGCGTGACGACCCCCACAGACCGCGCGCTCTGTCCAGACCGGGAGAAGTGCGATGACCGACACGCATGCGTTCGCGCCCGGCAATTACCGGTTTCTCCCGGGAGTGTTCCAGTACTCCGGGGGCGTGGTGGCCGATCCCGACTACGCGATCGAGCGGGTGCGGTTTTTGCGCCCGCTGCCCCTGGCGGATGGTTTTCGCCGCATCGCCGACCATCTTGCCACGGCCGGGCGTCCGCTGACCGCCCTCTGCGCTTGCGAGCTGCGCTCGCCGGCGCCGTTCGACGAGGCCGGTTTTGGTGCTTTCAACCGGCAGTACGTCGACGGGCTGAGCCGGTTCGGTCTCTACGACGGCAGGACCAACCCGGTGGCGCGCAGCAACGTGTGCCCGGAAGTCGGTCCGCCACCGGCGCCGTCCCTGCACGCGTTTTCCTACACGATCCCGGTCAGCCCCGGCGCAGCCTCGTTCGTGGTCGCCGGCAGCGCGGAAGCACCCGAGGGACGGGACAGCTACGGGGCCCACGTGGTTGCCGGCAAGGACGTGTCGCCGCGCGGCATCCGGGCGAAGGCGCGCTGGGTGCTGGCCGAGATGGAACGGCGCCTGGCCGCCCTCGGTGTCGGCTGGGCGGACACGACCGCGACCCAGGTCTACACGGTGCATGACATCCACGTGCTGATGAGCACCGAGCTGGCCCGCCGCGCCGCGATCCGGGCGGGCTTGAGCTGGCATTTCTGCCGCCCGCCGGTAGTGGGCCTGGAGTACGAGATGGACTGCCGCGGCGTCTACCTCGAGAGGGTGCTGCCTACCGCCCGCCAGGCCACGCGTGGAAAGATCAAGAAAAGTGAAGATGCACGCGGTGGATCATTCAGCCGCTTCCTGCGCAAGCGAAACGCAGGGTGCCGAACGGCTTGCGCCGTCCACCGCGGCGAGTGACGCGGCCGCGACGAACGATCCCGAAGACTGTTCCCGCCTTGTTCCGGACAGGGCCGGACCCACCGGCGCAGCGTCGCCGGGTCGACGCGGAACCCGCGGGCTGCTTCCCCGTGCTCTCATGGCCCCTTGAAACGGGGTGGGGGCAAGGTCGTACGGAGTCCGCGGCTTGACACTCCAGCTTTGGTCTGAGTATTGTTTTCAAACAATAGGTATTCTTAATAAGATTGACAGCACACTAACAATATTGGCCATGCGCAGCGCCTGCTGCGCGGCTGCGCCGAGAACGCTAGGAGGAGCTTTCCCTATGTCAAGGACGGATACCGTTCTGATCGCCGGAGGCGGGATCGGAGGTTTGACCGCCGCCATCGCACTGGGCCGGAAGGGGCACCCGACGAAGGTCATTGAGCGCGCCGATGGATTCGGAGCGATCGGCTACGGGATACAGCTTGGGCCAAATGCCTTCCATATGTTCGAGAAGATCGGCCTCGCCGAGGACATGCTGCGCTACGCCAGCCTTCCGGACGACATCCTGGCCTACGATGCACTGACCGGAAAGAAGCTGCTGCGGGTTCCTCTGGGGGGCGCCATTCAAGAGCGTTATGGCCAGCCCTACGCCGTGATTCATCGGGGTGACCTGCACAAGGTCTTGGTCGATGCCTGTAACCGCCTTGGTACGGTTGACCTCCAGTCAGGCTGCGAGCTGACTTCATTCGAAGATGTGGGGGACGGAGTAAGGGCTCTCACCTCGAGCGGCGAAAGTCTGGAGGTGGCCGCGCTGGTCGGTGCGGACGGCATCCACTCCACCGTGCGGACTCAGATCCTCGGCCCGTGGAAGGAGGAGCCGATCGGCTATGCTGCCTTCCGGCGCGTGGTTCCCATGGAGGAGGTTCCCGCACGCTTCGCTCCGAACTCGGTCGTGTGTTGGTGTGGCCCTGGGTTTCACTTGGTGCACTATCCGCTCCGGGGCGGCAAGCTGTTTAATATGGTGGCGGTCACTCACTACGAACCCTCCGATGACCCCGAAGTCTTGCCCAAGCGCTTGCTGGAAGGATACTCGCGCTCCTGTGAGCCGATGCAGGCGTTGGTTCAGTACATGGACTTCAGTCGCCACTGGCCCATCAAGGACATTACGCCTCCATCGAGCTGGTCGCGGGGGCGCGTTGCGATCATTGGGGATGCGGCACATGCGATGGTTCAGGCGATGGCCCAGGGGGCCTGCCAGGCCATCGAGGATGGAGTTCAGATTTCCGAATGTCTGGAGCGCCGCGATGGCGACTATGTTGGAGCATTTGAAGATCTCTGGCACGACAGGCTCCTGCGTGCGATGCGTACGCACTACCTATCGCGTTACGTGTGGGAGATGATCCACGTTGACGAGGGCCTAGCGGCCTTCCGAAACGAAATGCTCCCTCAAACATCCGACATGGGATGGCTGGAAAAGCTGAGATGGCTCTACGAAAACCCGACCGAGCACAACGCTGCCGAGACGGCCGGCTACTTTGCGCCCGTCGTGGGGACAGCCTAAATGGAGCTATCCGGCCTTTACAGGCAGCCCGGCCACCTTATTCGTAGGGCCCATCAGATCGCGAGCGCGGCCTTCGTGATGGAGGCCCAGCGGCAGAATCTGGATTTGACGGCCGTCCAGTTTTCGGCCCTGGTCGCGATTCGGGACAACCCCGGCACCGATGCTACCCGGGTGAGCGAGTACATCTCCTTTGACCGCACCACCATCGGCCACGTTTTGGCCCGCCTGGAAAAGAAGGGCCTGATCACACGCACACCCGGAATCGAGGACAAGCGAACGAAGCGTCTTCGCATCACCTCCGAGGGTCAGGAGGTGATCCAGGCCATCACGGGGGTGGTGCCCGCGATCGCGGAGCGGATACTGGGGAGGCTGTCGGATGATGAGCGCCGGACGCTGCTCGTTCTCCTCGCCCGTCTGGCAGACGTCGGGCCCTATCGCTCGGTGGGGGACTTCGAGATTGGCGAACGGGCAAGTGACGCCAGCCCTGCGGGTGCGCGGCGCACTGGCTAGGCGTGCCACGCCGTGGTATCGGCTGCCCGCGCATGGGGACGTGGAGGGGGTGGAGGTCGGTCTGCGGTCGATGATGGTGGACAAGGTGCTGCGGCTTGCACCGCTTCCTTCTCAACTGCCAGGCGGCAGGCAACACAATAGAAATCTAAAGGGCCAGAGCAATGCACATTTGTCGTTTCAACCGTGACCGGCTTGGTGTTGTTCAGGGCGAGCTTGTCTACGATGTCAGCGAAGCCCTGGACCAGATGAATATCCCGAAGTGGCCTTTCGCGCCAGGGGACCCCCTGATCGCGCAGCTGGATTCGGTGGCGCCGGTGGCAGCTCGGCTATGCGAGAAGGCGACGCCGGTGGCGCTCGCTGAGGTTTCCCTCCACAGTCCGGTTACCCTGCCCGCCAAGATCATGGCTGCCCCGGCCAACTACCGGAAGCATGTCGAGATCGATGCCCAGGATCCTGGTCTGCATCACGGGCTGCACAACAAGCAACTCCAGGGAGTCGAGCGCCCGGTCGAGAAATTCGGCCTCTTCCTGAAGGCAAGTTCTTCGCTCGTAGGACCCGCGGAGGGAATCCATCTTCATTGGTTGGATCGCCGCAACGACCACGAAGTGGAGCTGGCCGTCATCATTGGCCGTGAGGCCCGGAACGTAGCGGCCGCGGATGCCTTTGCCTACATCGCCGGATACTCGATCGGGCTCGACATGACCGTTCGGGGTACGGAGGACCGCAGCTTCCGTAAGTCCGCGGACAGCTATGCCGTGCTGGGACCTTGGCTCACGACCTCCGACGAGATCGACGACCCGGAGCGGCTGGACCTGTGGCTGGAAGTCAATGGTGAACGTCGCCAGGACAGCTCTACTCGGGCGATGACGGTCGGTATCGCAGAGCTGATCGAAATCACCTCGCGAGTCTACACGCTGTATCCGGGTGACGTGCTCTTGACGGGGACGCCCGAAGGCGTCGGGGAAGTGAAACCCGGTGATGTCATCCGTGCGGGTTGTGAGGGGATCGGCGAGATGACGGTGCAGGTCGCTCAAGCGTGAGGAGCATCGCCGTCGTGGCGGTCCCGATCTCTGGCGATATGGCTTTGTGCAAGAACGGGCCCAACGCAGGCAGTTCCGTCGCGACGTGCCTCCGGCACGATGGAGATCAACAGGGGGGGAAGACGGATGGCAACGAACCTAACGGCGCAGGACGCCCTGGCGAGCATCGAGTCGCTCGACGAGCTGATTGCACGCATCCGCGACCGGGACATGATCCCGGGGTGGCTTGAACACAACACCTCGCTGTTTTGGCCGGCACCGCGATCGGCGTTCGTGCCGGCGCATTGGAACTATGCGGACGCCAGGGCAGGGATGCGGGCCGCTGGTCGGCTGGTCGACACAGATCTGGCGGAACGCCGGAACTTCATCTTGCGCAACCCGATCGAGGGCAATGCGTTTGCCTCGTTACGCACCATGGTTTGCGCGTACCAGTCCATCCTCCCCGGGGAAAAGGCGCGGTCTCACCGGCATTCGTCACATGCGCTGCGGGTAATCCTCGAGTCCCGGGGTTCTTATTCGATCGTCAACGGCGAGAAACATCCCATGGAGTCGGGGGACATCATCCTCACGCCGGGTGGCTGTTGGCACGGGCACGGGCACGCGGAAGACGGCTCGGAGCAGGGGTTCTGGTTCGACGGGCTTGATATCCCCCTGACTCACCTGCTCGAACCGGTGTTTGCCGAGCAATACCCCGACGATTACGAGCCGGCCAGGGTGGAGCGTGAACGCTCTTCGATGCGATTCCCGTGGGCGGAGACGGTAGCAGCCCTGGACGCTGCCGCACCGGACGAAGCGGGCTACCTCGGTCGCTCCATCGTCTTGGAGGCACCGCAGATGCCTACGCTCACTCTCGGTGTGCATCGTTGGCCAGCGGGGTGGAGAGGCCGGCCATACCGCCACACTGCGAATACGATCAACGTGATCATGCAGGGGCAAGGTCGATCGATCATCGAGGACCAGGCGTTCGACTGGGGGTTTGGGGACACGATCGCCATACCGATGTGGCACCGGATTGAGCACCAGAGCTCCGAGGACGCTGTCGTCTTTTCGATGAGCGACGAGAACTTGATGCGATGGGCGAACTACTATCGCTTCGAGGGTCTCGGGTGAGCCCGGGACAACCACTGGGCCGGCACGGCAGGGCAGCTTGGAACCGTTCGCTTGAAAGTAAGGGATCGTCCGAGCTTACGCCATGATAACCATGAGGGGGGAGACCATGCGCTACGTAACGTACGCAATTGTAGCTTTGCTGGCGCTTGTCATGATGCCAGCGACTGCCTTTGGACAACAGGCTTACGAGATCGGCGTAAGTGGTGCCCTGACGGGACCCGCCGCGAGCACGATCGCTCCGGCGATACAGGGCTTGCGCCTGTACGTCAACCGGCTGAATAAGGAAGGCGGGGTTCACGGACACCCGATCCATCTGATCATCCGGGACGACGGAGGGCAGGCTTCCAATGCGGCAGCGAACGCCAAGCAACTGTTGTCGGACGACCACGTGGCCTTGCTGATCAATGCGAGCCTCTCGTCCACCTACGCTCCGATGATGAAGATGGCAGATCGCACCCGGACGCCACTGCTGTTTGCGGCCAACGCGGTCTGCCCCAGCCAGGCGTTCCCACCGGCACAGCGGTTTGTGTTCTGCTCCTCGGGGATTTCCACAAAGTATGATGGCCGGGCGGCTATCGCGTTTATCCACGACCATGCTTCCGGGCCTGTACGGCTGGGCCTCGTCGCGATGGCGATCCCGGTCTCCCGCGGAGGGATCAACCATGCCGCCGGCGCGGCCAAGAAGATGGGAATGAAGATCGTGCAGAAGGAGGCGATTCCCCCCACGACTGCCAGCTATACATCATTTGCCACGAACATCCAGGATGGCAAGGCCAACTGGGCCTACTCGTGGGCACCGTGGGTGACCGAAGTGAAGACCTTCGAGGCGCTGCGGCAGCTGGGCTGGAATGGCAGCTATGCTGCTGTGGAACAGCCGGTTGCGGAGAATGAGCTCAAGCACCTCAAGGACAGTAAATTCTATATTGTCAGCTCCGATTCCTTGTTCAGCGAAAAGCTCCCGATACAGAAGAAGATGATGCGGGTGGCCACCAGCGCGAACGCGAAATATCCGGCCGACGAGATGACCGAGGGCTGGATCGCCGGGATGGTCCTCAAGGCGACGCTCGCCAAGGCGGGCTGGCCGGCGACCCGGCAGAAGGTGTTGGCGTCAATGGATACCCTGAAGGTTGCGATGCACGGTCTTCGTGGCGGCCCGATCCTGTGGACCAAACGGAATCATTTCCGTACTCGCCAGTACTACCGGGTCTACCACTGGAATCCGAGCTCGGGATCCATCGTGCGCGCTCAGGATTGGAAAGCGTTCGTCGTGAAATAGGCCAGAGATTGAGCGGCCGGCCGGGATGCGTTTGCGCATCCCGGCCCTATGCCCGCGGCATCTGAGGTCCCGTATGCAGCTGCTCGTCAACATCGTTGTGTTGACCGCGACGTACGCGCTGATTTCGTGCGGCTACGTGCTCATTTACCGGGTGAGCCGAGTCCTCAACCTGGCGCACGGCGCTCTGATGATGCTGGGCGCGTACCTGCTGCTCTCGACGGCGCTCGTCTTCCACGGCAATCCCGTCCTGTCCCTGCTGATGGCGGCGGCGCTTAGTCTGGTCGTCGGCATCCTGGTGTACGTCTTCTTGATGCATCGGATGACGGGTCAGAGCGTGCTGGCGGCGGTGCTCGCTACCATTGCGCTCAGTATCATGCTCCGCGGAGGCATCGCCCTTGTGTGGTCCGCCCAGAGTCGGCAACCGATCCAGCACCTTGGCGTGTCGAATCCCACGATTGCGATACTCGGGGCCGCCCACACTTCTGCCTGTTCCCTGCTGCTGGTCGCTGTGGCCGGCGTTGTCTATGCGTTGCTGTTCTTGTTCATGCGCTTTAGCCGCTGGGGACTGCGCATGCGTGCCGTGGGCCAGGCCCCCCTGCTCGCGGCCCAACGCGGGATTAGCATTCACGGGATCTACGCACTCGCATGGGCTCTTTCGGCCTTTACCGGTGCTGCGGCGGGTGTGCTCCTCTCTTTGAACTCCGGACTGGACAGCACGATGGCCCTGGTGGGCCTCCAGGCCTTTCCGGCGGCGCTCGTGGGCGGACTGGACAGCCTCGGGGGAGCTCTGGCGGGGTCGCTAATCGTCGCGGTTACGGAAGTCCTCCTGATCCATTATGTCGACCCGCTGCTCTCGAGCGCGGCACCGTTCCTGGTACTGATCGTCATGCTCGTCATTCGACCTTGGGGGTTGTTCGGGACCCAGGAGCAGCTCGACCGTGTTTAGTCGTACGCCACGCCCTGCGACCCGCCGCCTGCCGATTCCCGCGTGGGTCCTACGCGCTATCGCAAGCCGGCGTGGTCGGCTGGGACTGGCAGTGGGTGCGGCTGCCTTGTTGGTTATCCCGTTTGTCGCGTCTTCGTACGAGCTCGATCTTGCCAACCAGGTGCTTCTTGCCAGCGTTGGAGCTTTGGCTCTGATGCTCTTGACTGGCTTCGCAGGCCAGATCTCTCTGGGTCATGCCGGCCTGATGGCGGCGGGCGCGTTCACCGTGGGGATCGCCTACAAGGAGTTCGGGGCGCCGTTCTGGGTCGCCCTCCCGGCATCCGCGGTCCTAGGCGCGATGCTCGGGCTGATCTTTGGCCTTCCTTCCGTTCGATTGCGCGGTTTGTATCTCGCCGTCAGCACCCTGGCATTGCATTTCGTCGTGATCTACTTGTGCGGCGAATACGAGACCAATCGCGCCATGTCCAGCGCGATCATGGTCAATGCGCCCGTGGTCTTCGGGCACCAGATTTATGGCGACCGCATTTGGTACTTTCTGCTCTTGGCCGCGGTGGTCGTTACGCTCATCCTGTGTGCGAATTTGTTGCGATCGCGTACCGGTCGGGCGTGGGGCGCTATTCGCACGAACGAGACCGTCGCCGCGGCGATGGGGATCAATGTCCCGAGGTACAAGCTTCTCGCATTCGTGATCAGCGCGACCGTTACCACGGTCTCGGGAGCCTTGTTCGCGTACCAGCGAGGTTTTGTTTCGGTCGATGCGTTCTCGTTCTACCTCACGATCCAGTATGTGGCCATGATCATTATCGGTGGCATGCCCTCGCTCGCGGGGGCTCTGCTCGGAGCCACCTTCATTGTCCTGTTGCCGCACGCAATCCAGGGCGTGTTGCTTCCGATGCTTGGTGCGGATAACCCAGGCAGCGCTTTTGCCGCGATCTACGCGGCATTCGGCGCCGTCATGATCTTCTTTCTCATGTTCGAGCCGCGTGGATTGCTTGGGGCGTGGCGCCGGATCCAGCGGCGGTTACGGTTCAAACGGGTGCCACTCGGAGAAGTCTCCGAATGACGGCGGCTGACGGGCAAGCACTCTTGCACGTCGATGGTCTCGGGGTCGCGTACCAGCGATCGATCATCGGCGTGCAGGATGTCAGTCTCAGGGTTCCGGCCCACGGCATCGTCGCTCTGCTGGGAAGCAACGGTGCAGGCAAAACGACGACGCTGAGGGCCATCTCCGGTTTCCTCGGCCTGGACAACGCCCGTGTCGTAGCCGGTAGCGTGACGTTCAAGGGACGGCGAATCGAGAACCTGTCCCCGCACCAAACGGCACGCCGGGGTATCGCCATCGTGCCCGAGCGGGAGAAGATTTTTCCGAACCTGTCGGTGGCCGACAACCTTACCGTGGTTGCTCCGGCCGGCGTACGCGGGGCCGAGCGCAACGGACTAACCGAATTGGTTTACCACTACTTTCCCCGGCTCGCGGAGCATCGGAGACGGGCTGCAGGCCTGCTGTCCGGAGGGGAACGCCAGATGCTTGCGATCGGTTCGGCGCTGGTGTGCAAGCCGGATCTGCTCATGATCGACGAGCTCTCGCTGGGGCTCGCGCCCATCGTCGTGGACGAACTTTGTGGCCGATTGCTTGAGGTGTGCCGCGAGCTGGGGTTGGCCGTTCTGGTTGTCGAGCAAAGTGCCGCTGTGGCGCTTCGGTTCGCCGACCATGGATACGTGCTGGAAAACGGACAGGTGGCCTTTTCGGGGAGCTCGCGGGAGCTGTCCCGGGACGTCAGGGTTCAGGAGTCCTATCTGGGCGCTTCCGGCGGCGGACGCCGGAAGTACGGGGACGTTGTGGAGGAGCGGCTTGCCCGCGGTAACAGCCATGCCTGAGCTCGAAATCGATCAGATTACGCTTCGTTTTGGTGGTTTGGAGGTTCTGGACCGCGTGTCCTTGGCGGTCGAGACAGGCGAGCTGCTCGCGCTAATCGGCCCAAACGGCGCCGGCAAGACCAGCGTCTTCAACTGCGTCAGCGGCATTTATCGTCCGTCTGGAACAATCCGATTCCGCGGGCAGGATATCCTCGGCCGGCAGCCCCACAGGATCGCCGCGTTGGGCATTTCGCGAACGTTCCAGCACGGAGAGCTGTTTCCGGACATGACTGTTTTGGAGAACCTGCTGACGGGCCGCCACACACGGATGAACGTGAGCTTGCTCGCGGAGCTTCTGTCGCTGCCGAGCGCCCGGAGGGCGGAGCGCGAGCATCGCGAGGCAGTGGAGCGAATTGTTCGCTTCTGTGAGCTGGATCGGTATCGTCATTCGCGGGTGGGCGAGCTGCCGTTCGGGCTCCAGAAGCTGGTCGGCTTCGCCCGCGCACTGGCCGCGGAACCGGTCCTGCTGTTACTGGACGAGCCCTCCGCGGGGCTCACCCGTGGCGAACGCGAAGATCTCGCCTACTTTGTCGTGAAGACGAAGCGCGAGTTGGGCATCGGGATGATCTGGATCGAGCACGATATGCAGATGGTCGCCGATCTTGCGGACCGCGTGCACGTCCTGGACTACGGCCGTTCCCTCGCGGACGGACCTCCCGGACGGGTCTTGAACGACGAGGCCGTCGTCAGGGCGTATCTCGGCACCGGCCCTGGAGAGGGCTCGCGCGGTGGTTCCGCCAACAAATCGCCGACGGAGCAGAGCGGAGCTGGAGGGGGTTCAGCGGTTGGGACGAGGCGCGAGAGCGGTTCGTCCCGGCCCCCCGGCAGCGACGTCAGCGAGGTCGGACGGACGGTGGGGAAATGAGGCCGTTGGAGGGTGTCAAGGTCCTGGAGATGGGCCAGCTCATTGCGGGCCCGTTCTGCGGGCAAATCCTCGCCGATTTTGGCGCTGAGGTGGTGAAGATTGAGCCCCCTGGCCGAGGCGATGCGATGCGCCAGTGGGGACCCGTCGATGCGGATGGTAATGCCGTTTGGTGGGCGGTGATTGGACGGAACAAGAAGTCTATGACGCTCGATCTCAGGCAGAAGGGGGGACAGCAGATCGCCCGAAGCCTTGCCGCCGAGGCGGATATCTTGGTCGAGAATTTCCGCGTGGGAACCCTGGAGCGCTGGGGGCTGGGTTGGGAAGCGCTGTCGGGGATCAATCAGCGGCTCATCATGGTACGCGTGACCGGCTTCGGTCAGACGGGGCCCTATGCGCAGCGGGCCGGCTTTGCCTCCGTCTGTGAAGCCATGGGCGGGCTCCGGTACATCAGCGGCTATCCTGACCGCCCACCGGTGCGCGCAGGGCTCTCGCTGGGTGACTCCCTGGCAGGCCTACATGCTGCCCTTGGCGCGATACTGGCGCTGCAGGCTCGCGACCGTACAGGTCGGGGTCAGGTGGTCGATGCCTCGATCTTCGAATCCGTGCTGGCGATGACGGAGAGCCTGGTAGCCGAATACGACCGCTGTGGTCACGTTCGTCAGCGGTCAGGCAGTACCCTGCCGGGAATCGCGCCGTCGAATGCGTACCCCACGCGCGACGACAAGGAGGTGATCATAGGCGCCAACCAGGATACCGTCTTCCGGCGCCTTTGTGCCGAGATGGGACAACCCGGATTGGCCGACGATCCGCGATACGCCAGCCACCGTGCCCGCGGTGAGCGCCAGGAGGAATTGGATGAGGCGGTGGCCGACTGGACTCGGCAGCACGACGCCGAGGAGCTCGTCGAACGTCTTGCGGCAAGTGGTGTTCCGGCCGGCCTCGCCTATCGGGCCCCGGAGATGTTGGACGATCCTCATTTTCTTGCCCGCGAAGCAATTACACGCGTGCACGATCCCCGCTTCGGGGACATCGCCATGCAGAACGTGTTCCCACGCCTGTCCGAATCGCCGGGCACTGTCCGCCAGAGCGGACCCGCACTCGGTGAACACACAGAGGATGTGCTACGCGATTGGCTTGGGTTTAGCGAGGGTGCGATCGCCTCTCTTGCCCGGTCCAGGGTCATCTGAGCGCAGCCGCGACCTGCAAGGAGGGCCTGTATGTCCGAGAATCTCGCGCGCCAACTGATCTCCGCCAAGCTGGTTCACGGTCGCATGGATCCGGGTTGTGAGATCGGACTGCGCGCTGATCAGGCTTTGTTGCAGGACGTGCTGGGAACCCTTGTGATGCTCGAGCTTGAGGCCATGGGCGGTCCGGAAGTCAAGACTTCGCCGAGCGTCCAGTACATCGATCATGCCCTCATTCAGGCCGACCACCTGGCTGCAGATGCCCACCTGTTCCTGAAAAGTGCTTGCGAGCGGTTTGGCCTCTGGTACAGCGGCCCCGGGAACGGGATCAGTCACCCGGTTCATATGGAGCGGTTCGGAGTACCCGGGCAATCGCTTGTCGGCTGTGACAGTCATACCACCGCCGCCGGTGGTCTTGGCATGCTCGCGATCGGCGCCGGTGGCATCGAAGTCGCCATGGCCATGGCGGGGGAGCCGCTGTACGTGATCATGCCCGAAATCTGGGGCATCGAGCTGGTCGGGCGGCTGCCGGACTGGGTGTCTGCCAAGGATGTGATTCTGGAACTGCTCCGTCGGCATGGCGTCGCGGGGGCGAAGAACTGCATTCTGGAGTACTACGGGGAAGGCTTGGCGAATCTATCGGCGATGGATCGACATGTCTTGGCGAACATGGGCACCGAGATGGGGGCGACCACGACGGTATTCCCCAGCGACGGGATCACTCGCGATTTCCTGCGCGCCCGTGGGCGCGAGGCAGCGTGGACTCCCCTGGCTGCGCAGCCAGGGTGTCGCTACGATCGACGCGACCGGATCGATTTGTCCACGTTGGAGCCTCTGATTGCGCTCCCGTCGAGTCCGGACAACGTCGTTGCCGTACGAGAGGCAGCCGGCCAGCCCGTCTACCAAGCCTACATCGGCTCCTCGGCAAACCCGGGATACCGGGACTTTGCCGTCGTCGCGCACATGCTTCACGGGCGCACGATCGAGGAAGGCGTGTCACTGGATGTCAATCCGTCGTCGAGACAAGTGCTCGAGCTGCTTGCCGGTGCGGGCCTCTTGGCAGATCTGATTCGGGTAGGTGCGCGCCTTCACCAGCCGGGGTGTAACGGGTGCATTGGCATGGGCCAGGCGCCCGCCAGCGGGCGCAATAGCCTGCGGACGGTTGCACGCAACTTCCCTGGGCGCTCGGGAACGCCTGAGGACCGCGTCTTCCTGTGTAGTCCGGAGACCGCTGCTGCGTCTGCACTCAGGGGGGTGATCACCGACCCACGGACGCTCGAGATGCCCTATCCGCGGATTGATGAGCCGGATTCTGGGCGTGGAAACGCGGCCATGTTTATTCCGCCCGCGCGGCGCACGCCGGGGGAGACGCGCCCGCCGCTGCTGCGGACGGACAATACACCGCCCTTACCGCCGTTGGAGCCTCTCTCCGCAAGCCTGAAGCTGGATGTAGCGTTGTGCCTCGAGGACAACATATCCACTGATGACATTATCCCGGCGGGTAATCGCGTCCTGCCGCTTTGGAGTAACGTTTTCCGGACAGCGGACTTCGCTTTTGAGCGCATCGATTCGGATTACCCAAGGCGCGCGCGCGAAAGCCGGGGCGGGGGTGGACATGCGGTCGTCGCCGGATGGAATTACGGCCAGGGATCCAGCCGCGAGAACGCGGCACTGGCCCCGCGTCTGCTCGGTCTGAGAGCTGTCATCGCCAAGAGCTTCGCGCGGATCCACTGGCAGAACCTGGTTTGCTTCGGCGTGGTTCCGCTGATCTTCGAAGACCCCGATGACGCCCAGTGGTTTGCTGTCGGCGGACGCCTTCGGATCGACGATTTGCACACCCAGTTACGGTGTGAGCGCAGCATTGTCGCCGACGTCGACGGCAAGTCGTTGGCATTGCGACACGATCTGACGCCACGTCAGATCGATATTCTGCTGGCTGGGGGCGTAATCAATGCTCGGCAGGCTCAGACGGAGAACGGGCCGGGAGGAAGCAGGCGATGACGGAAGGAGGCCCCGCGCGAGTGCAACTGACCGAGGTCGCGCCAAGGGACGGATTTCAGTCGATCGCAGAGCTCGTGCCGACGCGAACCAAGATCGAGCTCATCCGTGAGCTGATCGCGTCCGGCTTCGAGCGCGTGGAGATCGGCTCGTTCGTCAGCCCACGAGCCATACCGCAGATGGCTGATACCGGGGATATCGCCGAATACTTCAAAGACCGCTCCGATCTTCGCCTTTCCGCTCTGGTCCCAAACGCCAAGGGCGCAGAACGGGCACTCCGCCGCGAGGTGGGCGAGCTGGTGTACGTTGTTTCCGCGTCGGAAGCCCACAACCTTAGCAACGTCCACCGGAGCATCGAACGGTCTCTTCAGGAGTTAGTGGAAATCGTTCGTATGCGAGATGCCGACAGGGCCTTCCGGATGCGCGTCGACGTGGCGACCGCCTTTGACTGCCCCTTCGAGGGTACGGTGCCGCTCGACCAAGTGCGCTCTGTGGTGGAGCGGATCGCCGAAATCGCGGGGACAGTGGAAATTGCACTGTGCGATACGACCGGTCGTGCCAACCCCTATGGAGTGGAAGAACGGTTCCGGGCGCTGATGGCAGCGGCGGGAACAGGAATTGACTGGGCGTATCACGGTCATGACACGTTCGGAATGGGTGTCGCCAACGCGCTTTTCGCTTTCCGGGCGGGAGTGCGGACGTTCGACGCATCTGCGGCCGGTCTGGGTGGATGCCCGTTCGCACCAGGCGCCACAGGAAACACGGCGACCGAGGATCTGGTTTGCGCCTTCGAAGGCGGGGGCATCGATACGGGGATCGATATGGCGTCGCTGTTGGATGTCGCCGACCGGATTGCCGGTCTCGAAGGCGCTTCGCTCGGTGGTCATCTGCGTCGGGTACCACGGGACCGGGCTATCCCACAACACAGAGCTGCTGGGTCAGTTGGTGTATCCGGATGACCGAGCGGCATGTACACCTGGCACGGGCCCATTACGGTAGCAGCTGGGCCCTATAGCCGCTCGTCAGGACCTGGTCGCGCCGAGAAGACCGCATGAAGGGAAGGCACGTGTAAGTGCCTGGAAACCTGGCGCGCCCGGCAGGACTACTCCGCGGCTTCGCCACTTCGCCCTTCCGGGCCGGCAGCACCGGTGGGCTGCCGTTGTCTCCCCCGACTTTGCCGGGCTCGATTCGAACCCTGGATTAATCGCTACGTCAGAGGTTCGAGTCCGGAACCCCTCGTACACGCGTGGTGAGGTTCCGGGTACGAGGGGATGGCAACGAGAGATGGCGCGCCCGGCAGGACTCGAACCTGCGACCTTTGGCTCCGGAGGGCGAATTGGGCCGGGCGTATCTTGGTAAAACAGGAACTTAGCGCATCCGACCCCGCGCTTTTGTGACTGGAGAGGACACGATTTGACGTCGCGTGACTGGAGTTCGTCACGTTCTGGTCACGTTCAAGGCTCAACCCCGTTCGTCCTAGTAGCGCCGTGAGCGAAGCCCCAAGCGCCGGCTACAATAGAATTGTTAGGACTATCCTTTTTTGACACTCTGCCACACGAAATATCCGTCTTGTGCCGCCTCAAATTTCTTCCGGGCCCCTTGTGACTTTGTTAGACGCTTGGCCCCTTGTTTTAATCCAATATGCGACCGCGACGTATATCGCCCCCTGGCATTTCGCACACGCTTAATCCCCATCAAAACTCCCTAAGGAAGCGCTTTATATCAGAGCGGGAAATCGCTTCTTGACAGTATTCGTTTATCCTCCGTTCCGGCTTATCATCAATCTGACGTCGGGCCTGGCTAGATCCGTCTTTGTTAACCCGCAGCCGAAACCTACGTCCCCCTTGGACTTTACGCCACTCTCGATAGTCTGTGTGAATTTCCAGTCGCCAGTCGAGGAGCTTACCATCGATATCCGCAAAGGAGTTCACTATTTCACTGGCCGATGAGAATCGCTTTTGTGGATCTCGCGCCAAGCATGTGCGGATTGTTTTGATCAGGCGCAGAGGTATGTGCTCCGGGAACTGCTCAAATGACGGAAACTTTCCGTTCACTACGGCGTGCCGAAACTGATTGCGGTTGAGCGTTCCGTCCGCGACAAATCCTTCGTACTGTCTGTAAAAAGACTCATCGCCTACAGCGAGCCTATATATCGTTAAGCCGGCTTGGTAGATGTCAAAGTGTCTCGTGAACTCGTCAGTACTAAACGCTTCGGGCGGTGTCATTTTTCCATAAATCCGGTCTTGCCCCGCTTGGCCGCTGAAAGACGTCTGTTTAGCGAGGCCAAAATCGGACAACACAGCCTCGCCACGAGCTGAGAGCAGAATGTTATCTGAAGTGCCCCGGGAATCGGGGAGGCTGTTTGGTTTAAGTCATGCCGCGACGGCGGCCTGACGGTCGAGTTGCCTGTAGTAGTTTGCCTCAGCTTCTGCCGGAGGAATATAACCCAAGGGTTCCAATAGGCGATGGTGGTTAAACCAGGACACCCATTCCAGCGTGGCCAATTCCACGGATTCCCGGGATTTCCAGGGGCCGCGCCGATGGATCACCTCGGCCTTGTAGAGTCCGTTGATGGTCTCGGCCAGGGCGTTGTCATAGCTGTCGCCGCGGCTGCCGACCGACGGTTCGATGCCCGCCTCGGCCAACCGCTCGCTGTATCGAATGCTGACGTACTGCTTAGGTTCAAGGGGTCGTCGCAACACTGGCTTGCTGAGCTGCAGAGAGTAGCTCATCGAGTGCTTCGGCGGGAGTCTTCCAGTCGAGGGTTTTGCGAGGCCGGCTGTTGAGCGTGACAGCGACCGCGTCGAGTTCCCGTGCCGAGTATCGGCTGATGTCTGTGCCCTTGGGGAAGTACTGGCGCAGCAGCCCGTTGGTGTTCTCGTTGCTCCCGCGTTGCCAGGGACTGCGCGGGTCGCAAAAGTAGATCGCCAGACCCGTGTCGATCCGCAACTGCGCATGTTGGGCCATCTCCGTGCCCTGATCCCAGGTCAGTGACTTGCGCAGCTGGACGGGCAGCGTCGCGATCTTCGCAGCAATGGCATCCCGGACCGCTTCGGCGCCGTGGCCGGCCAACGCCGGTCCATGCTTGTCTCGATGGCCCAGTCCATGACCGGGCATGGGCGGCAGGTGCAGCAGCATCGTGAACCGGGTCGTGCGTTCGACCAGGGTGCCCATCGCGGAGCGGTTCAAGCCGATGATCAGGTCACCTTCCCAGTGGCCGGGCACGGCACGGTCGACGACCTCAGCCGGACGCTGGCTGAGCATCACCTCGGCGGTGAGGAACTCTTTGCCCCGTTGTCGGGTCCTGGCGCGCGGCACGCGCAGCGCCCGGCCGGTACGCAGACACGCGGACAGTTCACGCCGAAGCGCCCCGCGGCCCTGAACGTAGAGTGCCTGGTAGATCGCCTCGTGAGAGATCCTCATCGTCTCGTCCCGCGGGAAGTCGATCCGCAGCCGGCGGCTGATCTGCTCCGGGCTCCAGCAGGTGCCCCATCGCCGGTCTGCTCGACGACCATGTCGCCGCCCCTTCCAGGGCACGTTGGGACCGGGAATCGGCCTGCCCTCGGCATCGGTGACCGCCCCGGAAAGTCGCGCCTGCACATAGGCGCGCAGCCGCTCGTCCCCGGCGAGCTTGGCCGGCTTGGGCCGTTTGCCGGCCCGTTCCGCCTTCCACTGCGCGACCGTCGCCCGGTACGCCAGCGTGCCTGCGCGGGTCGCCGCATTGCGGCGCAACTCGCGCGAGACCGTCGACGGCGATCGGCCCAGTCGCCGAGCAATCTCTCGAACCCCGTGCTGCTGGGCCCGCAACAGCGCAAGCTCCTCACGCTCGGCAAACGACAGGTAACGTCCCGATCCCGATCCCAGGCGCATCGGTGCCATCCCGCCCGCCTCACGAAACCACTTCGCGCCCACCGCCTGAGACATACCGCAGGCCAACGCTGCGGCCTCACTCTGTAGCCCGCTAGCGATGTACTTCCAGAACACCCGTTTGGTCTCCCGCTGATTGACGCCCGGGCGCCCTGGCGAGCGCATTGGTGCCCGCCCTGTCTGCTCACTGCCCCAACCTCGTCCTCGCCCCATGCCACACCTCCAATGTCGACATGTTGCGACGACCACTAGAATCCGCCTTGCGATCCGCGGTCGGAGTGATGAATCAGGGCATCCGAGTCCACCGGCTGACGGGCGTACAGCGCCTGCTCCAGGGCGTCGAGCACGAAGTCCGTGGTCATGCTGCGGCTGACGCGCCAGCCCACGATGCACCGGGCGAACACGTCGACGATGAAGGCGACGTACAGCCACCCCTGCCAGGTCGAGACGTACGTGAAATCCGACACCCACAACTGGTTCGGCCGATCCGCCTTGAACTGCCGATTGACCCGGTCCAGCGGGCACGGCACCGATCGGTCCGGCACCGTGGTGCGAACCGTCTTGCCACGACGCGCACCCTGCAAGCCCAACCGGCGCATGAGTCGCTCCACGGTACAGCGCGCTACGGCCACCCCTTCGCGGTTCAGCTGCTTCCAGATCTTGTCGGCACCGTACACCCGAAGGTTGGCCTGCCAGACACGCTCGATCTGGGGCGTCAGCACCGCATCGCGCTTGGCGCGGGCGCTGCGCCGATCCGGATCCCGTTGACAGGCCGCATGGCGCCGGTAGGCAGACGGGGCAACCTGCAACACGCGGCAGATCGGCTCGACCCCGTAGGCACCCCGGTGCCGGTCGATGTAGGCGTTTACGACTTCAGTTTGCGGTCGAGCTCCGCCTGGGCGAAAA
>DASQZM010000008.1:0-76167 GCA_035638695.1 Gammaproteobacteria bacterium | reverse complement strand
AGGATAGCAGTTCGGGCCGGTGCCGACGCCGCCCGCACCCGGTCACCGGCAGGAGCGGATCGTGGACACCCTGCAGATCTACCAGATCGATGCCTTCGCGGCGCGGCCGTTCCGGGGCAATCCGGCGGCCGTGGGTCCCCTGGACCGGTGGCCCGGGGACGAACTGATGCAGGCGATCGCCGCTGAGAACAACCTTGTTTCGCGCTTCTTCGCGCCCGGCGCGGGGATCGACGGGAATCCCGTCACCGGGTCCGCTCATTGCGCCCTGGCGCCCTTCTGGGCCGGCCGGCTCGGCCGTGCGGGCCTGGAGGGGCAGCAGGTGTCCGCCCGCGGCGGAACCGTACTGTGCACGGTCGGCAGTGGGCGCGTGGCCCTGGCCGGGCGGTGCGCGTTCTTCCTGCAGGGCGAGATCCGCCTGCCCTGAAGCTTCCGGGAGTATCGATGAGGCAGGAGCAGGGACCCCGCGGGCGAGTGGCCGACGGTACCGACCGGCTGGCGCGGGTACACGAGAGTTTCGATGCCCAGCGCGTGATGGCGACCCTGGGGGCCCGCCTCGCCGACGTCGCCCCGGGCCGGGTCGAGATCGTACTGCCCTTCGGCGATGCCTTCACCCAGCACAACGGCTTCCTTCACGCGGGCGTCGTCACCACCGTGCTCGACAGTGCCTGCGGCTACGCGGCGTTCACGCTGATGCCGGAGGACGCCGACGTGCTGACGGCGGAGTACAAGGTCAACTTCCTGGCACCGGCGGTGGGCGAGCGGATCATCGCGCGAGGACAGGTGCTGCGCCCCGGGCGCAGTCTCACTGTCTGCACCGGTACGGCTTTCGCCGTCGTGGACGGGCGCGAGAAGGCGGTGGCGCAGATGCAGGCGACGATGATGGCGATCCGCGACAACGGAGTGTGAGATGCCGCCCCGGGAGGCTGCTATCATGGCTACGGTTGCATGAGGAGACCCCGAATGGCTGCCAACAAGGTGTACCGCGACGAGGACCTGCAGTTCCCGTTCGACCGCGAGGACCTGGTCGGGCGTCTGCGCACGGTGGTCGCGCCGGAGGCGCTGATCCTCGACCCGGAGAGCCTGCGGGTCTACGAGAGCGACGGCCTGTCCGCCTATCGCCAGCTGCCGCTGGTCGCGGTACTGCCGGAAACCGTCGAGCAAGTGCAGGACATCCTGCGCATCTGCCACGAGCTGTCGGTCCCGGTGGTCGCGCGCGGTGCCGGGACCAGCCTGTCCGCCGGCGCGCTGCCACATCCGCGCGGCGTGCTGCTGCACCTGGGGAAATTCAACCGCATACTCGAGATCGATCCGCACCGCCGCATCGCGCACGTTCAACCCGGCGTGCGCAATCTCGCCGTGTCCGAGGCCGCAGCACCACACGGCCTGTATTACGCGCCGGATCCCTCCTCGCAGATCGCCTGCACCATCGGCGGCAACATCGCGGAGAATTCCGGCGGCGTACACTGCCTCAAGTACGGCCTGACCGTGCACAACGTGCTGGAAATCACCATGATCACGGTCGCGGGCGAGCGGGTAACGCTGGGCTCGCTGGCTCCGGACGCCCCTGGCTACGACCTGCTGGCGCTGGCGCACGGCTCCGAGGGTATGCTCGGCGTGGTGGTGGAGGCCGCGGTGCGCCTGCTGCCGCAGCCGCAGAGCCGGCAGGTGCTGCTCGCGGCTTTCCCGGACATCTCCAGCGCCGGCGACGCGGTCGCGGGAGTGATCGGCGCGGGCGTCATCCCGGCAGGTCTGGAGATGATGGACAATCCCGCCATCCGCGCGGCCGAGGCCTTCGTCGGTGCCGGCTATCCGGTCGAGGCCGCGGCGATCCTGATCTGCGAGCTCGACGGGCATCCACGCGAGGTGGACGAGCAGAGCGACCGGGTGCGCCGGCTGCTCGGCGAGCACGGGGCGCAGGACATCCGGGTGGCACGGGGCAGCGAGGAGGCCGCCCGTTTCTGGGCCGGCCGCAAGGCGGCCTTCCCCGCCGTCGGCCGCATCTCACCGGACTACTACTGCATGGACGGGACCATCCCGCGCCATCGGCTCGGCGAGGTGCTCACCCGCATGGGCGAGCTTGGCGAGGCCCACGGCCTGCGCATCGCCAATGTGTTTCACGCCGGCGACGGCAATCTGCACCCCCTGATCCTGTACGACGGAAACACGCCCGGCGAGTTCGAGCGCACCGAGGCGCTCGGCGGAAAGATCCTGGAACTGTGCATCGAGGTCGGCGGCACCATCACCGGCGAGCACGGGGTGGGCATGGAGAAGATCAACCAGATGTGTGTGCAGTTCCGCGAACCGGAGCTCGCGCAGTTCCGCGCCGTGAAGCGGGCTTTCGACCCCCAGGGGCTACTGAACCCCGGCAAGGCGGTGCCAACCCTGCGCCGGTGCGCGGAGTTCGGGGCCATGCACGTGCACGCGGGGCAGCTGCCGCACCCGGAGCTGGAGCGGTACTGATGGACGCGGACCGCTCGCGCGAGATCACCGACCGGGTGACCGCCGCGGCGGCCGCCGGCACCGCGCTGGAAATCCGCGGTCTGGGGAGCAAGCGTTTTTACGGACGGACCCCCGTCGGAGAGCCCCTGGAGCTGGGTGGGCACAGCGGGATAGTGCGCTACCAGCCCAGTGAGCTGGTCCTGACGGTTCGCGCCGGAACGTCCCTGGAGGAGATCGACGCGGTCCTGTCCGAGGCCGGACAGACACTGCCCTTCGACCCTCCCCGGTACGCCGGCGGCAGCTTCGGCGGCGCGGTCGCCGCGGGCCTGAGCGGCCCCTCGCGCCCCTTCGTCGGTCCGGTACGGGATTTCGTGTTGGGGATACGCTTGATCAATGGTCGAGGCGAGATTCTTCGTTTCGGCGGCGAGGTGATGAAGAACGTCGCCGGCTACGACGTCTCCCGCCTCATGGTGGGAGCCCTGGGCACCCTCGGCGTGTTGCTGGAGGTCTCCGTGAAGGTGCTGCCGGCGCCGCAGTTAACCCGGACCCGGCGGCTCGAGCTGGCCCGCCAAGAGGCGAGCTCGCGGATACGCGCATGGGTCGCCGCGGGACTGCCGGTAACCGGCGCGGCGCACGACGGGGAGGTGCTGCGCGTCCGCCTGGCTGGCGCCGCGCCGGCGGTGGAGGCCGCGATCTCCGAAATCGGGGGCGAGGTTGAGGACAACGGCTTCTGGACCGCCCTGCGCGACCACGGCCTGGCATTCTTCACTCGTCCCGGCCCTGCGCTGTGGCGCATCGCGCTGCCTCCCGCCACACCGGAGCTGGAGCTTGCGGGCGCGAGCGTGGCGGACTGGAATGGCCAGCAGATCTGGCTGCGCAGCGAAGAGACGGCCGGGCGTATCCGCGAAGCCGCGACGGTCCCGGGCGGACATGCGGCGCTGTTTCGCGGAGGTGGTCGTGACCGCGAAGACGAGGTGTTCGAGCCCCCGGCAGCTCTCATATGGCGACTCCACGCCCGCCTCAAGCAGGCCTTCGACCCCCATGGCATTTTCAACCCCGGCCGCCTGTACGCGGAGCTCTGACCACCGGGGGATACAACCGACGCTGCCCGACATGCAAACGCGATTGAGCCAGGACCTTCTCGAGACCCCCGCCGGAGTCGAAGCCGACGGCATCCTGCGCAGCTGCACGCACTGCGGCTTCTGCCTCGCGACCTGTCCCACCTACCAGGAGCTGGGAGACGAGCTGGACAGCCCCCGCGGCCGCATCTACCTGATCAAGCAGCTGCTCGAGGGCAGCCCGGCAGGCGCGGCGACGCGGCGACACCTGGACCGCTGCCTGACCTGCCACGCCTGCGAGGCCACCTGCCCCTCCGGGGTCCGCTACACCCGGCTGGCCGACGTCGGACGCGAGCTGATCGAGCGGCGTGCCCCTCGGCCGCTGCGGGAGCGCATCACGCGTCGGTTGTTGCGCATGGTGCTGCCGCGGAGGCGCCTGTTCGCTGCCCTGCTCGTGCCCGGACGGCTGCTGCGCTCGGCCCTGCCGCGCCGCCTGCGTGAGAGCATCCCCGTGCGCCGCCACCCGACACCCCGGTGGCCCGTCGGCAACGCCCAGGGCCCGCGCGTGCTGATGCTGGAGGGCTGCGTCCAGCCGGCGCTGGCCCCGGCGATCAACCCTCGCACCGCGCGGCTGCTGAACGCGGCCGGGTTCGCCGTGATCCGTACCCCGTCGGCCGGCTGCTGCGGGGCGATCGATCAGCACCTGGCCGCCCCGGAAGCCGCGCGCGCCCGCGCCCGCCGCAATATCGACGCCTGGTGGCCGGAGGTCGAGAACGGGGTCGATGCGATCGTGGTGAATGCCAGCGGCTGCGGCGCGCACGTGCTCGAATATGCCCGCCTGCTCGCCGACGACCCCGGCTACCGCTCGCGCGCGGAGCGCGTCGCCGCGCTGGTGCGCGAGCCGGTAGAGCTGCTCTCCGACACCGGGCTCCCACTGGCGGCGGCCGCAGCCGTCCCCCGCCGGGTCGTATTCCAGGCACCCTGCACCCTGCAACACGTCATGCGACTGGGCGGGAGGATCGAGGCCCTGCTGACGCGACTAGGCTATGAGCTGACCGCCAGCCCGGAGGGGCACCTGTGCTGCGGCTCGGCCGGGACCTACTCGGTCCTGGAGCCGACGCTGGCGCGGCAGCTGCGCGCGCGCAAGCTCGACAACCTGCTCGCGGACGCGCCGGAGGCGGTGGTCACGGCCAACATCGGCTGCCTGAACCATCTCGCCGCCGCCTCGCCGCTGCCGGTCTATCATTGGGTCGAGCTGGTCGACTCGGCGCCCGCCTGAGCACCGAGCTGCCATGGACTCGTCTGCTGGAACCGGACATGTCGCCTGTGCCGGGTCGGGAAAGGCGGGACCGGATGTGCCCCGGGCCCGGTTCCGGCGACCGGACAGCTGCTAACCCGGTCCATTCCGCCGCCCGATCCGGCCAACCCGGGACCCATCGGCGGAAGGCGGATAGCCCGCCGGCCGGCCCCTCATTTATGGGTCGGCGGCGGGGATCGGGTAAACCCCCGCAGAAAACCGCAGCAGTCCTCCAGTCCCCGGACGAACCACGCCGCCGCATCCGCTTGACCCTCGGCATCCACGTAACGAATCTGAAGGAGGCGTCGCCCCACGGAGCGGCCGAGAAACTGGCGCGGCGTGTCGATGCCGCGGATCCGCTCCAGCGGGATGGCGACCTCGCGACGCGGGAGCCAGAGGGTAAAGAATACCTTTTCCCGTGTGAGCACGAACACACCGTTACCGCGCAGCTGGCGGTCGCCACGGGATTCACACCCGATGTACACGGCGGCGGGATCGCGGTAGACCACCTCCTCCCCGGCGCAGCGCGAATCCGCCGCACGCAGGCTGCGCCTGCGCGCGCGCCGCATCACCAGCGAGAACGCCAGCAGGCCGCCGACCAGCACAGCGAGCAGCATCAGTCCGGCGTAGATCAGGCCGGGCTGCACAAACCAGCCGATGGAGCTCCCGCCCGCACCCACTCGCTGCTTCCTCCCCGCCGGCGCCGACAGCAACCGGTCGTGTGACACGTCCTTTGATTATAAAGTTGCCGCTTCGCACCCGCCGCCGCGGCGTGCGACCGGCACGTGCAGCGACGGGAATCCCTCCGTTCATTGCCAGAACTCGGGCACCGCAACAACGGCTTCCGCCGGCGGAGTGGCGGAGGGATCACGAAACGCTTCCAGCAGCTCGTCCCCGCGGCATGCCACCCGTTCGATGCTTGCGGCACTCACCGGTCCCTGGCGACGCGCCCGCGGGTACCGGGCGACGAGCTGCATGGCGAGATTGTGGTTCTCCGGGGGCGGTCCGGCCAGCAGCTCCCGGACCAGCGTTTCCTATTCGCCGATGAGGCGCCGCTCCCGACAACTACCGTGGCCCCGTCTGGAAGGCGCTGCTCGGCGGTCCTGCCGGGCCACCGGACCCCACTTCCCGCGCGTCGCCAGAGCGACAGCACCACGGGGAGGCGGTGTCCTTCCGTAGGTGAGAGACAGGAGCGTCCTCGGTCCCGGCCCGACCGGGATTGCCCATCGCAATCCCTGCCACGGCGGTGGCCCGGGCGTCGCAAGGGGCTATTGCGCCAGGATCCGCGCGAGCCGGTAGTCCTCAGCCGCGGCGGCGCGGTTGCCGCTAACCACTCCAGGCAATGGAGCCGTGATCATGGCGCCGCCCCGCAGGCCGACCATCACCCCGTGCTCGCCCCGCGTCAGGCTGTCCACAGCCTGCACCCCCATGCGCGTCGCCAGCAGCCGGTCGAAGTGCGTCGGCCGTCCTCCGCGCTGGACGTGCCCAAGGATGGTCACACGGGGCTGGTAGCCTTCATGGCGGGCGGCGATGTATTCGGAGATCGCGTGTGCCTCGTGCCCGGCGCCTTCGGCCACCGTGACCAGAACATGCGTCTTGCCCCGCGCCCGGCCACGCTCGACCGCCGCGAGAATCTCCTCCAGCTCCAGCCGCTGCTCCGGCACGTGGATCACTTCGGCGCCGCCGGTCAGTCCCGACATCAGCGCCAGGTAGCCGCAGTCGCGCCCCATGGTCTCGACGATCAGCACTCTCCCGTGACTGCTGGCGGTGTCCCGTAGGCGGTCGATCGCCTCGAGGATGGTGTTAAGCGCGGTGTCCACGCCGATGGCCAGCTCCGTGCCCGCGATGTCGTTGTCGATGCTCGCCGGGATGCCGATGGTGGGAAAGCCGTGCGAGGACAGCGCCGCAGCGCCGGCCAGCGAGCCGTCGCCACCGATCACCACCAGGGCATCGATGCCGTGTCGGCGCAGGATCGCCACGCCGCGGGCCTGGACCACCGGCTCGCGGAACGACGGCAGGCGCGCGGACTTCAGCAGAGTGCCTCCCTCCTGGAGCTTGCCGCCCACGTCCCGGGCGCCCAGGGGCACGATTTTTCCGTCGATCAGTCCCTCGTAACCCCAGTAGACGCCGGAGGTTTCAATGCCGTGGTGCTGGGCATACCGCACCACCGCGCGGATGCAGGAATTCATTCCGGGGGCGTCGCCCCCGCTGGTCATCACGGCGAGGCGCCGGACGGATGCGACAGCCTGTGTGCTCATGCAGCGAACCTCCGGGTTGGCGCGACACGGGGTGGTCTGCGCGGTCGTCCCGGCAATGATACGCCACGCCAGCCAATCCGCGATGCCGGTTCATGCCCCGTCGGCAGACCCTCCGCCGGCCCGTCCCCGAGCAAGAGAGCCCGAGGCTGTCCGTCTCCGCGTTAGCAAATCTAGCCGAAGGTGTTGTCAGCCCTGCGCGGCTCCCTGAGCCGTCGCGGCACCGTGCAAGGAGTGCCGTCTAGCGCTGCCACAGGAGCGGCGAGCGACGCCGTCCGATGGGGCGGCAGGAGCGCCCGAAGGCCCGCCGCCGTGGCCTTTCACCCACCCACTGAGGCGAAGCATTACCCGTGACCGGCCTGGTAGTTCGCCAGGGGAGGTCCCGGCGCGAATGATGGTCCGGTCGAGCGAGACCACCCGGTGCTCGGGACAGACAGCGGCGGGCGACCAGGGGCGTCATGGACAGAATCACGGTGACCGGCAGCGGCTTCACTGCCCCGGACACCGTGGAACGTCTGCGGTGACGGGAAGGCGGCCTGGAGATCGGACGAGTCGCGCCGGAGCCCGCGCTGAAGCACCGGTCCGGCCTGGTCCGGGTGCCAGCCGGGTAGGCCCCGACCACCAGCTCCGGTTCCCGCTGGACGGGTTTCTCGCCGCTGCCGGGCGCGTCGCCGGCGCGCCCTCCGACCCGCTGCCCGTGTCGGAGGCGGGTCGTGAGCGACCGGGTCCGGCGGCCCGGGCCCGCGGGGCTGCCCTGTCGTTCGCGACTCAGTGCTGCTGCAGGATCTCCCGCACCGTGGGCTCGAGCCCGGTCAGGCCCGCCTCGCGACCGAACTCCACCGATTCGTCCGGCGTGCAGCCCTCGTGCAGGCACGCCCTCAGCGCAAACAGCGCGCCCACCCGGTTGCCGGAACCGCAGTGCACCAGCGCCGGGCAGCGATCAGGGTCGGAGAGGATTTCGTGCAGGCGACGCGCGTTCTCGCGGTTGAGATCCTGTCCCCCCGCCACCGGGATGACGATGTATTCCATTTCCAGCTCGCGCACCACCGCTGCCTGGTCGAAGTCGGTGAACTCGCCCTCGGGGCGCAGGTTAACGATGGTCCGGAAGCCCTTGCGCCGGGCTTCCTCGAGCGATTCGCGCGTGGGCTGCCCCCCGGTGCAGACACCGTGACAGGGCACCATCGCATTGGGTACATCGACCTTGGGTGTGGACATTCCGGGCCTCCTGATTCGGGTTGAACGCGTGCCGGCGGGACGGGACGTGCGGCTTCAGTGCGCACAGGCCGCCGACGAACAGTACATGTCGTAGAGCAGCTCGATGACACGCTCGGCACGGTCGCCGTTGAGCGAATAGTAAATCGTCTGCGCCTCGCGACGGGTCCGCACCAGGCCGTCATGGCGCAGCACGGCCAGGTGCTGCGAGAGCGCCGACTGACTCAGCGGCACGACCTCGAGCAGCTGGCCCACGGCCATCTCGCCCCCCGCGAGGTTGCACAGGATCATCAAACGCTTTTCATTGGCAAGCGCCTTCATCAGCCGGGCCGCCTCGCCGGCATGTTGGGACATCTGCTCGGTGTTCATGAGCGTGGCACTGCGCCTTGCGGCCGAGCCGCGTTTCCTCGGGCTAAGCATTATAGCCGCAAGAACATAAAATAAGTCAACTCTAATTTAGTTTGTACTAAACGATTATTCTGTTATATTGATTTAGAACTAACGCATGTGAGGAGACGAGCCATGCAGGCAGAGATCACGGCCTTCCGCCACGAGGAGACCGGCACGTTCTCCTACCTCGTTCGGGACCCGGCCACGGGCGCGGGCGCGATTATCGATCCGGTGCTGGACTATGATCCGGCCGCCGCGCGCACCGCCACCGCATCCGCGGAGACCATCGTCGCGGCAGCGCGCGAGCAGGGAGTCTCGCTCGAGTGGATTCTGGAGACCCACGCGCACGCCGACCACATCAGCGCTGCGCCGTATGTGCGCAATGCGCTGGGCGGGCGCATCGGCATTGGCACGGGGATCCGCGCGGTACAAGCGCGCTTCAGGGAGATCTTCAACCTGGGGACCGAATTCCACGCCGACGACAGCCAATTCGATCATCTGTTCGAGGACGAGGAAAGCTTCCGCATCGGAAAGCTGGAAGCGCGCGTGATCCCGACGCCGGGTCACACCTCCGACAGCGTGACCTACTGGATCGACGGTGCCCTGTTCGTCGGTGACTCCCTGTTCATGCCGGATTCGGGAACCGCCCGCTGCGATTTCCCCGGGGGCGATGCGCGCGTCCTGTACGAGTCATCCCGGCGCCTGTTCCGCTTCCCCGACGATACGCCGATGTACATTTGCCATGATTACGCGCCCGGGGGCCGGGAGCCCCGCTGGCGGACCACGGTGGGCGAGCAGCGCCGCCACAACATCCACGTGCGCGAGGAGGTGCCGGCGGAAGAGTTCGTGCGCATGCGCACCGAGCGCGACGCCACCCTGGGGATGCCGCGCCTGATCCTGCCGTCGGTGCAGATCAACATCCGGGCCGGGGCGTTCCCGCCGCCCGAGTCCAACGGCACCCGCTATCTCAAGATCCCGCTGAACGTATTCTGACCCGGCCAAGGGCACGAAGGGGCGTCGCTCAGAACGACTTGCGAGCACCAGGATGCCGTACGGGAACCCACCACCAGCATATGCCGCCAGCCGGCTGCGCAGATCCGGGCACTCTGCCGGCTGGCACAGCCAGGCGACTGGGACGCCCTCCATTCTCGCGTTCAGGAGCACGCGTCAGCGCCCGGCCGTCCGACAGCCAGCCGCGTACCTCGTCCCCGGCGATGCCCAAGACCATCACCACGGGCGCGCGCGGCATCGGCGACCCCCCGAAGCAGGGTCTCGAGCACCCGGCAGGCGAGCGCCGCCGGCATCGGCAGGCCGGCCACGCGCCTGCGCAACGCCCCGATCCCGGGCTGCCCGGGCCGGATAGCGTCAACCCGTGGATCCCGCGGGCACCGCAACCAGGCAACCGGCTCCCGCCTCGGCGCTGGCGACAAGACACCGCGCCGAGTCCGCGCGAAGTGCCGCGAGCGCGGCGGCATCCGCCGCGGGATCGAATTCCCGGAGCCATGCGCCAGCGGCGCGTGCCAGCCCCTGCAGCAACTGGCGGAGGCCAGCCGCGACGGGCCTGTCCGGCAGTGCCTGGTGAGCGGAAACTCCCATTCCCTTGCAATGGCGGGCAGCTGTGCGGTGCCCGTAGTGTGCACCGTCGGTCCTCCGGGCTTCTTCTGCCGGCTTCGGAAAGCCTGGCGGAAGAAGGCTGGGGCGGGATTGACCGGAATCACGGCCCGGGCCACGGGACACGGGCGCGGCCACGGTGGAAGTACCACGATCCGACGTGGTATTAGTCCCGCCCCGCTTAGTAAAGTGGGCGCGACGAACCGGGGAGGTACAGCATGAACGCAATCGGCAAGAACCGCCTGGCTCGGGAGAGCAGCCCATACCTGCTCCAGCACGCAGACAACCCGGTGGACTGGTTCCCCTGGTGTGACGAGGCGTTCGAGACCGCCCGGGAGTTGGACCGGCCCGTGATGCTTTCGATCGGCTATTCCGCCTGCCACTGGTGCCACGTGATGGCGCGCGAGTCGTTCGAGGATTTACCGACGGCCGAAGTCCTCAACAGCCGCTTCGTCAGCGTCAAGGTGGACCGCGAGGAGCGCCCGGACCTGGACCGCATCTACCAGGTCGCCCACCAGATCCTGGCGCAGCGCCCCGGCGGCTGGCCGCTGACGATGTTCCTGACCCCGGACGACCGCCTGCCCTTCTTCGGCGGCACCTACTTCCCCCGGGATGCGCGTCACGGGTTGCCGGCTTTCCGTGATCTCCTGCTCCGCATCGCCCGCTTCTATGCCGAACACGGGGGCGAGCTGCGCGGCCAGAACCGGCGCCTGGAAAACGTGCTGCGCCAGCTCGAGCGCCCGTCGGCCCCCGCCGGCGACCCACTGGACGCGAGCCCACTGACGGACGCACGCAGCCGTATGCAGCACAGTTTCGATCCCCGCCACGGTGGCTTCGGCGACCCACCCAAGTTTCCCCAGAGCCCCGCCCTAGAGGGGCTGCTGCGGCAATGGTACCGGAGCATGCAGATCGGCCAACCCGATTCCGGAACGCTCCAGATGGTGGAGCTGACCCTGCGACGGATGGCCGAGGGTGGGGTCTTCGACCAGATCGGGGGCGGATTCTTCCGCTACTCGGTCGATGAGCGCTGGAGCATCCCCCACTTCGAGAAGATGCTGTACGACAACGGTCCCCTGCTTGCCCTGAATGCCGAGCTCGACGCCGTCACCGGTGACGCGTTGTTCCGCGATACCGCGGTGGCGATCGCCGACTGGGCGCTGCGCGAGATGCGCGACGAAGCCGGAGGGTTTTGCGCGAGCCTCGACGCGGACGCCGACGGGCGCGAAGGGGGCAGTTACGCCTGGACCCCGGACGAGATCGCCGGGCTGCTCCAGCCACAGGAGCAGGCCGTGGTGAGCGCGCGCTTCGGCCTCGACCGGCGGCCGAACTTCGGCGCTCGCTGGCACCTGCGAGTGCAGCGCGATCTGGCACACACGGCCACGCAGGCGGGAGTGGAGGAGCGTCGCGTGCCCGAACTGCTGCGCTCCGCACGGCAGAAGCTGCTGGCCGCCCGCGAGCGTCGCCCGAGGCCGGCGCGCGACGACAAGATCCTGGCCGGGTGGAACGGGCAGATGGTGCGCGGGCTGGCGATTGCGGCGCGCCACCTGGACCGGCCGGACCTGGCCGAGGCTGCCACGGCGACAGTGGACTTCATCGAGCGCGAGATGTTTCGCAACGGGCGCCTGCTGGCCAGCTGGAAGGACGGCCGGGCACGCTTTCCGGCGTATCTCGACGACCATGCCTATCTTATCGACGGGCTGCTGGAACTGCTCCAGGTGCGCTGGCGGCGCAGCGACCTGGACCTGGCCCTGCGCCTGGCCGAGACCCTGCTGGACCTGTTCCGGGACACCGACCACGGGGGCTTCTACTTCACGGCGGACGACCACGAGGAGCTGATCTACCGTCCGCGACCGTTCACGGACGACTCGCTGCCCGCCGGCAACGGCGTGGCCGCGCGCGTCTTCGGCCGCCTCGGTCACATGCTCGGCGAGCCCCTCTATCTCGAGGCGCAGGAGCAGACGCTGCGGGCGGCTCACGAGTCGCTCCGGGAAGTTCCCCAGGCCCACTACGCGCTGCTCATGGCCCTGGACGAACACCTGAACCCACCCACGACGGTCGTGCTGCGGGGGGAGCGGCCGGAGCTGGAGCCGTGGCACGCGCGCGCCGTGCGCGGCTTCCATCCGGACCGCCTGGTCCTGTCGATTCCGGCGGACGAGACCGGCCTGCCGGGACTGCTGGCGGAACGCTCACCTCGCGGACAGCTCACCGCCTGGATCTGCGAGGGCATGACCTGCCAGGCGCCGCTCGTGGACGACCCGGAAGCCCTGCGGCGAAGCCTTGGAGTCGGCGCCTGAGCAGCAGCCGCGCGGCCGTCCGTGCAGGCTTCCTCGATCACCCGCACGATACGCTCCTCGTTCAGCAGGCGTTGCTGCCCTCCTCCGGAAACCGCCGGAGCAACGCGGCGGTGTCGCGCTTGCCGCTGGCGGCCCGCGGCGTACCCGGGGTGACACCCTGGTGCGGGCCCGCAGCTACGGTCAGGGGACGGACCGGGCGGGTGCCCGGTGCCGGTCAGACGCCGAGCTCGTAGCCAAAGGCCTGCTTGAACATGTCGCGGAAGTCGTAGAGGTCAAAGCGGTGATTCTGGGTGCCGTGATGCTCGACCTTGAGCGTGCCCATGAGCGAGGCCACGCGCCCCGAGGTCTCCCAGTCCATGTCGTTCATCAGGCCGAAGATCAGGCCGGCGCGGTAGGCGTCGCCGCAGCCGGTGGGATCGGCAACCTCCCTGGCGCGGGCGCAGGGGATGTCGTACTTGCGACCGCCCCTGGTATGGATCACGGAGCCGTTGGATCCCTTGGTCACGATCAGGGCGTCCACACGATCCGCGATCTCCTCGAGGCCGAGCCCGGTGCGCTCGCGCGTGAGCTCCGACTCGTAGTCGTTCACCGCCATGTAGGTCGCCTGGTCGATGAGCTGCAAAAGCTCGTCGCCGCTGAACATCGGCAGCCCCTGGCCCGGGTCGAAGATGAACGGGATGCCGGCCCCGGCGAACTCGCGCGCGTGCTGGATCATCCCGTCGCGTCCGTCCGGGGCGACAATGCCGAGGCTGATTCCGGCATCGCGCGGCACGTTCAGCTGATGCGCGTTGTCCATGGCGCCGGGATGGAATGCGGTGATCTGGTTGTCGTCCAGGTCGGTCATGATGTAGGCCTGCGCCGTGTATGACCCGGGCGTTTCCTTGACGTAGCGCCGGCTGATCTCCCGCTCGTCCATCCACTGCGCGTACGGGGCGAAATCCGCGCCCACGGTGCCCATGGGGTAACCGTCGCCGTCCAGCAGGCTCAGGTTGTAGGCGATGTTGCCGGCGCAGCCGCCGAACTCGCGCCGCATCTTCGGCACCAGGAAGGACACGTTGAGCATGTGCACCTTCTCGGGAAGGATGTGATCCCGGAAGCGTTCCGGGAACACCATGATGGTGTCGTAGGCGAAAGAGCCGCAGATCAGTGCTGTCATGGCCGTGCATTCCCCCTCGTCTGTGGCTGATGGGACCGTCGGGACGTAGCCGACGGGCGAGCCGCGTTCGCGCCCTGGCTCAGGAAGTCGCGATCCTGCGCCGCTCCGCCCCCGCGTCGCTGCCGCCCGCGGACTCTTCCGCGGGCTCCCAGCGGATGTTCAGGGTGCGCGCCGCGTCGACCTCGTCCAGCCGGCGGACCGGCAGCGCGTGCGGCGCTCCATGCAGGATCTCCGGATCCCGCTCCGCCTCCCCGCGGATCGCGACCATGGCCTCGACGAAGCCGTCCAGGGCTTCCCTGGCCTCGGTTTCGGTCGGCTCGATCAAAAAGCATTCCGGCACCAGCATGGGAAAATAGATCGTCGGCGCGTGGAAGCCGTAGTCCAGCAGGCGCTTGGCGAAGTCCAGGGCGGATACCCCGAGTTTCTTCGCCTCCGGCTTGAGTGTCAGGGTGAACTCGTGGCTGGCGCGCCGGCCCGGATAGCCCGGGGTGAAGCCCTCGCGGGCCAGGCGCGCGAGCAGGTAATTGGCGTTCAGTGTGGCGAAGTCCGCCACCCGGCGCATGCCCTCGCGGCCCAGCATGCGGGCATAGACGTAGGCACGCAGGAGCACGCCGGCGTTGCCCATGAACGCCGACAGCCGGCCGATGCTCCGCGGCCGTTCGGCTTCACCGGCCCAGCGGAAGGCGTCGCCGTCCCGGACCACCATGGGCACCGGGAGAAACTCCGCGAGCCGCTCGCCCGCGACGATCGCCCCCGCCCCGGGGCCGCCGCCACCGTGAGGCGTGGAAAAGGTCTTGTGCAGGTTCAGGTGCATCACGTCGAAGCCCATGTCGCCCGGACGCACCCGGCCCAGGATCGCGTTGAGGTTGGCGCCGTCGTAGTACAGCAGCCCGCCGGCCTCGTGCACGACCCGGGCGATGTCCCGGATCCGGCGCTCGAAGACACCCAGCGTCGACGGGTTGGTCAGCATGATCCCGGCGGTCTGCGGCCCGACCACCTTCTTCAGGGCCTCGAGGTCGACGTCGCCGTCCTCGCCGGTGGGGATCTCACGGACCTGGTAGCCGCACATGGTCGCGGTGGCGGGATTGGTGCCGTGGGCGGCGTCCGGCACGAGCACCTCGGCGCGCGCGCGGTCGCCGCGGGCATCATGGTAGGCACGGATCATCGCCACGCCCGCGAACTCGCCCTGCGCCCCGGCCATGGGCGTCAGCGAGACCTCGCGCATGCCGGTCACCTCGCGCAGGATCTCCTGCAGGTCGTGCATGCACTCGAGAAAGCCCTGCCCGCGCTCGGCCGGCGCCAGCGGATGACGCCCCAGGAACTGGGGCTGCATCGCGAGGCTGTTGCAAGCCCGTGGATTGTACTTCATGGTGCACGAGCCCAGCGGGTAGAAGTGGGTGTCGATGGAGAAGTTCTTCTGCGACAGGCCCGTGTAGTGCCGCACGACCTGCAGCTCCGACACCTCGGGCAACGTGGGCCGCTGCGCCCGCCGAAAGCGTGCCGGGATGTCGTCCAGCGCGGTCTCGAGCGCGGCCCCGGACAGATCCGGTGCCTGCGCCTGGGCGCGCCGTCCGGGACGCGAATGCTCGAATATCAGCATCTCAGGAATTCCCCCGTTGCCGAATGTTCGCCCTGCTCCATGCCACCGCCGGCCGCCGCGGGCTCACGCCAGCACCTCCGCCAGCTCCCCGGCGTAGCGGTCCAGATCGGCGGCAGTCCGGCGCTCGGTGGCGCTCACCAGGACCGCCTCTCCCAGCTCCGGATAGTCGCCGGCGAGGCGGTAGCCACCCAGGATTCCACCCTGCGCCAGGGCGTCGAGCACCTCCGCCGCAGGACGCGGCAGGCGCAGGGCGGCCTCGTGGAAGTACGCTCCGTCGAAGACCCGCTCGACTCCGGGCAGCGCTGTCAGCCGCTCGACCAGCGCCCGGGTGTTCGCATGCGACTGGCCGGCGACCGACGCCAGCCCATCCGGCCCCAGCAGGGCCATGTAGATGGTCGACGCGGTCACCATCAGCCCCTGGTTGGTACAGATGTTCGAGGTCGCCTTGGACCGCCGGATGTGCTGCTCCCGCGCCTGCAGCGTAAGCGTGTAGCCGTCGCGGCCGTCCGCGTCCACGGCCCGGGCGACCAGGCGGCCCGGCAGCTGGCGCAGGTGGCCCTTGCGGCAGCACAGGAAACCATAGTAAGGACCGCCGGAGGACAGCGGGATGCCCAGCGGCTGGCCTTCGCCGCAGACGATGTCGGCACCCTTCTCGCCCCAGCTGCCGGGCGCCGACAGCACCGCCATGGCGGTCGGGTTCACCACGGCGATGACCAGGGCGCCCTGTTGGTGGGCCCAGTCGGTCAGGGCATCCACATCCTCCAGGGCGCCGAAGAAGTTCGGCTGCGGTATCACCAGGGCGGTAATGTCGTTCCCGTCGCCAGCGGGCAAAGCACCGGCGTTGATCGTGCCGGTGGCGGGATCGTAATCCACCGACTCGAAGCCGATACCCTGGTTGCCCACGATCACCTCGGCGGTACGGCGGTACAGCGGGTTGACGGTACGCGGCATCAGGATCCGCCGGGAACGCGAGCGCCGGTTGGCACGCACCGCCATGAGCACCGCCTCGCCGAGAGCGGAGGCGCCGTCGTACATGGAGGCGTTGGAAACCTCCATGCCCGTCAGCCCCGCCATCATGGTCTGATATTCGTAGATCAGCTGCAGGTTGCCCTGGCTGGCCTCCGCCTGGTACGGCGTGTAGGCGCTGTAGTACTCGCCGCGGGTCGTGATCTGCCAGACCGCCGCCGGGATGTGATGGTCGTAGGCGCCGGCCCCGATGAAGCACAGGTCGCGCGGGTCGCACGCCGCGCGTTCTTCCATCAGCCGCGTGACGGCCATCTCGCCGAGGCCTTCCGGCACGCCTTCGATGCCGGTCTGGAGCTCGTCCGGGATCTCCTCGAACAGCGCGTCGATACTGTCGACGCCGATCACGGACAGCATCTGGTCGATGTCCTGCTGCGTGTGCGGAATGAATGGCATGGCGATTTCCTGCTCGGGATCACATGACCGGACGGCCCGGGAGGCTCATTCCTCTTCCGCCTCGACCACGGCCTGATAGGCCGCCGCGTCGAGAAGTTCATCCAGGCCGACACCCTCCGCCAGTTCCAGGCGCACCAGCCAGCCCTTGCCGTACGGATCCTCGTTCACGTATTCGGGATGCTCTTCCAGCTCCTCGTTCACCTCCACGACCGAGCTCTTGACCGGCGCGTACACGTCCGACGCCGCCTTCACCGACTCCACCACGGCGCAGGCGTCTCCGCCTTCGAACTCCTGTCCGACCTCGGGCAGCTCGACGAACACGAGGTCGCCGAGCGCGTCCTGCGCGTGGTCGGTAACCCCCAGGGTCACGGTGCCGTCGCCCTGGTCCTCCACCCATTCATGGCTGCTGGTGTATTTCAGCTCGGTTGGAATCTCGCTCATGACTGCATCCCCTCTGGTTTCCGCCCCACCCCGGGCGCCCGTGGCATGATGTTCAGTCCAGCTCGACGAGCGCCCTGCCGTTGCGTACGAACGGCGGCCTGACGACCCGGACCGCCATTTCGCGGCCGCGCATCTCGACGGTGCAGTGATCGCCAGTCGCGGCGGGCACGCGCGCCAGCGCGATCGACCGCCCGAGCGTGGGCGAGAAGCCGCCGCTGGTAATCTCGCCGTCTCCGGCATCACCGGCGTGTACCGTCTGGTGATTGCGCAGCACCCCGCGGCCCTCGAGCACCAGCCCCACCAGGCGCCTGGACACGCCCCGGGCACGTTGCGCCTCCAGTGCCTCGCGACCGATGAAACGGCGATCCTCGGGCTCCCAGGCCACGGTCCAGGCCAGCCCCGATTCCAGTGGCGTGGTGGTTTCATCCATGTCGCTGCCGTACAGGTTCAGGCCCGCCTCCAGGCGCAGCGTGTCCCGCGCCCCGAGCCCGCAGGGCACCGCCCCGGCCCCCCTCAGTTCCTGCCACCAGGGGACTACCTCGTCTGCGGGGAGGACCAGCTCGAAGCCGTCCTCTCCCGTGTAGCCGGTGCGGCCGATAAACAGCGAGCCGGCGGCGAGCGCCTGGAACGGGCGCAGTGAACCGGCCGCTTCGCGCGCCCGCGGATCCAGTCTGCCCAGGACGATCTCCACCGCCCGGGGCCCCTGGACCGCCAGCATCGCCAGGTCGGTTCGCTCGGTCAGCGTCACGTCGAAGGCCGAGGCCTGTTCACGCATCCACGCCAGGTCCTTGTCCCGGGTGGCGGCGTTGACCACCACGCGGTACCACCGCGCGTCCATCCAGTAGCTGATGAGGTCGTCGCGGACGCCCCCATCCGGGTTGAGCATGCAGCTGTACAGGGCTCGCCCGGGACCCGGCAGGCGGCCGATGTCATTGGCCAGGAGTCGCCGCAGGAAGTCCCGGGTGCCGGCACCGTGGAGATCGGCGACCGTCATGTGCGAGACGTCGAACATGCCGGCGTCGCGGCGCACCTGGTGGTGCTCCTCGAGCTGGGAGCCGTAATGCAACGGCATGTCCCAGCCACCGAAATCCACCATTTTTGCGCCGAGGGCCTTGTGTGTCCCGTAAAGCGCTGTCCGCTTGCCCACAGGCTCTCTCCCAAGCTGGTCCGCCGCATTCGGAGCCACCCGGCCCGGACGGGGCGCGATTTTTCGAGGCGGCCGCCGCAAACGAAAAAGGAGCGGCAGGCCGTATCAACCTGCCGCCCCTCTGTCCGGTAACCTGAGAGATCGGAGAAGCCCCGAACGCCGGACGGCCCCTCCTGCCCCTTCGGTGGCGCCCCCGCGGGCGCGCTCTCCAGAGCCGACGCATGCAAGCGGTCCTTTTGCCTGAGCGTTTCCGGGCGGATTTGCGCCTTCGGCGTCCGGCCCGTAGCCGGATCTCTCCCGCATGCACGATCGTCGAGGAGCAGAATATACCCAAAGCGGGAATGCCAACACAAATCCGATACATCACTCCATCGCGATAAGGCGATGTAAGATCCCCCCGAAGCCCCGTGACGGTGCCTGTTGCGGGCCCGACACCCGCATTCCGCGCATCCGGTCCCCGGCCGGCCGTACCGGCGGAAGTTGCGCAGGAATCAAGCGGGCAACGGGCGGGCCAGTGGCGGCAGGTCGCCCTCCAGTCCCATTGCCTGGCGCATGATCGCGCGCTTGAGGGGCCCCGAGCGGTCGGCCAGCGAGAGGCCGTTGTCCCGGGCCAGCGCGAGCACCGGACTGGGACTGCCAAACAGGTGCTTGAAGCCATCCATGAGGCCGCCGACCAGCAGGTTGTGCCCCTTGCGCCAGCGCTCGTAGCGCCCCAGCAGGCGTTGCGAACCGGGGTCCATCCACGGTGCCCCTGCCTGGCGCAACACCCCGGCGAGGGCGGCCGCATCCAGCAATCCGAGATTGACGCCCTGGCCAGCCAGCGGATGCACCACATGGGCCGCGTCGCCGACCAGTGCCAGGCGCGGTGCGCGGTAGCGCCTGGCCTGCAGGAACTGCAGCGGGAAGCTGCGCCGCTCCCCGGCGAGCTCCAAGCGCCCCAACACGTGCTCGCTGGCCTCGCTCACGGCGTCAGCGAACGCTTCCGGCGCCATGGCAACGAGCTCGTCGGCGTGCTCCGGCGCGGTACTCCAGACGATGGAGCAGCGGCCGTCCGCCAGCGGCAGCAGGGCCAGCGGCCCGGTACGCATGAACCGCTGCCGGGCGGTCGCTCCATGAGCCCGCTCGCATTCGACCATCGCCACCACCGCCTGCTGGTCATACCAGCGCTGCCGTGCCGGCAGCTCCGCGATCTCGCGCAGGGGCGAGCCCGCTCCGTCCGCCGCGACGACCAGGCGGGCGGACAGCGCGCTCCCGTCGCCCAGGCGCAGCCGGGCCGCGCCGGCCCCGTCGGGCCGCATGCCACTCACCGCCGTGCCGACCACCGCGCGGACACGCTCTCCCGCCACCCGGTGCAGGCAGTGCAGGGCGGCGTCGCGGATCAGCCGGTTCTCGATGATGTGTCCCAGGTGCGGCCAGGGCAGCTCGGCGCTGTCGAAACCGATCGTCGCCCTGCCTTCCCAGACCTGCATCCGCCAGTAGGGACTGACCCGCCAGCCCTCCAGGAGCTCCCACATGCCCAGGTTGCGGAATATCCGCTCCGAGGCCACCGAGACCGCGGACACCCGCAGATCCGGCTCCGCTTCCGGATCGAAGGCCGGCGGCGGCCAGGGCAGCCCGGATTCCTCCACCAGCGTGACCCGCCAGCCGTCCGAGGCGAGCGCGCAGGCCAGCGTCACCCCCACCATGCCGGCGCCGATCACCGCGATGTCGCAGTCCGCGCGCGCGCTCACACCGGCTCCTCGGGCAGCGTCGAGAGCGGCCGACCGCGGGCCAGCCAGGGCATGTCTGCCGAGACGCCCATGGCGGTGCGACTGAAGGCGTGCCGCAGCGGACCGGCCAGGTCGAGACCGATCATTCCCAGGTTACGGCCCGCAACCACCGGGACCAGCCGGGTCGAGAAGGTCCACAGCAGTCCCTCGGTCAGGCCGGACGTGCGCCACAGATCCCGCCGACGCGCGGCCGCATAGCGCTGCAGCAGCCTGCGGCCGCCGGGCGGCTCGCCGGCGCGCGTCGCGCGCGCGACCAACTCGGCCAGCAGGGCTACGTCGCGCAGACCGAGGTTGAAGCCCTGTCCGGCAACCGGATGCAGGGTATGGGCGGCGTTGCCCACCAGCGCCACCTGGTCCGCAACCAGCTCTCGGGCCACCACCCGCGAGAGGGGATAGTCATGGCGCCGGCCCGCTTCCCGGAACGGCCCGACACGGCCCCCGAAGCGGTCTCCCAGGGCGCGCAGGAAGGTCTCGTCGTCCAGCGACAGAAGTTCGTCCAGGCGTTCGCTGCGCGTGGTCCAGATGACCGCGTAGCGGTCGTCGGCGATCGGCAGCAGGGCCGTGGGACCGGCGGGCGTGAAGCGTTCCCAGGCCGTGCCCTCGTGCGGACGCGCGGGCGTGACGTTCGCGACCACCGCCGACTCGCCGTACTCGCGCCGGGTCACCCCGATGCCCAGCATGTCGCGCAGCGGTGATTCCGCGCCGTCGGCGCCCACGAGCAGTCTTGCCTCCAGCCGACGCGTGGCGTCCCCGTCCCGGACCGAGACCGTGACCGCGCTCTCGTCCCGGGCAATGCCCTGCACGGTGACGGGATTGAGCAGGTCGACGTTGTCGAGGCCACGCGTGGTCTCGATCAGGGCGCTGCCCAGGGCGCGGTTCGGCACCACGTAGCCGAACGCCGGCAGCCCCAGCTCGGCGGCCCGCAGGCGCGTCGTGCCGATATGTCCCCGGTCGGAGACGTGAATCGCCCGGATCGGCTCCGCCCACGGCACCAGGGCCGGCCACACCCCGATCCCCTCGAAGATCATGCGCGTGGCGTGCGACAGCGCCGTGGTGCGATCATCGTAGCTCGGCGGCCCGGTGTCGCCGAAGGCGACGGCCTCCACCAGGGCCACGCGCAGCGGGAGCTCGCCGAGGGCGCAGGCCAGGCTGGCGCCCGCCATCCCGCCACCGACGATGAGCACGTCGTAGGTGGCGCCCGCATTGTCAGGCTTTTCCATCATCCCCGTGCCGTCCGTCTCACGCCGCCATCAGCGCCTCGATGTCCGCGATGCTCTTGGGCGCCTCGGAAGTGAGCACCTCACCACCCTCGCGCGTGACCAGGACATCGTCCTCGATGCGGATGCCAATGTCCCACCAGCGCTCGTCCACCCCGGCGCTGCCCGCGCGCACGTACAGGCCCGGCTCCACGGTCAGAGTCATGCCTGGTTCCAGCATCCGCCAGCGGTCGCTGACGCGGTAATCGCCGACGTCGTGCACGTCCATGCCGAGCCAGTGGCCGGTGCGGTGCATGAAGAACGGCCGGTAGGCCTCGGTCTCGATCACCTCGTCGACGCCGCCGCGGACAATATCCAGATCCACGAGGCCCTGGCACAGCACCCGCACGGCCGCCTCGTGCGGCGCATTCCAGTCGTTGTCCGGATGCACCTTCGCGATCGCCGCGTCCTGGGCCGCGAGCACCACTTCGTAGAGCGCGCGCTGCTCGGCGCTGAAACGGCCGTTCACGGGGAACGTGCGGGTGACGTCCGCGGCGTAGCAGTCGTACTCGGCCCCGGCGTCGATGAGCACCAGGTCGCCGTCGCGCAGCACTGCCGAGTTCTCGATGTAGTGCAGGATACAGCCGTTGGCACCCCCGCCCACGATGGGCGGATACGCGTAGTCGCAGCCGTTGCGCAGGAACTCGTGGGCGAATTCGGCCTGCAGCTCGAACTCGCGCATTCCCGGACGGCACACCTGCATCGCGCGCCGGTGAGCCGTCGTGCTCACGTGCGCCGCGCGCCGCATGGTGCCCAGCTCAGCCCGGTCCTTGAACAGACGCATCTCGTGCAGATGATGCTCCAGTGAAACGAACTCCCAGGGCGTGTGTACTCCCTTGCGCGCCTGCTGCCGCAGCCGGTTGACCCAGCCGATCAGCCGCTGGTCGAACTCGGGATTGTTGCCCATCGTGTAAAACACCCGCTCCACCGGCTCGAGCAGCCCCGGAAGGATGTCGTCGATATCGTCGATCGGGTAGGACTCCTGCGCGCCGTAGCTGTCACAGGCCCCCTCCGGGCCGGCACGGTAACCGTTCCAGACCTCCATCTCCGGGTCCCGCTCGCGCACGAACAGGACGTATGCATTGCGCGGATGTCCGGGCAGGAGGACCAGCACGGCGCCCGGCTCCGGGAACCCGGTGAGATAGTAGAAGTCACTGTCCTGGCGGTAGGGATACTCGACGTCGCGGTTGCGCGTGCGCTCGGGTGCCGCCGGGACGATGGCGATGCTGCCCTCACCCATCGCTTCCATCAACTGGCGGCGGCGGCGTGCGAACTCCTTCTGCTTCATTGATGCTCCCGATTGTCCTCGACCTGCCCGGCCGCGACGCTGCCGGGCCGCTCCTGTGCGCTACAGGGATGTAGGGCCATTTTCATGCACTGCAAGTGCTTGCATATGGGGCAGCCGGGAAACCGCGTTTGCCGGTTGCGACGCTGAAAAAGGCCATGGGTGGACCTTTTTCAGCAAGCCCCTCTAGTGGAGGCGCCTGGGCGAGGTTCCGTCCTGTTCAGGGTAGAGCTCCTCGTAGACCAGGAGTACCCCGACCCGGATGTACTCGACGATCTCCGCGTAGGCCCCTTCCTGCTCCTCGTCGTCGCCATCGGGCTCAAGCGCCGCGCGGGTGACGTCCAGAAAGTCGTGGATCACCTCGCGACTGTTCTCCGGCAGCCCTTCCATGCTGCCAGGTCGCGCCACCCCCAGACCGTGCAGGAACCCCTGGCACCAGTGCCCCAGCTCATCCACGCGTTGCTCGAGCGGCGCGCTGTCCGGGGGCAGCACCAGGTGCAGATCCGTTCCGGCCGCCTCCAGCACCCGGCGCGTCTCGCCGTGGAGCTGCAACAGGAGCTCCCGGCACTCGCCGGCGGCGAGATTGCGGGGATCAGCACCGCCCAAGCTCTCGTCGATCCACGGACGCGGATCGCTTTCATGGGCCCCGCACAGCCACCCGCACAGGCTGCCGTGGCACTCCGCGGCGTCCGTGACGGCGCCCGCGCGGACGAGCGCTTCCTGCAGCGTCTGATACCAGTCGGTATTCACTCGCGGAACCTGCTCTCGTGCCCGGTTCAGGTGGGAAACGATGCCGCCCGCCGAAGGCGCGCGAGCGCGCCGGCTTTCGCTTCATGCTATCACCGCGGCCTCACGCGGCCCAACGCCCGCGTTGATAATTGCCCGGTGGGACCCTATAGTCGAGCGACGTGACGTGTACCGAGCGGGGCCCGAGCATGGCCGAATCGGAACTGGAGAAACTCGAACGGCAGGTGGACGAGCTTCTCGCCCTGTGCCGGCGGCTGCGGGACGAGAACCGTTCGCTGCGCGACCGGCAGGAGCAGCTCGCCACGGAGCGCGCCCACCTGATCCAGCGCAACGAGCTGGTCCGGGCCCGCGTGGAAGCGATGATCTCGCGCCTGAAGTCAATGGAGCAGATATCCTGAGATGGCCGACGACCCAGGCAGCACGAACCCGGTGACCATCCGCATCCTGGGCAAGGAATACCAGGTCGCCTGCGCCGAGGACGAGCGCCAGGACCTGCTTGACTCGGCTCAGCATCTGAATGACAGAATGAGGCAGATTCGCGACCAGGGGAAGGTCGTGGGGCTGGACCGGATCGCCGTGATGGCGGCTCTGAATCTCGCCAACGAGGTTCTCGGCGGTCGTCAGCGACAGCATGCCAGCGAACTGGACATGGACCGGATTCGTGTTTTGAACGACAAGCTGGACCTGGCACTCGCCCGGGACGAGCCCCGGCAGCATTGAGAACCCGGGTCTGGCCAACGGCGGGGTTCGCCCCGCCGTCATCGGTTTGGCGCTTCCTGCGGTGTTCGACGGGTATCGGGAGTTACCTCTTGAGCCTATTCACCGACCCGGGGGTTGGGAGTGTCGGGGCTGTTGAGCAAGTCCGCCCGTGAGCGGAAAGCCTGAGGCCCCGGCTACCGACCCCACCTGAACCACTGGTTCAAGGTCGATGGTACCCGACGGCACGGGCGGGAGGCGCCCCCCACTTCGCCGCGGACGGCGGAAACGCCCCGGGCGGATACGCCCGGGGCGTCCTGTTCGCAGCCATCCCGGAAGCCGACGCCATGACCAAGGACCCCGGCCCCCTAATCGCACCAGACACCCAGGCCGACAAGAGCGCGCTGCGCCGCGAGATGCGCCGGCGTCGCCGGGAGCTGAGCGCTGACCAGCGTTTCCACCGCGGCCGGGCTATGAGCCGCATCATCACGGCATTGCCGCTGTTCCGGAACAGTCGCCGCATCGCGCTGTTCCTTGCCACGGACGGGGAAATGGATCCGGGGACCGTGATGCAGCATGCCCAGGCCATGGACAAACAGGTGTTTCTTCCGGTGCTGGCCGGCTCGCCTCGCCGGGTCGGGCTGCGGTTCGTGCGCCACGCTCCGGGCGAGGTCCTGGTCGCCAACCGGTTCGGCATCCCGGAACCGCTGCCCGATCCGGGCCGGGTGATTAACCCGCGCTTCCTGGATCTGGTGATGGCGCCGCTGGTGGCCTTTGACGACCACGGCAACCGGCTGGGGATGGGAGGCGGCTATTATGACCGTACGTTCGAATTCCTGCGCCTGCGCCGGTCCTGGCGCAAACCGCGCCTGATCGGCGTGGCCCACGAGTTCCAGCGACTGGCAGCGCTGCCGCGCGAGCCTTGGGACGTGCCGCTGAGTGGAGTGGTGACCGAAGCGGGTTTCCGCAACCTGGATGGATGACCAGCCTCAGTCTTTGCTGCAGTAGGGGGGCCACGTGCGCCACTGGCTGATGAAATCCGAGCCCGACGTGTTCAGCCTCGACGATCTGAAGGCCGCCGGGACCGACCACTGGGACGGCGTGCGCAACTACCAGGCACGCAACATAATGCGCGACGAGATGCAGCTCGGGGACCGGGCGTTCTTCTATCACTCCAACTGCGCTGAGCCGGGCATCGTCGGGATCATGGAGATCGCGCGGGCCGGCTACCCCGACCACACGGCCTTCAACCCGGACGACCCGCACTACGATCCGAAGAGCGACCGCGATAAGCCCCGCTGGTACATGGTCGATGTGCGCTACCTGCGGCATCTGCCGCGGGTGGTCGCACTGCGCGAGCTGAAAAGCCACCCTGAGCTGGCGGGCATGCCCCTGGTGCGCCGCGGCAATCGGCTGTCCGTGATGCCGGTGACCGAGGACCAGTGGCACTTCATCCTGTCCCTCGCGGAGGGCTGAGAAAGGCCCGAGGCAGCTAGCCGGCACGCTGCTCCCGGCCGCGCTGCATCAGCCGCTGCACCAGCCCCTGGTAGCGCGCCGGCATCAGGCGCTGGATCTTGTCCAGCAGCTTGGCGTCCGGCCCCACCAGGAGCCGCGGGCGGCCAGCGGCGATTCCGTCGACGATCAACCGACCGGCCTTCTCCGGGGTGGTCATGGTTGCCTTGCGGAAGGTCTCCGCCAACTCCTCCTTCGATTGCGCCGTCATGCTGTCGCGGAACCGGGAGCTGCGCACGATGCTGGTGTCCACCCCGCCGGGGTGCACGCTGGTCACCCCGACCGTAGTATCCCGGAGCTCGGCACGGAGCGACTCGGTGAAGCCGCGGATGGCAAACTTGCTGGAGCAGTAGGAGCTCTGGTTGGGGACGCCGATGACGCCGAAGATGCTCGACAGGTTGACGATGTGCCCCTCGTCCTCGCGCAGCAGGTACGGCAGGAAGAACTTGGACCCGTACACCATGCCCCAGAAGTTGATCCCCATGATCCATTCAAAATCGTCGAGATCCATCTTCTCGACCGTGTGCACCACGGTCACCCCGGCATTGTTGACCACCACGTGAACACGCCCGTGCGCCTCGACCACCTCATCCGGAAAGCGTTCCATGCGGCCGCGGTCCGAGACATCGATCGCGTGGGTGGTCACCTTGCGGCCCAGGGCCTCCACCTGCGAGGCGGTCTCCTGCATGCCCGCTTCGTCGAGATCGGCCAGCGCCAGCCGCGCGCCCCGGCGCGCGAGCTCAAGAGCGACGCCCCGCCCGATGCCGGAGCCTGCCCCGGTGACCACCGCCACACGATCCTGAAGAGCCTTCATTCCGTCTCCCTCGGCACAATGGATGAACGCGGACCCGGCCCGCGCGGCCTATTTGCCCGGGCTAAGGAAGAGATCGTAAGCCGGATTGCCGGTCTCGTCCGCGCACTCGTAGCCGAGCTTGTCGATCTTCTCCCGGAACCGCGTCAGGTCCGAGGACGGAATCTGCATGCCGACCAGCGCGCGGCCGAAGTCGGCGCCGTGGTTGCGGTAGTGGAACAGGCTGATGTTCCAGTCCCGACCGATGCGGCTGAGAAAGCGCAGCAGCGCTCCGGGCCGCTCGGGAAACTCGAAACGGTAGACACGTTCATTTTCCAGTAGCGGCGCATGGCCGCCTACCATGTAGCGGATGTGCAGCTTGGCCATCTCGTTGTCGGCCATGTCCACGACCGTGTAGCCCGCCTCCCGCAGGGAGGTGACCAGCGCGTTCTTTTCCCCCACCCCGTCTTCCAGCTTGACCCCCGCGAACACGTGGGCCTGCGCCGCGTCCGCATAGCGATAGTTGAACTCGGTGATGGTGCGCTTGCTGATGTCGCGACAGAAATGCAGGAAGCTGCCGGGTCGCTCCGGAATCGTGACCGCCAGCAGTGCCTCGCGGTGCTCGCCGAGCTCGGTGCGCTCGGCGACGTGACGCAGGCGGTCGAAGTTCATATTGGCGCCGCCGATCACCGCCGCCACCCGCCAGCCGGTAATGCCGCGGTCGGCCAGGTACCGCTTGGCGCCGGCGGTGGCCAGCGCGCCCGCCGGCTCGGCGATGGAGCGGGTGTCCTCATAGATGTCGCGGATCGCGGCGCAGACCTCGTCGGTGCTGACCGTCACCATGTCGTCGACCGTCTCGCGCGCCACGCGGAAGGGCTCCCGCCCCGCCTGCCGCACGGCGACGCCGTCGGTGAACAAGCCCACCTGCTTCAGCCGCACCCGACGATGGCGACGCAGCGCCTCGGTCATGCTGGCGGCATCGTCGGGCTCGACCCCGACGACCCGGATCTCCGGCCGTAGGTACTTGATATAGGAGGCCATGCCGGCCAGCAGTCCGCCGCCACCGACCGGGATGAACACGGCGTCCAGGGGGCCGGAGTGCTGCCGCAGAAGCTCCATTGCGACCGTGCCCTGACCCGCAATCACGTCCGGATCGTCGTAGGGGTGTACGAAGGTCATGCCGCGCTCCCGGGTGAGTCGCTTGGCATACTCGTAGGCATCGTCGTACGCATCCCCGTGCAGCACGGCGCGCCCGCCGAGCTTGCGCACCGCGCGGACCTTGATCGGCGGCGTCGTGCGGGGCATGACGATGGTCGCCCGGATACCCAGCCGGCGCGCTGCCAGCGCCACGCCCTGGGCATGGTTACCGGCCGAGGAGCAAACCACGCCCCGGGCGCGGGCCTGCTCATCCAGCTGGGAGATCTTGTTGTAGGCGCCGCGCAGCTTGAAGGAAAACACGGGCTGCAGATCCTCCCGCTTGAGGAAGATCTCGCTGCCGATCCGGTCCGAAAGATTGGGGGCCTTTTCCAGGGGGGTTTCTTCAGCGACGTCGTAGACGCGTGCGTTCAGGATCTTGCGGATATAGGTGTCGATCATGGGCGCCAAACTTAGCAACATTGCTGAAAATTGGGAAGCAGCACCCTGACGGGACGCTGGCCAGCCGATATAATCCCGGCAGGTTCATGCCTGCCCGGCGGCCGCCGGGCCATCTCCGGGAGCGACCGGTGACCAGCGACGAGCTCAAGCGGGCGGCAGCCGAGGCTGCCCTGGAATACGTGCCGGAAGGCGCGGTCATCGGGGTCGGCACCGGCTCGACGGTGCGCCATTTCATCGACCTGCTGGCGGGGCGGCGCGACCGCCTGCGCGGCGCCGTGTCCAGCTCGGACCAGACGACCCGGTTGCTGGAGGCGGCCGGAATCCCGGTGGTCGAGCTGAACGAGGCCGGCACGCCGCCCGTTTACGTCGATGGCGCGGACGAAGCCACCCGTCAGCTGCACCTGGTCAAGGGCGGCGGTGGAGCGCTCACGCGCGAGAAGGTCATCGCCGGTGCCAGCGAGCGCTTCGTCTGCATCGCGGATGAATCCAAGCTGGTGGAAGTGCTAGGACGCTTTCCTCTGCCCGTCGAGGTGATCCCGATGGCGCGCAGCTTCGTGGCGCGCGAGCTGGTGCGCTTCGGGGGCCGGGCAACCCTGCGCGAGGGCTACCGCACGGACAACGGCAACGCGATCCTCGACGTGCACGACCTCGAGATCAGCGCGCCGGCGGGCCTGGAGCAGCGGCTCAACGACATCCCCGGCATCGTGACGGTCGGCATCTTCGCGCTGCGTCCTGCCGACGTGCTGCTGCTCGCCGGCCAGGGCGGGGTACAGACGCTCCGCTAGGCTAGCGTCCGGCCTCCTGCAGCGCGCGCCATACGCGCGCCGGCGTCGCGGGCATATCCAGGTGCGCGACGCCCGCACGCCGCAGCGCGTCCAGGATCGCGTTCATGCCGGCGGGCAGCGCGCCCACGGTCCCGGCCTCCCCCACGCCCTTGACGCCCAGCGGATTGCTCCGACACGGCACGGGCCGCAGGGTGACGTCCAGCGCCGGCAGGTCATCCGCGCGCGGCACCGGGTAGTCCATGAAGCTGCCCGTGAGCAGCTGGCCGGAGGCATCGTAGACGCCCTGCTCGCCCAGTACCTGGCCCAGCCCCTGGGCGATGCCGCCGTGGATCTGACCGTGCACGACATCCGGGTTGATCACGCGACCGCAGTCGTCCACCGCCGTGTACGCCACCACCTCGACGCGGCCGGTCTCGGGATCGATCTCGACCTCGCAGACGTGGCAGCCGTTGGGAAAGCTCTGTTCCGGCGAACGGAAGCTCCCGTCCGCGTCCAGCTCGCGCGGCGCCGCGGGCGGCAGATTATCCCCGCCCGCCCGCCGGGCCAGGTCGAACAGACCGATGCGGCGGTCGGTCCCGGCCACCCGGAACTCGCCCCCGGCGTACTCCAGGTCCGCCGCGGCCACCTCCAGCAGGTGCGAGGCCAGCGCCCGCGCCTTGTCCAGCGACGCGTCCGCGGCCGCCGCCGCGGCGGACCCGGCCATCATCATCGAGCGGGATGCCACCGAGACGAAGCCCGCCGGCGCCAGCTCGCTGTCCCCCTGGACCACGCGTACGACGTCCGGCGGGATCTGGAAGCGCTCGGCCACGGCATACGCCAGCGAAGCCAGGTGCCCCTGGCCGTTGGACTGCGCCGCCGTACGCAGCTCGATGCGATCGTCCTCCGTGAAACGCACGGCCGCGGACTCGTGCAGCAGCCCGCCGGCGGTCTCCAGGAAGCAGGCCAGGCCCCGCCCCCGCAGGCGACCGTGCGCGGCCGCGGCACTGCGCCTGCGCTCGAAGCCGTGCCAGTCCGCCCGCTCCAGCGCCGCATCCATCAGGGCCTCGAACTCGCCGCTGTCGTAGAGCTGGTCCATCGGCGTGCGCCAGGGCATTTCGGCGGCGCCGATCAGGTTGCGCCGGCGCAGCTCGACCGGATCGGTCCCGGTCTCCCGGGCGGCTTTATCCACCAGCCTTTCCACCAGGTAGGCCGCTTCCGGCCGCCCGGCGCCGCGATACGGTCCGGTGGGCACGCTATGGGTGAACACGCAGCGTGCCTCGAGCGCGATCGCGCCGGTGCGGTAGACCGAGGTCAGGCCGCCCGCGAAATTGCGCGTGGGCACCACCACGCCGCTGCTGCTGAAATAGGCGCCCATATTGGCGTCGATGGCCGCGCGCAGGGCCAGGAAGCGGCCCTCCCCGTCCAGTGCCAGCTCTCCGTGCAGGGTCGAGTCGCGCCCGTGCTGGTCGGCAAGAAAGCAGTCCGAACGGCTTCCCTGCCACTTCACCGCGCGATCCAGGCGGCGCGCCGCCCACGCCACTAGCACCTGCTCCGGGTAAAGCGGCGTGCGCAGCCCGAACCCGCCCCCGACCCGGGGGGTCAGCACCCGGACCGCCGCCGGGTCCTGGTCCAGCATGTCGGCCAGGCCCAGGCGCAGGGCGTTGACGCCCTGGGAGGGGGTCACCAGGGTATAGCGTCCCGGGTCCGCCTCGTACCAGGCCAGTGCCGAGCGCGGCTCCATCGGGTTGCCGACCAGCCGCGGATTGGCCAGGCGCACGCGGGTCACATGGCGGGCCCGGCCGAAGGCGCGATCGACCGCTTCCGGGTCCCCGGCCCGCCACCGCAGCCCGATGTTGCCGGCCACCTCCGGCCAGACCCGGGGCGCACCCTCGGCCAGCGCCGCCTCGATCGTGGCGACCGCGGGCGACGTGGCGATTTCCGGTTCCAGCAGGGCCAGGGCGTCGGCTGCCGCGGCCGGCGAGGTCGCGACAACCATCGCCAGAGGCTCGCCCACGTAGCGGATCGTATCCGCCGCCAGCAGCGGTTGCGGCGTCGATGCCATGGGCGTGCCGTCGCTGCCCGGCAGACTCGCCATGGGTCGCAGCTCACCCAGCCCGGCCGCCCGGACCTCCCTTCCGGTCAGCACCGCCAGGACACCCGGCGCGTCCACCGCGGCGCTTGTGTCGAGCCCGCGCAGCCGGGCGCTGGCGACCGTCGAGCGCAGGAAGGCGGCGTGCACCTGCCCCTCGACAACCGCGTCGCCGCTGTAGCGGGCGCGCCCCGACACCAGTGCCGTGGTCTCGGCGTCTGCCGTCCAGCCCTGGGCGGCTCCGAATCTCTGCGTGACCGCATCGCTCATCGCCGGTCTCCGTCTCCGTCGGCACCCCGGTCGGGGCCGCGTCACCCGATCCGACCGCGGCGCCCGCCAAGGGATCCACAAAAAAACCCCGCCTCGGGAGGCGGGGTCTTGCTTGGCTGGGGGACCAGGATTCGAACCTGGGTTAGCGGAGTCAGAGTCCGCTGTCCTACCGCTAGACGATCCCCCAAGGGAAGCGGGCGTCGCTCAGCGCTTGGAGAACTGGGGCGCGCGCCGCGCCTTGTGCAGGCCCACCTTCTTGCGTTCGACCTGGCGGTCGTCGCGGGTGACGTAACCGGCCTTGCGCAGGGGCTGGCGAAACGCCTCGTCGTAGTCGATCAGGGCGCGGGTGATGCCGTGACGGATGGCGCCGGCCTGGCCGCTGCCGCCGCCCCCGGAAACACTGATCCGGATGTCGAAGTTGTCGGCCATTTCCACCACTTCCAGCGGCTGTCGCACGATCATGCGCGCTGTTTCGCGGCCGAAGTACTCGTCCACGGAACGACCGTTGACGACGATATTGCCGCTGCCCGAGGAGAGGAAAACGCGCGCCGTGGAGCGCTTGCGACGACCGGTGCCGTAATTCTGTGTCTGTGCCATCTGAGACTGTTCCGATTGGGTGATCGCGAAAGCGTGCCGCTCAGATCTCCAGCGGCCTGGGCTGCTGCGCCGCGTGCCGGTGCTCGGGGCCCCGGTAGACCTTCAGCTTGCGGAACATCGCCCGGCCCAGCGGATTCTTCGGCAGCATGCCCTTCACCGCATGCTGGATGACCCGCTCCGGCGCCTTCGCGAGCTGATCCTCCAGGCTGATCGACTTCATGTTGCCGACGTAGCCCGTGAACCGGTAGTACATCTTGTCGCGGCGCTTGCGGCCCGTGACCCGGATCTTCTCGGCGTTGACCACCACGATGTAGTCGCCGGTGTCCACGTGCGGCGTGTACTCGGGCTTGTGCTTGCCGCGCAGGCGCCGGGCGACCTCAGTCGCCAGCCTTCCGAGCGTCTTGCCCTCGGCATCGACGACGTACCAGTCCCGGGTCACGGTCTCCGGTTTGGCGGAAAACGTCTTCATTCGAATTCTGGCTCCAGACGGTAAAAGCCGGTGGAAAGGCGCGCTATAGTACAAGACCGCCGGCGCCCTGACAAGCCGTGCAAGCGGGCGCGCTCGCGAAGGTCCCATCGCAGCGGGCGCTCGCGTACCCCGGCGTCAGGCAGGTCGGTGTACAAGGGCACAAGAAGATGTGCCTCCGGTGGCGACCGGCCTGTGCCGCGTCCCTTCGGTCACGCGCCGCCGGCGACGGACCTCAGAAATCGTACTCGAGCGAAATCGAGGTCTGGGTATCGGTCTTCTTGATCCCCGGCGGCACGCTGGAGTTGTGCCTCACATCATACGACAGGCGCCAGTAGAGGTTGCCCCGGATGTTGTTTTTCAGCGAGGTGACGGATTCGACGAAGGTATCCGAACGGCCGCTTTGGACTTCCAGGCTCTGCAGCAACCGGCTGGTGTCCGAGATATCCCACTCGAGCTTGCCCACGGTATGCAGGATGGCCTCGTTGCGGTTGCGCGCCGGCAACGCATCGGCTACCTTCGTCTGCCGGGCGCCCACGCCGACCTCGGCGTCCAGCCGCACCGGACCATTGGAGATCAGGCGCCGCCCGTAACCCGCCGTCTCCGAGGTGCGCCGCTCATAACCGCTGAACCGGTCCCTGTCGAACTTCGCCGAGGCGAACACGTAGTTGTGCGGCGTGAAGTCGTAGTCGGTCTTGAAGCTCGAGGTATAGCGCTCGGCCGTGGTCTGTCCACTCTCCATGCTGTTGTACGCGGTGGCGGAAAAGGAATAGATCCACTGGCGCAGCATGAATGCAACATGGAAGTCCGCATGGAGGTTGCGGGTTTGGGTATTACCGCTGGTCGCAAGGTAGCCGAGCCGAACTTTCCCCTTGACTCCCTTGGGCGCCTTGACCCCGTGATTGGCGAGGACGATCGGCGCGGCGACACCGGTTGCCGGCCCCACGCAGCAGGCCACGATGGCCATGGCGGCGAAAACTCTCACGCCCCCCCCCTTTCGGTCGTTGCTGTCGGATTGGCACCCGCCCGGTCTGTGGGAATGCCACTTCTGAGCGCTCCTGTCGGTCTGTCTGGCAAGGCGCGAGGCGTGGCCTGTCGTGACCCTACACGGCCGGCGGGCAACGCCATCCCGACGGGGCGACGGAAACACCCGAAGTTCCGGTACGTGAACGGCGATCGCGGCGTTGCGCGCACTCGACGGGGCAAGGCTGCGCCTTCGCTCCCGCGCCTTGCCCTCACCGCGTACGCGCCCTGTGAGAGGTAACAATACCTCCGACCGGACCAGTGCGCACGGCCGGGCCCGCCGCGCGCCGGGAAGAGATTATACAAATACTATACACGGTTACCAGAGCGGGGCTTGCCAGAACCCTGCGGATTGCCTAACGTGAGCCGTCGCCAAGTCACCGCACGGGGAATCCCGACGGCATGTACGCTACTCGCACGACCAGCGAAAGCCCCGGCCGGCGTTACCGCCTCAGCGACCGCATCCTGATGGAAATGGACCAGGCCCTGCGCACGGTGTTCTGCAACCCCGTGGATGCGGGCTCACCCCACCCGGACGACGGCATCCCCGAAACCGAGCTGGGCCCGGCCGGGCGCCGCGAATCGGCGCGCCTGATGCGCGTGAACCACGCCGGCGAGATCAGCGCGCAGGCCCTGTACCAGTCGCAGTCGTGGTTCGGGCGCGACGCGCAGATCCGCGAGGCGCTGCGCCAGTCGGCACGCGATGAGCACCAGCACCTGGCCTGGTGCGGACGCCGGCTCGAGGACCTGGGCGCGGGCCCGAGCCTGCTGGCGCCGCTGGTGTATTCCGGATCTCTCGGCATCGGGGCGCTGGCCGGCGTGTTCGGCGACCGCTGGAGCCTCGGCTTCGTCGCCGAAACCGAGAACCAGGTGATCCGCCACATCGACAATCACCTCGACCGCCTGCCGCCCGAGGACCTGCGCAGCCGCGCGATTCTCGACCGGATGAAGTATGACGAGGCCCACCACGGCGAAACGGCGCGCCGGGCCGGCGGCCGCGAACTCCCCGCGCCCGTGCGCTGGCTGATGCGGCGGCTGTCGAAGCTGATGACCACGAGCACGTACCACCTCTGACCGGCTCCGGGATGGAATCGGGGGCGGTCGTTCCCGCCGTGGTCAGTACATACGGCGGACGTTGCGCCCGTAGAACATCTCCAGCATCTCGTGCCGGAGCTGTCTGCGGATGCGTTCCTGCTCCTTGCCCGACAGGTCCCCTGCGTTGATCCCGAACAGGTAGTTGTCGAGGTCGAACTCCTTCAGCAGCATCTTGGTGTGGAAGATGTTCTCCTGGTAGACGTTCACGTCCAGCATCTGGTAGCGCTCGCGCGTGTCGCGGGACATGAAATTCTGGATCGAGTTGATCTTGTGATCGATGAAGTGCTTTTTGCCGCGCACGTCGCGGGTGAAGCCACGGACCCGGTAATCGATCGTGACGATGTCCGAATCGAAGCTGTGGATCAGGTAGTTCAATGCCTTCAGCGGCGAGATCAGCCCGCAGGTCGAGACGTCGATGTCGGCACGGAAAGTGGCGACACCGTTCTGCGGATGACTCTCCGGGTAGGTGTGGACCGCGATGTGGCTCTTGTCCAGATGCGCAAGCACCGCCTCGGGCAGCGGCCCGGGCGATTCGGAGTTGGAATACTCCTCGCGCCGGACCGGCTCCTCGGAGATCAGCATGGTCACGCTCGCGCCCTGTGGCTCGTAGTCCTGTCGGGCCACGTTCAGCACGTTCGCCCCGATGATGTTCGAGACGTCGGAGAGGATCTGGGTCAGGCGCTCCGCGTTGTACACCTCGTCGATATAGTCGATGTACTCGCGACTGAGCTCCTCCGAAACCGCATAGCAGATATCGTAGATATTGAAGCTGAGCGTCTTCGTCAGGTTGTTAAAACCATGCAGCTGCAGTTTTTGCAGTGGTTTTACCAACTCGATACCTCCACGTCGGTCGTGCCGCGCCCCCGAATACCCGTCCGCACCGCGCCTGCGAGGCGCGCATTATCCACCAATTTGCCCCCGCGGGAAACGCATCTCCGGCTCCCGTCGCCTCCCTTCGGTCGCGGCCGGAAGGCCGGGTCGGCGCGCGGACGCGGATCGGCCATTTTACTAACCCGGTCAGAGGGAATGCCACGCCCCGCAGGGCGCGGGCGTGACGCCCGGGCTCAGGCGCGTGCGGGCGCGCGAATCTCGAAATCGTGGGTGATCTGCGCGGTCTTGCCAAGCATGATCGAGGCCGAGCAGTACTTCTCGGCCGACAGGTCCACGGCACGCCGTACGTGGTGCTCCCTAAGCCCGGCACCGGTGACGATAAAATGCACGTGAATGCGCGTGAACACGCGTGGTTCGGTATCGGCCCGCTCGGCGCTCAGCAGGGCCTCGCAGTCCGCCACCGGCTGACGCGCCTTGCGCAGGATGTTGACCACATCGAAGGCGGTGCATCCGCCCATTCCCAGCAGCAGCATTTCCATCGGCCGCGGTCCCAGGTTACGGCCGCCGTGTTGCGGCGAGCCGTCGATCACAATGGCGTGCCCGCTGTCCGATTCGGCGGCGAATGTCACGCCTTCTATCAGCTTGATACGCGCCTTCATCAGCTCGCCCCCGTAAAAGGGTGAAAATGTAACAGCCGCTGACTAACGTAGGCTCAGCGAGCGGTCATGTATACTCTGGAAGCTGCTCCGGATTCAAAGAATCCTGTCCATCATGTCGCGGCCACCGAAAGCAAGCCCACGATGAGTGCCACCGAAGCCAAGATCATGGGCAATCCGGTCCTGGACTGGCTCCTGGCCCATTGCCACGTCCGCAGCTACCCCAAGCACCACCTGATCATCCAGGGCGGCACGCGCCCGGAGACGCTGTATCTGATGGTGGAGGGATCGGTCGCGGTGCTGATCGAGGACGCCAACGGCAACGAGATCGTGCTCAGTTACCTCAATCGCGGCGATTTTTTCGGCGAAATGGGACTGTTCTGCGGCGACACGCCCCGCAGCGCCTGGGTCCGCACCCGCACCCCCTGCCGCGTGGCGGAGATCGCCTACAACCGCTTCCGCAAGCTGGCGATGGAGCATGCGGACGTGCTGTTCGAGCTCGCCTCGCAGATGGCCGCGCGCCTGCGCCGCACCAACCGGAAGGTCGAGGACCTGGCCTTCCTCGATGTCGCCGGCCGGATCGCCCGCGCGCTGCTGGACCTGTGCGAGCAGCCCGATGCGATGACCCACCCGGACGGCATGCAGCTGCGCATCAGTCGCCAGGAGCTCGCGCGGATCGTCGGCTGCTCCCGCGAGATGGCGGGGCGCGTGCTCAAGAGCCTGGAAGAGCAGAGCCTGATCAGCGTGTCCGGGAAAACCATCGTGGTACTCGGAACGCGCTAGCTAGCCCGCCCGCGCGGCGTTACCCGGTACCAAACAGCTCCGCCAGGCGCGTTCCCGGGTCGGCGGCCCGCATGAACGCCTCGCCGACCAGAAAGGCGCCCACCCCCTCCGCGCGCAGGCGCCGGATGTCGGCGTCCGTGTGGATGCCGCTCTCGGTGACCACCAGGGTCCCTTCCGGAATCCGCGGCAGCAGTTCCAGGGTCCGGTCCAGCGACGTCTCGAAGCTGCGCAGGTCGCGATTGTTGATGCCCACCATCGGCAGTCGCAGGCGCAGCGCCCGCTCGAGCTCCTGAGCATCGTGCGCCTCGACCAACACGTCCATGCCGTGCTCCGTGGCGAGCCCGGCCAGCTCGAACAGCGCGGGATCGTCCAGCGCCGCCGCGATGAGCAGGATGCAGTCCGCACCCATCGCCCGGGCCTCGAAGACCTGGTAGGGGGCGATGATGAAGTCCTTGCGCAACACCGGCAGGCTGCAGGCGGTGCGCGCCGCCTGCAGTGCTTCCGGGCCGCCCTGGAAGAACTCCCGGTCGGTGAGGACCGAAAGACAGGCCGCACCGCCGCCGGCGTAGCTGCGTGCGATGGAGGCAGGGTCGAAATCCGCGCGGATCACCCCCCGGCTCGGCGACGCCTTCTTGATCTCCGCGATCACCGCCGGCTCGCCGGCCGCCGCCCGTGACCGCAAGGCAGCGACGAAGCCCCGGGTCGCCCCAGCGCCGGCCGCGCGGCGCCGCAGCGTCTCCAGGGGGACGCGGCGCGAAGCGTCGCTCACCTCGGCGCGCTTGTGCCGCAGGATGCGCTCCAGGATCATCTCGCCGCTCATGCCTGCGACTCCTCCAGCGCCCGGGTGAAGCGCACCAGGTGATCCAGGCGCCGTGCCGCTGCGCCGCCGTCGATCGCCTCGCACGCCCGGTCGATCCCGTTATCGAGGCTTTCCGCGAGTCCCGCGACGTAGACTGCGGCGCCGGAGTTCAGGAGCACCATGTCGCGCGCCGCTCCGGTTTCCCCTTCGAACACGCGCCGGATCATGGCCAGGCTTTCCTCGGCGTCGCGCACCCGCAGCGCCTCGATGTCGGGGTGAGCCAGGCCGAGCTCCCGCGGATCGAGTGTGTAGCGGTGCACCCGTCCGTCCCGCAGCTCGGCCACTGCGGCGGGGGCCGCGATACTGAGTTCGTCCAGGCCGTCTGCCGAGTGAACCGCCATCACGTGTCGGCTGCCGAGCTTGCACAGCACCTGCGCGAGCGGCTCCACCCAGGCCTCACTGAACACTCCCAGGAGCTGGTTCGGCGCCCCGGCAGGGTTGGTCAGCGGCCCCAGCACATTGAACACGGTGCGCACCCCCATTTCCCGCCGCGGCCCCACCGCATGGCGCATCGCCCCGTGATACAGGGGTGCGAACAGGAACCCGACCCCGACGGTCTCGATGCAGGCCGCGACCTGCTCCGGGCTCAGGTCCAGCCGAACGCCGGCCGCCTCCAGTACGTCGGCGCTGCCCGACTGGCTGGAAACCGAGCGGTTGCCGTGCTTGGCAACACGCCCGCCGGCCCCCGCCACCACGAATGCGGTCGCGGTCGAGACATTGAAGATCCGGCTGGAGTCCCCGCCGGTGCCGCAGGTGTCAACCACGTGTTCCAGGCTCGCCAGCCGCACCCCCGTGGCGAGCTCGCGCATCACGGCCGCAGCGGCCGCAATCTCGTCGACGGTTTCCCCCTTCATTCGCAGGCCGATCAGGAATCCGCCGATCTGCGCCTGGGTTGCCTGCCCCGTCATGATCCCGCGCATCACGGCGCCCATCTCCTCGGTGGAGAGGTTGCGTCCTTCGGTCACCGCGCGTATCGCCTGCTGCATATCCATGCTCGGATTCCTCCCTCCATGCGGAGCGCGGCGTGAATTCAGGCGGTCACCGGCAGTGACTCGAGAAAGTTGCGCAACAGCCCGTGCCCGTGGTCCGTCAGGATCGACTCGGGATGGAACTGCACCCCCTCGACGGCCAGCTCCCGGTGGCGCAGGCCCATGATCTCCTCGAAGCCCCCGTCCGGCGTCTCGGTCCAGGCGGTGACCTCCAGGCAGTCCGGAAGGCTGTCCCGCTCGACCACCAGGGAGTGATAACGCGTGGCGGTGAAACCGTCCGGCAGGCCGCGGAAGACCCCGGCACCCGCATGGTGGATGGCAGAGGTCTTGCCGTGCATCACCCGGCGCGCGTGCACCACCCGTCCTCCGAAGGCCCGGCCGATGCTCTGGTGGCCCAGGCAAACGCCGAGAATCGGGATGGCGCCGGCATAGCGCCGCACGGCATCGACCGAGATTCCGGCCTCGTCCGGGGTGCACGGACCGGGCGAGATGACGATCCCCGCCGGCGCGCGCCGGGCGATCTCCCCCACCCCGACCGCGTCATTGCGCACCACCTCGACGGCCGCGCCCAGCTCACCGAGGTACTGGACCAGGTTGTAGGTGAAGGAATCGTAGTTGTCGATCATCAGGATCATGCCCGCCCCTCCTCGTCGAGCCCCTGTTCGACCATGGCCACGGCGCGGAACAGCGCACGGCGCTTGTTGAGCGTCTCCTCCCACTCCAGCCGTGGCACCGAGTCGGCCACGATGCCGCCGCCCGCCTGCACGTGGAGCTGACCGTCCTTGATCACGGCGGTGCGGATGGCGATCGCGGTGTCCATATTGCCGTTCCAGCCCAGGTAGCCCACGGCCCCGGAATACACCCCCCGGCGTACGGGCTCGATCTCGTCGATGATCTCCATCGCGCGGATCTTGGGTGCCCCGGACAGGGTGCCGGCAGGGAAGGTGGCGCGCAGGGCGTCGATCGGCCCCAACCCCGGATGCAGCCGGCCGCGCACGTTGGAGACGATGTGCATCACGTGCGAATAGCGCTCCACCGCCATGTTCTCGGTCACCTCGACGCTGCCGGTCTCGCTCACCCGGCCGACATCGTTGCGCCCGAGATCGATGAGCATCAGATGCTCGGCCCGCTCCTTGGGATCGGCCAGAAGCTCCTCCTCCAGAGCGCGGTCCTCCTCGTCGGTCGCGCCGCGCGGACGGGTACCGGCGATCGGCCGCACCGTCACCTGACCGTCCTCGACCCGCACCAGCACTTCGGGAGAGGCACCGACGACGTGGAACTCCCCCAGGTTCAGATGGAACATGTACGGCGAGGGGTTGAGGCAGCGCAGCGCGCGATAGAGATCCAGCGGCGCTGCGTCGAAGCTGACCGACATGCGCTGCGAGGGCACCACCTGCATGACATCGCCGTCGATGATGTAGCGCTTGATCCGCTCGACCGCCTGCTCGTAGCCCTGTTGACTGAAGCTGGACTCGAACGCGTGCCGCGCCGGCCCCGGCCCCGGCGCCAGGCTGCGCGCCGCCGGAACTGCCTGGCGCAGCGACTCGACCAGCGCTTCCAGCCGGCGGCAGCCGCGCGCGAACGCGTCGGGCTCGGCCGGGTCGCTATGCACCACCACATAGAGCAGGCCGCTGAGGTTGTCGAATACCAGAACCTGGTCGGACACCATCAGCAGGATGTCCGGGGTGCCCAGCGGATCGGCCTTGTCCGGAAAGCGCAGCCGCGGCTCGATGTAGCGCACGGTATCGTAGCCGAAATAGCCCACCAGGCCGCCGGTGAAGCGCGGCAGCCTCTCCACAGGCGCCACCCGGTAGCGCTGCCGGAACGCCTCGATCCAGGCCAGCGGATCGTCGGCCCGGGTGCGCTCGACCACCTCGCCCTCTCGCTCCACGGCGATCTCGTGCCGGCGCACTTTCAGCACGGTGGTCGCAGGCAGGCCGATGATGGAGTAGCGGCCCCACTTCTCGCCGCCCTGAACCGACTCAAAGAGGTAGGAGTACGGCCCGTCCGCCAACTTCAGGTAGGTGCTGAGCGGGGTATCGAGGTCCGCCAGGACCTCGGTCATCAAGGGGATGCGGTTGTAGCCCTGATGGGCGAGAAGATCGAATTGCTCCTGATGCATCGGATTCGCTCCCGAAAGGCGGTGGTTTTTGCGGCGACACGAGCGCCGCCGCCCGGCCCGTTCAGTTGGACGGACGCCAGCACCACCATCGCCATCCCGCCGTACGTTTCGGCAGGGGGCTCACTCGCGGGAACAGCGGACGCATCGTTCAGACAGCCCTTTCGAGCAACTCGCACAGCTGCTGCATCGAATCGATGACACCGTCGGGCCGGGCCTCGGCGATGTCCCTGCCGTGGTTATAACCGTAGCGCACGCAGATTACAATACTGCCGGCCGCGCGGGCCGCGTCGATGTCGGTCACGGAGTCCCCGATCATCAGGGACTGCTCGCGGCAGGCCCGGCGCGGGTCGGGCGCGCCCAGGCCGGTGACGGCATGGTACAGGGGTAGCGGATCCGGCTTCTTGGTGGCCACCGTATCGCCGCTGACCACCACGCCGAAGCGCACGTCCAGCCCGAGCGCCGCCAGCAGCGGCAGCGTGAAACGCGACGGCTTGTTGGTCACGCAGGCAAGCGCATAGCCGCGCTGCTGCAGTCGCGCGAGGGCCTCCGCCACGCCGGGGTAGGGCCTTGTGCGGTCGCAGAGCGTGTCCTGGTAGTGCCCCAGGAAGCGCTCGTAGGCCCGCTGATGCAGGGACCGGTCCGGCCATCCCTCCATGTTGCCGACCAGCACCCGGCGCACCAGGCTGCGCGCGCCATTGCCAACCCAGGCGCGCACCTCCTCCTCGCTGCGGGTGGGCAGATGCAGCTCGCGCAGGGTCGCGTTCACCGCGCGCGTGAGGTCGGGAGCGCTGTCGACGATGGTGCCGTCGAGATCAAACAGCAGGTAGCGCGGGCGCCAGTCGCCACTCCGCAGGCATTCCGGCGCCCCGGTAGGCGCCGCCCGGGCCGCGGTATTCACGCCCGGCCCCCGCCGCCGTCGGCGGTCGCAAGCTCGCGCCGCATCGCGGCGATCGCCCCTTCGTAACTGTCGGCACCGAATATCGCCGAACCGGCAACGAACGTGTCCGCCCCCGCGGCGGCCACCTCGGCGATGTTGTCCACCTTGATGCCCCCGTCGACCTCCAGGCGGATCTGGTACGGGCTGGTATCGATCATGCGCCGGGCCCGGCGGAGCTTCTCCAGGGTCGACGGGATGAACTGCTGCCCGCCGAAGCCCGGATTGACCGACATCAGCAGCACCATGTCGACGCTGTCCATGACGTACTCGAGGTGGTCCAGGGGGGTGGCGGGATTGAACACCAGCCCCGGGCGGCAGCCATGCTCGCGGATCACCTGCAGGGTCCGGTGCACGTGCCGGGTCGCCTCGGGGTGGAAGCTGATGAACTCGGCGCCGGCCCGTGCGAACTCCGGCACCAGGCGGTCCACCGGACTGACCATCAAGTGGACGTCGATCGGTACCGTGAGCCCGTAGTCGCGCAGGGCGGAGCAGACCATCGGCCCCACCGTGAGGTTGGGCACGTAATGGTTGTCCATGACGTCGAAGTGCACCATGTCCGCCCCGGCCTCGACCACGGCGCTGACTTCCTCGCCCAGGCGCGCGAAATCGGCGGAAAGAATCGACGGTGCGATCCGGTAGTCGGTCATGGGTGCTCCGGTCTCCGCGTTGCGGGCCGCCCCGCAGGGACGGAAGTTACCCGATCGCGGGCGGTATTGTAAGGGTTCCAATGAGTTGGAAGGCCCCTGCCGGCGCGCCGCTACAGCAGGCGCCCGGCGCTCGCGATCACCACCACGATCAGCCCCAGCGCCAGGTTGGTGGCGACGATGATCCGGATCTGCCCCAGGCTCGCACCCGCCTGCTCGCGATCGCCCCGCTCGAGAGCCTGCCGGAGACGCTGGTACGGCGCGAAGTACAGATGCAGGAACAGCAGGATCATAAACCAGCCGATCCCCTGCATCAGCTCGACGTGGACACCCGCGGTGGCCAGGTTGCCGAACATGCTGTAGACCATCCAGTAGCCGGTGAGCGGCAGCAGGACCACGGCCACCCAGACCCAGCGGAAGAAGCGCTCGAAGGTGCGGTTCCACAGCTCCAGGCCCTGGCTCCCCTGCAGCACCTGGACCACGGCCGGACGCATGGCCATGTATGCGAAGAACATGCCACCGACCCACACCACTGCCGAAAGTACGTGCAGTACCAGCGCCACCGCCCAGCCTGCGTGCGACATGCCGTCACCTCCCTGTCGTGGGTGGAACCGAGGCGGGGGTCCGGGTCGTCAGAACCCGCGCGCCTCCCGGATCGTATCGTAGGCGTCGCGTATCTCGCGCGTGCGCTCTGCCGCGAGCTTGATCATTTCCTCCGGCAGCCCGCGCGAGACGAGCTTGTCCGGGTGCGTCCGGCTCGTCAGCCGCCGGTACGCGCGCTTGACCTCGTCGGGTTCGGCCCCCGGCTGCACTCCGAGCACTTCGTAGGCGCGCCGGAGCCTGGCGGCAGGCGCCGGTCGATTGGACGGCCCGGCGCGCCCGCCGCCGAACCCGCGCACCAGGTTGACCAGGCGCTCGAACTCGTACGCGGACACGCCCAGTGCCTCGCACACGCGAAGCAGCACCGCCCGTTCCCCGGGCTCCAGGTCGCCGTCGGCAAGGGCCGCGCGCAGCTGCAGCTCCAGGAACAGCCGCACCAGCTCGGGATGGCGCTGGCAATGGCGCCGGAAATGCCCCAGTGCAGCCCGGAGATCGAAATCGGGGAGCTTGCCCTGGTGGAACAGATCGATGGCGGCACGGCGCTGCCCGGCGCTCAGGTTCATGTAGCGCATCGCGCGCTCGGCCGCGCGAATCTCGTCGCGCGAGACGCGTCCGTCCGCCTTGGCCAGATGCCCCATGACCGCGAACACCGAGCTGAAGAAGGCGTGCCGCGTGCGCTCGACGTCGCGCGACCACGGCACCGCGCCCCGGGCATTGCGGTCCATCCCGTGCCCGAGGGCGACACCGACCGCCGCGCCGACAGGTCCGCCCACGACGAACCCGAAGGCCCCGCCCAGGGCCTTGCCCCACCAGCTCAAGGTCGCCGCCCCCGGCGCGCGCGCGCCTGCCGACAATTCGCCCGCACCCGCTTCACACCAGCGGGCGAACGAGCGGGGGCGTCTAGGGAGCCTTTCGCGGCGGCGGGGCTTTGCGCTGCACAAGCCCCCGCGGACCACGCCCGGCGCGTCGGTGACGGAGCCTGTGCGCACGGCGCTGGATCAGGCGCCAGCGGCGGTACACGGGATCCGGCCACCATGCCTGGAACCACGCGATCGTGGCATTGACCTGGCTGTCGCTGAGCTTTCCTTTCCACGCCGGCATTCTGCCATGATCCATGGGCAGCCCGTGAGCGATCACGTGCCGTAGGCGCCGCAGTGGCCACAGCCACGTGTGCCCCGTCCCGTCGAGCGGCGGCGCGGGCACGGTGCCCTTCGCGCCCGGCTTCGGCCAGCCCGGTCCGCCCTGGGCGCGGTCGCCGTGACAGCGCGCACAATGCTGACCATAGACTACCGCGCCCCGCTGCACCTGCCGGGACGTGTACCACCTGTTCCGCGCGGTCGAGGCGCGTGCAGCAAGGTCGCCGGCAGCCGCGGGCCGGACACCGGCGGCGGCCAGTGCCAGGGGCACGCACAGCATGACAACGTGGGCGGGTCTCATCGATCCTCGGCGGTGATTGTCCGTACTAACCCGGTCAGGGGTAACGCCTCATCTCAGCGCTCCTGTCGGTCTGTCTGGCAAGGCGCGAGCAGCGCAGTGGAGTCGGGCGCTACACGACCGACGAGCAGCGCCGTCCAGACGGGGCGAGGCGAGCGCCCTGCGGGAGAGCGCGTGAGCGGCGATGACCGCGTTGCGCTCGCTTGTCGTAGCGCTGCGACGCCTTCGCTCCCGCCGCCCTGGTCCTCACCGCCCACGCGCTCCCTGAGACGTGGCATGACCCCTGACCGGGTTAGTAATCGGCGTGCCGTCGTCTCACGTACCCTGGTGAGACCCCTGCGGGACGCGCGTGTTCCGGTTACGCGCCGTTCCGCCGGCGCTGGGCCAGCAGATTGCACAGCAGTGCACCCTGCTCGATGGCGTCGTCCAGCGCCCTGTGCGTGTGCGGGAGATCGTCGAACCACTCCGCCGGCATGCCGCGCTTGGTGGTGTGCCGGAAGGTACCCCCGGTCAGCGCCATGGCGTAGCTCTTGATGTCGAGCGCGGCGAAGCCGAACGGATTGTCGTGAGCGTAGTGGTGCAGGTACCAGGAGACGAAGCTGAAATCGAACGAGACCGGGTAGCCGGCGAAGATCGGATACCCCTCCAGCGCCCGGACCCAGTCGGCGAATATACGCATCACCTCGCCGGGAGGCCGCGGGTCCCGCCGGCAGGCCTCCCAGGCCTCCGGGAAGCCCTGCCACCACTTCATGGTCGCGGGATGCGCGGAGGCCCCGGGCAAGGTCTCCAGGTTCATGCTGAAGGTGTCCAGCAGGGTCTTGTCGTCCAGGTAGGCGGCGGCCCCCAGGGAGAGCATGCTGTTGGCGCCGGGGGTGAAGCCGTCGGTCTCGATGTCGACGGAAACGTAGATCTCGTCCATGCCAGGATCAGTACAGGCGGCCGGCGGCGTACCAGACCAGCAGGAAGGCCGCGACGGCCACGACGATCAGCACCCCCACGAAGCGCCAGTCCGCCGCGCGCCGTCGCGCCAGGTCCGCCAGCCGCCAACCGCCCAGGATCACCCCCGCAGCGGCCTCCCCCAGCGCCAAGTCGCGCTGCAGCCACCACGAGGCCGGCACCACCCGCGCACCCATCTCTGCCAGGCCGCACAGCACGGCGAGTATCGCCACGGCCGCCGCCAACAGGAGGTTCCAGGTGCCGGCGCGGCGTGCCGAGGCGACCCAGCCGTGCTCACCGCCCAGACGTGCGGCGAGAAACAGGCCCGCGGAAACCAGCAGCAGGCCGGTCGAGAAATGCAGCAGCAGAAGATGCAGGGCGACTATGCTCACGCTTATCCCAGACCCCGCGACCGGACGCACCGGCCACCGTCGCAGTCCCTCGTCGGCAGAACATGCCGGCAAACCATACGGCGCCACCGGACATGTCGCAAGCCGGGCACGCCGGACCGTTTCTCGGGAACGCGCGCCGGGGGTACCATAGCCGCTCCATCCAACCGCAAGTCGAGATTCCATGACCCAGCAGCCCCCGGACGCCCTCTACGAAAGCAAGCTGACCAGCCTGGAGCTCGCCTACCGCGGCAAGGTGCGGGATGTCTACGCGGTGGACGGACGCCACCTGCTGATTGTGACCACCGACCGCATCTCCGCCTTCGACGTGGTGATGGCCGATCCGATCCCGGGCAAGGGGCAGGTCCTGACCGCGGTCTCCAACTTCTGGTTCGCGCGCATGGCGGATCTCGCGCCCAATCACCTTGCCGACATTCCCCTGGAGACGATCCTGCCGGATCCGGCCGAGCGGGAGCAGGTGGCCGGGCGCGCCGTAGTCGTGCGGCGCATGCGGGCGCTGCCGGTGGAAGCGATCGTGCGCGGCTACCTGATCGGCTCGGGATGGAAGGACTACCAGCGAACCGGAAGCCTGTGCGGTATCCGGCTTCCCGCCGGACTGCAGCAGGCGCAGGAGCTGCCCGAGCCCATCTTCACGCCATCCACCAAGGCCGAGCTGGGACAGCACGACGAGAACATCAGCTTCAGCCAGGCGGCGGACATCCTGGGCGGCGATATCGCCGCGCGGGTCCGTGACATCAGCCTGGCGATCTACCGGCGGGCGGCCGCTTACGCGCACGACCGGGGCATCATCATCGCCGACACCAAGATGGAGTTCGGCCTCGACGAGGCCGGGAGGGTCGTGCTGATCGACGAGCTCCTGACCCCGGACGCGTCACGCTTCTGGCCGGCCGACGCCTACCGTACCGGCATCAGCCCTCCCAGCTTCGACAAGCAGTTCGTGCGCGACTACCTGGAAACCCTGGACTGGAACAAGTCGCCGCCGCCGCCCCGGCTGCCGCCGGCGATCATCGAGCGCACTGCAGAGAAGTACCGCGAAGCGCAGCGGCGGCTGACCCGCGATTATCCCGACCCGTCCCACGGCACGGCGCGGGCGAGCTGATCGCACAGCTGCGCCTCGGACAACTCGGCCAGCTCGGCGTTGGCGTCGAGGCTGTTGCGGGAGTCGAGCAACACCTGGTGCACGCCGCTTCCGCGCATGGGGGTGAACAGGAGCAGGCGCACGCCGTAGGACTGCTTGCCCACGGCCGCCTGCCACCGCCGGCCGTGCCGGTCGCTGAATATTCGCATCGCTTCCTCCACCCCGGCGGGGTCCGCTTTTCGGACCACGCCGCGTAAGCCATAATCGTATGCTCATGGTAATCGACAGCCGCAAGGTGGTTGACCGACATGATCGAAGCCGCTGACACCGGACTCGAGCAGATCGACGCTATCGTCGACCACATGCTGCAAAGCGCACGGATCCTGTTCATCACCGGAGCGGGGATTTCCGCGGACTCCGGCCTGCCCACCTACCGCGGTGTGGGCGGCCTGTACGACGGCCGCATAACCGACGATGCCATGCCCATCGAGGAGGCCGTCTCCGGCGGCACGTTCGCCCGTCGCCCGGACATCACCTGGAAGTATCTGCACGAGATCGGCGCCGCCACGCGCGGACGCACCTGCAACGCCGGCCACCGGGCCATCGCCGAGCTGGAGTCGCACTTCGACGCGGTCTGGGTGCTGACCCAGAACGTCGACGGGTTCCACCGTGCCGCCGGCAGCCGCAACGTTATCGAGATCCACGGTAATGCCGGCGAACTCTACTGCACCGGCTGCGAGTACACGGACCGGGTCGACGACTACACGCTCCTGGCGCTGTTACCCCGCTGCCCGGAGTGCAACGGCGTGATCCGGCCGCGGGTGGTGCTGTTCGACGAGATGCTTCCGCAGGCGGCGGTGGATACCCTGCAGCGGGAGCTGGAAGCCGGCTTTGACATGATATTTGCTGTGGGTACCAGCGCCGTGTTTCCGTACATCGCTTCCCCGGTCATCCGCGCGCGGATGCAGGGCAGGCCGACAGTGGAGATCAATCCGGCGGAGACGGACCTGTCGGCCGCGGTCGACTACCGCGTCCCGGCGCGTGCCGCACCGGCTCTCAGCGAGATCGCGCGCAAATACCACCGGCAGCGCCGGACCGACACAAGATGACGCCACCCGCACCCGGGGGTACTGTGTGAATGCCAGGGGGCACCATAACGCATAATGACAGGAGGCCCGGCATGGACCTGATCGAGGAACTCGGCAAGCAGCTCAAGGCGTTCCATATCGACGTCTTCCGCGGCGAGCTTTCCGCGACCGCACGTGGCTTCTTCAACGCCAACCGCCCCGCTCCGACGCTGCCCCGTAATGCCGCCTTGATCATCGCGGCGTTCAACGATGCCTTCGCCGACTGGCGCCACGAGAGTACTGAATGGGCCGCGCACAACCTGCGCGATCCCCGGGTGGCGGCACGTTTCCCGCTGGTTTGCTGCTCCGGGGAGGGGGCACGCTGCTTCTTCGTGTACCGGCACCAGATCTACGCCATGTCCACGCTGCGCGAGAACACACCCCGCTTCGCCGAGGAGGACGCCAACCCCATCGATCGCCTCGAGGATGTCTGGCTGGGCGCGCCGACCACGCTGGGCATCCATTTCCTGGTTTCGGTGGTGCGCACCTTCGGTCCGGATTCCCGGCACGCGCGCTTTCTCCAGGAACGGGTCGGGGAGCTGATCTGGGAAGACCTGCCCGAGATCGACTCCAGCGCCGGGGGAATTCTTTAGCGGCCCGGCGCCACGGCGCCGCGGATGGCCTTGGAGCCGCACCCGGGCCCGCGTAGACTGGGCATGCACGAACCCGTTCCCACATCACGACCCGGATCCAATATTTATGCAGATCGCCAAAGACACGGTTGTCACCCTCGACTACACCCTGACCGACGACCAGGGTCAGACACTGGACAGCTCGGAGGGCCGGGAGCCGCTCGCCTACCTGCACGGCGCGGGCACCCTGATTCCCGGGCTGGAATCCGCGCTGGAGGGGCACGCGGAGGGCGCGCAGATGAACGTGACCGTGCCCCCGGAGGATGCGTACGGCAACCACCAGGACGGCCTGCAGGCGGTGGTCTCGGGTGAACAGTTCGAGGGCGCCCCGGAGCTGGAGGTCGGGATGCAGTTCCAGGCCAGCACTCCCGACGGGACGCGCGTGGTCACCATCGTCGGCATCGACGGGGATGACGTCACCGTCGATGCCAACCATCCGCTGGCGGGGCAGACGCTCAACTTCGACGTGACCGTACGCGAGGTGCGGGCGGCCACCCAGGAAGAGCTGGAGCACGGCCACGCGCACGACCCGGGGGATCACCAGCACTGAATGCACGAAATCGCCCGCGGCGGTCGGGAATCCGGCGCTCCAGCGGCACCCCGGAAGGAATACCTGGCCTGCGCTTTCCTTATGCTCGCCCTCGTTCTGGCCGGGTGCGGTGGGAGCGGCGCTGCCAGGCACGCGGTCCGGGTTTCCTGGAACGCCAGTCCCGAGGCTGCCGTCAACAGCCCCGGCGGCGACTACCACGTATTCTACAGCCGGGACCCGTCGTTCCAGCCCGGTGACCGGCGCGTCGGCGAAGCCGACGTGCCGTTCCAGGCAGGCTCCAGCAAGGCGCCGACGTCGGCCACGCTCGACCTCGGCAGCGGCTCCTGGACCATCCGGGTGCAGGCCTACTCCACACTTACGCCGCCGGGCGGAAGCGGCGGCAGCACCAGCGCCCTATCCGCCCCGGCGCCGGTGAAGGTGCCATGAAGCGGTTGGAGCTGGTCGTCCTGATCCTGTGCCTGGTCCCCGGCCTGGTCCGGGCGGCCTCCTACGGCAAGCCCGGCAGGGACTTCGTCCCCGGCCAGATCCTGGTGCGGTTCCGCCGCACCGCCACCAACGCAGCGCGAGAGCAGGCGGTGCAGGCGCTGGGGGGCCGCCTGGAGCTGCACGTCGCCGCCCTGCGCATGACCCGTGTCCGGCTGCCCGCAGGCACCAGCGCCGCGCGGGCCGTCAGCGCCTGGAGCGCCCGGGCCGACGTCGCTCACGCGCAGCCGGACTACGTCTACCGCGCCACGGACGCACCGGCCCGCACGATCCGGACGGCGCCGCAGTCCGTCCGCGTGCTGGCTGCCGCGAGCCAGTGCGGCGGTGCCGCCGCCGGGCCGTCGGCCTCCTGGATCGACGGCCGCGCGGGCCTGCAGGCGACATGGCAGCGGATCCACGGCACCCGGCGGCCGCCGCCGGCGGTCGACTTCCGTCGCTACGGGGTGGTCCTGGTCTCGATGGGGCGCCGCCCGACGGGCGGCTACCGGCTCGCGCTGGCGGGCGGGTTCCTGCCCGTGCGCCACGCCAGCGCGAGCCTGCGCGTGAACTGGATCACCCCGCGCCCGGGCGCGGCCCGGGCGCGGCTGATCACCCGTCTTTGCCTCCTGCTGCAGGTGCCACGCGGCGGGTACCGCAGCATCCGGATCGTCGACCGCGAGGGCCGGGTACGGGCCACGGTCCGGCCGCACTGAGCCGCAGCAGCAGCCCGGCTTTGACGCTCAGTGCCGGATCACGATCTTGCCGAAATGCTGCCCTTCGCCCATGTAGCGGAACGCTTCCGGCGCCTGGTCGAAGTCGAACACGCGGTCGATCACCGGGCGCATCCCGTGGTGGTCGATCGCGGCGTTCATGTCCTCGAACATCGCGCGGCTGCCGACGAACAGCCCCTGCAGGCGCACGCTGCGCATCAGCAGGGCGCGCACGTCCAGCTCGGTGCTCACCCCGGAGAGCACGCCGATCATGGTCACCGTGCCGCCCACGCGCACCGACCCGAGAGACTTCATCAGGGTCCCGGCGCCGCCGACCTCGACCACGTGGTCCGCCCCGCGGCCGCCGGTCAGCTCTTGCACCTGCTTGTGCCAGCGTTCGTTCTGACGGTAGTTGATCGTCTGCCAGGCGCCGAGCTCGCGCGCCCGCTCCAGCTTCTCGTCGCTGCTGGAGGTGACGATGGCGCGGGCCCCACACAGACCCGAGAACTGCAGCCCGAAGATCGAGACCCCGCCGGTGCCGAGCAGCAACACGGTGTCGCCGGCCTTGATGCCGCCGCCGGTGACCAGCGCGTTCCACGCCGTGACCCCGGCACAGGGCAGAGTCGCGGCCTCCTCGAAACTCAGGTGCGCGGGGAGCTTGACCACGCCGTCCTCGTGCAGCACCACTTCCTCGGCCAGCATGCCATCGTTGGGGCCACCCAGGGTGGAGCCGCGGGACGCCTGCTCGGCTCCGCCGGCGAGCCAGTTCTGGGCGAAGATCCCGGCGACGCGGTCGCCGGCGGCCACGCGCGTGACGCCCTCACCGACCTCGAGCACCTCGCCGGCACCGTCCGACAGGGGGATCAGCGGCAGCTTCTGGCGCGGGTTATAGCTGCCCTGCACCGTCATCAGGTCGCGGAAGTTGAGTGAGGAGGCCCGCACCCGGATACGTACCTCGCCGGGCCCGGGGTGACGCGCCTCGCGCTCGACCGCGCGCAGGTTGTCGATGCCAAAATCGTCCTGGATCTGGAATACCTTCATGGATAACCTCCCTCGTGCGACGGCACGGCCTACCGGCGGCGTGGCCGTGCGGAGTGATGGCCGGAGTATAAGGTCTTGCTGCGGTCGCCGCGAAACGGGGCCGGCTCACGCCGCGGTTCCCCGCCGGGCCGTTCTCTGGTAAAAACCGTGCTTTTCCGGGGTATTGTCAGCCCCGGGCGACTGGCCGCGCCATCGCGGCAAGGCGCGAGCACGGGGTGTAGTGGCGCTAGACGGCCGACGACCACCGCCGTCCGCGGCGGCCCAGGCAGCGCCCGCAGGAAGCCGCGCGCGCCGCCGGCGGTATCGTGTGCGCCTGGCGTGGCGCCACCGGGCCGCGCACGCGCGCGCCCGGCAAAGCACCCCGCGGCTGTAAAGCCTGACCATACCCCCGAGGAGGTTGGCGAGACGATGCCCACACCCGGCAGCACTCCCAGGACCCACGTCACGGCACCGGCCGGGACCCGCAGCATGCTCTCCTGGGCCTTCTACGACTGGGCCAACAGCGCGTTCGCCGCCCTCATCCAGACCTTCGTGTTCGCCGCCTATTTCACCCGCAGCGTGGCCGCCAGCCCCGCCGCGGGCACCGCGCTATGGGGCAATACCATCGGCGGGGCCGGCGTCGTGATCGCGCTGGCCGGACCGGTGCTGGGCGCGGTCGCGGACCACAGCGGCCGGCGCAAGCCCTGGCTGGCCGCGTTCACCGTGCTCGCGGTGACCAGCACCGCGCTGTTGTGGTATGTGCGCCCCGGCCCCGCCTGGGTCGTCCCGGCACTGGCTCTGGTAGGTGTCGGTACGATCGGGACTGAGTGCGCAAGCATCTTTTACAACGCCATGCTCCCGGCACTCGCGCCGCCGGAACGCATCGGCCGCTGGTCGGGCTGGGGCTGGGCGCTGGGCTACGCCGGCGGCCTGGCCTGCCTGGCGGTGGCGCTGCTGGTATTCATCCGCCCTGCACACCCACCGTTCGGGCTCACCCACGCCGACGCGGCGCCGGTGCGCGCGACCTTTGTCCTCACCGCGGGCTGGTTTGCGGTGTTCGCACTGCCGCTTCTGCTGTTCACCCCCGACGCCCCCGGAACCGGCAAGCCGCTGCGGCGGGCGGTCCCCGACGGTCTCCGGCAACTGGGTGATACCCTGCACCGGGTGCGGGCCTACCGGCACCTGGTGCGTTTCCTGGCGGCGCGGCTGCTGTTCATCGATGCGCTGGCCACCATCTTCGCCTTCGGCGGCATCTATGCCGCCGGCCGATTCGACATGAACGAGCAACAGGTGCTGCTGTTCGGCATTGCCCTCAACCTGTCTGCGGGGGCCGGCGCCTGGGCCTTTGCCTGGGTGGACGACCGCCTGGGCAGCCGGCTCACCATCGTCCTCTCGCTGCTCGGCCTGCTGGTCGCGACTGCCGCCGCGCTGGTGGCGCGGAGTGCCACCGTGTTCTGGGCGTTCGGGGTGCTGCTTGGAGTCTTCGTGGGTCCGGTCCAGGCCGCCAGTCGCTCCTGGCTCGCGCGCACCGCGCCGCCGGCCCTGCGCAACGAGATGTTCGGCCTGCTGGCCCTGTCGGGAAAGGCCACTGCGTTCCTCGGGCCACTGCTGGTGGGCTGGGTAACCTGGGCAAGCGGCAGCCAGCGCCTCGGCCTGTCCACCGTGCTGCTGTTCCTGGCCGGCGGTCTGCTACTTATGCTGGGGGTGCCGGAGGCCGGCCACGCCCCGCACTCCCCCGCTGCATGAGACGGCAAGCCGCGGCGCCGCCCAGCGTCGTTGTTTCCGGCATGCCGCGTCCGCGAACGCCGCGCTCAGAATCCGTCCGGTGCCGGATCGCCGCCGTCGAAAATGCACCGAGCGTACGCCTCCCGGGCCGCCTGCGAATCCGGGGGCCGGGCGCGTTCAGCAGCGCGGTGTCCGCGCGGGCCTTGAGCAGCACCGCCGCGCTGCCCCCGGTGGCCGGCCATAGCACGGGCACCACCGGCACGAAGCGCGGCCGACGGCTGCGCACCACGAGCAGAAGGCCGAACAGCTAGGCGGCGGGATTGACCGGTGCGAAGAACAGGTAATGATACGCCACGGCCATCCATGCCCACAGCAGCGCCAGCACGGCGCTGATCAAGCGGTCGCTGGGGACATCCCCGCGCCAGGCCAGTACAACCGCGGCCGCCGCCCCGCAAAACCAGACGATCTGCCCCGGTCGGACTGCGCCGTGGCACGCGGCGAACACCCATAAAGAGCTGCTGTTGGGTGCAGCGCATGCCGACTCCCGTCTCGCCGCTCCGGGGGGTCCCGATACCGGATTCAGCCTGCCACCGCCAGCCGCCGGCACCGCACGGCCCAGGGCTGCGCTGCTCCGAGCTCGGCGGCCAGGGCGCAGGCCTCGGCCCCGGGGTGCCCGGCGCAAGCACAGACAGCGGCGTCGGCGGGCGCGAGAGCGCCGGCGAGATATGCGAGCTCCTCCGGATCGATCATTCGATCGCGCCCATGTGCGTGGCGCCCGCCGGCGCCGCGGTGCCCTTGCGTGCGTTCCATTGGGCGAGATAATCGAGGCTGTCCCGATAGTGCCGGAAGCCACCCCGGAACAGGACCGCCGCGACCAGGCAGCCGATCACGGCCACGATCGCGATGGAATCGTTGATGCGGGTCTGGTCGTGGAACAGGTAGTCGGTGATCAGCGCAATGCTCGTCGGGCCGAGCCCCAGCCCGATCAGATTGAGCACGCCGGTGTACAGCGCGATGGCCTGGCCGCGCATGCGGTTGGGCATCAGCTCCTGCAGCGCCGCCGGCGACACGCCCCAGACGAAGCTGACGAAGAAGAAGAACGGCATGATCAGCACGATCGACAGCACCGGGCTGGCGACCAGCGGAAACGCCGCCGCTGGCACGATGGCACAGAGCGCGGCGATCACGCCGACCTTGAGCTTGCCGTGGCGCACCCCGCGCTGAGCAAACCGGTCGGCGAGCCAGCCGCCGGCAACCGCCCCGAATGGCCCCAGCGCCAGCGCGAGGAGGCCGAAACGGATGCCGGCGTCGGCCGCGCTCCAGCCGTAAGTCCGGATGAAGAACGTCGGGATCCAGGCGCCGGCGCCGTAGGAGACCAGCGAGAGCACGGAGAACCCGAGGTTGTGCGCGACGAAGGTACGCCAGTTCTGCCCGATGTAGCGGGCCACCTCCCGGACCGGCACGCTCGCCTGCCCTCCATCGGGCAGCGCCGCGCCATGCCGCGGCGGCTCGCGCACGCTGGCCATGAGCAGCGCCACCAGCACGCCCGGCAGGCCCACGACGAAGAACACCAGCTGCCAGGAAAACACGCTGCCGAGCAGCGGCAGGGCCACGGTGGCCCCGGAAAGGTACTTGAGCAGCACGCCGCCGGCGATCAGCGCAACACCCGCACCCAGGAAGATGCCGGTCGCGAATACTCCCATGGCGCGGCCGTGGCGCTCGGGCGGGAAGTAGTCGGCCACCAGCGAGGTCGCGCCCGGCAGTAGCGCCGCCTCGCCCACGCCGACGCCGATGCGGGCGAAGAACATGTGCCAGAAGTTGCGCGCCAACCCGCACGCAGCGGTCATTACGCTCCAGCAAAGGATGCCCAGGCCGATGATACCGCGCCGGCTGCGGGCGTCCACCAGGCGCGCGATCGGCAGGCCCATGATCGCGTAGAAGATCGCGAAGGAGAAACCCTGCAACAGGCTCATCTGGGTATCGTTGATACCCAGATCGTGCTCGATCGGGACCACCAGCAGGTTCAGGACCTGGCGGTCCACGAAGGACAGGATATAGGCGAGGAGCAGGATGGCCAGGACATACCGGGCATAGCCCGGCCTGGCGTAACCTGTGACCGCCCCCGCGAGGCGGCCGCCGGCCGACGTCTGCATTGCTCTGGTCTCCTCCGCGAGGCTGGATCGTTCTGCTGCAGGCGTCGAACTGCCAACACTGGCCGTGTTGCGCCTATCTATTGCCCGTCCCGGTCACCTCGCCACCGTCCTCCAGCGCCCACCGCCGGATGACGTCGTGCAACGCCCGCACCCCGTCGGTCAGGGCGGCCGGGCCGGGCTGCAGGATCTCGGACGATTTCAGCTCGTGCAGGTTACCGCTGCGCACGGCCGGGATCGACTGCCAGCCGGGCCGCGCGGCCACGCGCTCCGGACGGAACTTCTTGCCGCACCAGGACCCCACGACGATATCCGGCGCCCGGCGCGCGATCTCGACCGGATCGGGGATGATCCGGTCCCGCCCCAGGGGCTGTGCCGCGAGCTCGGGGAAACAGTCCTCGCCGCCGGCGATCCCGATCAGCTCGGAAACCCAACGGATGCCGGAGATACAGGGATCGTCCCATTCCTCGAAGTAGACCCGCGGCCGGCGCGGAAGCCGCGCAGCCGCGGCGCGTATGCTCTCGAGCCCCGACTCGAGCTGTTCCGCCAGCGCTGCGGCCGCCGCCCCGTTGCCGATCATCCCGCCCAACGTCCGGATCATGCGCAGGATATCCGCGACCGAGCGCTGGTTGAACAGGTGTACCTCGACACCGCGGCGGATCAGCTCCGCGGCGATGTCGGCCTGCAGGTCCGAAAAGCCGATCGCCAGGTCCGGCGCAAGCGCGACGATGCGCTCGATGCGGGCGCTGGTGAAGGCGGACACCTTTGGCTTCTCCCTGCGCGCCCGGGGCGGGCGCACGGTGAACCCGGAGATGCCCACGATGCGGTCCTGCTCGCCGAGGAGGTAGAGGGTCTCGGTGCTCTCCTCGGTAAGGCAGACGATGCGCGAAGGATAGTTGGTGTCCACGTCCCGACTACACAATGGCGCGGGCCACGGCGTCAAGTTGCGCCGCCCTGTCCCACCTGCCGCGGATATCGTACCCTTGGCGGACAGCGGCAGGTCGCGCGGCCCCGCCCGCCGCCGGGTGGGCGCCGGGGCCCTTCACGCCGGGAGCCGAACCGAAGATGAGCATGCCGCAGGATACCGCGGGACACCCCTACGACACGCTGCAGCCCTCCCTGATCCTGGACGCCGTGGAAACCACGGGGGTGCGCTGCGACGGCCGCCTGCTGGCCCTCAACAGCTACGAGAACCGCGTTTTCCAGGTGGGCCTGGAGGACACGGAACCGGTGGTCGTCAAGTTCTACCGCCCCGGGCGCTGGAGCGACCAGGCGATCCTGGAAGAACACGCTTTCGGCTTCGAGCTGGATGCGCTGGAAATCCCGGTGGTGGCGCCACTACGCGATGCCGACGGCATCAGCCTGCACCGCTGGCAGGGGTTCCGGTTCGCGGTGTTTCCCCGACGCGGCGGTCACCCGCCGGAGCTCGAGTCACCCGGGCACTTGCAATGGCTGGGCCGCTTTATCGGGCGCATCCACGCCGTGGGCGCGGTGCGTCCGTTTCACCACCGGCCGTCGCTGGACCTCGAAAGCTTCGGCCATGCCTCCCGCCGCCACCTGCTGGACAGCCTGATGCTGTTGCCGGAGGTGCGCGAGGCCTGGGCGTCGATCAGCGCCGCGGCGCTCGAGGCGGCCGCCGGGGCGTTTCAACGCGCCGGCGATTTCGCCCGCATCCGCCTGCACGGGGACTGTCACCCCGGCAACATCCTCTGGACCGGCCGCGGACCCCACTTCGTCGACCTGGACGACTGCCGCGGCGGCCCGGCCATGCAGGACCTGTGGATGCTGCTCTCGGGTGACCGCGAAGCCATGGCCATCCAGCTCGGACACGTGCTGGCGGGATACACGGAATTCCGGGATTTCGACCCGGCGGAGCTGCACCTGGTGGAAGCCCTGCGCACCTTGCGCATGCTCCATCATAGCGCGTGGCTCGCGCAGCGGTGGAACGACCCCGCGTTTCCACGGGCCTTTCCCTGGTTCGGCAGCGCGCGTTACTGGCAGGAGCAGGTCGTTGCCCTGCGCGAGCAACTCGCCCTGATGGATGCGCCGCCGCTGCCGTGGCTCTGACGGCCCCAGGGGGGTGCGGAACAAGCCCCTCCATGGCCTTTTTCAGCGTCGCGCCCGGGAAACGCGGTTTGCCGGTTGCTCGCGGAGGACCATCCGGTCCCGCCCGGAAGCCTTTGCCTCGTAGAGGGCACGGTCGGCCGTGTGCAGCAGCGCCGCACCCCAGGCGTGCAGCCGCTCGCCGCCTGCGGTGGCGGCTGCCGGGGGAACCCCCGCCGCGCCACCGATCGACAGGGTGACGTACAGGGGCCCATCGGCCGCCGAGGCGAAGGATTCCGCTGCCGCCGCGGCACGGATGCGTTCACCGACCCGCGCCGTGTGCGCCGCATCGGCGTCGGGCAGCAGCGCCACGAACTCCTCGCCGCCGTAGCGCGCCAGGACGTCGCTGGCGCGCAGCTGGGACTGGACCCGGCGCGCCACCCCGGCCAGCACGCGGTCGCCCGCGGCGTGACCGTGGGCGTCGTTGAGATGCTTGAAGTGATCCAGGTCCATGAACAGGCACCCCAGCGACCCCTGCTGCCGGGACGCCCTCCGCAGCTCTTCCTGCAGCCGCTCGTCGAAGTAGCGGCGGTTGCGTACCTGAGTCAAGGGGTCGGTCAGGCTGACTTCCCGCAGCAGCTGGCGATTAACCCCGTTCTCCAGGCACATCGCCGCCACCGCGGCGAAGCGGGCCAGGAAGTCGCTGGCGGCGCCGCGCCGGAACCGGCCGGGATCGGGGCTACCGAGGTTGAGCAGGCCCATCAGGCGCCCGTGCCCCTGCATCGGCAATAGCGCGACGCTGGCGGGCGGCAGGCTCTTGCCGGGGAACAGCGGCGCGTGATGCTCTGGATCGTAGGGTCCCAGACTCGGCCTCGGACCGAGGCGCTCCAGGTGCATCACGTCCGTCAGCCGATCCGCGAAGACCAGCTGTTCGGCCCACTCAGCGCCGGCCTCCTCCCCGGCGATCACCCGGCGCAGCGTAGGGCCGGGGCTGGCCAACATGAGCGTGACGTGGCTCAGGCGGTAGGCGCGCGGATATTCGCTCAGCAGCACGCTGAGCATCTCGCCCAGGCTCTGCGCGGCGATAAGGCGGAGCTCCAGCGACTGCAGCCGCCGATGTACCGCCTCGTTGTGCTGGGCATCCCGCAGCAGGCGCTCCAGGCGGCTGCGCAGGGCCCTGCTGTGTTCGTGTTCCAGGGGCATTGCCCTTGCGCGCGATTCGGTGTTATCCGGGCATTTTGATCCCGATGGGCCGCAGTTGCCAGCCCGGGCGCTGTAGGCTTCCATTGTCGCGTGTCATGGTGGTGCCCGCCGGGCTCGTCGATGATGCCCGCGTCCGATGACCCGTTCCCCGGCAGCCCGCGGGCAGGGCTCCCGGCCGACACCCGGGGCGGAGCGCCGGAGCGCTCGGCGCGGGGAGGCCCTCCGGTTGCCACCCGGCCCCGTCTTCGCGAGGCCCCGCACGGGAGTGTGAAGGAAGAGATGACCAGCCGCAGGACATCCGTGGCCGGAGCGGCCGCCGGGCTGCATCGGGCGCCCCGCGTTCGACCGGCGCGCCCGTCTGACCTGGACGCGCTGCTCGAGCTCGAGAATCGCTGCTTCGAGACGGACCGCCTGTCACGGCGCAGCTTCCGGCACATGCTCACGCGGGCCAAGGCGAGGACGCTGGTGGCCGAACGCGACCACGCCCTGCTGGGATATGCATTGGTGCTGTTCCACGCCGGGACCTGCATGGCACGGCTGTATTCCCTCGCCGTGGATCCGCACCATCGCGGCGAAGGGCTCGGCCGTAGGCTGCTCGAGGCGGCCGAAAAGGCGTCCCGTGAGCACGGCGTGATCGCCATGCGGCTGGAGATCCGGCGCGACAATCGCCGCGCCCTGGCCCTCTACCAGGCCAGCGGTTACCGGCAGTTCGACGTGCACGCCGACTACTATGAGGATCACGAGGACGCCCTGCGGCTGGAGAAGACACTTGTCGGCGATCGTCCCGAAGGCCTCCGGCGCGTCCCCTATTATGAGCAGACGCTGGAGTTCACCTGCGGCCCGGCCGCCCTGATCATGGCCATGAAAGCGCTGCGGCCTTCGCTGCGCCCCGACCGCAAGCTCGAGTTGCGCCTCTGGCGCGAGGCGACGACCATCTTCATGACCGCCGGCCATGGTGGCTGCGGCCCGTACGGGCTGGCCCTCGCCGCGTACCACCGGGGGTTCGACGTGGAGGTGGCGGTCAAGGATGAGGCGGCCCTGTTTGTCGACTCGGTGCGCTCGCCGGAGAAGAAGGAAGTCATCGCGCTGGTCCACGAGGACCTGCTGGACGAGATTCGTTCCTCCGAGATCCGTCTGCGCTACGGCTCCTTTTCCGTGGCCGATCTCGCGGCCGCCGTCGGGGGCGGCGGCGTCCCGCTGGTGCTGATCAGCTCCTACCGGATCTACGGCGAGAAAGCGCCGCACTGGGTCGTGGTGACCGGTTGCGACGACAACCTGATTTACGTTCACGATCCCTACGTCGATCAAGACGAGGGGCACACCCGCACGGACTGCACCAACATGCCCATCCTGAAGGAGGAGTTCGAGGGAATGTCCCGCTACGGCAAGACCGGCCAGCGCGCGGTCGTGATCCTGCGCAATCCGGAACCCGCGCGCCGCCGTCGCCGAAAGGGCTAGAGGCGATGGCGACGCACGTCATCGTGGTCGAAAACCGGTCCGACTGGACCGCGGACCTGCCGGACCAGCTGGTGGTCACCGCCGCGGATTACATCGCCGGTAAGCACTACGCCGGCACCCGCGGGATCAAGGTGATCAACCTTTGCCGAAGCTACCGCTACCTGAGCCTGGGCTACTACTGCTCGCTGCTGGCGGAAGCCCGCCGCCATCGCGTGATCCCCTCCGTGCGTACGGTGCTGGAGCTGAGCCGCAAGCCCATCTACGAGCTCGCCGCGGAAGATTTCGACGACAGTCTGCAGCGGCTGCTACGACGGCGCGAGGAACTGTCGCTGTCGCTGACCATCCTGCTGGGGCACTGCGCCGATCCCGCCTTCCGCGAACTCGCCCGACAGCTATTCGAGCTGTTCCCGTGCCCCATGCTGCGGGTCGAGCTGCGCCGCGACAACAAGCGCTGGCGACTGCACCGCATCCGCGCACAGCAGCTTACGTCGCTGAGCAGGAGCGAGCGTGAGCTGCTGCAGGACGCACTGTCGGTCTACCTGGGACGCCGCTGGCGCAGCCCTCCGGCGCGCACGCCGGCTCGCTACGATCTGGCGATCCTGCAGGACCCGGAAGAGAAGCTGCCCCCCTCCAACCGTCGGGCGCTGCAGGCGTTCGTCCGGGCCGGCAAGCACCTGGGCGTGGACGTTGAGCTCATCGGCCGCAGAGACTTTTCCCGCCTGCCCGAGTTCGATGCCCTGTTCATCCGGGAGACGACCCGGATTGGCGACCATACCTTCCGCTTCGCGCGCAAGGCGGAAGCCGAGGGCATGGTGGTCATCGACGATCCCGACTCGATCCTGCGCTGCACCAACAAGGTCTTCCTCGCCGAGCTGCTCGCGGCCTCCGGGGTGCCCACGCCACGCACGGTGATCGTACAAAAGGACCGCCTGCTGCAGGTAGACCAGCAGCTGGGCTACCCGGTGGTGCTCAAGATTCCCGACGGGGCCTTCTCGCTGGGCGTGCACAAGGCGGGCAACCGGGACGAGCTGGAGGCGATCGGACAGCGGCTGCTGGAGCACTCGGAGCTCATCCTGGCCCAGGAGTACCTCTACACCGACTATGACTGGCGCATCGGGATACTTAACCGGCAACCTCTCTACGCGTGCCAGTACTTCATGTCCGGGAGCCACTGGCAGATCGTCAAGTACGGTGCGCGCGGCGGTGTCTCCGAGGGTGGCTCCCGCGCGGTGGCCATCGACCAGGCGCCCGACGACGTGGTGCAGACCGCGCTGCGCGCCGCCAACCTGATCGGGGATGGTCTCTACGGGGTGGACGTAAAGCAGAATGACAGCGGGGTGTTTGTCATCGAGGTTAACGACAATCCCAGCATCGACGGCGGTGTTGAGGACGCCACGCTCGGGAACGGGCTCTACCTGGCAATCCTCGAGGAATTCGTGCGGCGGCTGAACCGCAACAAGTGGCGCTGAGCGCCGGTCGGGAAGGGAAGGCGCGAGGATGAAGGAAAATCCACTGGATCTGATCGCGCGCCTGCTATGGGCGCGCGAAGCGGACACGATGCCACGCCTCCAGGCGCACGCCCTGCACGGGCTCCGCCTGGGGTTCAACGTGCTGCGCGACCTGTTCTCGGGCGAGCTGACCATGCGCGCCATGAGCCTCGTCTACACCACGCTGCTCGCCCTGGTTCCGCTGCTGGCCTTGAGCTTTTCGGTACTCAAGGCGTTCGGCATTCACGCCGAGATCGAGCCTCTGCTGCTCACCTTCTTCGCCCCACTCGGGCCCAAGGGGGCGGAGCTCGCCCATCACATTATCGGCTTCGTAGAACGCGTGCGCGTGGGGGTGCTCGGCTCGGTCGGGCTGGTGTTGCTGATCGCGATGGTGATCTCGCTGATCCAGAAGATCGAGGACGCGCTCAACCGGATCTGGCGCATCCAGCGTCGCCGCAGTCTGGTCCAGCGTTTCAGCGGCTACCTGAGCGTGATCGTGATCGGCCCCGTGCTGGTGCTGGCGGCCGTGGGGACCACCGCCTCTCTGCTGAGCCACCATGTCGTGGCGGCCCTGCGGGGGATCGAGCCCTTCGGCCTCGCGCTTTACCTGTTCGGAGAGCTGCTGCCCTACCTGCTGGTGGTCGCGGCCTTCACCATCACCTACCTGCTGCTGCCGAACACCCGGGTGCGGCTGAAACCGTCGCTGGCCGGCGGCATTATCGCCGGCGTCGCCTGGAAGCTGATCGGCATGATCTTCGCGTCGTTTGCCGCTTCCTCAGTTCGCTATGACCTCGTGTACTCCGGTTTCGCCGTCGTCATCCTGGCCCTGGTATGGATATACATAAGCTGGCTGGTCTTCCTCGTGGGTGCACAAATCGCCTTCTACGTGCAGAATCCGCACTTTGTCAGCCGCAATCCGTTGCCGCACGATCTGGAAACGGCGGACCCGGAAGGCGTGGCCCTGGCGATCATGTATTGGACCGCGCTGCGGTTCCGGCGCCGCGACCCGCCCCCGGACGAGGACGTGCTGGCTGCCCTGCTGGGTATCCCCGGCTACCAGATGGGCAATGTGCTGAACGCCCTGGTCGCGCACGGACTGCTGCTCGAAATCGATGAGCCGGCACCCGGGTTCGTGCCGGGCGCGGATCCCGCGTCGATCGCCCTGCTGGACGTGATCGAGGCGAGCCGCGACCGGCATCCCGATCTGCCGCGGCCGCGGCCCGCGAGTCTGGCGCCGCCGGTGGCCGACGTGCGCACAGCGGTCGCGGATGCCACCCGCGCCGCCCTCGAGGGCCGGACGCTGGGGCAGCTGGTGGCGGGGAACGCGGAAGCCGGAAGCCCCAGCGGAGATCAGCCAGGCACACGGAACGGGCGTACCTGACGAGGGTACAAGACCATCCCGCCACCCCGGTATCCGGGACGGCGGGGCAGAATTACTAACCCGGTCCAGGCGCCACGGAGAGTGGGCACAGGGAGGCACGTTGACGGAACGCGATTCCCAGTACGGGCACAGCGCGTCGCGCACGGCGATGCGGGTGCTGATCGCGGACGACAGCCGCACCAGCCTCGCTGTGCTGGACAAGCACATCCGCGCCATGGGGCACGGCGTGATGGTGGCCCGTGACGGTGATGAGGCGCTGCGCCTGTACCGGGACGAACGTCCCGACCTCGTGCTGATGGACGTAATCATGCCGGGCCAGAGCGGACTGGAGGTGGCCCGTGCCATGCGCCAGGCGCTGCCGCACGAGTGGATCCCCATCATCTTCCTCAGCGGCCGGGTCGAGGACCGGGACGTCGCCGAGGGTATCGAAGCCGGCGGCGACGATTACCTGACCAAGCCGGTCAACCCGCTGGTGCTGCGCGCCAAGATTCTCGCCATGCAGCGTATCGCGGCGATGCGCCGCGAGCTGGCCGAGGCCAACCGCCGGCTCGCCCGGCTGTCCACGGAGGATCCGCTGACCGGGCTGGCGAATCGCCGGGGCTTCGACGGATTCCTGCAACGGCAGTGGAAGAGCGCCGCCCGCCACGGCGACCGCCCACTGTGCCTGCTGATGATCGACGTCGACGACTTCAAGGCCTACAACGACCGCTACGGCCACCAGCGCGGCGACGAGTGCCTGCAGCGCATCGGCCGCGTGATCCAGGACGAGCTCAAGCGGGGCAGCGATCTCGCCGCCCGCTACGGCGGCGAGGAGTTCGTGGTGGTCATTCCCGAGACCCCGCTGCGCGGCGGTCTGGCCGTCGCCGCCCGGATCATGCGGTCGCTACGGCGGGAAGAGATGCCCCACGCGGGCACGCGCGTGCGCGGCGACCGGGTGACGGTGAGCATCGGCGCCGCCGCGGCCTGTCCCGGCCCGAAGGTGTCCCCGTCGGACCTGCTGCAGGCGGCCGATCTGGCGCTGTATGAAGCCAAGGAAGCCGGCCGCGACGCCATTCGCAGTCGCCGGCTCGACGATACGGGCGGGTTCGCGGGGGACCACCGCTGAAACCGTCGCGCCGGATACAGTATAATTTGCGTTTTCGTGCGCGCGAGGGATGGAGCGCGCGCACCACAGCGGCAACCGCTGCGCCCCGAACGATGCGGCGCGTTCCCGCGTGCCGGCCCGGAGTCCCGCGCGAAGGGAGGAGAGGAGGCCGTGGACAAGCCCGTGGAGAAGATCTGGCTGAAGCACTATCCCGAAGGGGTGCCGGCCGAAATCGACCCAGACACCTACGCGTCGATCGTCGACATCCTGGAAGCCAGCTGCCGCGACTACGCGGACAAGCCCGCCTTCACCAACATGGGGGTGGAGCTCACGTACGCTCAGCTCGACCGGCTGAGCCTGCAGTTCGCCGCCTTCCTGCAGCAGGAGCTGGGTCTGTCCCGGGGCGAGCGCGTGGCCATCATGATGCCCAACCTGCTGCAGTACCCGGTGGTGCTGTTCGGGATCCTGCGCGCAGGCATGGTCGCGGTCAACGTCAATCCGATGTACACGCCGCGCGAACTCGAGCACCAGCTCAACGACGCGGATGCGCGCGCCATCGTGATCGTCGACAACTTCGCCCACACTCTGGAGCGGGTCCGCCGGGACGTGCCGGTGGAGCGGGTGGTCACGACCGCGATCGGCGACCTGTTCCCCGGGCCCAGACGCGCCCTGGTCAACTTCGTGGTGCGATATGTGCGCCGCATGGTGCCGAGCTATCATCTGCCGGCGGCGATCCGGCTGCGGGACGCGCTCGCGCGGGGCGCGGCCAGGCAGCTGGAGACGCCGCGCCTGGCCCATGAGGACATCGCCTTCCTCCAGTACACCGGCGGCACCACCGGCGTTTCCAAGGGCGCGATCCTGACCCACGGCAACATCGTGTCGAACATGCTGCAGGCGCGCGCCTGGATGTCGCCCGTGATCGAGGAAGGCCGCGAGATCGTCGTCACCGCGCTGCCTCTCTATCATATCTTCTCGCTGACCGCGAACTGCCTGACTTTCGTCGCCATCGGCGGTCTGAACGTGTTGATCACGAATCCCCGCGACCTGAAGAGCTTCACCAGGGAGATCGCGCGTTATCCTTTTACGGTGATCACCGGTGTGAACACGCTGTTCAACGCGCTGCTCAATTACGAGCCTTTCCGGCGCCTGGATTTCAGCCACCTCAAGGTCGCGCTAGGTGGCGGCATGGCCGTGCAGAGGGCTGTCGCGGAGCGGTGGAAGGATCTTACCGGCGTCCCGCTGATCGAGGCCTACGGGCTGACCGAGACCTCGCCGGCCGCGGCGATCAATCCGCTCGACCTGAAGGAGTACAGCGGCAAGATCGGAATGCCCATCTCCTCCACCGAGATGTCGATCCAGGACGACGAGGGGTATCTGCTGGGTCCCGGCGAGACGGGCGAGATCTGCGTGCGCGGCCCGCAGGTGATGCACGGCTACTGGCGCCGGCCGGAAGAGAGCGCCCGCACTCTCGACGAGCGGACCGGCTGGCTGCACACGGGCGACATGGGGGTGATGGACGAGGACGGCTACTTCCGCCTGGTGGACCGCAAGAAGGACATGATCAATGTCTCCGGGTTCAACGTGTTTCCCAACGAGGTGGAAGAGATCCTGGCGCAGCACCCCGGCGTGGTGGAGGCAGCCGTGGTGGGCATTCCGGACGAGAAGTCGGGCGAGACCATCAAGGCCTTCGTGGTGCCGCGCGACCAGCAGGTCACGCGCGAGTCGATCATCGCGCATTGCCGCAAGAACCTGACCGGCTACAAGGTGCCCAAGCAGATCGAGTTCCGCGACGAGCTGCCCAAGAGCAACGTCGGCAAGATCCTGCGCAAGGAGCTGCGCTGACACCCCGGGCGGGCCCGGCAGGCGCAAGCGCGAGGTATCCGATGGACCAAAGCGTCCGCCGCGCGATGACCAAGTGGCCGAAGGTGCCGGCCGCCTACGACTGGCTTTCGCTGGACCGGCGCGGCCGCTGGCTGCTGCGGGAACGCCTGATCACGCATCCGCGCACCATCGAGTTCATCAACCGCAACTACATGGGCGACGAGCACGGTCGCTGGCTGTTCCAGAACGGGCCGCAGCGGGTTTACGTCACGCTCGCCTACACTCCCTGGATCTACCACCTGTGCCCGGACCGCGAACCGACAGCGGCCGGCAGCCTCCGGACGCATACCGGCGTCCCCGTACAACGGGTGGGGCGGGCATGGATCGACGAGGGCGGCAACCTCCTCCTGCTCGGGGGAAGCGGTATCGGCGTGCTGGACGATCGGGACCTGATCGGGCTGAGCACGGCGTTCCGCGACCGGGAAGGGGGCGCGCTGGACGATGAGCAGCTGGCGGAGCGGATTGGACAGGCCATGCAACACGCCGAGGCCGGCGCCGAACACGACACGGGCATTACGCTTGCATACGGCGGCACGAACTGTCGCATCGCCAGCCTGCCTTCCTCGGCAGTATCGGAGCGTTTCGGTTTCAACCCCCGCCCGGCTCCGCCCGGGCGAGGCTGACCCGGCGGTCCGTCACCGCTGCGACCCGCGTGACTTGAGATACGCCTCCAGCGCCTGGCGGTTATCGTCAAGCGTGCGCTGGAACGAGGGCCGCTCGCGCACGCGCTTGAGATACGGCCCGAGCTCGCCCAGATCAGCCAGCGGGCTCTCGCCGTAGATCCGCCGCCCGGCCTCGCCGATCAGCGGCAGGTGAATGGCGGCGCCGATGTCGGCATAGCTGAAGTCACGCCCCGCCAGGAAGGGTTCGAAGCGCGCGAGCCGGCGCAGAGCGGCCGTACCTTTCGCCAGTGCCGGCCGGACCTCCGTGCGGGTCTGCTCGGAAACGCTGCCGCCGAAGAAAGCCTCCGGGTACAGCCGACGCGCTGGCAGCTCGAGGTAGAGCTCGATCACACGCAGCAGCTCGCGCACCTTGGCTCGCGGGAAGGCGTCGACCGGATACAGCCGCGGCTCGGGGCGGATGTCCTCCAGATAGTCCAGCATCACCTGGGACTCGGAAACCACACCCTCCTCCGTCTCCAGGCAGGGCACCTTGCCCATGGGGCTCTTTTCCAGGTAGTCGGGGTCGTCCGACGGGTAGACGAGCACCTCTTCGAATTCCAGCCCCTTTTCCAGCATCGCCGTCTTGACGACGTTGTAGTAGTTGCTGACTGCAAAGCCGTACAGCCTGAACATGGTGGGGGTACCTCCAGTCGGTTACCCACCGCCCCGGAACACAGCCCCGGCGGCGGCGCCCGGCGAACATCCGGGTGACGAGGCGGCGTCGCGCGGGGATCCGCCCGGCACCGCCGACTTCCGGCATGATACTAACCCGGTCAGAGGTAATGCCACGCTTCGGAGCGTGCTGCTACAGCGAGCAACGCCCGGATGCGGCATCGCCGGCGTGACGCGGGATGGGGCTGTCCTCGAGCCGATCGCGCCGCACCCGCCCGGCGGCCGCGTCCACGGGGTCCGGGCGGCAGCTGCCGACCAGCACGCCGGCACCCACCCACCCGGGCGGCCGGCCATGGCTTCGCCCACGCCCCGCTGGCCCCAACGATGATCGCCACGTTGGCCTTTCCGATCCTACCGGGCCCGAATCTTGTCGGACATGTACCTCTCTTCCCGGTTGTGCTCGTGCGGTAGCGGTAGCACCGGCGCGGGCTGATACACTGGCCTGCCATGTCGGACACGGGGACTCGGCCGGAGCGGGCCGGCGCATGAACACGCATCACGGGCAGGCGACGGGCCTCACGCCAGCGGGCCGTTTCGGGGACACGCCGCGAGACGTCAATCTCGACGCCGCCGCCGGGTCGCGGGCCCTGGCGGCGTGCCTGGAGCGCGCGGACGCCTTCGCCCGCCGTTGCCGGGCCCAGCTCGGCGGCCCCTATCACGAATCCCGCCTGGCCGGGCGCGCGCTGGCACGGAGCCGTCACCGGCTGGCACGCTTCCTCAATCTCCCCGACGGTGGCCAGCTGTACGCGGCGGGCTCGGTCACGGCGCTGCTGGAGCGGTTATCCGGAGCACTCGCGCCGGCACTGCGGGCGGGCGACAGCATCGTCGTCACCACGGCCGACCACGAAGCCAACATCACCCCCTGGCTGAGGCTCGCGGAGCGCGGCGTGCACATACGCTGGTGGCGACCCGCGCACCCGGACGGACCGCTGGAGGCGGACGCGCTGGACGGGCTGCTCGGGCGCAACACGCGCCTGCTGTGCCTGACTCACTGCTCCAACGTGACTGGCGCCGTCATGCCGCTCGCCCGGATCGTCGAGCGCGCACACCGCGCCGGCGTTGCGGTGTGCGCCGACGGCACCGCCTATGCCCCGCATTTTGCCGTGGACCTGGCGTCGCTGGGGGTGGACTTCTACGTCCTGAGCCTGTTCAAGTGCTTCGGGCCGCAGCTCGCGCTGCTGGCGACGTCGGCGGCCCCCCGGGTGGCTCCCGGGGCGGGAGGCAGCGCGCATCTCGCCGCCGGTGCCTTCGAATACGCTTCGCTGTACGCCGCCGCGGCGGTTCCCGATCACGTCGCCACGCTCGCCGCGGGCCCCGGCGCGCGGGCGTCATTCGGCAGCCGGGCGGCCGTCGCGGCCGGCTATCGCGCGATCGCGCGTCACGAGAAGGCGCTGCTGGCTGCGCTGGCACCGGTACTCGAGCGCCACGGGCTGCGCGTGGTGGGGCCGGCCCTGGACGGGAGCGCGCCGCGGGCGCCGATCGTCGCCGTGAGTGGCCGGGGCGCCGACCGCCTCGCCCCGGCGCTGGCCGGGCAGGGTATCGGGGTCCGCTACGGCCGCTTCCGCGCCGATCGCCTGGTGCAGGCGCTGGGGCATGACGGCCTGCTGCGCATTTCGCTTGCCCACTACCACGGCCGGGACGACATCGACCGGCTGGATCGGGCGCTCGGGCGCGTTCGCCCGCGCGCGGACTGACTGAGAGTCGTCGCTGGACCGGCGCCGGGACCGCTTCCCGCACGCGCGGGAGGTGGTCGTGCCCGGCGCCGGGCACCTGCCGCACCATGACTGCCGCAGCGCCCTGCCGAGAGTGCTGGAGAACTCCCTGTCCCCGACAATGGACGACAGCCACCCCGCGTGCGGTTGAACCCGCCCGCCCAGTGGTCAAGAATGAGTCCAATACCCGACGCGGCCGCCTGGCGGCCGGCCGGGTCGCGCCCGATTACACGACCCCGGGAGGACGACGTCATGAGTGCGAATACGGCAACGGCAATGAACCGGCGGAGCCGCAGCAAGTCACGCGAAATCAGCCAGGAAGAGTCGGAAGTCCGCGTCGACCTCGCGGCCGCCTATCGGCTGGTGGCGCATTTTGGCTGGGACGACCTGATCTTCACCCACCTGTCGGCACGCGTCCCCGGGCCGGAGGAACACTTCCTGATCAACCCCTACGGCATGATGTTCCACGAGATCACCGCGTCCTCTCTGGTGAAGGTGGACAAGGACGGCAACATCGTCGGCGACAGCGACTACGGCATCAACCCGGCAGGCTTCACCATCCACAGCGCCATCCACATGGCGAAGAAGGACGCCGGCAGCGTGATGCACCTGCACAACAACGCGGGCGCCGCGGTGTCGGCCCAGCGCGATGGCCTGCTGCCGCTGACCCAAACCGCCATGCTGGTGTACAACCGCATCGCCTATCACGAGTACGAGGGCGTCGCCCTGGACCTGGGCGAGCGCGAGCGCCTGGTCCGGGACCTGGGGGACAAGGACATCATGATCCTGCGCAACCACGGCACCCTGACCGTCGGAAAGACCGTACCGGAGGCGTTCGTGCTGATGTATTTTTTGGAAAACGCCTGCGAAAAGCAGGTCCGGGCGCAGGCCGCAGGCACGGTGCACTACCCCTCGCGTGAGGCCATCGAAACCACGAAGGCACAGTCCGAGGCGGGCCTGACCAAGGCCGGGCCCCTGGTCTGGCCGGGACTGATCCGCCTGCTGGACAGCAAGGATCCATCCTTCCGCGAATGAGCTGCAGGCGGCGTGGCCACCGCGCCGGTCACGCCGCCCGGTGGCCTGCCTGCCGCTCCACCGGAACGCGTCCGAAGTCGTCCGGCAGCACCCCGCCTACGGCGGCCTGCCGGACGAACTCGCCGATCTCCGGCAACACCGGACCGAGCATCCGCAGCGGAGCGGCCAGGGCCGCCATCAGCGTAATGTGCGTCAGGCGCCGGTAGAACACCACGCGCGCCCGGGCGCCCTGCTCCGTGAGCCGGCGCCAGAGGCGCTCGCTGTTGTCCGGGCTCACGGCACGGTCACGCCCGCCCGTGAGCAGCAGGAATGGCGGTGCGGCGCCGCTGGCGAAGTTGATCGGCTGCGACAGCGGCTGCCTCGCTTCCGGTCCGAAGATGTCCCTTAGATCGGGCTCGCGCAGCGGCAGGAAGTCATAGGGGCCGGCCAGCCCCACGACACCGGCGAGCTCACGTGGCGACCGGCCAACCGCGTTCAGATAACCCGCATCCAGCGCCAGCAACGAGGCGATGTGGGCGCCCGCCGAGTGCCCCATCAGCACGACCCGTCCCGGATTCGCGCCGACCTCTCCGGCATGTTCGAAGGTCCAGGCCACCGCCGCGGCGGCGTCATGCATGAAGGCGGGGAAGCGTACCGCCGGATACAAGCGGTAATCCGGGACGACAACCGTGATCCCGAGCGACGTCAGGGCCTGACCCACGAACCGGTACCCCGACCGGTGCCCCTGGCTCCAGCGGCCGCCGTAAAAGAACACCACGACCGAGCCATCCGGGCGTCGCGGCCGGTACACGTCGAGGCGATGCTCGGGATCCTGGCCGTAGGCTCGGCCCGGTATCACCTGGTAGCCGCGGCGCGACACCAGGAAGCGATTGAGCAGGCGCTGGCCCGGCGAAAGCCGGCGACCGCCAGATGCTTGTCGCAACGGGACCTCCGGGCACGGAATTCAGGGTTCCCCCCAAACGGGGCCGGATGCGCGCGCGGGCGTTCAGAATTCGCTTAAAATATCATACGATGTCCGCAGGGTCGCGGCGCGGGAAGTTCTCCCCGCGGCCAGCATGGAGTCGGACGTGAGCGAAGAACGCAAGGTATACGTTTCGGACCTGATGCCGGGGATGTACGTGTCACGCCTGGACCGCCCCTGGCTGGAGTCTCCGTTTCCCTTCCAGGGATTCGTGCTGGAGAACTGGCAACAGGTCGCGGAAGTGCAGAGCACCTGCCGGTATGTTTACGTGCACGCCGGGGAGGCTCCGCCCACGGCCGGCGCCCAGACCCGCGGTCCCGGCGGGGCGGTGGCGCACCCGGCGGAGCGCGGCACCGCGCCGAGCGCAATCCGCAGGATCCAGCCGGTTTCCCGCCGCGAGCGTGGCAACGGATTCACACGCGCCGTTCCCTGGGAGGCGAGGCTGGCCCGGCAGCTGGGCCGGGCACCCCAGCATCCGCCCCCCGTGACCACTTCCCTGGACCAGGAAGTCCGCGCCGCGCGCCCGCTGATCCTGGAAACCCGCAGCCTGGTGCGGCGGCAGATGGAGGATGCGCGCAACGGGCGCAGCCTCGATACGCGGGCCGCGCGCGAATCGGTCGAATACATCACCGAGAGCATCCTGCGCAATCCCGACGCCCTGGTCTGGCTGTCGGGGCTCAAGAGGCGCGACGAGTATACCTACCTCCACTCACTGTCGGTGTGCATCCTCAGCATATCCCTCGGCCGGCACCTGGGCCTGCCCCGGGAAACCCTGCTGGAACTGGGTTTCGGTGCGTTCCTGCATGACATCGGGAAGATGCATATCCCGGACAGCGTGCTGAACAAGCCGGGACAGCTGACCGCGCAGGAAATGGAGATCATGCGCAAGCACCCGGAGTTCGGCGTGGAGATCGTCGACGGCTCCGAGCGCGTCCCTGTCAGCAGCCGCAACGTAGTCTTCTCTCACCACGAGCGCCTCGACGGCAGTGGCTACACGGAAGGGGTGGCGGGCGGCCAGATCCACCCGCTGACTCACATCGTGTCGGTGTGCGACACCTACGATGCGATCATCAGCCAGCGCCCCTACAAGAAAGCCAGCTCGCCGGTTAACGCCACGGCGGCCCTGTACCGGGGCCGGGGACGGTTCTTCGAACCTGAGCTCGTGGACCGGTTCATCCGCTGCATCGGCATCTATCCGATCGGCAGCCTGGTGGAGCTCAGCACCGAGGAGGTAGGCGTGGTCGTGGCGACCAATGAGGAGCGCCTGCGGCCGAAGGTCCTGGTGGTGCTCGACGAGGAGCACCATCGTCTCGACGCGCCCTACGAGGTGGATCTCTCCCGCACCCCGCAGACCCGCACGGGCCAGCGGCTGGACATCAAGCGTTCGCTCGAGACGGGTGCCTACGGCCTGCAGCCGGGAGAGCTGCTCCGGCACGTCGAGGACGCCTGAGGCGAGCCCCCCCGGGAGCCGTCACTTGAGCGCGCGCATGGCGCGCGTCAGGCCCTCGATGGTCAGCGGGTACATCCGGTCCTCCATCAACTCCCGCGTGATCTGCAGCGACGGGGTATGCTCCCAGCGGCGCTCCGGCTCGGGGTTGAGCCATACCACGTGGTCGAAGTGCTCCAGCAGGCGCTTCAGCCAGGTCGCCCCGGTCTCCTCGTTCATGTGCTCGATGCTGCCACCGGCATACAGGATCTCATAGGGACTCATGGTCGCGTCACCCACGACGATCACCTTGTAGTCCCGGTCGTAGGTGTTGAGGATCCGGGCGATCGGGATCCGGTCACTGTGCCGGCGGCGGTTGTCCTTCCACACCGATTCGTAGATGAAGTTGTGGAAGTAGAAATACTCCATGTGCTTCAGCTCGCTGCGTGCCGCCGAGAACAGCTCCTCGCAGGCGCGCACGTGCTCGTCCATGGAGCCGCCGACGTCGAGAAACAGCAGCACCTTCACCCGGTTGTGCCGCTCCGGGACCATGCGGATGTCCAGGTACCCGCCGTTGCGGGCGGTCGAGCGGATGGTGTCGTCGAGGTCCAGCTCCAGCTCGGTGCCCTCGCGGGCAAACTCGCGCAGGCGCTTGAGCGCGACCTTGATGTTGCGGGTACCGAGCTCGACGGTGTCGTCGAGATTGCGGAACTCGCGCTTGTCCCAGACCTTCACGGCGCTGCGGTTGCGTCCGCCCGCCTGGCCGATGCGGATCCCCTCAGGATTGTAGCCGTAGGCGCCGAAGGGCGAGGTACCGGCGGTACCGATCATCCGGTTGCCGCCCTGGTGGCGCTCTCGCTGCTCTTCCAGGCGCTTGCGCAGCTCTTCCATGAGCTTGTCCCAGCCGCCCATGGACTCGATCATCGCCTTCTCCTCGTCGGAGAGGTTGAGCTCCGCCTGCCGCGCCAGCCAGTCCGCGGGGATCTCCTTCTCGACCATCAGCCGGGCGAGGTCCTCGATGCCGCGGAAGTACGCGCCGAAGACGCGATCGAACTTGTCGTACTGGGTCTCGTCCTTGATCAGGCTGGCGCGGGCGAGGAAGTAGAAGTCGTCCACGCTGCAGGAGACGATGCGCGCCTTCAGCGCCTCCAGCATGGTCAGGTACTCGGTAATGGAGACCGGCAGACCCGCGCCCCTGAGCGTGAAGAAGAAGTCGATCAGCATGCGCTTTCCCCTCGGTGGTCGCGCCCGACCGTCAGGCGCCGCCGGTTACGGCGGCATAGGCGGGAGGAGTCAGGCCTGGCGACGAGCCATGAACGCGAGGCGTTCGAACAGCTGTACGTCCTGCTCGTTCTTGAGCATCGCGCCGTACAGCGGCGGGATCGCCTTGCTGGCGTCCTTCCCGCGCAGCGCCTCCGGGGGAATGTCCTCGGCCATCAGCAGCTTGAGCCAATCCAGCAGCTCCGAGGTCGAGGGCTTCTTCTTCAGGCCCGGGACTTCCCGCAGGTCGAAGAACACCTCCATCGCCTCGCGCACCAGGTCCTGCTTCAGACCCGGGAAGTGCACGTCGACGATCTCCTGCATCGTCTCCCTGTCCGGGAAGCGGATGTAGTGAAAGAAACACCGGCGCAGGAACGCGTCCGGCAGCTCCTTCTCGTTGTTGCTGGTGATGATGATGATCGGACGGTACTTCGCCTGCACCAGCTGCTGCGTCTCGTAGACGTAGAACTCCATGCGGTCCAGCTCGCGCAGCAGGTCGTTGGGGAACTCGATGTCCGCCTTGTCGACCTCGTCGATCAGCAGCACCGGCTGCTCGTCCGACTCGAACGAGCGCCACAGCGGACCCTGGACGATGTAGTTCGAGATCTCGTGGACCTTCTCCTCGCCCAGCTGCGAGTCGCGCAGCCGCGAGACCGCGTCGTACTCGTACAGCCCCTGCTGGGCCTTGGAGGTGGACTTGATGTGCCACTGGTAGAGCGGCAGTCCCAACGCCCGCGCCACCTCCTCGGCCAGCATGGTCTTGCCGGTACCCGGCTCGCCCTTGACCAGCAGGGGACGCTGCAGCGTGATCGCCGCGTTCATCGCCATCATCAGCTCTTCGGTGGCGACGTAGGTGTCGGTACCTTCAAATCGTCTGGTTTCAGCCATTCGCTGCCTCGATTTCGCAAGAAGTCGACCCCGCGGCACGCGGAGCGGTGACAAACTGGTTGCCCATTCTACTAACCGGACAAGGGGTAACGCCACGTTTCGGAGTCCCGTGGCCCTGCCCGCCGCCCCGATCGATCGCCTTTTGACGCAGGTCAAGATTCCCGCGCCGGGCGCCCGATAGCATCGCCCCTGTCGGAAACGAGGCCCTTCTCATGCATGACCTGCAGACCGTGGTCGACCTGTCGCGCTGGCAGTTCGCGGCCACCGCGCTCTATCACTTCCTGTTCGTGCCCCTGACGCTCGGCCTCAGCTTCCTGCTGGCGGCGATGGAGACCGTCTACGTCACGACCGGGAGACAGATCTACCGGGACATGGCCAAGTTCTGGGGCACTCTGTTCGCGATCAACTTCGCCCTGGGCGTGGCCACCGGTCTCACCATGGAGTTCGAGTTCGGCACCAACTGGTCGATGTACTCGCGCTTCGTCGGCGACGTGTTCGGTGCACCGCTGGCGATCGAGGGCCTGATGGCGTTCTTCCTCGAATCGACCTTCGTCGGGCTGATGATCTTCGGCTGGGACCGCATGAGCCGGGGCAAGCATCTGCTGGTCACCTACATGGTGGCGCTCGGCTCCAACCTGTCGGCGTTGTGGATCCTGATCGCCAACAGCTTCATGCAGGTGCCGCACGGGGCGACCTTCGATCCCGTCACCATGCGTATGCAGCTGACCAGTTTCACCGAGCTGATCTTCAACCCGGACGCCCAGGCCAAGTTCGTGCATACGAGTATCGCCGGCTACGTCACCGCGGCGATCTTCGTCGCCGGCATCAGCGCCTGGTACATGCTGCGCAACCGGCACATGGAGATCGCCAAGCGTTCCTTTCGCATCGCGGTGCTGTTCGGGGTGTTCGCCAGCATCGGCGTGATCAGCCTGGGCGACGCCCTGGGATTCATTGACGGCAGCAACCAGCCGCACAAGCTGGTGGCCATGGAGGCGCTATGGCATACCGCCGAGCCGCCGGCGGGCTTCAGCGTGTTCGCGATCCCCGACCAGAAGGAGCAGCGCAACCTGGCGGCCGTGAAGATCCCGGGCCTGCTCACGCCGCTGGTCACCCGCACCATGGATACGCCCATTCCGGGTGCCGACACCCTGGAGCAGCGCGCCGCCGCCCGTATCCGCAACGGCATCCCGGCGGTCATGGCGCTGCGCACGCTCGCCGGCGATCCCCACGACCAGGCCGCCCTGGCCCGCTTCCGGGCCCATCGCAAGGACCTCGGCTACGGCTTCCTGGTCGAGCGTTACGCACCCGATCCGGGCAAGGCGACCCCGGCACAGATCCGGCAGGCGGCTCGCGACACCATCCCCAACGTTCCGGTGATCTTCTGGTCGTTCCGCATCATGGTGGCGGCGGGCTTCGCCATGCTGGCCTTCCTGGTCCTGGCGACGCTGTATTCGCTCAACAACCGCATCACCGAGAAGCGCTGGCTGCTGAAGATCGCGCCGTGGTTCATCCCGGTCCCGTTCCTCGCCTGCGAGGTGGGCTGGCTGGTCGCGGAGCTGGGTCGCCAGCCCTGGACCGTGTACGGCGTGCTTCCCACCTGGATGTCCGCGTCCACCCACAGCGTTGCCTACATGGCGTTCTCGCTGGCCGGATTCGTGCTCATCTACAGCGTGTTCATCGTGGTGGAGATGTATCTGATGGTGCGGGCCATCCGGCGCGGCCCGCAGGCACCCGATGCGGGCCCCGACGGGGGCGCGGCCGGCTACGCATCCTGAGCCTCGCGGCAGGAGAAGCATGATGGAACTGTATGCCGTACTGAAAGTCGTCTGGTGGCTGCTGCTGGGCGTGCTGCTGGCCGGGCTCGCGATCATGGTCGGGATGGACATGGGGGTAGGCGCGGCGCTGCGTTACTTCGGCCGCGACGACGGTGAGCGCCGCGCGGTCCTGAACATGATCGGTCCCCACTGGGACGGCAACCAGGTATGGTTCATCCTGGGCGGCGGGGCGGTGTTCGCCGCCTGGCCGACGATCTATGCCACCGCCTTTTCCGGCCTCTACGTCGTCATGCTGCTGCTGTTGTGGAGC
>DASQZM010000007.1:0-63211 GCA_035638695.1 Gammaproteobacteria bacterium | reverse complement strand
GTGATCGTAGCCCGGTGCGATGTCGGTGGTCAGGGGCCCCAGGGTGTAGAACGGCGCCTCGTGGCACTCGTCCAGTTCCCGGTCCATGTTTTCCCGGATGAGCTGCATGGGAACGTGACCGGGCCCCTCGATCATGACCTGGCAGTCGTGCTCCCAGGCTTGCGTCGTCAGCTCGCCCAGCGTCCTCAGCTCGGCGAACTGGGCCTCGTCGTTGGCGTCCGCGATGGATCCCGGGCGCAGGCCGTCTCCCAGCGAGAAGGAGACGTCATAGGCTTTCATGATCTCGCAGATATCCTCGAAGTGCTCGTAGAGGAAGCTCTCGCGGTGGTGCGCCAGGCACCACTTGGCCATGATGGAGCCGCCCCGGGAGACGATCCCGGTCACGCGCCGGGCCGTCAGCGGCACGTAGGGCAGGCGCACGCCCGCGTGGATCGTGAAGTAGTCGACGCCCTGCTCGGCCTGTTCGATCAGGGTATCGCGGAAGATCTCCCAGGTAAGCTCCTCGGCCTTGCCGTCCACCTTTTCCAGCGCCTGGTAGATGGGCACCGTGCCGACCGGGACCGGCGAATTGCGGATGATCCACTCGCGGGTCTCGTGGATGTGCTTGCCGGTGGACAGGTCCATGATGGTGTCGCCGCCCCAGCGGGTGGACCACACCATCTTCTCGACCTCCTCAGCGATCGAGGAGGTCACGGCCGAGTTACCGATATTGGCGTTGATCTTGACCCGGAAATTGCGGCCGATCGCCATCGGCTCACTCTCCGGGTGGTTGATGTTGGCCGGGATGATGGCCCGCCCCCGGGCAACCTCGTCCCGGACGAACTCGGGCGTGATGCGATCCGGGATGGTGGCGCCGAAGGCCTGGCCGGGATGGCGCCGGAGCAGGCGCTGGTCCTCAAGCTCGCCGATTCGCTGGTTCTCCCGGATGGCGACGTATTCCATCTCGGGCGTGACCATGCCGCGCCGGGCGTAGTGCATCTGGGTGACATTAACCCCGTCGCGCGCGCGCCGCGGCGGCCGCTGACGGGGAAAGCGCAGGCGCGCAAGCTCGGGATCCCGGAGGCGCTTCCGGCCGTACTCGGACGTGGGACCGTCCAGCCCCTCGCTATCGGCGCGCTCCTCGATCCAGGCCTGGCGCACGGGCGCCAGCCCCGCGTGCAGGTCGATCGGGGCATCCGGATCGGTGTACGGCCCGGACGTGTCGTAGATGGTGATCGGCGGGTTCTTCTCCACGCCGAAGGTCCCGGGTGTATCGTCCTGCGTAACCTCACGCATGCCCACGCGCAGGTCCGCACGGCTACCCTGGACGTGGATCTTGCGCGACGCCGGGAACGGCCGGCGCGCCTCATCCTGCAGGGTTTCCGCCTTTTTCAGAACGTCGTCGGAAATCGTGGCCATGATTCACCTCGTAGTCGGGCAGGGCCCCGGGCCCGTCCGCGAAGATGTCCGGCGAGCGGACAACCGACGGACGGCAAAGCCGTTCCGGGCGATTGCCGTCCCGGAGCGTGCGGTACGCGCCGTGCTGCGGAGAGAGGTCTGGTGGTGCTGCGACTGGTACGCGTTCATCCTGGTGTACTCTCCCTACGCCGGCACTGTCCGGATCAGGTTCGAAGGGTCACCGCGCTGCCTGGGGCCAGCGGTATCTCAGCCTCTTGGCGAAGCTCCCCCGGGACGTCCACTCTCGCGCTCAGCGACGCCTTTTTCAAGCCCACCCCATTGCCGTCGGCCGCATCCCGGCCGCGCAGCCGTACTGACCACCCGGTCAGGCCATGGTAGAATCGCGGCTTCCCAGCCGTGGGCAATCCAGCGGAGTCAGCGGAATGGCAGAGCTCGATATCGAACGCGCCCGTCGCAACATGATCAGCCAGCAGGTGCGGGCCTGGGAAGTGCTCAACCAGCGGGTGCTGGAGGTGTTGGAGGGGATGCCGCGGGAACGGTTCGTACCGCAGCGCTATCGCAGCCTCGCCTATTCCGACACGCAGATCCCGCTGGCCCACGACGAGGTGATGATGGAGCCGAAGGTCGAAGGCCGCCTGCTCCAGGCGCTGGATCTCCACCCCGGTGATCGCGTCCTTGAGATCGGTACGGGCACGGGCTACCTCACGGCATGCCTGGCCAAGCTCGCCGGCAGCGTCCACAGCGTGGAGATCCATGAGGATTTCCTGGAGCCGGCCGCGAGTCGCCTGCGCGAGCTTGCCATCGAGAACGTCAGCGTGGACTCGGAGGACGCCGCGCGTGGCTTCAGCGACCCCGACCGTCGTTTCGACGCGATCGCGGTGACCGGCTCGCTGCCGACGCTACACTACGGCTTCCACAACAGTCTCGAGCTTGGCGGCCGACTGTTCGTGATCGTCGGCACCCAGCCGATCATGGAAGCGCTGCTGATCACCCGCATGGGCCAGCAGGAATGGTCCACCGAAAGCCTGTTCGAGACCGACCTTCCGGCACTGCGCAACCTCGAGGCTCCCAGCGACTTCTCGTTTTGAGCATCCCCTGAACCGATCAGGACAGCCTCGGGAACGACTCACCGAACCGACGGGACGGCGCATGCCATGCAGGAAATCCGCCCGGGAGAGCTTGCACGAAAGCTGCGCGGGGACTCCGAGCCACCGCTGGTGCTCGACGTGCGCGAGCCGTGGGAGCACGAGTTCGCGCGGATCGAGGGCGCGGAGCTGATTCCGATGGGCGAGGTTCCGGCCCGCCTGAACGATTTCGACCCCGAACGCGAGACCGTGGTCATCTGCCACTACGGTAGTCGCAGCGCACAGATCGCGTCACTGCTCGAGAGCGCGGGGCTGCGACGGGTGCTCAATCTCCAGGGCGGGATCGATGCCTGGTCCCGGGAGGTCGACCGGTCGGTGCCACGGTACTGACCGCCCACCGACGCCACAAGGGAAGCGCAATGCCGAAACTGACGGGTACGCTGCTGCTTGCCGGCCTGCTGCTCTGCGGGCCGGCCGGTCCGGCTCACGCCGCGGACCTGATGGTCGTGTACCAGCAGGCCCTGCAGAACGATCCGCAGATCAGGCAGGCCGAAGCCGCGTACCACGCCACACAGCAGCAGCACCCCGAGGCGCGGGGGGCGCTGCTGCCGCAGCTGGTGCTGACCGGCGACTACAACAGTCTGAAACAGCGCTACAAGAAGTACCATATCAACGCGGCGGGATTCGGGGGCACGAGTCCGAGCGACTACAACGGGATCTATCCCAGCTACAGCTATGGCCTGGAGCTGCAGCAGGCACTGTTCGACGCCCCCGCCTTCGCCCAGCTCCGCCAGGCCGACGCAAACATCGGCAAGGCGGAGGCGCAGTACAGCTATGCCCAGCAGCAGCTGATGCTGCGGACCGCCCAGGCGTACTTCGGGCTGCTCTCGGCCAAGGACAACCTCCGCTTCGCCAGGGCGGAGAAGAAGGCAATCGCGAAGCAGCTGCAGCAGGCGGAGCACCGCTACAAGGTCGGCGTGATCGCCAATACCGGGGTCCAGGAAGCCCGCGCCCGTTACGATCAGGCCAACGCCCAGGTCATCAGCGCCAGGCACAAGGTCGACACCGCCCGCGAGCAGATCCGCGAGATCATCGGCAGCCTGCCGCAGAGCCTCACGCCGCTCGGCAACGATATGCCCCTGATGCCGCCACGGCCCGAGTCCGCCGACCAGTGGGTCGCCCAGGCGATGAAGAACAACCTCCAGCTGATGGCCGCGAACTTCCAGCTCAAGGCCGCGAAGGACGAAGTCAGCGTACGCCAGGACAAGCGCCTGCCGAAGATCCAGCTGGTCGGAAGCGTCAAACGGGAGAGCAGCGACTCGCCGTTCCTCAACTCGACCTCCAACGACGCGGCCATCGGGGTGCAGCTCAACATGCCCCTGTTCACCGGCGGCTCCATGACCTCCTCCATCCACCAGGCGCGCTACCAGGAGACGCAGGTGCAGCAGCAAGTGGTGCAGCAGCAGCGCGCCACCGAGCGGAGCACCCGGGACGCGTTCCACGGGGTCAACTCCGACATCAGCGAGGTCAAGGCGCTCAAGCAGACGGTGAAGTCGGCGCGCACCGCCCTCGCCGCCACCAAGTCCGGCTACGAGGTCGGCACCCGCACCACCGTGGACGTGCTCAATGCCCGCCAGGACCTCTACAAGGCCCAGCGCGACTACGCCAACGCCCGCTACCAGTACATCCTCGACCGGCTCAAGCTGAAGCTCTCCACCGGCGAGCTGACGCGACAGGACCTCGAGCAGGTCAACAACTGGCTCAAGTGACGGGCGCGGATCAGGCCACGGACCGATCCAGGTAGGGCGCGAGCTCCTGCAACAGCGAGTCGAGCACGCCCCCGTTGCGGCGTACCAGGTCCAGGCCCTGCTCGCCCATGGCGTGAGCACGCTCCGGCTGGTCCATCAGGGACGCGACCGCGTCCGCCAGCTCGCCGGCGTCGCGCACCACGCGCAGGGCCCCGGCCTCCTCGAGGGCGGCGCTGATGTCCGCGAAGTTGAACACATCCGAGCCGGTCAGGACCGGCAGTCCCAGCGAAGCCGGCTCCAGGAGGTTATGGCCGCCCACGCGCACGAGGCTGCCCCCGACGAAGGCGAGGTCTGCGGCCGCGTAGTAGAGCATCAGCTCGCCCATGGTGTCGCCCAGGAACACGTCCGTGCGCGGGCCCGGCGTCTCCCCCGCGCTGCGCCGCGCGACCGCGAATCCCTGCCCCGTGCAAAGCGTGTACGCGGCCGCGAAGCGATGCGGATGGCGTGGCACCAGTACCAGGAGAGCCTGGGGGATGCGCTGGCGGAGCGCGCGGTGGGCGCGCAGTACCTGTTCATCTTCCCCTTCGTGGGTGCTCGCGGCGATCCACACTGGCCGGCGCGGACCCCAGGAAGCCCTCCAGTGCAGCCCCCGGCGTCGCTCGGCCGGATCGAAGGGGAAGTCGAATTTCAGGTTCCCGGTGATCCGCAGCCGCTCCCGCGGCAGGCCGAGAGCATCCAGGCGGTGTGCGTCGGTTTCACTCTGCGCCGCGGCCAGGCTGACCCGGGCAAGCGTCCACGCGGCGAGTCGGCGCAACCGCCGGTAGGCGTGCAGCGAACGCCGCGAGATCCGGGCATTGGCGAGCACCACCGGGACCCCCCGTCGCCGGCACTGATCGAACAGGTTGGGCCAGAGCTCCGTCTCCATCACAATGGCCAGCTCCGGCCGGACCCGGTCCAGGAAGCGGTGCACCGCGCCCGGCAGATCCAGCGGCACGTAGCAGTGGCGCACGCTGTCGCCAAAGGCCGCCATGGCGCGCTCTCGGCCGGTTGGGGTGAACGTGGTGACGACGATGCCGGTCTCCGGCCGTTCCGCCATGATCCGCCGGATCAACGGCGTCGCGGCCATCACCTCACCGACCGAAACCGCGTGCACCCAGATCGTGCGCCGGCCGGCGGCAACCGGGACAACCCGGCCGAAACGCTCGCTCCAGCCGCGCCAGTAGCGCCGGTCGCGACGGCCCAGCAGCAGCAGGTACGCCAGTGCCAGCGGCAGCAGGCAGCGGAACGCCAGTGAATAGACAGCCCTCATGTACGACTCACCTGACGGACGACCCCGGGAGCATGGAGCGACCTCCCGGCCAGGGACGTCCCCCGCGGATGCGCAGAGGCGGCGGCCGTGGGACGCGCGGAGCATGACCGGGAAATCATACTAGCCCGCCCACGGGTAAAGCCACACGCCCGATCCTGCCGGTGGCATTACCCCGGACCAGGCCAGTAAACTCACGCCTTTCTCTGGCAGGAAGAGCACTCGTGTCGTCGCGAATCGCCCGGAGCGCAAACCGGAAAGCCGGTCTTCTCTCGCCGCGATACTGGGGAACGTGGCTCGCGCTGGGCCTGCTCTACCTGGTCGCCCAGCTTCCCTACCGCCTCGCGCTTGCGGTTGGTCGCTGGCTGGGCCGGCGGCTGTACCGGCTCCTTCCCGGCCGTCGCCACGTGGCGCGCCGCAACCTGGAGCTGTGCTTCCCCGAATGGACCGCCGGACAGCGCGAGGCGATGGTGCGGGCGCACTTCGAGTCGATCGGCATGGGCCTGGTCGAGGTCGGTCTGGGCTGGTGGATGCCGCGCCAGCGATTCCGGAAGCTCGGCGAGGTGCGCGGCGTGGAGCACTTCCGGGAAGCGATGGCCCGGGGCAAGGGGGTGCTGATGCTCAGCGCCCACTTCACCTCACTGGACATCTGCGGACCGCTGCTGCGCGAGCATGCCGACTTTGATCTGATGTACCGGGCGCACGAGAATCCGGTACTCGAGTGGGCCATGGCCCGCCACCGCAACCGGCTGGCGGACAAGGCGATTCCGAGGCACGACATGCGCGGCCTGATCCGCCGGCTGCGGCAGGGCCACGCGGTCTGGTACGCGCCGGACCAGAATTACCGGGGCAAATACGGGGCGCTGGTGCCATTCTTCTCCGTGCCTGCCCCCACCAACACCGGTACGTCCCGCATCGCGCGCATGAGCGGCGCCGCGGTGGTGCCGTTCTTCATGGAGCGCAAGCCAGACGCCGAGGGCTATCTGATGCGCTTCCTGCCCGCGCTCGAGGACTTTCCGTCCGATGACCCGCTGGCCGATACGGGACGGATCAATCGCCTGATCGAGGAACAGGCGCGCCGGGTGCCAGCCCAGTACTGGTGGGTGCACCGACGCTTCAAGCGCCGTCCGCCGGACTACCCGGATGCCTACGCCTGAGTGAAGGGTCTGCCGCGGCTTCCCCGTAGCCTGACCGCAACGCCTCCCAGTCGCGCTCGTTGAAAGCGAGGACGGGATCCTGTCGCCGGAGCTTGTCCAGCGAGCGGCGCAGACGGGCCAGATTGCGCCTGCGCCAGCGACCCCCGGCGCGGCGCAGGCGGGCCCGATCCAGATCGATCACGGCGATTCCGCCAGCGGGTGACAGCAGGATATTATGGGCATTGAGGTCGGCATGCCAGAGCCCGCCGGCGTGCAGGCCGGCGATCGCGCGGCCGATCGCGTGCCAGCTTTCCAGCGACACCGCCCCGCGCGCCAGTAGGGCCGAGAGCGGCTCTCCCGGCAAGCGCTCGGTGATGATGTCCGCCCGATAGCTGCAGCCGCGACGTTCGACCCGGGCTGCGACCGGGCGTGGCACCGGCAGATCTCGCGCATGCAGATCATACAGGAGGTGCCACTCACGCCAGGCGCGGGTGCGCTTCAATCCGGTCCAGAGATAATGATCCCGCACCAGGCGGGCGACCAGGCCCCCGCGGCGATAATGGCGCAACACCCACGCGCCGCTCTCGCCGACGAACCAGACGCAGCCGCGCCCGGCGGGCGGGCTGTGCACGTGGCCGTGCTGCCGCCAGTGTTCCGCGGAAAATATTTCCGGGCCCGGCCTGGGCAGCAGCGCGGGATCATGCACCACGGCGCCGCGGCCCGTGGGGACATAGCCCGGTCCCTGCCGTTCGCCGCTTTGCATCGGTTGCCCCGTCATATCAGCACCCCGCCGAAAGCGGCCGGGGCGTGCCCGAAGTGGGCAAGCGGAGTCATACTCGCGCTGGGCGGCACGGCAGTCCCCCTTTGCTCGCCGCCTCCGGACCTACACACCAGCGCGCCGTTCCGGCACCTGGAGGCGGCGCACCGCGACTTCCGCGCAGTCAAGACTGGCTGGCCCCGGATGGATCCGGAGATCATCAGCCGGCTCCCGGAGCCGGAAGGGCTGAACCCGCGCTGTAGGGAATTCGCTCGCCGGGGGCCGCAGCGGACTATTGCGGCGCGTGCGCACCCGGACAGCGTCTCGGCTACTGGCGCCTGCTCTCAGGGACGCTGCCGGGCGCCCCCGATCCATGCCGCTCAGTCGGCCCGATCCACCAGCGTGAACCAGGCGCCGCAATACGGGCACTGGGCACGTCCAGTATCCTCGATGGGCAGGAATACGCGCGGGTGCGAGTTCCAGAGCGGCATGCTGTCCAGGGGGCAGTGCAGTGGCAGGTCCGCCCTGGTCACCTGGTATTCCCGCTCCTGGTTGGGCATCGCGCTCGTCTGTGGGTTGTGTTCGCTCGCCACGAAGCTGTCCTCGGTACTCTCCGGAAATGGAAACGGGACGACGGATTATACCAGCGTGTGCCACTCCGGGTGCTGCTCGCGCCGGCCGCGCACCTGGTCGAAGTACATCGCCTGGAGCTTCTCCGTTACCGGTCCGCGTGTGCCGGTGCCGATGGTCCGCCCGTCAAGCTCGCGGATGGGCGTCACCTCGGCCGCGGTGCCCGTCAGGAAGGCCTCGTCCGCGATGTACACCTCATCCCGGGTGATGCGGCGCTCGCGTACCTCGATGCCGAGCTCCTGCGCGAAGGCCAGGATCGTCTTGCGGGTGATGCCGTTCAGCGCGGAGGTCAACTCGGGGGTGTACAGGACCCCGTCGTGCACCAGGAAGATGTTCTCTCCGCTGCCCTCGGCGACGTAACCCTCCACGTCCAACAGGAGCGCCTCGTCGTAACCGGCGTCCTGAGCCTCGCTCAGGGCCAGCATCGAGTTCATGTAGTTGCCGTTGGCCTTGGCCTTGCACATCGTAATGTTGACGTGGTGGCGCGTGAAGGAGGAGGTCTTGACCCGCAGCCCGTTCTGCATGCTGTCCTCGCCCAGGTAGCTGGGCCAGTTCCAGGCCGCCACGATCATATGCACGCGCAGGTTGTCCGCGCGCAGCCCCATGCCCTCCGAGCCGAGGAAGGCCATCGGCCGGATGTAGGCTTCCTCGAGGCCGTTCTCCCGCACCACCGTGCGCTGGGCCTCCATCATCGTCGTGCGGTCGTAGGGCAGCGTCAGGTTGAGAATCTTGGCCGAACCGAACAAGCGCTCGTTGTGCTCGTGCAGGCGGAAGATCGCCGTTCCCGCCGGCGTGCTGTATGCCCGTACGCCCTCGAACACACCCATGCCGTAGTGCAGGGTGTGGGTGAGCACATGCACTTTCGCCTCTCGCCAGGGCACCAGCTCGCCATCCATCCAGATGACCCCGTCCCTGTCCTCCATCGTCGTCGCCGTCATAACCCATGCCTTTTCTTCTAGCTAGAAACTGTCCCGATTCCACGGGATGCTCCCGCCCCGGGGCGCGGGACCTCTCGGTACATCAGAGCCCGATTACCCGCTCCCATAACGCCGATACGGCTTCGCGGTAGTCCCGGAACTCCCCGTCCGCGACCAGCGCGGGGGCCTCCTGGAGACTGAGTTCGTGAACGCGTTTGCGATAAGTGCGGTAGGCATCCGCCAGCAGGCGGCAGTCCGCCTCCGGTAACAGAGCGTGTTCCGAGAACCGATCGAGGATCCGGATATTGTCCGTGAAATCCAGGACCGCCGGACACGCCGCTGCTTGCAAAAGAACGGTGTATTGCACCACAAATTCGATGTCGGCGATACCTCCCCGGCCCTGCTTGAGATCAAACCGTGAGGCGTCGCTGCGGTCCAGATTCTGGCGCATGCGGCTGCGCATGTCGCCGACCTCGCGTCGCAGCGTCCGCTCGTCCCGCGGCCGCGCCAGGATGCGCCGGCGCACTTCCGCAAAGCTCTCCGCCAGTGGCGACGCTCCGGCCACGACCCGCGCGCGCACCAGCGCCTGGTGCTCCCAGGTCCACGCCTCGTCGCGCTGGTAGCTCTCGAAGCCCGAAACGGTCGTCACGAGCAGCCCGGAGCGTCCGCTCGGGCGCAGGCGCGCGTCCACCTCGTAGGCCACGCCCGCCGGGGTCACCGTGGACAACAGGTGGATGAGGCGCTGCGCCAGGCGCGCGAAGAAGACCGCGTTGTCCACGCTGCGGTCGCCGTCGGTCACCTGCTCGCTGCCCGCGCTGTCGTGCAGGAACACCAGGTCGAGGTCGGAGCCGTAGCCGAGCTCGATCCCGCCGAGCTTGCCGTAGCCGGCGATCGCGAAACGTGCCGGGCGCCGCACGCCGGCCTCGACACAGCCCGGCTCGCCGTGGCGCTCCGCCAGTTGGGCCCACGCCAGCTCCAGGGCCCCGGCGAGCACCACCTCGGCAATGTCGGTGAGAAAGTCGCTCACGCGCATCACCGGGACGTTGCCCGTGATGTCGGCGGCCGCCACGCGCAGCATCGACGCCTGCTGGAAGCGCCGCAGACCTTCCATCTGCTCTTCCAGATCGCCGGCTCGGTGCAGCACGACGGCCAGCTCGCTTTCCAGCCCTGCGCGTTCGGGGGGCGCATACAGCGTGCGCGGATCCAGCAGCTCGTCCAGCAACACCGGATGCCGCGCGACAAACGCCGTGACCCAGGGGCTCGCTGCGCACAGCCGCGCGAGTTGCGACAGGGCCATGGGATTTTCCGCCAGCAGCGCGAGATAGGTGCTGCGCCGGGCGATCGCCTCCACCACCTGCAACAGCCTCTCGAGACACACGTCCGGCGCGGAACTGCCACCCGCGGCACCGATCAGCAGGGGTACCAGCCGGATCAGGCGCGCCCAACCGGTCTCGCTCAGCGTGCGACAGGCGGCGCTGCCCCGCAGGCTTTCCAGCGCGGCCAGCGCCCGCCCGGTGTCCTCCATGCCTGCCTGTTGCAGAGCCCGGCGGGCTTCCTGGCCGGACAACCCGCCGTCCCACAACAACTCCAGGTCCCGTGTGCCCCCGGCCTCTTCCTCCCGCTCGGTCTGCGGGCTGGCGAACACCTGGTCGAACTGCTCCTGGATGCGCTGGCGGTGCATATCGAGGTCGGCGGCCAGCGCCGCCCAGTCGGGATAGCCCAGGACGAAGGCGAGCCGGGCGCGCTCGGCAGCCGCGGCGGGAAGCTGGTGGGTCTGCCGGTCCGCGACGGCCTGCAGCCGGTTTTCCACGCGGCGCAGGAACCGGTATCCCTCGCGCAGGTGCGCGGCCATGTGCGGAGCCAGCAGTTCGCGCTCGGCCAGCCGTTGCAAAACGGCGAGGATGCTACGTTCCTGCAGGTCGCGATCATGCCCGCCGCGGATGAGCTGGAAAACCTGGGCGATGAACTCCACCTCGCGGATGCCCCCGCGGCCCAGCTTGATGTCGTCCTCGAGACCCTTGCGCCGCACCTCCCGGGCGATCAGCGCCTTCATCTCGCGCAGGGACTCGATGACCCCGTAGTCGATGTAACGCCGGTAGACGAACGGGCGCAGCGTCTCCAGCAGCCGCGTCCCGGCCTCGAGGTCGCCCGCCACGGCGCGCGCCTTGACCAAGGCGTAGCGTTCCCATTCGCGGCCGTGGCTCTCGTAGTAGTGCTCCATGGCGGCGAAGCTCAGCACCATCGGTCCGCTCTCTCCGAACGGGCGCAGGCGCGTGTCCACCCGGTACACGAAGCCCTCGGCCGTCACGTCCGCCAGCACCTGGATCAGGTGCTGGACAGCGCGGGTGAAGAACTCCTCGTTGGCCACCCGGCGGTGCCCGTCGGTCTGCCCGGCCTCGGGGAAGGCGAACACGAGATCGATATCGGAGGAAAAGTTGAGCTCGCGACCGCCCAACTTGCCCATTCCCAGCGCCACCAGGCCCTGGGCCTCGCCCGCGGCACTCCGGGGGGTGCCCCAGCGCCGACGCAGCTCGGCCTGCACCATGTCGAGCGCCACCGTGACGCAGGCCTCGGCGAGCGCGCTCAGCTCCTCCAGGGTCTCCTCGAGCGACGCGTCCAGGGCCAGGTCCCGCCAGGCGATGCGCACCAGCTCCCGGTTGCGCGCCTCGCGCAGCGCCCGCTTCAGACCGTCCTGGCCGTCGGGCGTGCCCACGGCCTGCTCGACGCGCCGGCGCAGCTCTCCGGGGGGCAGGGGCCGACGCAGATCATCGCCCGCCAGCAACCGGGCGAGATCCCCCGGACGGCGCACGCACCACTGCGCGACAAAACGGCTGCCCCCCAGAACGCGGGCCAGCTCCGGCGACTCGACCGCCTCAAGGAAACCGGTGTCGGCCGCGGCGTCCGCCAACTGTTCCAACAGGACGGCGGTCTCCTCCCGCAGCGGCGCGGGCAGCGCTTCGATTACCGGGCGCAGATTCGCAGGAACACCCGCGACCGTGTCCTGTTCACGCATAAGGCTCGCCACGCTCCCGCTTCAGGGAATCAGCAACACCTTGCCGGTGGTTGCGCGCCCCTCGAGCAGGCGATGCGCCTCGGCCGCCTGCTCGAGGGGAAGCATGCGGTCGATACGCAGCGACAGGTCGCCGGCCGCGATCCACTGGAACAGCTCGCCCGCACGCCATTCGAGCTCCGACCGGTCCACCGTGTAGTGGGCCAGGCTCGGCCGGGTCAGGAACAGCGAGCCCGTCGCCAGCTCGCGCGGATCGAACGCGGGCACGGGACCACTGGACTGCCCGAACAGGGCCAGGACGCCGCGGGTACGCAGGCAACGCAGGCTGCCCTCGAAGGTCGAGCGACCGACCGAGTCGTAGACCACGTGGGCCCCTTCCCCGCCGGTAATCCGCTCGACCTCGGCGACAAAATCGTCGCGACTGTACAGGATCACCTCGTCGCACCCCGCCTCCCGGGCCAGGGCGGCCTTCTCCTCGGTCGAGGTGGTGCCGATCACGCGTGCGCCGAGGGTGTGGGCCATCTGCACCAGCAGCAGCCCGACGCCGCCGGCGGCGGCGTGCACCAGCGCCGTCTGCCCCTGCTGCAGCGCGAACGTGCTGCGGGTCAGGTAGTGCGCGGTCATGCCCTGCAGCATCGCTGCGGCTGCCTGCTCCGGACTGATCCCGCGGGGTACCGCGACGAGCCGCTCGCGCGGCACGACCGCATAGTGCGCGTACGCACCGGGCACGCCGGCCCAGGCCACGGTCTGCCCGACTTCAAGATCGGAAACGCCGTCGCCGCACGCCTCGATCACCCCTGCGCCCTCGACCCCGGGTGTGTACGGCACCTCCATCGGATACAGGCCGGTGCGGAAGTAGACATCGATGTAATTGACACCGGCTGCCGCGATCCGCACCAGGACCTCGCCGGGTCCCGGCTGCGGCCGCGCCAGGGTCTCCTGGACCAGAACTTCCGGACCGCCGGTCTTGTGCACTCGGATTGCCTTCATCGTCACTTCCCCCCTGATTTGCTCGGCCCCGGCGGGGCCGATGGTCGCTGGGCGAACATACTACTAACCTGTCGAGAGGCGAGCCATCACCCGAAGGAACGGGATCGGAGACCGATTTCCTCCAATTTAGCGGAAAATGGTCGCCGAGCCCATTTTCCCGACCGGAATGAAAAGGCCCCGCCGGAGGCCGGCGGGGCCGTGTCACGTCAGAGGACGGACGGCGCTACATCATGCCGCCCATGCCTCCCATGCCTCCCATGCCGCCCATGTCTCCCATGTCAGGCATGCCGCCGCTGCCCTCCTTCTCTTCCTTGGGAGCCTCGGCGACCATCGCCTCGGTGGTGAGCATCAGGCCGGCAATGGATGCCGCGTTCTGCAGCGCGGTACGGGTCACCTTGGTGGGATCGAGGATCCCCAGGTCGATCATGTCACCGTACTCGCCCGTGGCGGCATTGTAGCCGTAGTTGTCCTTGTGCGAGATCACGTCGTTGAGGACCACGGAAGCGTCGCCGCCGGCGTTGGTCACGATCTGGCGCAGCGGTTCCTCCATCGCGCGCAGGGCGATGGCGGCGCCGGTCTGCTGATCGTGATTGTCGGTCTTGACCTTCTTCTCGATGGTGTAGCGGGCGCGCACCAGGGCGACACCACCGCCGGGGACCACGCCTTCTTCGACCGCGGCACGGGTGGCGTGCAGCGCGTCCTCGACGCGGGCCTTCTTCTCCTTCATCTCGACCTCGGTCGCCGCACCGACCTTGACCACCGCGACCCCGCCGGCGAGCTTGGCGACCCGCTCCTGCAGCTTCTCGCGGTCGTAGTCGGAGGTGGACTCCTCGACCTGCTGGCGGATCTGCTGCACCCGCGCCTCGATGTCGGCCTTGCGCCCGGCACCACTGACGATGGTGGTCTCTTCCTTGCTGACCTGTACCTTCTTGGCGTTGCCCAGGTCGTCCAGGCTGGCCTTCTCCAGCGACATGCCGACCTCTTCCGAGATCACCTGGCCGCCGGTCAGGACCGCAATGTCCTGCAGCATCGCCTTGCGGCGGTCACCGAAGCCGGGGGCCTTCACCGCGGCAACCTTCACGATGCCCCGGATGGTGTTGACCACCAGCGTCGCCAGGGCCTCGCCCTCGACGTCCTCGGAGACAACCAGCAGCGGCCGGTTGGACTTGGCCACCTGCTCGAGCAGCGGCAGCAGGTCACGGATATTGGAGATCTTCTTGTCGTACAGGAGGATGTACGGATCTTCCAGCTCGGCCTGCATGCTCTGGTTGTTGTTGATGAAATACGGCGAGAGGTAGCCGCGATCGAACTGCATGCCCTCGACCACGTCCAGCTCGTTCTCGAGGCCGGAGCCCTCCTCGACCGTGATCACGCCTTCCTTGCCGACCTTCTGCATGGCATCGGCGATGATCTTGCCGATGCTCTGGTCGGAGTTTGCCGAGATGGTGCCGACCTGCGCGATCGACTTGTCGTCGCTGCACGGCTTGGACAGCTTGGCCAGTTCCGCCACCGCGGCCTCGACGGCACGTTCGATGCCGCGCTTGAGGTCCATCGGGTTCATGCCCGCGGCGACGGACTTCATGCCCTCGCGCATGATGGACTGCGCCAGCACGGTCGCGGTGGTGGTGCCGTCCCCCGCCACGTCGGAGGTCTTGGAGGCCACCTCCTTGACCATCTGGGCACCCATGTTCTCGAACTTGTCCTTGAGCTCCATCTCCTTGGCGACGGATACGCCGTCCTTGGTCACGGTGGGAGCACCGAAACTCTTCTCCAGGACCACGTTGCGGCCGCGCGGGCCGAGGGTCACCTTGACGGCATTAGCCAGCGTGTTGACGCCGCGCATCATGCGATGCCGCGCGTCCTCGCCGAAACGTACGTCTTTCGCTGCCATTGTTCGTTCCTCTTCCGTTCAGATACGCATGGGGTGGATTCGATACCAACTGTCGCGTGAAGCGTCAGCCCTCGATGACCGCCATGATGTCGTCTTCGCGCATCACCAGCAGGTCCTCGTCGCCGACCTTTACTTCGGTGCCGGAGAACTTGCCGAACAGCACCTTGTCGCCGACCTTCACGTCCAGCTTGCGCACTTCGCCGTCTTCCAGGATCTTGCCATTGCCGACCGCGGTCACCTCGCCCTTCTGGGGCTTCTCGGCCGCGGAGTCGGGAATGACGATACCGCCCGGCGTGGTGCGCTCTTCCTCCATACGCTTTACAATCACGCGATCATGCAGAGGACGGATCTTCATCAACGCTCTCCTTTACGTGGGAACCAGGACCCGAAATATTCTCGGCTCGAGTTGTTAGCACTCACCTGGAGTGAGTGCTAATAATAATCGCGAGATTTCCGCAGTCAAGCCCTTCGGGCACATTGCCGTGCGTCCGGAGGCACGCGTCCGTCGTACCGGGAGGTGAAACACGATGACCACGGATGCCCGCGTCGTTCTGTGCAATTGTCCCGATCGCAGCGTGGCGCGACGGCTGGCCAGGGCAGTCGTGCAGCAGCGCCTGGCCGCCTGCGTCAACATCGTGCCCGGGGTGGAGTCCGTCTACTGGTGGGAGGGCGAGATACAGCAGCACACCGAATGCACGCTTCTGATCAAGACCACCCGCGATGCGTGGTCGGATCTGGAAGCCGCCCTGCAGGCGGGCCATCCGGATGACATCCCCGAAATCATCGCCCTTCCGGTGGAGAGCGGCCTCAAGGACTACCTGGAATGGATCCGGGCAAGCACCATCCCCGGCTGAAGCGGCCATCCCCTGCGCTGCGGGCGCCAGCGGGGGCCCTTGTGGCCTGCCTGCTGGCCACCGCGGCAACGGCTGCCCTGGCCGGCTCGGGACTGCCGGGCGTGCTCGGCAACGGGGCCGGGAGCGGTCGATTCCTGCCGGTGAACCGGGCGTTTCGCTTCGAGCTGGTCCGCACCGGATCCGGCTCGTACCAGGCGCACTGGAATATCGCTCCCGGTTACTACCTCTACCGGCGGCGGATCCACATCGCCCTCGGCGGCAAGGACCTGGTACGCAGCGGCCAGGCAAAACTGCCGCCCGGAAGCACCGAGAGCGATCCGCAGTTCGGGCGCGTCCGGATCTTCGAGGGGAACCTGACGGTACCACTGACGCTCGAACGGACTGTCCCGGGTGCGGTCCTCACCGTCCGCTACCAGGGCTGTGCGCGGGGCGGCATCTGCTACCCGCCGCAAACGCGGCACATCAAACTGGGCAACGCCGGCACCGCAACGCACAGCGTCCCGGCGGCCGGCCACGGAGGCCGCGATGCGTGAACCCCTGCGAAGCCTGCTGGCACTGGTCCTGCTGATCGCTGCCGGTGGCGCCGGATTCGCGCTGTACCAGCACTTTGGTGGCCGTGGCGGTAGCAATGACGCGCTCCCATCCCACCGCATCGCCTTCTCCATGCCCGACATGGCCGGCCAGACCCGCCACATCAGTCGCTGGGACGGCAAGACCGTGCTGCTCAACTTCTGGGCCAGCTGGTGCGGGCCCTGCCGCAAGGAGATGCCGCTGCTGATCAAGGCCCAGCGGCAATACGGTGGCCGCGGGCTGCAGGTAATCGGGGTTGCCATCGACACGCCGTCCAATGCCCGCAAGTTCGCGCGCTCGCTGCATGTCAATTACCCGGTGCTGATCCCAGCGAGCCAGCAGAAAGGGATCTCCCTGGCAGGCCGTTATGGTGACCAGATCGGCGGCTTACCGTACAGTGTCGTTTACGGTCCCGACGGGCGGGTTCTCGGAGCCCACGCCGGCGAGCTGCACAAGACCGACCTGGAGGCGCTGCTGGACAAGGCGCTACCCGAGGCTCCGGGCTGAAAAGCGCTCAATTTGCGTCCATCTAACGCGAAATAACGACAACTTATCTTGTTCTTGAATTAGTCGAAGATGCCGGGCAAAATAGGGACCACTACGCGGGAAGCCTCGGTGCCGGCGGACTGCGCGTCATGACCCGGAACAAGGCGCGACAGACCCGGGCGAACCGGGCGGTGAAACCGGAATGGCCAGACTGCTTCTTCTCAACGGTCCCAACCTGAATCTGCTGGGAAACAGGGAGCCGGGAATTTACGGCCACGCCTCCCTCCCCGAGATCGAGCAGCGTCTCAGCGCCGCCGCCTCCGCCGCGGGACACACCCTGGAAACGTTTCAGAGCAACGCCGAGCACGCGCTGGTCGAGCGGGTGCATCAGGCGATGCGCGACGGCATTGCCTGGATCATTCTCAATCCGGCGGCGTTCACGCATACCAGTATCGCGCTGCGCGACGCCCTGCTCGCGAGCGCGATCCCGTTCATCGAGGTGCACCTGTCCAACATCGCCGCGCGCGAGTCGTTCCGCAGGCAATCCTATTTCTCCGACATCGCCGCCGGCGTGATCACCGGACTGGGGGCACAGGGCTACGAACTGGCGCTGCGAGCGGTCCTGGACGGGCTCGATGCGGCGCAAACCGGCTGAACGAAGAAGGCGAAATCATGGATATTCGCAAGGTCAAGAAGCTTATCGAGCTGCTGGAGGAGTCCGGAATCGCCGAGCTGGAGATCAAGGAGGGCGACGACTCCGTACGCATCAACCGCTACGGCCAGCAGACGGCGGTGCACTACGCGCCCCCGGCCGCGCCGGCGCCGCCCGCGCCCGCCGCCGCGGATGCCCCGCTGGGGCCCACCCCGCAGGGTGGGGGCGACGAGCCCCAGGGACACGCGATCTGCTCGCCCATGGTGGGCACGTTCTACCGCGCACCGGCACCGGACGCACAGTCCTTCGTGGAGGTCGGCCAGGAGGTGCGTGAAGGCGAGCCGGTGTGCATCGTCGAGGCGATGAAGATGATGAACCAGATCGAGGCCGACCGCAGCGGCCGCATCGTGGACATTCTGGCCGAGAACGGCGAGCCGGTGGAGTACGGGCAGCCGCTGATCCTGATCCAGTAGCCCGGCCTCTCCGTCGCCGGGCATCGCCCAACGCCACAAGAAGCACGAATCATGCTCGATAAAGTGTTGATCGCCAATCGTGGCGAAATCGCGTTGCGTATCCTGCGCGCCTGCCGCGAGCTGGATATCGGGACGGTTGCCGTCCACTCGACCGTGGACCGCGAGCAGCCGCACGTGCTGCTGGCCGACGAGAGCGTCTGCGTCGGGCCGCCACAGTCTTCAGAAAGCTACCTGAACATGCCCGCCATCATCAGTGCCGCGGAAGTCAGCGACTCGGTCGCGGTACATCCCGGCTACGGCTTTCTCTCCGAAAACGCCGACTTCGCCGAACGTGTCGAGCAGAGCGGTTTCATCTTCATCGGCCCGCGGCCCGAGACCATCCGGCTGATGGGCGACAAGGTCTCCGCCATCCGCACCATGCGGGACGCGGGAGTCCCCTGCGTACCGGGCTCGGGCGGCGCGCTGGACAACGATCCCGATCGCACCCTGGCGATCGCGCGCGAGATCGGCTATCCCGTGCTGATCAAGGCGGCGGCCGGCGGCGGCGGACGGGGCATGCGCGTGGTCCACGCCGAAGCCCACCTGATCAACGCGATCTCGCTCACCCGCAGCGAGGCCCGGGCCTCGTTCGGGGACGACTCCGTATACATGGAAAAGTACCTCGAGCATCCGCGCCACATCGAGTTCCAGGTGCTGGCCGACGGCCAGGGCAATGCCATCCACCTGGGTGAGCGCGACTGCTCCATGCAGCGGCGGCACCAGAAGATCATCGAGGAGGCGCCGGCGCCGGGCCTGGATTCGAGCGTCCGCCAGCGCATGGGCGAACTCTGCGTCGAAGCCTGCAGGCGCATCGGCTACCGCGGTGCCGGCACCTTCGAGTTTCTCTACGAGAACGGCGATTTCTACTTCATCGAGATGAACACGCGGCTCCAGGTCGAGCACCCGATCACGGAGATGATCACCGGCGTGGACATCGTCAAGGAACAGATCCGTGTCGCCGCCGGCGAGCCGCTGCGTCACAAGCAGTCGGACATCGACATCCGGGGCCACGCCGTCGAGTGCCGGATCAACGCCGAGCATCCGCGCACCTTCGTGCCTTCTCCCGGGAGGGTGCACAACTACCATGCCCCGGGCGGGCCCGGCATCCGCATGGACTCACACCTGTACAACGGCTACACGGTGCCTCCGCACTACGACTCGCTGATCGCCAAGCTGGTCGCCCATGGTGACAGCCGGAGCTCGGCGATCGCACGGATGCGCAACGCCCTCACGGAGCTGGTGGTCGAGGGCATCGACACGAATGCGGCCCTGCATCACGATCTCATGCTGGACCGGGCGTTCCAGGCAGGCGGCACGGATATCCACTACCTGGAGAAAAAGCTCGGACGCTAAGCGACCGCGGCGCCCCGGCCCCCGCGCGGCTGACCGGACAGCCAGGCGCTTTCCGATACCGACCGGACGACCTTAATGGGATGGCAACAGCTGCTGATCGACCTGGATGACGAGGATGCCGATGCCCTGGAGGTGGCGCTGCTCGAGCACGGCGCCCAGGCCGTGACCCTGCAGGACGCCCGCGACGATCCGATCCTCGAGCCGCCGCCGGGGGCCCATCCCATCTGGAACCGGCCGCGTCTGGTGGCGCTGTTCGGGAGCGATTGCGACGTGGAGGCAGCCGTCCGGGAGACCTACCGCGCGCTGGGCAGACCGGCTCCGCCCCACAGTATCGAACCGCTCGATGAAAGGGACTGGCAACGCGCGTGGCTGGACGACTTTCACGCGATGCGCTTCGGGCGGCGCCTGTGGGTCTGTCCGCGTGACTCCACCCCGCCCGATCCGGATACGGTCAACCTGATGCTCGATCCCGGTCTCGCCTTCGGTACCGGGACCCACGCGACGACCGCGCTGTGCCTCGAGTGGCTGGATGGGAACGGCCGTGGCGTCGCGGGTGAGGTGATCGACTACGGCTGCGGGTCCGGCATCCTGTCCATCGCGGCAGCGCGCCTCGGGGCCCGCCGCGTGTGGGCCGTGGACAACGATCCCCAGGCCCTGCTGGCGACCCGCGAGAACGCCGGCCACAACGCGGTCGAAGCGACCGTTCGGCCCTGCCTGCCGGAAGAGCTACCGGCCGTGCAGGCGGACTTGCTGCTTGCGAACATCCTCGCCGCCCCGCTGATCGAGCTGGCCGAAAGGCTCGCCGCCCACGTGCGGCGGGGCGGACGAATCGTCCTGTCCGGGGTTCTCCTTGACCAGGCGGAAACGGTTGCGGGCGCGTACCAGACAGCATTCCGGATGGACCCGCCGACGGTTCGCGAGGGCTGGGTACGGCTGAGCGGCGTTCGCCGCGGGCCGTAGCGGCCGGAGGTGGGGATGTATACCCGCTGCCCCGAGTGTCACACCGATTTCGTCGTCGGCGCGACCCAGCTGACGGCCGCGCGTGGCCTCGTCCGCTGCAGCCGGTGCGGCGCGACCTTCAATGCCCTGGATGATCTTTCCGACGACCTCCCCCCGCCGCTGGGAGACCAGGGCGCGGAGCAGGGGTCGGAAGCCGGCGGCCCCTCCGCGTCCCCGGACGACGACAGTGCCGACTGGTGGACCATCCCGCCGGACCTGGAACAGCGCCCGCATGCCAGGCCGAGCCCGCGGCCACAACCAGTGATCCGGGAGCCCGAAGAGGCGGACGAACCCGCGGATTCCCCATTCGGCGGTGCTCCCCGGCGGTGGCGACGGCACCCCTGGCTGTGGGGGACCCTGTGCCTGCCCGCCCTGCTGGCGCTGGCGGCGCAGGCCGGGTTCTGGAACAAGGACTCCTGGGCAGAGTCGCCGCGCTTGCGCCCGGTGCTGACAAGCATCTGCGGGAACCTTCCGGTCCGTTGCGACCTGCCTCCGTTCGTCATGCTCGACCGCCTGCGCCTGCAGCACTACGCCTTCTCGGCCGATCCCGACCATCCCGGCGCACTCTCGTTCTCCGGGGTCCTGGTGAACCATGCCCCTCTGCCCCAGGCTTTTCCGCTGCTGCAGATCAGCATGGAGAACCGCTGGGGAGATGCGATCGCGGTAGGCACCTTCGGCCCGGCGGACTACCTGGGGGAACCGGTCGACACGGAGGAGGGCATTCGTCCCGGGCAGCGCGTACCCGTCCGTCTCGAGCTCAAGGATCCGGGATCGCAGGCCAGCGGCTTCCAGTTCGAGTTCACCTCCCCCGACCGCTAGGCGTGTTATTCCGCAGGGCCCGGGTCGGAGCCGCCGGCGGATGAAAAATTCGCCTACAAGGCACCCGCGTAATGAGCTAGGATTAGGTGAATAACCATCACCACCGGCGGACCGACCGGCGAGCTGCCGCTCGCGGATGTCGCGGTCCGGCCCGGGCAACCGGTGGCGAGATGGCGCGCAGGCAGGGCGCCGGACCTGTATCGCGGTTCGCGCGAGTCTGGCGTCCACCCGGCCTCGCCCGTGCCGGGTTGGCGCAGGTCCCCTGTCCCGCGTACGGGCCGACAGCGGAGTCCAGGCGAGTCGCGTGTGCGTGGACAGCGTCGGTTGGCGGCCGGTTGCTCGTCAGGGGACAGCCGGTGAGGGCCAATGCCCGGACAAACACAGATAAGGACGGTGGCCGGCTGCGGCCCGATCGGGCCCGGTACATGCGGTCGCCGGGCGCAGTGCCGTCCCGCCGCGTTGCCAAGGGGGGTCGAAAACATGCTCAATCCGGAGAAGGCCAGCCGTCTGCCTATGGAGCCACCCCAGAACCCACCCGAGCCGCTCAGAACATGTGTGCAGAAAGCGCTCGACAAGTACTTCGCCGACCTGAACGGGCACGCTCCCGGTGATCTCTACCAGATGGTGATGCGCGAGGTGGAAGCCCCCCTGCTTGAATCCGTGATGGCGTATACCCGGGGAAACCAGACGCGGGCCGCGGATATCCTGGGAATCAACCGCAGCACCCTGCGCAAGCGCCTGCGAACCCATAATCTCGACAAGTAGCGTCCGCGTGCGGATAATGCGCGCCATCCATCCCGCACCGCCCCCGGTCCACCCGTCAGGGCAGGCGTAATCGCGGGGCGCGTGCTGCACGGCGCCCCTCGGCTGCGCCGGTGTGTCTCCCCCAACCCGGAGCAGGTCCTCGCCATGGCCAGTATTCGACGCGCCCTGATCAGCGTATCCGACAAGAGCGGGATCGTCGATTTGGCCCGTGGGCTGAGCGAATTGGGTATCGAGATCGTTTCCACCGGAGGCACCGCGCGCCTTCTCGGAGATGAGGGCATCGGCGTCGTTGCAGTCTCCGACCTCACCGCGTTCCCCGAAATGATGGGCGGGCGCGTAAAGACCCTGCATCCGCGCATCCACGGCGGCCTGCTTGGCCGGCGTGGCGAGGACGACGAAGTCATGGCCGCGCACGGAATCCCGGCGATCGACCTGCTGGTAGTGAATCTTTACCCGTTCGAGCGCGCCGTCGCCGACCCGGACTGTACCCTGGCCGAGGCGATCGAAAACATCGACATCGGGGGTCCGGCGATGCTCCGCGCCGGCGCCAAGAACCATGACTCGGTTGCAGTGGTCACCGACCCGCGGGACTACCCGGCGATCCTCGAAACCCTGCGCGCGCGAGGGGACCTGGATGCCGCCTACCGCTTCGAGCTGGCCCGCCGTGGCTTCGAGCATACCGCGCGCTATGACGACGCCATCGCAAACTACCTCGGCGGCGTCGCCGCAGACGGTGGCCGCGTGCGGTTCCCGGCGACCCTGAACCTTCAGTTCCGCCGGGCACAGAGCATGCGCTATGGCGAGAATCCCCACCAGCGCGCTGCGTTCTACGTGGAGGATCCGCCGCCGGAGGCGTCCGTCGCCACGGCGCGGCAGCTGCATGGCAAGGAACTCTCGTTCAACAATATCGCCGACACCGACGCCGCGCTCGAGTGCGTGCGCTGCTTCGAACGGCCGGCGTGCGTGATCGTCAAGCATGCCAATCCGTGCGGTGCGGCGGTGGCGGGCAGTCTCAGCGGAGCATATCAGCGCGCGTGGGCCACCGACCCCACTTCCGCCTTCGGCGGCATCATCGCGTTCAACCGGCCGCTGGACGCCGAGACCGCCGCGGACATTGCCAAGCGGCAGTTCGTGGAGGTGATCGTTGCGCCGCGCGTGGAGCAGGCGGCGCTGGAGACGCTGTCCGGCAAACGCAACGTACGCGTACTCGAGTGCGGTGGGTGGTCCCCGGAACGGGCCCCGAGCTGGGACTACCGGCGCGTCAACGGAGGGCTGCTGGTCCAGGACCGGGACCTCCCCGCGCCGGGCGGTCCCGAGCTGGAGGTGGTCACGCGGCGGGGGCCCACGGAACCCGAGATGCGCGACCTGCGTTTCGCCTGGACCGTGGTGCGTTTCATCAAGTCCAACGCCATCGTCTATTGCCGCGAGGGGCGCACCATCGGCATCGGCGCGGGACAGATGAGCCGCGTCTACAGCGCCCGCATCGCGGCGCTCAAGGCCGCGGACGCAGGTCTGTCGGTGCAGGGGTCGGCGATGGCCTCGGATGCCTTCTTCCCCTTTCGGGACGGGATCGATGCAGCCGCCGAGGCCGGCATTACCGCAGTGATCGAGCCAGGCGGCTCGCGCCGCGACGCCGAGGTGATCGCGGCCGCCGACGAGCACGGGATGGCCATGGTCTTCACCGGCGTGCGCCACTTCCGCCACTGAATCAGCCGGCAAACGGAGGGGAGCTCATGCCCGAAAACGCCATGACGGTCCTGGTGGTCGGCGGCGGCGGCCGCGAACACGCGCTCGCCTGGAAGGTGTCCTTTTCGCCCCGCGCGGCCCGCGTCCTGGTAGCCCCCGGGAACGCCGGGACCGGGGCGGAGCCGGGGATCGAGAACGCCGCCGTTGCCGCCGACGACATTGCCGGCCTGATCGCGCTGGCCCGGCGGGAGGCCGTCGACCTGACCATCGTCGGCCCCGAAGCACCGTTGGTGGCAGGCATCGTCGACCGCTTCACTGACGCCGGCCTGCGCTGCTTCGGTCCCCGCGCCGGCGCTGCCCGACTGGAGGGCTCCAAGGCTTTCGCCAAGTCGTTCCTCGCCCGCCATGGGATCCCCACGGCGGACTATCGAACGTTCCGGGATCCGGGCGAGGCCGAACGCTACGTCCGCGATCGTGACGCCCCGTTGGTGGTCAAGGCGGACGGCCTCGCCGCCGGCAAGGGCGTGGTCGTGGCGCGCAGCGTGGGCGAGGCCGCCGACGCGGCCCGCGCCATGCTCAGCGAGGGCCGCTTCGGCCCGGCGGGCTCCGAAGTAGTGATTGAGGATTTCCTGGAGGGCGAGGAGGCGAGCTTCATCGCCATGGTGGACGGAGAGCATGTCCTGCCGCTCGCGACCTCCCAGGATCACAAGCGTCTTGGCGACGGCGACACCGGGCCCAACACCGGTGGCATGGGCGCCTACTCCCCCGCACCCGTAGTGACCCCGGCGATCCACGAGCGGGTCATGCGCGAGGTGATCGAGCCGACGGTCGCGGGCATGGCCCGCGAGGGCCACCGCTATACCGGGTTCCTGTACGCGGGGCTGATGGTCGCTCCGGACGGCACGCCACGGGTGCTCGAGTTCAACTGCCGCCTGGGCGATCCCGAGGCCCAGCCGGTGCTGATGCGCCTGCGGGCGGACTTGGTCGCGCTCTGCGAAAACGCGCTCGAGGGACGACTGGACGCCGTCGGTGCCGCCTGGGACCCGCGTCCGGCCGTAGGCGTAGTGATGGCCTCCGGGGGTTATCCCGGCCGCTACGTCAAGGGCCTCCCGATCCGCGGGCTGGAGGCCGACGCCCCCCCGGGGGTAAAAGTCTTCCATGCCGGAACCGCCCTCCGCGAGCACCAGACGGTGACCGCGGGGGGCCGCGTGTTGTGCGTGTGTGCCCTGGGCGAGACGGTTGCCGCGGCGCGCGACCGCGCGTACGAGCGCGTGGCAGGCATCACCTGGGAAGGTGCGCTTTACCGGCACGATATTGCGGTGAGGGCGATCGGGCGACGGCCGGGCAAGGATTGCACCGAGTAGCAGCGGAGTGCTTCGGTGGAGCCGATAAGTGGCTGATGGTTTTAGGAAAGAAGGCCGGGTTGGGTATCCTGTCCTGGTGGAAACCGAGATGCAATCGCGGCTTCTTGCGCCGGCCCCGGCACTCCGGGGGCGAAGGCGCGGCAATTTCTGGCGACCGTTGCCGGGACCGGCGCCTCCTGACGATACGACCGGCGGGTATCCCAGGAAATCCGCCCGCCCGGGCATGCTTTCCGAGCATACGTATACCGACCCCGGCGGGGTCTCTCCGGTGGCTTGAACCTGCCGGCCCGTGGCCGGATCAATTGCCGGAACCGCGGGAGGGCTGCGGCAGGTCGTCGAGCAGATCCCCCGTTCGCTGCTCGATACCGTGCGTGGTCTGGCTGAGGTCCTGCCGCAGCTGCTGCGGGGTCTGCCGGGCCTGCCGCTCGGTCTCCCGGGCCTGCTGTTGTGCCCGGTCCCGGGCCTCCTGTGCCTGCTGCCGGAGCTGCTGTGCATTCTCGTGCATCCGCTTCGCGTCCCCGGAGCCCTGTCGACCCAACGGCATCCCGCGCGCCTGGCTTGCGGTCCCCGATTCCTGCGCAGGCTGCTGGGCAGGCGGAGCTTCCGGCTTTGCCTGCGTGGGAAGATGGATCTGGTCGACGAAATGCTGCTCGCTGGCGTCGTTCGGGCTGACCACCGTCATGGTCACGCCCATGCCACCGCTGTTGCCGGCCGCGAGCGCCGCCAGTGGCGTCATGGTGATGGCTACAGCCAGCGCCATGAGCGCCCTGACGAGGTTGTGACGTATCATTGCCCTCTACCTCCCTGCCCCGTCGTCAGATCTGCACGCCCTCCCGGGCGTCCGACGACGCGGACGGCTGACTCTCCCCCGAAACACGCAGCCGTATGCGGATTTCCTTGACCTGCCCCTGGTGCTCGATCCGGGCTACCAGAGTGCCGCTGCCCGCTCCCCGCGCCTTCAGCGGCAGCGAGAGCCCGTTGCGTCCCTGCTGCAGCCGCCCCTTCCAGCGCAGGTCCCGCCGGCCCGGGTAGCCGGCGAGCTCAACGTTGGCGGGCACGCGGACCTCGAACGTGACGTCCTGCATTGGATGGCGTGAATCGAGCGCGAGGGTGACCGTCCGCTGGCCCTGCAGCGGCACCAGCAGCACCCGTGAGGAGGGCTGCATGGACAGGCCCCAGCGCACACCGACCAGGACAGCCGCCGCCAGGATGCCGGCTGCCAGCGCCGAAACGGCGCTCCACCGCTGCCAGCGACCCCGCCGGTGCGCGCGCCGCAGCGCCCGCGCCGGGAACGCGGGACGCATCGGGGGCTCGGGCAGTGCCGCCAGCCGCCGGCGCAGTTCGCGCACCTGCTCTGCATACGCGCGGCACCGAGCGCACGCCTCCAGGTGCTCCTGCATACCGGCGGATTCGGACGATGCCAGCAGCCCTTCCTGCCAGGCGTCCAGATCCAGCTCGAAATCCGCACACTTCATGGCCGTCTCCTCTCCCCCTGACACGATGCTTCCACCGCGAGGGTTCCCTCCCGGCCGAGAAGCTGGCGCAGCCGGGCCCGCGCCCGATGGAGGCGAGACTTCAAGGTGCCCAGCGGCACCTCCAGCGTGGTCTCGATCTCGGCCAGCGTGAATCCTTCCACATCGTGCAGCATAAGCACCGCGCGATGGTCCTCGCTCATCCGCGCAAGGGCCTGCTGCAGGGCTTCGCGATCGTCGTGCCGCTCCAGCGAGGCAGCGGGGTCGTCCGCCGGGTCCTCGCTTGCCGGTTCCGGGATACTCCAGCCCGCCTCGGGATCGGCGTCCGGATCCCGTGGCCCGCCGCCGATCTCTGCGTACACCACCGGACTGCGCCGTTGGCGCCGGCCCCGGTCGATGTGCAACCGGTACAGCACCCGGGCGAGCCAGGGCCGCAGCTTGTCGATCCCGGCCAGTTCCTCCCGCCGCGGGTAAAGCCGCAACAGCAGGTCCTGCACCAGGTCCTCGGCATCGTCCTGGTTGCCGGCGAGATGAAATGCGAAACGGTAAAGCGCGGGGATATGCGGTCGCAGCAGCGCCTCGAACCTGTCGCCGCGCCGGACGCTGCTCCAGAGGTGGGTGATGCTCGCCACGGACGCTACCCGCGGGTGGGCGACGCCGGGCGGTGCACCGGCATCAGCCGCGCTTGCGCGCCAGGGTAAGACCGTCCCCCAGCGGCAACATGCTCAGGTCGATACGGTCGTCCTGGTGCAGTCGGCGATTGAATACGGCCAGCGCCTGGCTGTCGGCGTCGTCGGGCGCGGGGTCCACCACCCGGCCCGACCACAGGACGTTGTCAACCGCAATCAGTCCGCCCGGCCGCAGCAGGGCCAGGCAGTCCTCGAAGTAGTCAGCGTAATTTTCTTTGTCCGCGTCGATGAAAGCGAAATCGTAGCCTGCGTCCTCCCCGGCGTGGCGCAGCGCCCGCAGGGTTTCCCGGGCCGGAGCCAGGCGCAGGTCGATGCGCTCGGCGACCCCCGCCCGCTCCCAGTAGGCGCGCGCCACCGCGGTCCACGCCTCGCTGGTATCGCAGGCCACCACGCGGCCGTCGGACGGCAGGGCCAGCGCGGTTACCAGCGCACTGTAGCCGGTGAAGACTCCGATCTCGATGGTGCGCCGGGCCTGAAGGAGACGCAGCAGCAGGCCCAGGAACTGGCCCTGCTCCGGCGATATCTGCATAGCCGCGTAGGGCATGCGCGCGGTCTCCTCGCGCAGCTCACGCAGGATCGCCGGCTCGCGCAGGGAGACCGAGAGAAGGTACTCGTGCAGTCGCTGGTCGAGCGTGATGGTGCGTCTGCTCATGGCCGAAACTCCTGTTTCCGGGCCCGTCGCGAACCGGCTGTGCCGGCAGCATGTGCACGCCCTGGTACGCCGCCTGCGCGGTCCGTCGCAAACCGGCGACCGTCTCTCGCGGCCCGGGGCAGCGTTGCTTCCCCGGGCGGAGGCCCTGGCTCGAACGGAGCTTGCTAGCCGCGCTTCATCGAATCGAAGAACTCGTTGTTGGTCTTGGTCGCCTTCAGGCGATCGAGCAGGAACTCCATCGCCGCGAGCTCGTCCATCGGATGCAGCAGCTTGCGCAGGATCCACATCTTCTGCAGCTCGTCCGGGCTGGTAAGCAGCTCCTCGCGCCGGGTCCCGGAGCGGTTGATGTTGATCGACGGGAACACGCGCTTCTCGGAGATCCGCCGGTCGAGATGGAGTTCCATGTTGCCGGTACCCTTGAACTCCTCGTAGATCACGTCATCCATGCGTGATCCCGTATCCACCAGCGCCGTGGCCAGGATGGTGAGGCTCCCGCCCTCCTCCACGTTGCGAGCCGCGCCAAAGAAGCGCTTCGGCCGCTGCAGGGCGTTGGCGTCCACGCCGCCGGTGAGCACCTTCCCGGAGGACGGCACCACGGTATTGTAGGCACGCGCCAGGCGGGTGATCGAGTCCAGCAGGATCACCACGTCGCGCTTGTGCTCGACCAGGCGCTTGGCCTTCTCGATCACCATCTCGGCCACCTGCACGTGGCGGCTGGCCGGCTCGTCGAAGGTGCTCGAGATCACCTCGCCGCGCACCGACCGCATCATCTCCGTAACCTCCTCCGGGCGCTCGTCAATCAGCAGCACGATCAGGTAGCACTCGGGGTAGTTGGCGGAGATGCTCTGGGCGATGTTTTGCAGCATCATGGTCTTGCCGGCCTTCGGTGGCGAAACCACCAGGCCGCGCTGGCCCTTGCCGATCGGGGCGACCAGATCGATGATGCGGGCGGTGAGGTCCTCGGTGCTGCCGTTGCCCTGCTCCATCACCAGGCGATCGGTCGGGAACAGCGGCGTGAGGTTCTCGAACAGGACCTTGTTGCGGGAGTTCTCGGGTGTCTCGAAGTTTATGCTGGTGACCTTGAGCAGGGCGAAGTAGCGCTCCCCCTCCTTCGGCGGCCGGATCCGCCCCGACACCGTATCCCCGGTCCGCAGGCTGAAGCGGCGGATCTGGCTGGGCGATACGTAAATATCGTCCGGCCCTGCCATGTACGAGCTGTCCGCCGAGCGCAGGAAGCCGTACCCATCCTGCAGAATTTCCAGCACGCCGTCGCCGAAGATCTCGTCGCCGCGCCGGGCGACCTCCTTGAGTATCGCGAAGATGACGTCCTGTTTGCGGGCCCGCGCTGTGCCCTCGATGTCCATGGACTCGGCGATGTCGATGATTTCAACCGCCGATTTCTGCTTGAGTTCGGTTAAGTTCATGCTGGTGACTCGAAAACCAATGGCAGCCTATGCGAGTAGTCGGAGACACACCGCGGTCACGAGCCGGCGGTCGGAATCCGAAGGAGGATGGTGTTGGGGTAAACGCTATTCGGTCTGGTATTTTCCGAAAGTTATCATGCCGCTCCGCAGGGGTCCACCTGGATGGGCTCCCCCCTTTCCGCGAGTCGCTTTGCGGCCGGTCCGCAACGAGTTTCGCCGGGTGGCCCCCGGTGGACGAGGTCAGATGTTGCTGTCGAGAAAGGCGGTCAGCTGGGACTTCGACAGTGCCCCGACCTTGGTCGCCTCGACGTTGCCACCCTTGAACAGCATCAGGGTCGGAATCCCCCGGATGCCGTACTTCGGCGGTGTGTTCGGGTTCTCGTCAATGTTGAGCTTGGCCACCTTCACCCGACCGGAGTACTCGTCCGCCACCTCTTCCAGGATGGGGGCGATCATCTTGCAGGGGCCGCACCACTCCGCCCAGTAATCGACCAGCACCGGCTCATCGGAGTGCAGAACCTCCTGTTCCCAGGTGCCGTCGGTGACATGGCGTATGTTGTCGCTCACTCGCTAAACCTCCAGTTGCATCCGGTACGCTTTCAGTCAGACGGGAATCTTCAGACAGGACTGGAGTCGGGACGCCGGCAGCCGAATGTGACGTCTCGCCCCATTTAAGGCAGAATATGGGTGTATCCTGCCCGCATTTCAAGGGCCTTCGATTCTATCCGCGTCCGGTGCGAGCACACGCGCCAGGATCGACTGACATTGGATCCCGAAACCGTTCCTGTTTCAAGTCTACGCCGAGTTTCCCAACATGCAAAGCACAGGCACTGATGACTGACTCCAAGCACCTTACCGACACCCCGATGGCCAGCTTCGGCTTTGCCGAGCCGCTTATGCGGGGCGTCCGGGAAGCCGGCTTCGGCCGGTGCACGCCCATCCAGGCCGAAACGCTGCCCCGCGCCCTGCGCGGCGAGAGCGTGGCGGGACAGGCCCAGACCGGCACCGGCAAGACGGCCGCGTTTCTGCTGGCCACGATGCACTACCTGCTCACGCACGAGCCGGATCCGGGGCGCAAACCCAACCAGCCGCGGGCGATCATCCTGGCGCCCACCCGCGAGCTGGCCGTGCAAATCCACAAAGACGCCCAGGTGCTGGGCCGGCATACCGGCCTCGTGCTGGGGCTCGCCTACGGCGGCACCGGCTACGAATCCCAGCGGCGCGAGCTCGAGGCGGGGGTGGACATCCTGGTCGGCACGCCCGGGCGGATCATCGACTACTTCAAGCAGAAGGTCTTCGACCTTCGCCAGATCCAGGTGACGGTGCTCGACGAGGCCGACCGGATGTTCGACCTGGGTTTCATCAAGGACATCCGCTTCCTGCTGCGGCGCATGCCACCGGCGGAGAAGCGGCTGAACCTGCTGTTCTCCGCCACGCTGTCCTATCGCGTGACCGAGCTGGCCTTTGAGCACATGGACAACCCCTACGCGGTGCGCCTCGACACCGAGCAGGTCACCGCAGAACGCGTCCACCAGCGCCTGTATCACGTCGCCAGCGACGAGAAGATCCCGCTGCTGCTGGGCCTGCTGCGGGGCATGGAGGTGCGCCGCATGCTGATCTTCGTCAACACCAAGCGCGCCGGCGACCGCCTGCTCGGCTACCTCAAGGGCAACGGCATCCAGGCCGAGGTGCTCTCGGGCGACGTGCCGCAGCAAAAGCGCCAGCGGCTGCTGGAGGACTTCCGCGCCGGCCGGGTCGCGGTGCTGGTCGCCACCGACGTGGCCGCGCGCGGCCTGCACATCCCGGACGTCAGCCACGTGGTGAACTTCGACCTGCCCCAGGACGCCGAGGACTACGTGCACCGCATCGGACGCACCGCCCGCGCCGGCGCGGAGGGTGACGCGATCTCCCTGTGCTGCGAGGAGTACTGCTACTCGCTGCCCGACATCGAGGCCTACATCGGGGAGAAGATCCCCGCCGAAACCGCCACCGGCGACATGATGGTCACGCCGGAGCCGCCGGTGCCGATTCGCCGCCACGGCGGACGCGGCAAGCCTTCCGGCAAGCCCGGCGGCGGGCGCGGCCGCTCCGGTGGGGGCAACCGCGGCGAGCGGCGCAAGGTCGGCTGAGGGCCTGGCGCCCGCTACCCTCTGCTCCTCGCGCCTTGCCATACAGGCCGACAGGAGTGCCGACATGCGGCGTTACCGCCGAGCGGCTTAGCAGTCGGGCATTCGCACGAGCGGGTCAGGGGGGGTTCGCCCTCCATCCTGGCGGATCGCCACCGTAGAAAAGGGTTCGATCGGATGCAGGATAGCAGATCATTGATGCCGGAAGTGGTACGGATTGCCCGTCGTGCCGGGGAACGCATCATGGAAGTCTACCGCAGGCCTTTCACGGTCACCGACAAGGAAGACCATTCGCCGCTGACCGAGGCCGATCTCGTGGCGAACGAGACCATCCTCGAGGGCCTGGCCACGCTGACGCCGGAAATCCCGGCACTGTCGGAGGAATCGGGTGAGGTTCCCTGGGCGACCCGCTCGGGGTGGCCCACCTACTGGCTCGTCGACCCGCTGGACGGCACGCGGGAGTTCATCAAGCGCAACGACGAGTTCACGGTCAACATCGCCCTGGTCCACGACCACCGTCCGGTGCTGGGGGTCGTGCAGGTGCCGCCGCTGGACCTGGCGTACTACGGCGCCGAGGGGCTCGGCGCGTTCCGCCGCCGCGATGGCGACGAGGCCGTGCCCATCCATGCCCGCCGCCTGGGCGGCGGGCCGGTGGTGGCGGTCGCCAGCCGCAGCCACCGCAGCCCGGCGGTGGACGCGTATCTGGCGGCTATCGGGAATTACGATCTGACCAGCTGCGGCAGCTCGCTCAAGTTCTGCCGCATCGCCGAGGGCCAGGCCGACATCTACCCGCGGCTGGGGCCCACCAGCGAGTGGGACACGGCCGCTGCCCAGGCGGTCGTGGAAGCCGCGGGCGGAGGCGTCACCGACACGCGGTTGCGGCCGTTGCGCTACAACCGGGGGGAAAGCCTGATCAATCCGCACTTCCTGGTCTTCGGCGATCCCGACCGCGACTGGTCCGCGTACCTGCCGGGCGAAGCGGTGTAGTAACCCGGCCCGCGGTAGCAGTCGGCGCGCCGGTCTAGCGCCCCAGGCCGGGGAAACGCGTGGAGATGTCGCTCCCGGTAAACACCGAGCCGGGTCCCCCTTTGCGCGTGAACAGGCGGATCATGGTGAAATCCGGCTGCTCGCCCATGTCGAACCAGTGCGGCATCCGCGCCGGGACCGTGATCAGGTCGCCCGCCACGCAATGCACGCTGTAGACGTCGCCGTCGTGGTTGAAATAGAAGGTCGCCTGGCCGTCGGCCAGAAAGCGCACCTCGTCTTCCTGGTGCACGTGCTCGTGGAGGTACCGGCGGCGGGCGGTGCCGCTGTTCGGATCGGAGGGCGCCACCCGCACCACGTCCACCGACCGGAAGCCGTAGCTCTGCATCAGCCGGTCGATCTCTTCGCGGTAGGCCTCGATGATCTCGTCCTGCTCGGCCTCGGTGGGAAGCGGCCGGCGCGGCTTCCAGCGCTCGAACACCACCCCGATCCGTGCCAGGAGATCCCGGATGGCTCCCGCGTGGACCTCCACCCGGACAGGCTCGCCCTGCCCATTGCGATAGATTTTCAGTTCACTCATGGTCCCGATGGGCGTATACGGTTTCCCACTTGGCTCCGTCCGGACCGCCGCCGGCGGCGCCGGCCGGGCCTGGGGCCCTTCACCGTCGACAGCTGGTGCGGGGTGCCGGTCGACGGAGCGCGGAAACAGGCCCACAGCCTTCGTCCCCGCGGATTCCGTTACGGTCCCGGCTCCCGGCCCGCCGGACGCAGGGCGCGTAATGTACGCGAAGGAACCGGACAATTCAAAAAGCCGTCCCCACCGCTGCCGGAAGGCCCGCACCGGCGGCCCGCGCCGGAAACACCGGCTACCGCCCGGCCGGGATCCGCGCGATTTCGGCCAGCGCCAGACCCAGCTCACGGGCGATCGACTCGACGCGGTGCCGGGGCTGGGCCACCCGCCCGTCACGCGCCGCGCGCTCGAGCCCGGCGGCCAGCTGCGATACCCGGCGCACGCCGAGGTTGGCGCTGGCGGACTTGAGGTCGTGGGCGCAGCGCGCGAGCCGCGCAGCGTCCGATGCCGCGGCCGCCACCTCCAGCTCCTGCAGCAACTTGCGGGCATCCCGACGGTAGACCGCTACCAGCCGCCCGAGCAGACCGACGCTGCGCAGGGTCTCGATCACTTCCCGGTCCACGACCGGCGCATCTTCCATGCCGCCTCCTCGGCCCCCCGCAGGGCAACGCGCGCCCCTCATCCACTGCCTGCCGCCACTGCCGGACACAGGACCATCGGGGTCCAGTATGCAAAGCAGGGCTGCCGGAGTACAGGCCCGGATTCGGCCGGGCGGGCGGCGCCTACGTCGACGCATGGTTTGCTTGCGCGCTGGCCACGACCGATCCGGGATGGCAGAATCGCGTATACTCCGCCAGGCCCGCACGCACGATCGGGACTCCGCGCGCCGGGCCGGATACCGCATACACCAGTTCACGCAACCGGCGGACGGAAGATATCGTGGCAGCAGCGAGGAAACCCGGCCCGCGACGCGCATCGGGTACGACCCGCGCCCTGATTCTTGACGAGGCGGAAAAGCTGATCACCCAGCAGGGGATGGAGGAGTTTCGCCTCCAGGATCTGGCCGCGCGCGTCGGAATCCGGCCGCCTTCCATCTTTGCCCACTACCAGGGGCGCAAGGCCATCACGGAGGCCGTCTCGCGGCGCGTGGTGGACGGCATCTTCGCGGCCTTGCGGGTGCAGGAGGACCGGGACCCGGCCGACGCGGTCCGGACCATGATGGCAGGCCTTGTCGAGCATCTGGCGCACAACCCGGTACGGGTACGCCTGCTCATGCGCGAGCTCGCACAAAGTGGTGCCGGGGTAGAGCTGTCGCAGTCCCAGCCACTTTGCGATGCGGTCACCGCCCAGCTCGAGACGCTGCTGCGGCGGGGGGTCGCTACCGGCCAGTTTCGCCCGGTGCCGGTACACAGTTTCATGGCGCAGATTTTCGGCGCGATCCTGGTCAATCTGTCCTGGTTCCGGATCTGCGAATGGGACCAGCCGGTCCCGGAGCAGCAAGTCGAGGAAGTCAAGCGCGAGACGCTCGACCTGGTGACGCGCTACCTTTCCCCGCGGAAGCCCTGAGCCGCGCCGCCCGGGCACCGACTACATGAAGCGCGCGGCTGCCATCCGCCACCTGCCATTCGAGGACCTGGGCACGTGGGCTAACGTACTCACCGGGCGCGGCTTTCAGCTTCGCTACCACGACGCCGGCCGGACCGACCTCGCGCGCATCAATCCGCTGGAGCCCGACCTGCTGGTGGTGCTTGGGGGCCCGATCGGAGCCGGCGACGATGATGAGTATCCCTTCCTGGCCACCGAACGCGAGTTGCTCCGGCGCCGCCTGGAGGCGGACCGGCCGACCCTGGGCATCTGCCTGGGCGCCCAGCTGATGGCCTCGGCACTCGGCGCTCGGGTGTACGCCGCGCCGCGCCCGGAGATTGGTTGGGCACCGGTGCGGCTTACCGATGCGGGCCGTGGCAGCTGCCTGACTGCGCTCGGGGACCCGTCGGTTCCCGTGCTGCACTGGCACGGCGACAGCTTCGACCTGCCCGGGAGAGCGGCGTTGCTGGCCTCGACCGACGCCTGCGCCAACCAGGCCTTCGGGTACGGGCGCAAGGCACTCGCGCTGCAGTTTCATCCGGAGGTCACGGCCACCGGCCTGGAGCAGTGGTATATCGGCCATACCCGCGAGATCGTGGGCAATCCCACGCTGACCGTGGCCGGGCTGCGCGAGGCCGGCCGGCGCCACGCCCCGGGACTGCAGGCACCCGCCTGGCGGATGCTTGAAAGGTGGCTCGAAGAAACCGGCCTGGTGCCCCCGCCGGCGCCGGAGACGCCTGACTCCCCGTACTGAGGCCGAACGCGCACCGGACGCCGCGGTCCAATGAGCGTACGAGGACACAACGGGCAACGTCATGGATCTCACGGCCTCCACGAGCCGGGGGCGTCGGGCTGTTCTGGCGGCGCTGGTCCTGCTTGTGGCAGCGCCTGCCGCCGCCGCCGGGCAGGCGTTCTTCGTGCAGCGGGTTTCCAGCCGGGACTTCCGCCATACCGTGGCTACCCTCAAGCGCGCGGTCGGCGCGCGCGGGATGCGGATCGCCGGTCGCCTCGACCAGGGGCAGGCCCTCTCCATCGCCGGCGCCCGGCTCAAGGGTGGCGCGCGGGTGCGCGACGCGCGCGGTTTCCTGGTCGAAGCGCCGAGGCTCGATCGGAAGCTGTTGCTGCTAAACCCGGCAACCGGGGCGGTGGTCCCGGTTCGCGTGTTCGTGTGGCAACTCGGACGCCGAACCTACGTTGGCTACTACCGTCCGACGGCGCTGCTCGCGGAAATCAGCCCCCACTTGGTCCCGCCGGCGCGGACCCTAGACCGGCGCGTACGGGCGGTCGTGAAGGCCGCGACCGGCCGCTGACCGGTTGCCCCGAGTGGACGTGGAGTCCTGCCGGGTACCCGCGGGGGCACGCTTAGCAATCTTCTCGAAGGTATTGTCAGGTCTCAGCGGCTCTCCCAGCCGTCGTGACAAGGCGCGTGCAGGGAGAATGGCGGCGTTGCACGGGCGACGCGCGGCACCGCCACGGCGACTCAGAGGGACGCCCACGGGGAGCTGCCGTACGCTCCGCTGGCGCTGTTGCGGGAGCGCAGCGTGACGCCGGTGGAGGTGCCCGGCGCGAAGCTGGCAAGCCCGTGCGTCTGCCGGTGTTTCGGCACCAGACCTTCGACCGGCACGGGGTTCGGAGTACAATGGCCGATACCGACCGGCTGGGCGCGTCTTGGGGACGGGAACTTCTGCTATACGGATTCGGCCTGGTGCCGGACCAGGCAGGTTTACCCGGACGAGTGCGCCCCGGGCGGTTCATTCCCGTGGCTGCCGGCCCCGGCAGACTGCCCGCTGAGAGCAGGGAGGTACCCGCATGAAACTGGCGACGTTCACCCACCACGAACACACCCGCATCGGTGTCGTCCGGGAGGAGTCGGTGATTGACCTGGCCGCCGCCGCACCCGGACTTCCGACGGACATGCTGGCCCTGCTGGCGGCCGGCCCCGGGGCGCTTGAGCACGCCAACCGAATGGCCGATCGTGCGGGCGACCGGGAGACGCTCCCACTATCCGAAGTGCGCCTGCACGCACCGGTGCCCATGCCCGGCAAGGTGCTCGCCATCGGGCTGAACTACCTGGACCACGTGCGCGAGTTCGGCCGCGAACCGCCCGAACACCAGATCTGGTTCAACAAGCAACACAACGCCGTAAACGGGCCGTTCGACCCCGTCAACCGGCCGGCCGTTTCCGACGCGCTGGACTACGAGGGCGAGCTCTGCTTCGTGGTCGGGCGGCGCTGCAAGCACGTGCCGCCGGAACGCGCGCACGAGGTGATCGCGGGCTATTGCGCCGGCAACGACGTCAGCGTCCGCGACTGGCAGATGCGCACGCCGACCATGGTCATGGGAAAGTCCTTCGATACCCACGCTCCCCTCGGCCCGTACCTGATCACCGCGGACGAGATCGGGGATCCGCAGGACCTGATGATCCGCACCTGGGTCAACGGCGAGCTGCGCCAGGAGTGCAGCACCGCAGAGATGGCGTTCAGCTGCCGCGAGCAGATCGCGCACCTGACCCAGGCGTTCACGCTGGACCCGGGGGACGTGATCTTCACCGGCACCCCGAAGGGCGTGGGCGGGGCTTCCGACCCGCCACGCTATCTCACCGTCGGGGACCGCGTGCGCGTGGAGGTCGGGGGCGTGGGCACGATCGAGAACGAGATCGTGGCCGAGCGCGCCGAGACGGTCATCGGGCCCTAGCGCCTGCCCCGCACGCTGCCCGGAAAGACCACCGAGGGGCAGCGCGGGGGCGAATGCGCACGGCGCGACCATCGGAACGTTGCGCGACCTGCATGGGTGACCTGTTGCGCCCGCCGCTTCCCGACGGCGGCGGCGATGTGGTGTTCGCGACTTCCAGCCTGTACCCGGCGTATGACCCGCTCACCGGCGCCCGCGAGTTCTGGTGCGTCCCGCGGCCAGGAGCCGCTGGGGAGCGTGTGCTCCGTGAACCCGCCCGGACGGCTGCGGGCCTGGCTCGGCGCCCGCCTCGAATCGTGATGCGCGGCTCGACTCGCGTCGCCGCGGCGATTATCATGAGGCCCCTCACCTGCCGGTTCTTCCCGCCCGCCGACCGGGGCATCCGCGCGGACCCAGGCCGCGGAGCACGGTTTGGCACTCGCGGCGGACGGCGCTGTCCAACCGGCGGAGGATTCCGCGTTGCCGACCAATGGCCGCCCGGCCTGGGCGGTCGGGGGGACGAGACATGGCACAGACCCGAGAGCAGAGCGACAACGGCCCGCGCGTTGTGCATCCCCGCGCGACCGGCTCCACCGTGTACCTGGTAGCCTTTCTTGCGCTGATGACCGCGTTCTTCCTGTTCGCGGAGTTCAGCCACCTGCACCCGATCATGAAGCTCTTCTACTGGCTCGCGCTCGTCTTCTGAGCCCTTCCCCCGGCGGCCCGCCGCTGGCCGGGTGACCGTCACCGGGGCCGCATCGCGGTTCCGGACCGGCCCCTGCACGGATCGACCGCAGCCCGCTCCGCACCTGCCGGGCCGGGCCCCGCGCGCCGGCGCGACGAGAACGACGAGGCCCGAACAGACCGGCAAGCGCGTCCGGGTCACGACGATGGTCATGGCTCCCCGCGGCGCCGCGTCGATGATCGCGATGTTCCCGGTGGGCCGGCCTCGATCCCTTCAACCCGGTGCTGCAGGCGAGGCTGGCGCACCTGCAGCAGGCGCCCGCGACCGCGGGCGCCCTGCTCGGCGCGATCCTGGACCGCCAGTCGACCATGCGCGCGATGCTGGACCCATTCCTGCTGCCGGGATGGAGCGTGCTCGCGACCCTGCCGCTGCTGCTGTTCATGGGGCGCGGCGCGCCGCACCCGGGGGCCGCGGTCGACATCGGCGGGGAATGAACCGGCGACGGCCTTGCCGGCCGGACGGACGGCGGACGCTTACCCGGCGGATGCAATGGGTGGAGCCGGCGGCAAAGCCGCCGCTCGGGCATCAGGCTGGAATATACGGCGTTAGCGGTCTTCCCGTTCTCGAGGATATTGCCATCATGGCGTGTCACGATTTTTCCGCGGACGCCCCGGACCCCGGCGCGCGCCGGGCGCATAACGTTCCGGCCACAGCTGCTCGGGCTTGAGCCCAAGCGTCTCGGCAATGATGCGTTCCCACTTCGGGTACGGCTTGTACAGGGCCGCCTGGGGCTGCTGACGGCTCACGCCGTGCTCCCGGGCGAGCGTGGCCAGGCTGTAGCCACGGATTTCGAGCTGAAACTTGATCCACGCACGGCGCACCGCGATGTCACGGGGGATCTCGCGGGCAGGGTTTTGGGTATCGTCCAAGCTGTATCTCGCTAGTTTCAGAACGACAAGAGGTCCGGGCAGACTGTATGTTTGAATATCGGATTCACCAAGTGCACTATTAGTTTGTAGTTTTATGCTGACGCGCACTATAAAACTAGCCTAGTGCCTCTTGCTCGCGCTTTCAACCGAGAAGACGGCACCATGAATGAGAGAGGAAGGACTACAATTCTAGGTGACCTGCTGCGCCGGGAGCGCGGACGGGTCTCGATCACGGACATGGCGGCCCGGATCGGGGTGAACAAGAACACCCTGGGCGCGTATGAGCGGGGCCAGCGCCTGCCCGATATCGAGTTCCTGGCGCGCTTCGCCCAGCTCACCGGGAGCCGCTTCTCCGACCTGTTCCAGGCGCGCCTGGCGAGCAGCAGTAGTCCTGCTGTGCGGGAGATCGCGGGAGAGGGCGCCGCAAGCGTCCCCCCGGTAGGCGGCGACTTCCTGCTACCGCCCTTCGCGCCGGATCTGTCCCTGGACAGCGTGCAGAGGGCGGGCAGCGGCAGCCCCGTCGGGTTCCGCCAGTGGTGGCTGCGGCGCCATGGCATCGAGGACAACCGGCTGATGGCGGCGCAGATCACCACCGACAGCATGCGACCGACCGTCGTGCCCGGCGACCTCGTTCTGCTGGACCTCACGCGCAACGGGCCCGCGGAAGCCGTGTACGCGATCCGCGCGCCCGAGGGCCTGCTGCTGCGGCGTCTGCAACGACTCCCGGGCCAGCGTCTGCGGCTGATCACGGACAACCCCAGCTACCACGACTCGGAGATCCCGATGGCGGATATCGGCGGCGCCGTCAGCGACTTCGAGCTCTTCGGACAAGTGGTTTGGGTGTCGCGCTTCGGGCCCCGCTGACGCCCCCGGCCTCCCGTTCCGTCCTGCGGGACGGGGCCGCGATTTGATCCCGGTTTCCGGAGTCCGGGAAATGTTACAGGAACTTTTCAGCTTCCCGCTCCTTCAAAGCCGGTGTCCCTGCAACGTTTCAGCGAGTGCAGGGAGCGCGCGGCTTTGACAGGCGCGGGCCACAGTTTGCCAGCATTCTTCCACTTATCAGTCTTTTGACGCGCAGACCGTAGCTGCCGCGCCCGCTCCATTGACCGTGCATGAAACGGCGTCCGCCGCCGGCGGGCCCATACATGTACATAGCCCAAGTCTTTCCGCACTTGGTCGAAGCCGGAGGTAGAAGGCCATATGAATCAGAACGTCCTGAAGGGAATCCTTGCCGGAGTCTCCGTGGCAGCCCTTTTCGGCAGCACCGCCGCTTTCGCGGCCTCGCCGGACACCACCCCCCAGGGTGTCGGCGGCGGCGTGCTCAACCCGACCGCGAGCGTGACCAACCCGGTGAAGGCGCTGGGCGCCGGCCTCGACGGCAGCCGCCACGTGGGCAAGCCGCAGTTCGCGACCTGGATGCTGCGGATGCCCGACGCCGGCGAGAACGTCTACGGCATCGGCGCCAACATGACGTTCTGGAACCGCCTCGAGCTGGGCATTGCCCGCAACGACGCGAACTTCAAGGATGCCAGCGCGCAACTCGGAACCGATAACGTGACGACCCACGACGTCTCCGCCAAGGTCGAGCTGCTCCGGGGCAACAACTGGCGGTCGCCGTGGGTGCCGTCCTTCTCGGTGGGCGGAATTTACCGCCAGAGCAGCTACACTCCGGGGGCGAGCATGGCCGGCAATCGGAACTCCGACACCGACTACTACGCGGTGATCGGCAAGCGCTTCCGGAGGATGCCGATACCCTGGAAGATCGACGCCGGCGTGCGCTACACCAAGGCGTACATGGACGGCTTCGGCGGTTACGGCAACAGCCGCGCCCACGCCTGGTTCGGCAACATCGCGGTGATGCCGATGCACGCCTTCGCGCTCGGCTACGAATACACCGAGGCGACCCGCGTGGGCATGAGCCCGGGCGGGCACCCGCTCGTCAATCCCGCCCGCTGGGACGTCTACGCCAAGTGGAACGCCACCCGGAACCTGTCGCTCAAGGCCGCCTACCTGTACAGCGGCAGCCAGCGCTGGACCAGCTACACGCGCGGCACCGACCGCTCGTCCGCACGCGGCGGCGGCGGCATGCTGAGCGTTCAGTACGCCTTCTGACCCCGCCACGGGTCTCGGCGACGGGCCGGTGCCGGCGCCCGCCGGCACCGGCTTTCCTCGTCGGCACTCCCTGAGACCCTTTGGGTGTCGCCTCCAATATGGCTATGATTCCTGACCGGTCCCCGTGACGCCGGGTTCCGACGCCTTGGTGGCGCGGCGGGCAGGCAACAGCAATTCCTGGAGGCGAACATGGCAACCGCGGTCGGCGGCATCGGTGATTGGCTCACCCGGCACGCGCGCGCCCACCCCGACCGGGAGGCGCTGATCTATGGCGACACCCGGCTCACCTCGGCGCAACTGGACGAGCGCGTGCGACGCCTCGCCGACGCGCTGGCGACACGTGGCGTGCGCCAGGGCGACCGCGTCGCGGCTCTGATGCTCAACGGCAACGCCTTTCTCGAGACCCTGTTCGCCTGCGCCCGCCTGGGCGCGATCTTCACGCCGATCAACTTCCGCCTGAGCCCGGCGGAGATCGGCTATATCCTGGCCGACGCCGGGGCCCACCTGATCGTCTACCACGACCTGTTCGCCGACCTGCTGGCGCCGGCACGCGAGGGCACCGAGCTACTCCACGCGATCCGGGTCAACGAGGGCGCGGCGTCCGCCGCGGGAGACGACGGGGACTACGAGACCGTTCTGGCTGCGGGGGATCCGGAGTGCCCCGCGGCGCGCGTCACCCAGGACGACGTGCACCTGATGATGTACACCTCGGGCACCACCGGACGGCCAAAGGGCGCGATGCTGAGCCACGGCAACACCACCTGGAACACCTTCAACCTGCTGCTGCACCAGTCTGCCCTGGGGACCGAGGACACCGTGCTGACGGTGGCGCCAATGTTCCATATCGGCGGGCTGAACGTGCACACGCTGCCTGCCATCTACAAGGGGACGCGGGTGGTGCTGGCGGCGAAGTTCGATCCGGCCGCCACCCTGGAGCTGGTCCAGCGCGAGCGCGTGACCACCCTGTTCCTGGTGCCGGCCATGTGGCTGGCGATCAGCCGACTCCCCGAGTTCGACGATTACGACCTGTCCTCGCTCCACACCCTGCTCTCCGGCGGCTCGCCCTGCCCCATCCCGGTGATCGAGTTCTTCCAGGGCCGGGGGCTGCGCTTCCAGGAGGGCTTCGGCATGACCGAGACCGCGCCCAACGCCTCGATCCTTGACAACGCCGATGCCGTGCGCAAGAACGGCTCGGTGGGCAAACCCCTGATGCACATGGAGATGCGGATCGTCGACGAGAACGATCACGACGTGGTCGATGGCGAGACCGGCGAGCTGCTGGTCCGCGGTCCCAACGTCTTCGCCGGCTACTGGAACCGCCCGGACGTCACCCGCGAGGCCTTCCGCGGCGGCTGGTTCCACACCGGCGACCTCGCGCGCCGCGACGGCGAGGGCTTCTACTACATCGTCGATCGCAAGAAGGACATGCTCATCTCGGGCGGTGAGAACGTCTATCCCAGCGAGGTCGAGCAGGTGCTGTTCCGTCATCCCGCCGTGCAGGAGGTGGCGGTGGTCGGCGTCCCGGACGAGAAGTGGGGCGAGGTGCCCATGGCGATCATCGTCCCGCGCGAGCCCGGCGCCAGCGTGGCGCTCGAGGAGGTCCACGATTTCTGCGCCGGCAAGCTCGCGCGCTTCAAGATCCCCAGGAGCGTGCGGGTGGTAAAGGAGTTGCCTCGCAACGCGGCGGGCAAGGTCCTCAAGCACGAGCTGCGCAGCCGCTTCGACCCGACCCGGAAATGAGGCCGTTTCATGCCCGCAATCCAGAGCCAGATCGAGACCGACAGTGAATCCTTCCGGAGCGACCGCGAGGCCATGCTGGAGCTGGTTCAGCGCTTCCGCGACCTCGAGCAGCGCGTGCGGGAAAAGTCCAACAGCAAGCGCGAGCGCTTCGAGAAACGCGGCCAGCTGCTGCCGCGCGAGCGGGTGGCGATGCTGCTGGACAAGGGTTCACCCTGGCTGGAAATCGCAACGCTCGCCGGCCTCGGCATGCACGACGACGACGGCGAGAGCGACGTCCTGGGCGGCGGCCTGATCGTCGGCATCGGCTATGTCTCCGGCGTGCGCTGCCTGATCAGTGCCTCCGACAGCGCGATCAAGGGCGGCACGGTCGCCCCCATGGGCTTGAAGAAGTCGCTGCGGGCCCAGAAGATCGCGATAGAGAACAAGCTGCCGCTGATCCACCTGGTGGAATCCGGCGGCGCCAACCTGCGCTACCAGTCGGAGATCTTCGTCGAGGGTGGCAAGGGCTTCTACAACCAGGCCCGCATGTCGGCCATGGGCATCCCCCAGATCACCGTGGTGCACGGCTCCTCCACCGCCGGCGGCGCCTATCAGCCGGGGCTGTCCGACTACACCATCATGGTACGCGGACGGGCCAAGGTGTTCCTGGCCGGCCCGCCCCTGCTCAAGGCGGCCACCGGCGAGATCGCCAGCGACGAGGACCTGGGCGGCGCCGAGATGCACTCCACGGTCTCCGGGGTGTCCGAGCACCTGGCCGAGAATGACGCCGACGGCGTGCGCATCGCCCGCGAGATCGCGGCGAAGCTGGGCTGGAACGACCGCCTGCCATACCGCCCCCCGCGCGAGTACCGGGAGCCGCGCTACAGCCCCGACGAGCTGGCCGGGGTCGTGCCGGTGGACTACCACAAGCCCTACGACGTGCGCGAGGTCATCGCGCGCATCGTGGACGACTCCGACTTCCTGGACTTCAAGGCGCTCTACGGAGCGCAGACCGTGTGCGGCCAGGCAGCGATCGAGGGCTACCCCTGCGGCATCATCGGCAACAACGGCCCCATCGACGCCCAGGGCGCCAGCAAGGCAGCCCAGTTCATCCAGCTCATGTGCCAGGCGGGCACGCCCATCATCTACCTGCAGAACACCACCGGCTACATGGTCGGCACCGACGCCGAGCAGGCCGGGATCGTCAAGCACGGCTCCAAGATGATCCAGGCGGTGGCCAACGCCAGCGTGCCGCAGATCACGCTGCACATCGGCGCGAGCTTCGGTGCCGGCAACTACGGCATGTGCGGCCGCGCCTACGACCCGCGTTTCATCTTCTCCTGGCCCAACACCCGGATCGCCGTGATGGGCGGCGAGCAGGCGGCGAAGGTGTTGTCCATCGTCACCGAGGCGAAGCATGAGCGCGAAGGCACGAAGGTCGACCGCGGCAGACTCGAGGCCATGGAGAAGCTCATCATCGACCAGTTCGACCGCGAATCCCAGGCGCTGTTCGGCACCGCACGACTGTGGGACGACGGCCTGATCGATCCGCGCGACTCGCGCCGGGTGCTCGCCTACACCCTTTCGATCTGCCGCGAGGCCGAGATCCGGCCCCTGAATCCCGTCACCTTCGGCGTCGGCCGGATGTGACAAAGAAAGCCGAGGAAACCCCGAGATGATCTACACCGAACAGCACCGCGAGCTCCAGCGATCGGTCAAGCGCTTCGTCGAGGCCGAGATCAACCCGCACCTGGACGAGTGGGAGGAGCAAGGCGCCTTCCCGGCCCACGACCTGTTCCGCAGGATGGGCGAGCACGGCTGGCTGGGTATCCACAAGCCCGAGTCCGCCGGCGGTCTGGGCCTGGACTACAGCTACGAGCTGGCCTTCTGCGAAGCCATGGGCGAGGTGCGCGCCGGCTCCATCCCCATGGCGGTGGGCGTGCAGACCAGCATGGCCACCCCGGCCCTGGCCGCCAACGGTTCCGAGGAGCTGCAGCGGGAGTTCCTGCGCCCGAGCATCGCCGGCGAGTACGTCAGCTGCATCGGCGTCTCCGAGCCGGGCGCCGGCTCCGACGTCGCCTCGCTGCGCACCACCGCCCGCAGGGACGGCGACGACTACGTGATCAACGGCAGCAAGATGTGGATCACCAACGGCACCCAGGCCGACTGGATGTGCATGCTCGCCAACACCGGCGACGGCCCGGCGCACAAGAACAAGTCGCTGATCTGCGTACCGCTGAAGAGCAAGGGCGTGACCGTCGCCCGCAAGCTGGACAAGCTCGGCATGCGCTCCCCCGACACCGCTCTGCTGTATTTCGAGGACGTGCGGGTGCCACAGCGCTACCGCATCGGGGATGAGAACCTGGGGTTCATCTACCAGATGCAGCAGTTCCAGGAAGAGCGCATCTGGGGCGCCGCCTCGGTGCTGCGCTCGCTGGAGACCGCCATCGCGGACACCATCGAGTACACCCGCGAGCGCAAGGTCTTCGGCCAGCCGGTGCTGAACAACCAGACCATCCACTTCCGCCTGGCCGAGCTGCAGACCGAGATCGAGCTGCTGCGCTCGCTGGTCTACCGCGCCGTGGAGCAGTACGTCGCCGGCGAGGACATGACCCGGCTCGCCTCCATGGCCAAGCTCAAGGCGGGACGCCTGGCGCGCGAGGTCGTCGACAGCTGCCTGCAGTACTACGGCGGCATGGGCTTCATGAACGAGACACCGATCACGCGCCTGTACCGCGACCTCCGGCTGGTGTCGATCGGCGGCGGGGCCGATGAGGTCATGCTCGGCATCATCAGCAAGTACATGGGCATCCTGCCGTCCAGGGGCTGACCAGCGCTTATGCCAGAATTCTCCACCATCCTGATCGCCAACCGCGGCGAGATCGCCGTGCGCGTCATCCGCAGCGCCCGCGCGCTGGGCTACCGCACCGTCGCCGTGTACTCGGAGGCCGACCGCGAGGCGCCGCACGTGCGCGCGGCCGACCGGGCCGTGTGCATCGGCCCGCCGCAGGTGGGGGCCTCCTACCTGGACATCGCAAAGGTACTGGAGGCGGCGCGACGTACGCGCGCGGACGCCGTCCATCCGGGCTACGGCTTCCTGTCGGAGAACGCCGACTTCGCCGCGTCCTGCAGGGATGCCGGCATCGCCTTCATCGGCCCGCCGCCGGAGGCCATCCGCCTGATGGGCAACAAGGCGGCCGCGAAACGCCGCATGCTGGATGCCGGCGTGCCCTGCGTGCCGGGCTACGAAGGCGAGGTCCAGGACGACGCCCGCCTGCGCCAGGAAGCCGATGCTATCGGCTACCCGGTGATGATCAAGGCCGCGGCCGGCGGCGGCGGCCGGGGCATGCGACGGGTCGACGACCCCGAGGCCTTCCACGGCGCGCTGCGCTCTGCCCGCTCCGAGGCCCTGAATGCCTTCGGCTCGGACGAGCTGATCCTGGAGAAGGCGGTGGTCTCGCCGCGGCACGTCGAGATCCAGGTGTTCGCGGACACTCTTGGCAACATCATCCACCTGGGCGAGCGCGACTGCTCCATCCAGCGCCGCCACCAGAAGGTGATTGAGGAAGCACCCTCGCCGGCGGTGGACTGGCCGCTTCGCCGCCGCATGGGCGAGGCGGCCTGCAAGGCGGCGGCGGCAATCGGCTACGCCGGGGCCGGCACGGTGGAGTTCCTGCTGGACGCCGATGGCGAGAGCTTCTACTTCCTGGAGATGAATACGCGGCTGCAGGTCGAACACCCGGTCACCGAGATGATCACCGGCCAGGACCTGGTCGCCTGGCAGATCGACGTCGCGGCGGGCGAGCCGCTGCCGATGGAGCAGGAGGCCCTCGCCCTGGACGGCCACGCGATCGAGGCGCGCCTGTACGCGGAAGATCCGTACCAGGAATTCCTGCCGCAGAGCGGCCCGGTGTACCTGTGGCGTGCACCGGCCGGGCCGGGCGTGCGGGTCGACGCTGGTATGGCGACCGGCTTCGAAGTCAGCCCCTTCTACGACCCGATGATTGCCAAGATCGTGGCCCATGGCCGCGAGCGCGACGAGGCCCGGCGCCGCCTCCGGGAGGCGCTGGCGAACACCGTGATCCTCGGCCCTGCAACCAACCGCCGCTTCCTCATCGACTGCCTGGATCACCAGGTGTTCGCCCGGGGCCGTGCCACCACCGCCTTCATCCCCGAGCACTTTCCGCCGGAAGCGCGCACCCGTCCGGCGCCGGACGAATCCACCTGGGCCATCGCCGCCGCGATGCTCTACCGCCTGGGGAGCCGTCCCGCCCAGCCGATGCTGCGCGACTGGTCCAGCACCGGCTCGGCCACCCGCTCCATGCGCCTGGAATGCGGCGCGCGGCAGGCTGAGGTCCACCTCAAGCCGGAAAGCCCGGACCGTTACCGCGTGGCGGTGGGCGACACATCGTTCAGCGTATCCCTGGAATCGGCCGGCGCGGACAGCGCCCGTTGCAGCACCGACGGCGTCCAGGGCGACGTTGCCTGGACCGTCGCCGGCGATACCCTTTATCTGTCGCTGGCCTCGATGGACGCTGCCTTCCGCGACGTCCTGCTCGAGAAGGCCGCGGGACCGAACCAGGCCGGCGGCGACGGCACCGTCCGAGCCCCCATGAACGGCTCGGTGGTCGCCGTCCACGTCGCGCCCGGCGCGCAGGTCACGCGCGGGCAGCCCCTGCTGGTGCTGGAAGCGATGAAGATCGAACACGAGCTCACCGCGCCGGTCGACGGCACCGTCCAGGCCGTGAACGTTGGGCCGGGGGATCAGGTGGCGACCAGGAAGGTGCTCGTGGAGATCGGAACGTAGCCCGCGCGGCTCGGCCGCGCGGGCTAGTGTTAGGCTTTAAGTGTTAAGTGTTAAGTCACGAGGCGACGGATTCTGATTCCGCCGCTGTTTATCTGCTGGCTCGCCTTGAGGGCGGAGAACTGCCGGGCTGCAAACGACGGCACAAAGACACCAAATGGCATGAGATATTCTCCACTTAAAACTTAACACTGACCCCGGACGGGCTACCGAACACGACCTAGCCCCGCGCTGTATTCAGACTCCCTTTTCCGCCTCCTTCGCCAACGTCCCGGCCCGGTAATCTTCAAGTGCCTGGCCGATCTCCTTGCGGGTGTTCATCACGAACGGACCGTACTGGACCACCGGCTCGCCCAGGGGCTTTGCCGCCAGCAGCAGGAAGCGCCCGCCCTCGTCGCCGGCGACGACCTGAACCAGATCGCCGTCACCCAGCAGGCCGGCCGAGCCGGCCGCCAGGGTGCGGGCCGTTTCGCCCTCGCCCACCGTGGCCTCGCCGTCCCACAGGTACAGGAAGGCATTGTGACCAGGCGGAATTTCATGGCGCAGCGTGGCGCCGGCGTCGAGGGCCAGGTCGAGGAACAGCGGCTCGGTGCTGATCCCGTGCACGGCGCCGGTGAAACCCCGCCAGGCGCCGGCGATGATCTTGACGCGGCCGCCGTCGAAGCTGGCTTCCGGGATGTCCTCCGGGGAAATGTCCCGGTAGGACGGGGGTTTCATCTTCTCCCGGGCCGGCAGATTGATCCACAGCTGGAAGCCATGCATGCGACCCGACTCCTGCTGCGGCATCTCCGAGTGGATGATGCCCCCGGCGGCGGTCATCCACTGCACGCCACCGCTGCGCAGGTCGCCGCGGTTGCCGAGGTGATCCTCGTGCAGCATGTGGCCCGCGAGCATGTAGGTCACGGTTTCGAAGCCCCGGTGAGGGTGCGGCGGGAAACCGGCGATGTAGTCATCCGGATCGTCGCTGGCAAACTCGTCCAGCATCAGGAAGGGATCCAGCCGGGCGGCATCCGACTGGCCGAGGCTGCGGCGCAACCGCACGCCCGCACCATCCGAGGTCGCCATGGCGCGCACCACGCGCGCGATCTCGCGTATCTTCATGCGGGTTGCCTCCAGCCGGGAAATGATGGAATCATTCTACACTTGGCCACCCTTCGCTACCGGTCGCGTGCGGCAATCTCCTTTTGCACGAGTGCCTCGATCTCGTCCCAGGACTCCGCTTGCGGGCCGGGCAGATCGCGGTTGCTGGAGTTGCCCACCACGATCGTGCGGTGGCCGTCGCGGCGCAACGCCTCCAGGGCCCACTCGCCGAATCCGTAGCTGACCTGATCGGTAAGCCGGGAGACCTTGACGCCGAGCCACTCCGCCGCGATCGGCCGCAGGTCGCCGACAAAGTCGGCCACGACCCCGTCGAGGTCCACGCCCAGCACGAACTGCTTTTCGTTGGTCATGGTACTTTCCCGGCCGCGGCAGGCTGCCGACCCGGTCAAGCTTACCAATCCTCCCGAGGGTATTGTCAGGTCCCCAGCGGCTCCCTGGGCCCCCGTGCGCGGGCACGAAGAGGGGTTGCGGTGGCGCTGCCCGGCGTCGCCCGCGCGATGACGGACCGGCCGGCAGGAACGCCGGGGTGCGGCATCGCCTTTGACCGGGTTGGCAATAAGCATCGCCCGCGGCGGCGTGCCGATGCCGGGAAACGTGCCGGCGATCCTGGGGCTGCGCCGCGAGGCCGGGGCCGACCCCGGCCGGCCCACCGCCGCTGCTGGTGCGCGGGCATCCGCCGTCCCTGTGCCGACCCCCGTCCGGCCGGCGGGTCATGAGCGAACGATACCGTCAGCCCGCGGTCGTAAAAATACGAAGCATGTGAAACCAGAGCGGGCAATGACAACCCGCCGGGGGGTAAGGAGTATCAATCATGGCGACGGCGAACGAGAAGACCTGGGACCTGCCCACGCGGGTGCTGCACTGGGCTCTGGCGATCACGATCACCGTACAGCTGGCCGACAGCTTTTTCATCGACGCGTCCCAGACACGGGCGTTCTTCTATGTGCACGAGGCGATCGGCCTGGCCGCCGCGCTGATCATCCTGTTGCACTGGATGTGGAGCTTTGCCAATCTTGATCTGCACCTGCTGTTTCCCTGGTGGGGGGAGGGCTGGGAGCGTGTCAAGGCCGAATCCCGCGACCTGCTGCGCGGTCGGCTGCCGTCGGGGGGACGCCGGGCCGGCCTGTCGAGCTTCGTTCACGGGCTGGGACTGCTTGCGGTCACCGCCATGGGCCTGACCGGGTTCCTCATTTTCGTGGTAGTGCCGGGCGGTCGCGGCGCGATGGCCCACTCGACGCACTACCAAGCCTTCACCGACCTGTCCGCGGTGCACGCGTTCTTCTCCTGGTTCGTCTGGGTGTACTGGGGCGGCCACGTCGGCAGTGCCCTGGTGCATCTGTTCCGGCGCGAGCCCGTCTTCGGCGAGATATTCCTGAACGGCGGGGCGGCGGAGCACGGCTGAGCCGCCGGTGGTCAGGGCGCAGCCGATGTTCGTGCGGTCCCGAACAGGGCAGCGAGCGCGTGCATGGCACCGCGCGATGCGCGCCAGGCAAGCCACGCAAAGCCCAGCGGCAATACGACCACCTCCAGCAGGAAAATGCCCACCATCCGGGTCACCTGCTCGACAACCCGGTCGAAGCCCTGCTTCAGTGTTTCCAGCGCCTGACGTACGCGGGTGAGCACCTTCGCCTGGTCCCGAAGCCGCCCCACCACGGACCCGTTTTCCTCACGCGTCCGCGCGATCTCCTGCACCCCGCTGGTCTGGGCGTGCAGGGCCCGGGAAGCGTCGTCCAGCGGGCCGGACAGCGCGGTCAGGTACACCCCCTGGGAGGCCAGTACCACCAGCACCGGTGCAAAGCGGATCAGCATGGCGAACCCGAAAACCCGGACCGCGGCACCGCCGGCCGGCCCGGTCCCGCCGCGCCTGCCGGAGACCAGCAGCACCGGCACCGCCAGGACCGAAAGGGCCACCTTGACCGACAACGCGGACATCAGCGTCAGCAGCACCTTCTCCGCCGCGAGCACGGCGAGCGCGCCGAACAGAACCCAGGTGAAACGCTCGAGCAGATCGTCCAGCGGCTCGAGCACTTTGCCCGCGGCGACCACCGCGCCCACGCCGAACGGCTCGACCTGGATCTCGGTGCCCTTGATCACGGCGATCGCCGCGTTGATCGCGCGTGCCCCCACGAACACGGTCACGCCCTCGTGGATCGAGCGATCCAGGTAGCGCATGCCCTGGCCGGTGAGCGGCTCGGCCCAGACCGCGCCCAGCAGCACCAGCACCAGGAGCACCCGGAACACCGGCCCCCGGCGCGCTTCAGAAACGGCCAAGTCCGTCTCCTTCGCGTACCATACCGGCAACCGACGCGGTGTTGACGACGTGGCCCCGCCCCGCCCCCAGCATCGCCGGGAGCAGCGCCTTGATTACCCGGAAGCTGCCGTGCAGGTTGGTACGAAGCACCAGCTCGAACTGCTCCGGCGTGACCTCGGTGACCCGGCGCGGGCGTGCCAGCCCGGCACAGTTCACCAGCAGGTCGGGCGCTCCCACCGCGCGGCTGAGCTCACCCGGCACCGCCTCGACTGCGGCGCCGTCGGTAACATCGAGAGGGTGGCCGCGGACCGTTCGGTCCGGGTCGGGACGAACCGCCATGAGCTCCGCGGTGGCCATGGACAGGCGATCGGGGTCCCGGGCGAAGATGTGCACGTCGGCACCCCCGCAGACCGGCGCGCGGGCCACGGCCAAGCCGATGCCGCTGGACCCCCCGGTGACGTAGCCGGTGCGATAGCGGGGTTGCTTCATCCCTCCTCCGCGCGTCCGGAGCCGACCGGTCACCGGCGCATTCTCGTCTGAACCAGCCGTACCCTGGAACCCGGCGGCACAGGCGCGGCGTGCCGCCACGTGGTACTGCGTAACCGGGATGCGGCCCTGGCACGGCGATCCCCTAGCCGCCCGAATTCTTCCAGGCGCCATTCTCACCCGGCGCCGGCGCCGCAGACCAGTCCTCTATCCTGGGGTGATGCGTGGCTGGCACCCGGGTAGGTACGCAGCCGGGGGCTCCGCCGCCATCCGGGCTCGCAGCCGCGCCCGGCCTTCCGGCTGCCCGCCGTTGCAAGAGCGCCGGGCTACAGGTTGAATGGAGGTATAGTGGACTCGCCCGGCATACCGGGCGACCAATAGAGAATCCGCGGACCTCAATCAAGGAGACCCGGCCATGGAATACCTCCACACGATGCTGCGCATCAGCGACCCGGACCAGAGTCTGGACTTCTTCTGCAACAAGCTGGGCATGGTCGAGATCAGCCGCAGGGAGGTCGAGAAGGGACGCTTCACGCTGATCTTCCTCGCCGCGCCCGACGACGTCGAGCGTGCCCGCCAGAACAGGGCGCCCATGGTGGAGCTTACCTGGAACTGGGACCCCGAAGAACTCGGCGGCGGGCGCAATTTCGGCCACCTCGCCTACCGCGTGGACGATATATACGCGACCTGCCAGAAGCTGATGGATGCCGGCGTCACCATCAATCGCCCGCCGCGCGATGGCCGCATGGCCTTCGTCCGCAGCCCGGACGGGATCTCGATCGAGCTCCTGCAGAAAGGCGATGCGTTGGAACCGAGCGAGCCGTGGGTTTCCATGGACAACACGGGCACCTGGTAAGCAGGGCGCAAAGGCTTACCGATGTCCGGACCGCTGCACGGCTATCGCGTCATTGACGTTACCTCGATGGTCTCGGGGCCGCTGGCGACGATGATGCTGGCCGACCAGGGCGCCGAGGTAATCAAGATCGAAAATCCCGCCGGCGGCGACCTCACGCGCCTGGCGCCGAACCGGCAGGGCGGCCTGTCGGCTGCCTTCCTCAACAACAACCGCAACAAGCGTTCGGTGACGCTGGATCTCAAGCACGACCGGGGTCGCGAAGTGTTCCTGCGCCTGGTGGCCTCGGCGGATGTGTTCGTGCAGAACTTCCGTCCCGGCGTGGCGGGGCGCATGGGGATCGGCGAGGAGGCGCTCAGACGCGTGGCGCCGGAGATCGTTTACGTTTCCATCAGCGGCTTCGGCGAGCACGGACCGTACGCCACGCAGCCGGTCTACGATCCATTGATCCAGGCGCTGTCGGGCCTGACCACGATCCAGGCCGGGTCCGATGAACGCCGGCCGCGGCTGGTCCGGACCATCCTGCCGGACAAGCTCACCGGCGTAACCGCCGCCCAGGCCATCACCGCCGCCTTGCTCGCGCGCGCGCGGGGTGGCCATGGCCAGCACGTGAAGGTGTCGATGCTCGGCGCGGTGGTGGCCTTCCTGTGGTCCTCGGACATGGGCGGCCAGACGTTCGTCGAGCATGAAATCTCCCAGCAGCACGCAGCCAGCTTCATTGACCTCGTCTACGAGACCGCCGACGGTTACGTGAGCGTCGCGGTGCAATCGGACCGCGAGTGGAAGGCGCTCGCACGCGCACTGGACCACCCCGAGTGGCTGGAGGACCAGCGTTTCGCCACCCCGGCGCAGCGCCACGAGAACATCGATGACCGTTTGGCGCTTACCCAGGAGGCGCTGCGCCCGCTGCGCGCCGAGCACTGCCTGGCGCGGCTGCGGCAGGCCGGCGTGCCGTGCGCGCCGGTGCTCACGCGAAGCGAGATGATCCGGCACCCCCAGATCACCGGCAACGAGATCATCCTGGAGTCCGACCACCCCCGCGCCGGGCGACTGCGACAGGCAGCTCCGCCGGCGCAGTTCTCCCGCGATACGGCCGATCTCCGCCGCGGCGCCCCGGTACTCGGGGAGGACACCGATGCCGTGCTCGGTGAGCACGGCTACTCGCCGTCGGAGATCACACGGTTGCGGGAAGCGGGTGCGCTTGGCCGCAGCTGACCCGGGCGCAAGGAGAGGTCAGGGATGCTCTCCAGCTCACTGCCGGGGACGCGCAGCCGCCGGCCGCCGGCTGCTCTGCCGGGTCCACCGGAGCAGCCCGACCACGCCCGCGGCCCGCGCGGGGTGGATGCTACCGACCGTTTCGGAGGTATTGTCAGGCCTCAGCGCCGTCGTGCGCTTCATCGGGCAGGCGGGGAGCGCACGGCGCTTCCCCGCGGGCGGCTCCCCGGGCCGCTGCGGCCTGACAACAGCTTCGAAAAGATTGGTAACCCGTAGAATCTATGGAACACTTGGGCCTCGGAGCATTCAAAGCAAGTGTGGTGTGCCGCGGCGCACGGCGATCCACCACGCTGTTGCGAGGGGACCGATTTCCGGGGCCGGAGATATCCCGGAACAGGTCCTCTTTGGCGTGTGCGGGGCACGCAAATCCACTCCCAGGCAGAACCAGACAAGGGGCATTCAGGATGAAATCCAGAATCTTGGCGCTTGCCGCGCTGCTCTTCGTGAGCACATTCGTCTACGCTGGGCTCGCCGCCACGCCGGTCGCGGATCAGCCGGCCTTCGCCCAGAGCGGCGGCCGTCTCGCCTACGAGCAGAATACCATCGATATCGTGAACAAGTATGGTGCGAGCGTGGTTGCGATCAACGTGACCGTGAAGGGCAAGCGCGTTAATCCGATGCAGAACGTGCCGCCGCAGTTCCGGCAGTTCTTCAAGCAGTTCATGCCGCCCGGCTTCAACAGCCAGCAGGGGTTCCAGCCGGTGGAGCGCGCCGCGGGCAGCGGCTTCGTGGTGGACAACCAGGACGAGATCATCACCAACTACCACGTGGTCGGGGACGCGCTGGAAAACGACAAGGCGAAGCTGGCGCACAACGCGAAGGTGACCGTGCGGTTCCCCGGGGAGAAGAAGGAGCTGCCGGTCAAGGTGGTTGGCGTGGACCAGTCCTACGATCTCGCCCTGCTCCGGGTCGCGCCCAAGGACAAGGACAAGATCCCGAAGGACGTCCAGCCAATCCCCCTGGCGGACTCGAACAAGGTCCGGGTGGGCGAAAAGGCAATCGCGATCGGCAACCCGTTTGGCCTCCAGTCGACCGTGACCCAGGGCATCGTCTCCGCTCTCAACCGCCGCCAGGAAGCCATGGTGAGCGGCGTGCCAATCTCCTACATCCAGACCGACGCCGCCATCAACCCGGGCAACTCCGGCGGCCCGCTGCTGAACTCCAAGGGGCAGGTAATCGGGATCAACGACGAGATCCTGGCGCCCCATGGCACCTTCATCGGCGTCGGCTTCGCCATCCCCAGCAACCTGATCCGCCAGCACCTGTCCGAGCTGCAGAAGGGCGGCTTCATCAAGAAGGCGCAGATCGGCGTCAGCGTCATTTCGCTGAACGACTACCCGGACTCGGTGCGCCAGACGCTGAACCTGCCGGACCACGGCGTGATGATCGTGCAGGTCGCACCCGGCGGGCCCGCGGACAAAGCCGACCTGAAGGGCGCGCAGTTCACCGTAACCGTTAACGGCCAGCAGTGGCCGGCCGGCGGCGACATCATCCTCAAGGTGAACGGCAAGAATGTGAAGGACGCCTCGACCCTGCAGTCCTACGTGTTCTCCCACAAGGCGGGCGACCACGTGAAGCTGGAGATCGAGCACAAGGGGCACAAGCGCAACGTCACGGTAACGCTCGCGGTGTTGAACAAGAAGCAGGACCGCCAGCTGATGCAGCAGCACCCCTGACGGGCCCCGTCACCGGTCCGATCCCGTCCGGGACGGACCGGCCGCAGTTCTTCCAGCGGCCCCGCCCCCGGCGGGGCCCTTTTTTGATCGCCTCCGCGCAAGCCCGGACCGGTCCACCGCGGGCGATTTCGTCATCGGGTCGCGTGTCGGTTATGGTTGATGCAATCCGAAACCCGGCGGCCGCGCCTGCCGCAAACCCTCCGGAGTCCGACATGGAACTCGAGCTGAGCGAAGAGCACCGCATGCTCTCCGAGCTGGTCGCACGCTTCGTGCGCGACGAGCTGATGCCGCTGGAACGCGTGGTCCTTGAGCGCGAGGCTGCCGGGGAAGGCGCGCGCCTGGCCCGGGAGGAAAGCGTCGCCATCGACGCCAGATCCCGCGAGTTGGGCCTGTGGGGCCTGGACGCCCCGGAGAGCGTCGGCGGGTCGGACCTGCCCACGGTGGCCCTGGTGGGAGTCAACGAGGAGCTTGGCACCACGATCACCCCCTACGTCTTTCCGCCCGACTCGCCCAACCTGCGGATGCTGATGGTAGCGGTGAACGACGACCAGCGCGCCCGCTATCTGGAACCGTACGTCCGCGGGGGCACCGTCTCGGCTATCGCCATCTCCGAGCCTGGCGCCGGCAGTGATCCGGCAGCCATGACCACCCGCGCGGTGCGCGACGGCGATGACTGGGTGCTCCGCGGGCGCAAGATCTGGATCAGCCGCGCGGCGGAGGCCGACTTCACCATCGTCATGGCCGTGACTGACCGCACGAAGGGCCCCCGGGGCGGCATCTCCGCCTTCCTGGTCGATCGCGGCACGCCCGGCTTCAACGTACTGCGGCGGATCCCCATGATCGGCGGCATGTTCACCTACGAGCTGGCGTTAGAGGACTGCCGCCTGCCGGCGGGCCAGCTGCTGGGAGAAGAGGGTCACGGGTTCGCGCCCATGCAGCACCGCCTGGCCACTAGGCGCCTGGAAATGGCCTGCTGGTGCCTGGGCATAGCGCGCCGGGCGCTGGAGATGATCTGCCAATACGCGCCCGATCGCCTCACCTTCGGCAAGCCTCTGGCCGAGCGCCAGACGATCCAGTGGTGGGTTGCGGACGCCGCGACGCGCATACACGCTTGCCGGCTTATGGCCTATGATGCAGCCTGGAAGCTGGATCAGGGGCGCGACGTGCGGACTGAGATCTCCATGATCAAGGTCTATGCCACGGAGATGGCGTGGGAGGTGGTCGACCACGCGATGCAGGCCTACGGCGCCATGGGCGTAACCCGGGAGATGCCGCTGCACCTGATGGCCAGCCGGGTGCGCAACATGCGCATCTTCGACGGACCCAGCGAGGTGCATCGCTGGGTGATCGCGCGCAAACTGCTGGGGCTACGCCGCTGAGCGCGCCCGAAGAACGCCTAACGCATCCGAGGAGCCCGAACATGACCGAGTCGCGCTACGGTGACGTGTCGGTGTCGAACGACGCCCACGTGGCCCTGGTCGAAATCCACCGGCCGCCGCACAACTTCTTCGACTTCGAACTGATCCGCGATCTCGCCGACGCCTTCGAGGCGCTGGATGCCGATCCGGATTGCCGTTGTCTGGTGCTGGCCAGCGAGGGACGCTCCTTCTGCGCTGGTGCCGACTTCCGTAAGCCCGCCTCGGCCGGCCTGGCGGGGCGTGACTCCGGTCAAGGCAACCCGCTTTACAGCGAGGCAGTGCGCCTGTTCTCCTCACGCAAGCCCGTGGTCGGAGCGATCCAGGGCCCCGCCGTGGGCGGCGGGCTGGGACTGGCGCTGGTGCCAGACTTCCGCGTGGCGACGCGCGACGCGCGCTTTTGCGCCAACTTCGTCAAGCTCGGCATCCATCCCGGCTTCGGCCTCACGCATACCCTGCCGCGGGTGATCGGCACCCAGCGCGCGGCGCTGATGTTCTATACCGGGCGTCGCATCAAAGGCGAGGAAGCGGTGCAGTGGGGCCTGGCCGACGTGCTGGCCGAGCGCGGAAAGGAGCGGGAAACGGCCATGCGCCTGGCCGCCGAAATCGCGGGGAACGCCCCTCTAGCGGTGCAGTCGACGCGCGCCACCATGCGCGAGGGCCTGGCCGGCGTGGTGCGCACCCAGACCGACCACGAGTTCGTCGAACAGGCCCGGCTGGTGCAGACGGAGGATCACCGCGAGGGTATCCGCGCGGTCAGCGAGCGTCGGCCGGGCAACTTCAGCGGCCGCTGAGCAACACGGGCCGGAAGGCTCGGGAGGAGGCGACACCATGGCAACGCTCGATCGCTCCGGGGTGAGCATCTACTACGAGGTCCACGGCAGCGGACCCGTCATCCTGCTCTCCCACGGCTATTCCGCCACCTCGCAGATGTGGCGCGGCCAGATCGAGACGCTCACGCGCAACCATCGCCTGGTGCTCTGGGATATGCGCGGCCACGGTCGCAGCGACAGCCCGGAGGACCCCGACGCGTACAGCGAGGCGTTGACCGTGGACGATATGGCCGCCCTGCTCGACGAAGTCGATGCGGAGCAGGCGCTCGTGGGCGGGCTTTCGCTCGGCGGCTACATGTCGCTGGCGTTCCACTTGGCGCACCCCGAACGGGTGCGCGCGCTGATGGTCATCGATACCGGCCCGGGTTTCCGCAAGGACACGGCGCGCGAGGACTGGAACCGCAACGCGCTGCGCACGGGTGAACGCCTCGAGAGCATGGGGCTCGAGGCCCTGCAGGGCCTCAGTCGGGAGATGGCCACCAGCACCCACCGCTCGGCGAAGGGACTGGCATTGGCCGCACGCGGCATGCTTACTCAGCGCGATGCACGGGTAATCGACTCCCTGCCCCATATCGCGGTCCCGACCCTGATCGTGGTCGGGGCGAACGATGAGCCCTTCCTGCCGGCCGCCGAGTACATGAACCGCAAGATTCCGGATTCCCGCAAGGTGGTCATCCCGAACGCCGGTCACGCGGTGAACCTGGACCGGCCAGAGCCATTCAACCGGGCAGTCGCCGAGTTCCTCGCGAAACTCGACGGCGCCTGACGGCATCGGAGGGCGACCGCGGCCAGCCGCCGCCGCGCCGAGACCACAACCAACCGAGGAGGCACCCGAAATGAAGCTTTACGACGCCGATTTCGCTCCCAGCCCGCGCCGGGTACGGATCTTTCTCGCCGAGAAGGGCATCGAGATCCCGACGGTAAAGGTCGACCTGCGCAACCGGGAGCAGTTGGGAGAGGAATTCCACAAGGTCAATCCCTGGTGTACCGTACCGGCCCTGGAGCTGGATGACGGCACCCGCCTCAGCGAAATCCCGGTGATCTCCCTGTACTTCGAGCAGCTCCATCCCGAGCCGCCGCTGATAGGGACGGACGCGAAGGACCGGGCCCTGGTCATGATGTGGGACCGGCACATGGAGCAGGACGGCGTGGCGGCCGTCGCGGAGGCCTTCCGCAACTCGCATCCCGCGTTCAAGGACCGGGCCCTGACCGGCCCCCACGACGTTGCCCAGATTCCCGAGCTGGCCGAGCGCGGCCGCAAGCGCTACGGCTGGTACCTGGAAGCCCTCGACAGGCGCCTGGCGGATGCGGAGTTCGTCGCCGGCGAGCGCTACACCATCGCCGATATCACGGCGCTGGCCGCGGTCGACTTCGCGCGCGCGGTCAAGGTCGGCGACATCGACGGCCACGCCAACGTGCAGCGCTGGTACGACAAGGTCAGCTCCCGCCCGAGCGCGAAGGCCTGAGTCATTGTGCGAGGGAGGGCGCCACGGCGCCTTCCTCCCCCGCCCGGCCACCACATCGGGCCCGCTATCCGCAGCGGCAGCCGGATGCAACGGAAGCTCCGGATTGATCGGGGCGTCGCCGTGGGGGGCGAGCCGTTTCCGGCCCGGGAAGCGCGGGGAAGCCCCGTCCGGCACCCGGGACGCCGGGGGTCCTTTGCTTTCGCGCTCCGGGCCGCCGTCGTCGACGCGCCCCCGAACGTCCGGCCGCTCACCAGGCCGTCTCCAGCAGGGAAACCAGGTCCTTTCGGGTCACCTCGGCACCGACCGTCCCGGACCGCTCCACTTCCCTGAGCACCGTGCCGGCGATCGAGGTCAGCTCGTCGACCGGCACGTCGAAGTCCCGCAGCCGTGTCGGCAGGCCGAGCTCGGCGATCAGCCGCGCCGTCCGGTCCGCGCAATCCGCTGCCGCTGGCCCGGGATCGCCATCACCCCAGGCAACGCCGAAGCCCTCGGCCACGGGCCCGAAACGTTCCGGCGCGCGGTCGGCCATGTAGCGCATTACGTGCGGCAGCGTGATGCACGAGGTGATGCCATGCGGCACGTCCCAGCGGGGGCCGATCTGGTGCCCGAGGGCGTGAGAGATGCCAAACCCGGTGTTCGTTGCCCCGAAGATCGACAGCCAGGCCGCCAGCTGGCAGTAGCCGCGCCGGGCGAGGTCAGTGTTATCGGGCTCCGACACCGACGCCGGCAGATGCTCCCGCAGTAGCCGCATGGCCCGCGTCGCGAGCGTGTCGGTCAACAGCTGGTGGCGCACCGACAGCACAGCCTCCACCGCGTGGTCCAGTGCCCGCATGCCGGTGGAGGTCCAGAGCCGATCCGGGGTGAGCCGGGTCAGAGCCGGATCCAGGATCACGACCCGGGGCTGGATGCGCGGGTCGAGCACGCCGCCCTTGACTCGGTCGCGCTCCCGCGTGACGCCGCCGCCCGGTGTGAACTCGCCCGCCGAGAGAGTGGTCGGCAACGCCACGTGCAGCAGGCCCGGGCCGCCGCGGTCCAGCAGCGCCTTGGCGGCCGCCTTTGCGGTATCGATGGGGCTGCCGCCGCCGAAGCTGATCAGGCAGTCGGCGTCCGCCTCCGCCGCCCGCTCGGCCAGCGCTTCAACCGTGGCCGACGGCACGTGCTGGCGCGCCCCGTCGAACACCGCGCGCACCCGTCCGCCGGCGGCCTCCCGTACCTCGTCCAGCAGGCCGGAGCCGCCCAGGGTGCGCCCGGTCACCACCAGCGCGCTGCGCACGCCGCGGCGCTCGAGCTCCGTATCCAGCGCGGACAGTCGACCCGGTCCGAAGACCACCCTCTCGAGCCGGGTAAAGGTAAACTCGCCGCTCGCTGCTTCCACGGTCCTCTCCTCCGGTTACCCGCGCTCACCGTAGCACAGTGACGACCCGCCAGGCGGGCTGCCGGTAGTTGCGCATATTCGCATATTCGAATATGCTTATTTACGACTTGGCTGATCCATGTCCATCCGGGGTGTATCGGCGGTCACTAGGATTTCGCAACGACGGCAACAACCGACCCAGGAGGACCAGGGAAATGAACATCGACAAGTGGGTATTTCGCGTGGCCGGGCTGTTCATCCTGGCCAGTGTCGTGCTGGCGGTGTGGGTGAGCCCGTGGTGGCTGCTGTTCACCGCCTTCGTCGGCGCCAACATGCTGCAGGCCTCGTTCACCGGCTTCTGCCCCATGGCGAGCATCCTGGCGCGCCTGGGCATCCAGCCCGGCCGGGCGTTCGAGTGCGCCCCGCGGCAGACGGGCGGCAGCCAAACCCGGCACGGTGCCTGAAACCATGGCGAGGACCGGGATGCCGCGGCCGCCGGGCCGCGGCAGGCGGATCGCCGTGGCCTTCGTCGCCGCCCTGGGGGGCGTCACCCTGCTCCAGGCTGGGGCAGCATCCGCCGCGCCCCGGGTGTTGACTTTCGACCAGGCGGTGCGCGACGCCCTGGCGGACAATCCGGGCCTGGCCGCCAGCCAGGCGGGGCTGTCGGCCGCCCAGGCGAGCGAGGACACGGCGCGCGCATCACGCTGGCCGCGCCTCTCGGCCTCGCTGCGGGCGGTACGCAGCAACGACCCCCTGACCGTGTTCGGCGCCAAGCTCAGCCAGCGGGACGTGACCTTCCGCGACTTCGGGGCGGCGCAGTTCACCGGACCCGGATCTCTGGACGTGGCCCCGGAGACGCTCAACCATCCGGGCGCATACGACAACGTCAACCCGCGGCTGTCGATCGAGTGGCCGCTGTATGCCGGCGGGCGCATGGGCGCTGCCATCGCCCGGGCGCATCAGGCCGCCGCCGCGGCCCGGCAGGGCAACGTCGAGGCACGCCAGGGCGTGATTCTGGAGGTGCTGCAGGCCTACGAAGGCCTGCGCGCGGCGAAGGCCCAGCTGGCAGTCGCGCGGCGCGCGCGCAAGGCCGCGCGTTCCTACCTGCAGATGGCGCGCGCGCGCTTCCGCAAAGGCACCACGATCCGCAGCGACGTACTCACGGCAAAGGTCCGGGCCGAGCAGGCCGACCTCGACTACGGCAACGCCCAGGACCACGTGGATCTCGCCCGGGCGAACCTGCGCCGCTTGGTGAACCTGCCGGACGACCGGCAATTCACGCTTGGGCCACCCGCCACCCCCTTGGTGCGCGACGCCAGCCTCACCTCGCTGCAGCACCGCGCGGAAGCGCACAACCCGCAGCTGGCCCGACTGCGCCACCAGGCGCAGAGCCGCAAGGCGGCCGTCGACCAGGCGCGCGGTGCGTATCGTCCGGACCTGGCGCTACGGGTCCAGCGCGACTGGTACGACCGCACGGCCGGGTTCGCGGCGCCCTCGTACACGGTGGGGCTGGTCGCGTCCTGGGACATCTTCGATTTCGGCCAGCGCAGCGGGAAAGTCGACCAGGCGAACAGCCACTACCAGGCGGCGCAGGACCAGGCCCGCGGCTACGCACGCCGCCTGCGCATCTCCGTGGACCGGGCCTGGCGCGCCGCAAGGCGTGCCCACCAGCAGGTGCAGGTCAGCCGCGAAGCCGTAACCCAGAGCCGCGAGGCCCAGCGCATCCTGCGGCTGCGGTACCAGAAGGGGCTGGTGAACATCACCGAGCTGCTCGACGGCGAGGCCCGCCTGGAGCAGGCGGAGTCCGACCTGGTCTCGGCGCGCTACGCGCTGCGCGTGCACCGGGCGACGCTGCTCGCCCGGACCGGCCGGCTCGACCTTTCGCACTTCGCGCCGGCGAACGCGAACGGCACACACCAGGACCAAGGCAACCACGAGACGGAGACGGGACGGTGAACAGAACCGCGTTGTTGGCGCTCGCGCTGGTAGGCACGCTCTCCCTCGCCGGCTGCGGGAAGCATCAGCAGGCCCGCGCCGCGGGAGAAGCTGCAACGCCGGTCCGGGCGCAAACGGAGACACTCTCATCCACCACCGTGCCGGTGGAGTCGGAGTCACCCGGTACCGTGATGTCGGCGCATACGGTCCGGGTCGCATCCCGGCTCAGCGGCTTCGTCGACCGCGTGGACGTCGATCTCGGCGACCACGTCAGCCAGGGCCAGGTGCTGCTGACGATCGACGACCGCGACGTCCAGGCCAGAATGCAGCAGGCGAAGGCCAACGTGGCATCGGCCCGCGCCGCCCTTGCGGACGCGCGCTTCAACTACGACCGCTATCACGACCTCTACAAGCAGGGCGCCGCGAGCCGCCAGGAGTACGAGCGGATCAAGCGCAACTTCGACACGGCCCGGGCCCAGCTGCAGGCGGCCCGTGCCGGCCTGCGCGCGGCCCGGGCCCAGCGCAGCTACGCGCAGGTGCATTCGCCGATCGCCGGCGTCGTCACCGGCCGCAGCGTCGACCCGGGCGACCTCGCCATGCCCGGCAAACCGCTGCTGACCCTGCAGCGTCCGGGGAACCTGCAGGTCCATACCAACGTACGCCCGGCGGCCTTCCGCGCCCTGAAGCAGGGTGACACGGTGCGCGTGGTCGCGGGCAGCGACAGCGTCAACGCCAGGGTCATCCACATCGGGCCGGCCGCGTCCGCCGGCACCGAGACCCACCCGGTCAAGCTCGCGCTGCCGCCGGACACCGGGCTTGCCAGCGGCAGCTTCGTGCAGGTCATGGTGCCGACCGGCGAGCGGCATGCGCTGCTCGTCCCCCGAACGGCGGTGGTCCACCGTGCCGGCATCCCCGGCGTGTTCATCGTCGGCAAGGACGGCAAGGCCCACCTGCGCCTGGTGCGCCTGGGCCAGGTGCACGGCAAGCGGGTGGAGATCGCCGCGGGGCTTCACGCGGGAGAGCGATTCGTGAGCGCCCCCGGCGCCGACGTCGGCAACGGCACGCCGATCCGGAGCGGGGGTTCGGCCAATGCCCAATAGCCACCACAGCCGACGTCTGCGCGAGCTCAAGCTCAATCCGGTCGGCCGGGTCACCCGGCTGTTCATCGGCTCCAAGATCACCGTGCTGCTGATGCTGGCCGCGGCGCTGCTGGGCGT
>DASQZM010000006.1:0-25693 GCA_035638695.1 Gammaproteobacteria bacterium | reverse complement strand
GCAATGGCGCGTCTCACCACAACGGGGGCAGACGAAGCCGTTGGGCCACCGCTGGGCAACCACCGCCGCGTGGCATTTCTCCTCCGTCCCGTAGCGATTCATGAATTCGGCCATCGACAAACCTTTCTGAAACTGCACCCTGTTGATCCCCATCGCGCATCTCCTTCGTTCAAGATGCGACCATTCTCCACCCTGGCAGGCTCATCAGATGAGCCTGCTGAACTTTGTGGCTAATCAGGAAATTCCATGATGCCGTGCGCCTGATTGTGAATGTGCTGCGTAAGACCGTGGAGGCGAGCGTCACGTATTGCGATCAGGACGCATTTTGTCCTCAGGATGGCCTATACTGCACCGAAGCGCATCCAAAGGGAGTCCGTATGAATCAAGACCCAACGCCACGTGCGCGCATCAGTGCCTGGTCACACGCGGCGTTTGTCCTCACGCTTGCTGCATCCCTCCTCGCCGCCACCGCAGGAGCAACCAGCAAACCAGAGACGGCCACGGCGAGCAAGGAACTTGCCAGCAGGCCCTCTGACACCCGTGCGCGTCTTCAGAAGGGAGCCAAGGCTCTACGTAACGGGGATTACGCGACGGCGCTTTCCATTTTCACGCCACTGGCTGAACACGGTGATGCCAAAGCGCAAAACAACTTAGGCTCGATGTACCGCTTCGGCCACGGCGTGCCGCAGGACGGGGCCAAGGCCCTCCACTGGTATCGCAAGGCGGCGGTGCAGGGAGATGCCAAAGCGCAAAACAACTTGGGCTTGATGTACGGGTTAGGCTGGGGCGTGCCGCGTGACAAGGCCAAGGCCATCCACTGGTATCGCAAGGCGGCGGTGCAGGGAGATGCCGATGCGCAAGATGCCTTGGGCAGCGTGTACGAGTTCGGCTGGGGCGTGCCGCAGGACGGGGCCAAGGCTGTCCATTGGTATCGCAAGGCGGCGGTGCAGGGAGATGCCAAAGCGCAAAACAACTTGGGCTATATGTACGCCCACGGCCTGGGCGTGCCGCAGGATTACGTGCAAGGAGCAAAATGGTTCATCCTTGTTCAGGCGGCTGGAACAGGCGAAAATGAAAATACGGGAGAAGAGTTGTCCACTTTAGAAAATAAAATGGCGCCTGCCCAGATTGCTCAAGCCCAACGTCTCGCCCGCAAGTGGTGGGCCGCGCACCACAAATGATAGGTAAGCACCTTGGCGCCGCCCGAGTGAGTTATGGTGGTTTCTGGTCTACAGAAGCAGGCTGAAAGGAGGGTAGCGACGATCGCTGCCCGCCAGGGAAGTGCGAAGCACGAGGCGGGTAGTCCCCGGTAGGCGTAGGGCGCGGGCGTGTCGCCGGAGGTGGCGAAGGGGCGATAGTCCCGAAGCCGACGGAGGTGACACGCAAGCGCATCCGAAACGCCGTCCAGCCGTTGTGGGAGTCGTCGCGCAGGGCTTCCCAACGAGGAAGTCCTGCGCGACGACGGACGCAGGGCGGCCGGGGGAACAATGGCTGTCGCGTAGGCGAGTCGATTTTGGGGGCTGTACGTCCCAAAATCTATCACGAGTTAGCGACACCCCGAACGGAATAGATTGATCATTCTTTGCCTACGTCTGTGACGTTGGATGTTTGTAGTCACTCCTTGGAACAGTAGCCCATATGCTGCTGATTACCAGCCTTGGGCCCGTCGACGCCGCTACGCTCGCGTAAGGTGCTGACCATAGCAATGGGTGCGCTCAGGGCAGAAAACGCCGCCACAGGCGCGTCACACAGCCACACTTAGCCGATAGCAACGGTGCGCTCAGGCTGGCAAATGGCGCTCACGCTGCCCAACGCTGTTACGCAGTAACGCGCGATTGGCGCGCCGTCTCACGCTCTCCGGCACATCCCTCACCGAGGCTTAAAACAGACCCACGCAATGCCAAAAGGGGGACTAATTGGTGGACCGCCTTGGTGGCTATCCACGTAACTGACTGAAGTTAAAAGATAAAAAACGTAAGTATGGCGGAGAGGGTGGGATTCGAACCCACGTGGGGCCGCTAAGCCCCCATCCGATTTCGAGTCGGCGCCGTTATGACCGCTTCGGTACCTCTCCGGATTGGAATGCTATAATAATTTATTTAGCTGGATTTGTCCGCCCCGTAGCGGAATCAGGGACTGACCGGGGGGCGGAGTTTTGCCAGGGTTCAGGAGGAATCCGCTGTTGACCAAAGGGCCGCCATGTACGTCGACCTGACTGTGCTGCGCAAGCCGGGCGTGCGGTCAGTGCGGGCGGTTGCGGGGATCAGCATGGCACTGATGCTGACCACCTGCTCGCAGGTGCCGAACGTACTGTCCCAGGTGAAACAGCTGGGGCGGCTTCGCGTGGTGATGCGCTACAGCCCGACCGTCTACTATCGGGGCGCGCACGGGCCGGCCGGATTCGAGTACGACCTTGCCCGACGTTTCGCGGACTATCTCGGGGTCAAGCTCGACGTCATTATTCCCAACCGGTTCCGCAAGGGCCTTCCGCTGCTGGCGGACGGTCGTGCCCAGATGATCGCCGCGGGACTCACCGTCGGCCCCGCCTGGCAGGGAAAGCTGCGCTTCGGGCCGGTGTTCGGTCACACCACTCCGCAGCTCGTCTATCACAGCGGTGAGGCGCCGCCTCCCTCGCTGTCCAAGCTCGGCAAGGGCAGCGTGAAGGTCATCGCCGGTACCAGCCAGGCCAGCCTGCTGCGTCGTCTGCAGAAGGCCCACCCGAAGCTGCGCTGGAACCAGAGCGAAGTGCTGGGGATTGACGGACTTCTGCACGCGGTTTCCAAGGGCAAGGTCGCCTACACGGTGGCCAACTCGAACGAGGTCCTGCTCGCCCGACGTTACTATCCCGGCATCCGGGTCGCCTTCGACCTGGGCGACAAGCGGGGACTTGCATGGGGGTTCCGCGAAAGCTCTGACGGCAGCCTGCGCCAGGCCGCGAGCCGGTTCTTCCGGAAGGTCCGGTCCAGCGGCGAGCTGGCACGCCTGCACGCCCGATACTTCGCCCACGCGCAGGAGCTCAATCCCGTCGGCGCGCGCATGTTCGCACAGGACACCCTCACCCGCCTGCCCAAGTACCTGCCACAGTTCCGGGAGGCCGCCGCCGATACGGGCATCGATTGGCGACTGCTGGCGGCCATGGGCTACCAGGAGTCCCACTGGAACCCGCACGCGATCTCGTACACCGGCGTGCGCGGACTGATGATGCTCACCCGGGGTACCGCCGATGACGTCGGCGTCGACAACCGGCGCGACGCCGACCAGAGCATTGACGGCGGCGCGCGCTACCTCAAACAGATCGAAGAGCGGCTCCCTTCGGGCATCCCCGAGCCCGACCGCACCTGGATGGCACTGGCCGCCTACAACGTCGGCCTGCGACACGTCCGGGACGCGCGGGCGCTGGCCAGGAAATACGGGGGGAACGCCGACAGCTGGATGACGGTGCGCAAGTATCTGCTCAAGCTCAGCAAGCCACACTGGTACAAGCAGACCCGGTCCGGCTATGCGCGCGGCTGGGAGGCTGTGGCCTACGTGGCTGACATCCGCGGCTACTACGATGTTCTGGTGTGGATGACCGAGAGCATGCCGAACCAGTCTCCCGCGCGGGAACTGCTGGCCAAGATCAGGGAGACGATCCCGCCCCTCCCCGCCGACGCCGGAAGAAGCCTCTGAGAAGGTCCCCGCTCGCCTCGGCGAGGACCCCGCCAGTACAGCTCACCCGGTGGTTCAGCCGCTCGTCGCAAAGCACGTCGAAGACGCTGCCCGCAGCCCCGGCCCGGGGATCCGCCGCGCCATACACCAGACGCCGGATGCGGGCGTGAAGCATGGCCCCGGCGCACATCAGGCAGGGCTCCAGCGTCACGTACAGGTCCGCCCCCACCAGCCGGTAATTGCCGAGGCGCTCGCCCGCCAGCCGCAGCGCGAGGATCTCCGCGTGAGCGGTGGGATCGTGCCGCGACACCGGCTCGTTCCACACCTCCGCGACCGCCACCCCGGCCCGCACAAGCACCGCTCCGACCGGGACCTCTCCCTCCTCCCCCGCCCGGCGCGCGAGCTCCAGCGCGCGCCGCATCCAGCGACGGTCCTCGCCTGCGTCGCCCGCCGGGCTGTCGGGCCCTATTCCCATTCGATCGTGGCGGGCGGTTTGCCCGAGACGTCATAGGTGACCCGCGAAATGCCGGGGATCTCGTTGATGATCCGCCGCGAAACCGTGTCCAGGAGATCGTAGGGCAGGTGCGCCCAGTGCGCGGTCATAAAGTCGACGGTCTCCACTGCCCGCAGCGCGATGACATAGTCGTAGCGCCGCGAATCGCCCATCACGCCCACCGACCTGACCGGCAGGAACACGGCGAAGGCCTGGCTGACGCGATCATACCACCCGGATCGGCGCAACTCCTCGATGAACACGGCATCGGCGCGGCGGAGGCTGTCGGCGAACTCCTTGCGCACCTCGCCCAGGATGCGCACGCCCAGGCCCGGCCCGGGGAACGGATGACGATAGACCATGTCGTGCGGCAGGCCGAGCTCTATGCCGATCCGGCGGACCTCGTCCTTGAACAGGTCCCGCAGCGGCTCGATGAGCTTGAGCCGCATGTTCTCCGGCAGGCCACCGACGTTGTGGTGCGACTTGATAACCTGCGCCTTGCCGGTCCTGCCGGCCGCGGACTCGATCACGTCCGGGTAGATGGTGCCCTGCGCCAGGTATTCCACCCCCGACACCAGGGCTGCCTGCTCGTCGAAAATCTCGATGAACAGGTTGCCGATGACCTTGCGCTTGCGCTCCGGATCGGCGACGCCGGCGAGGGCCTCCAGGAACCGGTCCTCGGCGTCGACCCGCACCACCTTCACCCCCATGTGACGGCCGAAGGCGGCCATCACGTGGTCGGGCTCGCCCTGGCGCATCAGGCCGTTGTCCACGAACACGCAGGTCAGTTGGTCGCCGATGGCCCGATGCAGCAGGGCGGCGACCACCGAGGAGTCCACACCCCCGGACAACGCCAGTACCACGCGACCGTCCCCGACCTCCTCGCGGATACGTCCGACGTGGTCCTCGATGATGTTGCTGGCGGTCCAGAGCGGCTCACAGCCGCAGATCTCCAGCACGAAACGCTCCAGGATCCGCTGCCCCTGGCGGGTGTGGGTAACCTCCGGATGGAACTGTAGCGCGTAGAACCCGCGGTCCTCGTCGGCCATGCCGGCCAGGGGGCTGGCGTCGGTCGTGGCGATTGCCCGGAAGCCCGGTGGCAGACGGGTGACCCGGTCGCCGTGGCTCATCCACACGTCCAGCAGACCGTAGCCCTCCGGACTGGCGTGGTCCTCGATGTCCCGCAGCAGGCGCGAATGGCCGCGGGCCCGGACCTGGGCGTAGCCGAACTCGCGAAGGACGGAGGGCTGCACCTCGCCGCCGAGCTGCTTGGCCATGGTCTGCATGCCGTAGCAGATGCCCAGCACCGGCACGCCGAGTCCGAAAACGGCGTCAGCCACGGCCGGCGGCTCGGGTTCGGTCACCGAGGCCGGCCCGCCGGAGAGAATGATGCCGCGGGGCGCGAATTCCCGGACCGCGCTATCGGAGACGTCCTCATCACGGATCTCGCAGTAGACGCCGGTCTCCCGCACCCGGCGGGCGATCAGCTGGGTGTACTGGGAGCCGAAATCCAGAATCAGGATGCGGTGGGCCTGGATGTCCGTCATGGCGCGGCTGGCGGCAGGTCTGGCCGGGCGGGACTGTTCAGTTCGGATCCACCCGATAGTTGGGTGCTTCCTTGGTGATGCTGACGTCGTGCACGTGGCTCTCGCGTACCCCGGCGCCGGTGATCCGCACGAAGCGGGGCCGCGTGCGCATCTCGTCGATGGTACGGCAGCCGGTATAGCCCATGCTCGCCCGCAGGCCGCCGATCAGCTGATGGACGATCGTCACCACGGTGCCCTTGTACGGTACGCGCCCCTCGATGCCTTCCGGCACCAGCTTCGCCAGCTCCTGCACATCCTCCTGGAAGTAGCGATCGCTGGAGCCGCGCGCCATCGCCCCCATGGAGCCCATCCCGCGATAGGACTTGTAGGAGCGTCCCTGGTACAGCTCGACCTCGCCCGGCGCCTCCTCGGTGCCGGCGAACAGGCTGCCGATCATGATCGTGTGCGCCCCGGCGGCGACCGCCTTGGCGAGATCGCCCGAGAAGCGGATTCCGCCGTCCGAGATCAGGGGCACGCCGGTCCCCTTCAGGGCGTCCGCCACGTTCAGCACCGCGCTGATCTGCGGGACCCCCACCCCGGCGACCACCCGCGTGGTGCAGATCGATCCGGGCCCGATCCCCACCTTGACCGCGTCCACCCCGGCTTCGGCGAGCGCGGTTGCGCCGTCGGCGGTGGCGACGTTGCCGCCCACCACCTGCACGTCCGGAAAACACTTCTTGATCCACCGGATGCGCTCCATCACCCCGCGCGAGTGCCCGTGCGCGGTATCCACCACGAGCACGTCGACGCCGGCCGCGACCAGCGCCTCGGCGCGATCCTCGGAATCGCTCCCGGTGCCGATCGCCGCGCCCACCCGCAGACTGCCGTGCTCGTCCTTGCTGGCGTGCGGGTAGTCGGTCGCCTTCTGGATGTCCTTGACCGTAATCATGCCCCGCAGCTTGAAGCCCTTGTTCACTACCAGGACCTTTTCGATGCGGTTCTCGTGCAGCAGCGCGATGACGTCTGAGGTATCGGCGCCCTCCTCGACCGTCACCAGCCGTTCCTTCGGGGTCATGATCGTGGACACCGGCCGGTCGAGCGCGGTCACGAAGCGCAGGTCGCGGCTGGTGACGATGCCCACCAGGTCCTCGCCCTCGACCACCGGCACGCCGGAGATCTTGCGCGAGCGCGTAATCTCCAGCACTTCCCGGATGGTGGTCTCCGGGGAGACCTGGATCGGATTCTTGATGACGCCGCTCTCGTACTTCTTGACCGTCGCGACCTCCTGCGCCTGCTGCTCGATGGACATGTTCTTGTGCACGATGCCGATGCCGCCCTCCTGGGCCAGGGCGATCGCCAGACGTGCCTCGGTGACGGTGTCCATCGCGGCGCCCACCAGGGGGATGGCGACCCGGATGTCACGGGTGAGCGGGGTGCCCAGATCGACTTCGCGGGGCAGAACTTCGGAGTAGGCAGGCAGAAGGAGGACGTCGTCGAAAGTGAGCGCTTCCTCGGTCATTCGCATGTGGATTCCCGCGATCGAGCCGGCAGTTTCGAAAGCCCTGGGCCACCCGGGCTTCCCTGACTTGGTCGGCCAATTATAGACCTCCGCCTGATGCCGGTAAACGCCACCGCGGGCCAGGCCGTCGGCAGGTGGCTCCCGCCCCGACGCGGCGAGTATCATGCCCGTTATGGCGACTCCGCATCCCGGCCAGGCTTCCGCGGCGCCCGTCGGGCGCCGGCTGGTGTATTCCGTGTCGCAGCTCAACCGCGAGGTCCGCGAGCTGCTCGATCACGGCTTTCCTGCCCTCTGGGTGGAGGGTGAGCTGTCCAACTTCGCGCGGCCGTCCTCCGGGCACTGGTACTTCTCGCTCAAGGACCGGCGCTCCGCGGTGCGCTGCGCCATGTTCCGCCAGCGCAACATGCTGCTGCGATTCCGTCCGGAGGAAGGGCTCAAGGTGCTGGTGCGGGCGCGCGTGAGCCTGTATGAACCGCGCGGCGACTACCAGCTGATCGTCGAACACATGGAGCCCTCGGGCGAAGGCGCGCTGAGGCAGCAGTTCGAGGCTCTGAAGGGCAAGCTGGAGGCCGAAGGCCTGTTCGCGCGCGAGCGCAAGCGTCCGCTGCCCGCCTTTCCGCGCCGTATCGGCGTGGTAACCTCGCCTTCGGGCGCGGCGATCCGCGACATCCTGCACGTGCTGCGGCGACGCTATCCGCCGGCGGAGGTGATTATCTACCCGGCGCAGGTGCAGGGCGGGCAGGCACCGGGCCAGATCCTGGGGGCGATACGGCTGGCCGGCGAGCGCGGCGAATGCGACGTGCTGATCGTGACTCGTGGCGGCGGCTCGCTCGAGGACCTGTGGGCGTTCAACGACGAGGCCGTGGCCCGGGCCATCGCGGCCTGTCCCATCCCCGTCGTGAGCGGGGTCGGCCACGAAGTCGATTTCAGCATCGCCGACTTCGTCGCCGACCAGCGGGCCCCAACGCCCTCGGCGGCCGCCGAGCTGGTCACGCCGGACGCCGCTGAGCTCGCCCAGGGCTTGCAGCGGCTCGCACAGCGACTGCAGCGGGCCCAGCAGCTGCGGCTGCAACGCGGCCGCGAGAGCCTGCGTGCCGCGATGCGACGGCTGGACCAGTACCATCCCGGAAACCGTATCCGCGAGCGCATGCAGCGCCTCGACGAGCTCGAACAGCGCCTTCGCCGGGCGGCTGTTCTGGCGGTGGAAACCCGGCGCGGACAGCTGCAAACGCTGCAGGCCCGGCTGCGGGCGCGCACCCCCGGACATCGCCTGGAAGGTCTGCGGCAACAGCTCGAGCATCTCGCCGCGCGGCTTGGCCGGGCGCAGCAGGCGCGCCTGGAATCGCAGCGGCAGCGGCTGCGGCAGGCATCGCGGGCACTGCATACGGTCAGTCCCCTGGCCACCCTGGAGCGCGGCTACGCCATTGCGCGCCGGCTCCCTGAGGGTACCGTGCTGCGCCGGGCGGACATGGCCGCGGCGGGCGACGCGATCTCCGTGCGCCTGGCCCGCGGGGAGCTGCTGTGCGAGGTGCGCGAGGGCCGCAGCGACGGCGGGGAGGACCCATGAGCCGCGCCGGGCCTGGACCTCGCGGTGCCGCGCGGCACCCCGCACGGGTCGGCGCCACCGGACTCGCCACCTTCACCCCACTCCCACCAAGGGGTCGCCCTGAACGGCACCATGGTCAACCCGGGGCCGTTCCGCACGAGCCCCGCCGGGCGGGCATGGGTCAGCTCTTGCCGCGGTCGTGCCGGATCACCCGCCGGCGCCGCACCATCTGGCGCCGCGTCGGCTTGCCGGAGGTGCGGCCGGCGTAGGGATTCTCGCCGGTGCGGAACTCGATCCGCACGGGCGTCCCCGCAAGCTCGAAAGCCTTGCGAAAGGCATTTGCCAGGTAGCGACGGTAAGCCGCGGGCACGCGCGACGTCTGGTTGCCATGGATCACGATCAGCGGAGGATTGCGCCCGCCCTGATGCGCGTAGCGCAGCTTGATGCGGCGTCCGCGTACCAGCGGCGGCTGGTGGGCGGCGACGGCGTCCTCCAGCACCCGTGTGAGGCGCGGGGTGGGCAACTCGCGCGTGGCCGCGGCGTGCACCGCCGCGACCGCGCCGAACAGCTCACCGACCCCGCTGCCATGCAGGGCGGAGATGTAGTGCACCGGCACGAAGTCCAGGAAAGCCAGCTTGACGTCGAGCTGGCGGCGGACCGCCTCACGCTGCTCGGGCGGCAGGCCGTCCCACTTGTTCACCGCCAGGACCATCCCGCGCCCGCGATCCAGTGCGAGCCCCGCGATGGACGCGTCCTGCTCGCTCACGCCCTCGCGCGCATCCACCAGCAGCAGCACCACGTGGGCCCGCTCGATGGCCTGCAGGGTTTTGATTACGCTGAACTTCTCGATCGTCTCGCGGACCCGGGCACGGCGCCGGATGCCGGCCGTATCGATCAGGGTCCAGGCCCGCCCGTCGCGCTCGAAGGGGATTTCCACCGCGTCCCGCGTGGTCCCGGCGACCTCGAACGTCACCACGCGCTCCTCGCCGAGGATGCGGTTGACCAGGGTCGACTTGCCCACGTTCGGTCGTCCCACCACCGCCATCCGGACGCGCCGGTCGTCCTCGTCCCCCGGCTCCTGCGTGGCATCCGGGGGGACGGCATCCAGCACGTCCCCCATCAGCGGCGCGACGCCCTGCCCATGGGCGGCTGAGATTAACCACGGCCGGCCCATCCCCAGGCCGAAGTACTCGGCCGCGGTCATCCCCTCGTCCAACCCTTCCGCCTTGTTGACCACCAGGCGGACCGGCTTGCCGCCGCGCCGCACCGCGGCCGCGATCTCCTCGTCCGCGGCCGTGACTCGACTGCGCGCATCCACCAGCAGCAGCACGCAGTCCGCCTCCTCCAGGGCCAGCATGGTCTGGCGGCGCATCGCGGCGGCGACTCCCTGGTCGCCGATCCCGATGCCGCCGGTGTCAATCACCACGTAGGGGCGCGCGCCGATCCTGCCGAAGCCGTACTGCCGGTCCCGCGTGAGGCCCGGGTAGTCGGCCACCAGAGCGTCACGGCTGCGGGTGAGGTAGTTGAACAGGGTTGACTTGCCGACGTTGGGACGGCCGATCAGTGCGATCACCGGAAGCATGGGAGGTTCACCCCGGCGACCGCGGCGCCTACTGTCCGGCCTTCTCGAGGCAGGCCAGCTCCCCGCCACGGCCGTACACGTATACGCGTTTGCCGACCACCACGGGCGACGCCTGGATGCCGTCCGAGTCGACCTGGACCCGTCCGAGAATGGCGCCGTCCTTGCGCGAGAGCCACTGCGCGTATCCCTGGTAGTCGCCCACCACGACATAGTCGCCGACCACGACCGGGCCGCTCAGGGAGCGACGCAGCATCGCCTTCTGCGACCAGACCGACGCCCCGGTGGTCCGATCCAGCGCGACCACGGCCGAGTCCGCCGTGGTCACGTACAGGTTGTTCGGACCCACGGCGATGCCGGCCGTGGCGGACATGGAGGTCGACCAGAGGATCGATCCGCTGTCGAGCGCGACCTCCACCGCGCGCCCGTGGTAGGCGACGGCATACACGTGGCCGCCGGCCCGAACCGGATCGGCATCGATGTCAACCAGGCGCTCGATCTCGGAGCTGCCGTTGGGCGAGGCAACCACGCGCTCCCATTGTACCGTGCCGTCGTACAGGCTCAGCGCCGCCAGCTTGCCGTTGTCAAAACCGACCACGACCTGGTCGCCCGCGATCAGGGGCGCGCTCTGGCCGCGCAGGGTCAGCGACGGTTCATTGCTGGCGTAGGCCCATAGCTGGCTGCCGTCGGAGGCGTCCAGGCCGTACACGTGTCCGTCCACGGTGCGTACCACCACGACCCCCTCCGCTGCCTCCGGCACCGCCAGGACCGAGCTGCCCAGGTGGGCCGACCAGCGCTTCTTGCCATCCTTCTCGTCCAGCGCCAGGACCGTGCCGTCCGCGGCTCCCATCAGCACGAGGCCGCCGCCGACCCCGGGACCGGCATCCACGTGGTGCCCGGTGCGGGTCTCCCACACCCGCTTCCCGGTCTTGCCGTTGAACGCGTATACCTCGCCCTTCGCGCTCGAGGCGAACACGTTGCCGTGGTCGGCGGCGACCACCAGGTTGAGGTCGAGCTTCCCGGCGCCGCCGCCGAGATCATGACGCCACACCGACTTGATCCGGATGGGCTTGCTGATCTTCGTCAGCGGCATCGGCGGCGTCACCTTCTCCCCGCTGCAGCCGGCCAGGAGAACCAGGCCCGCGAGCCCCGTCAGAATCCACAAGCACTTGCGCATCACGAGCCGGCCCCGCCGAGGTCGTTCAGTTTCATCTGCAGGAGCGGATCGTCGTTGCCTCCCTGCAGGGCCTGTTCGTAGTCCTTGCGAGCGCGCCGGTCGTGCCCCGCAGCCGCCTGGATATCGCCGCGGATCTCCGCGAACAGCGGCCGGTAGGCCTTGGATGGCGCCTTCGCAACCAGCTTAAGCGCTGGCGCGTACTTCTTTTCCGCCATCAGGACCCGCGCCAGGCGCATGTTCGCCAGCGGGATCAGCGTCTTCGGGCTGCCATTGTCGAGCACCCAGCGCAGCTCGGTCTCGGCGCCGGTGAGATTGCCGCTGTCGACGTCGGCCTTGGCCATGGCCAGGGCTCCCAGAGAGGCGTAGGGCGTGCCGCCGTAGTTGGAGGTCAGCGTTTCACCGAGATGTCGCGCCTGGCCGAGCTTGTTGTTCTGCAGGTCGTTCTGCAGCTGCTCGTAGCGCACGGATGCTTCCGCGGCCTGGTGCTGGCGATGACCCTGGTACCAGCGCCAGCCGAACAGCAGCGCCACGCCCAGGATGATGCCGGCCAGGATCGGCCCGCCGTTGCGGCGCAGCCAGGCCTTGACTGCTTCCGCCCGTTCTTCCTCGGTTTCGTACTCGGCCACGCGTCTTCCCCAGCTCAGTTGGAATCCTGTGCCGCCGCAGCGGACAGCGCCTTGCGCACCGCCGCCGCGAGCCCGTCCAGGCGCACGGCCTCCTGCGGGCGGTCCTCGCGCAGCGGCTTGATCTGGACCTCGCTGCGCGCCACTTCCTCGTCGCCCAGCACCAGGGCCAGCGTCGCGCCGCTGCGGTCCGCGCGCCGCAGCTGCGCCTTGAAGCTGCCGCCGCCGCAGTTGACCACCAGTCGCAGCCCGGGGATGGCGTCGCGCAGCGTCTCGCCCAGGCGTGCCGCCTCGCGCGCCGCCACCGTCCCCGTGTGCGCCAGATAGACCTCGGGGCCGGAAGGGGCCCGCGCCGCCGGATCCTGCTCCAGCAGCGCCACCAGCCGCTCCAGCCCCATGGCAAAGCCCACCGCCGGCACCGGGCGTCCCCCCAGCTGCTCCACCAGGCCGTCGTAGCGGCCGCCGGAGCAGACCGCGTTCTGGGCACCCAGTCGCTCGGTGACCCACTCGAACACCGTCCGGGTGTAGTAGTCCAGCCCGCGCACCAGGTGCGGGTTCAGGCGATAGCGAATGCCGGCCTGTTCCAACGCCGCGCACAGCGCATCAAAGTGCTCGCGCGATTCGGCGTCCAGGTAATCCGGCAGCGCGGGGGCCCCCGCCAGAACTCGCTGCACGTCCGGGTTCTTGCTGTCCAGGATGCGTAGCGGATTGCTCTCCAGACGGCGCCGGCTGTCATCGTCCAGGCGCTCGTCGTGCCGGCGCAGGTAGGCAACCAGGTCCTCGCGGAAACGTGCCCGCGCTGCGGGCGTGCCGAGCGAGTTCAGCTCCAGCGTCAGCCCATCGCCGATCCCCAGGCCGCGCCAGATCCTCGCCGACATCAGGATCTGCTCGGCATCCACTTCGGGGCCGTCCATCCCGAAGGCCTCGACGCCGATCTGGTGGAACTGGCGGTAGCGCCCTTTCTGCGGCCGCTCGTGGCGGAACATCGGGCCGGCGTACCACAAACGCTGCTGCTGGTTGTGCAGGATGCCGTTCTCGATACCGGCCCGCACGCAGCCGGCCGTGCCCTCGGGACGCAGGGTGAGGCTGTCGCCGTTGCGGTCCGCGAAAGTGTACATCTCCTTCTCGACGATGTCGGTCACCTCGCCGATGGAGCGCCGGAACAGCTCCGTCTTCTCCAGCAGCGGCATCCGGATCTCCCGGTACCCGTACGCCTGCACGCTGTCTCGCACGGTCTGCTCGATGAACTGCCACACCGGCGTCCGGTCCGGCAGTATGTCGTTCATGCCACGGATGGCCTGAATGCGTTGGGACACTTCTCGATCCCGTCCTCGGTTGTCGCTGTTGCGGCCCGCGGGGCCCGCTGCGCGGCCATGCCGGCGCGGCAGGGTGGAATCCGGGACCGGACGCTCCCCGGCCGAGCCCGCCGCATGCCCGCGTCCGAAGGACCCGGCACCTGCCCGGCGGAGTGGCCAGTAGCGACCCTAATGCGCCTTCAGAACGAAGCGCGCGGTATTGTTCGGGCGGGTGTAGGAGGCAGTCGGGTAAGGCTGCCCGTTCACCGACACCCTGACCCCCGGCGCGTTACCGAGAAACACGCGTACCGGCGCCTCGGCCACCAGGGTGCGCTGGTGTCCCGCCGGAACCAGCGTGTAGAGCAGCCGCTTCTGGCGGGCGTCATGTACCTCGACCCAGGACTTCTGCCGGAAAGTCAGCGCGAGCTGAACCCGTCGCGCGGGCGGGATCGCATTAGCGCTCGCGTTGCCTGCGTTTCGTTCGCTCGACGCGCCCGGCCCGCCGGATTGTGCCGCGCTCGTCCGTGTCTCGGCCCGCGTCGCGCCCGGCGTCGTTCCGGGCTGCGTCCCGGCGCGCGTGGCGGGCCCTGCCATTCCCGGCTGCGGCCCGCCCTGTGTCGTGGGCCCTGCCATTCCCGGCTGCGGCCCGGCCTGCGTCGTGGACCTTGCCCCTGCAGACTGCGTCCCGCCCTGCGTCTTCGACCTTGCCGCTGCGGGCTGCGACCCGCCCTGGGCCTTCGGCCTTCCCGCCGCGGACTGCGACCCGCCCTGCACCTCCGGCGTTGCCGCCGCGGACTGCGTCCCGCCCTGCGCCTTCGGCCTTGCCGCTGCGGACTGCGACCCGGCCGGCGTGGTGCCCGCTTGCGTGCCGGCGTGGTGGCTCGCCTCGCCGGAAGCCGGCGCCCCCGGTGCGGAGCCCGACGCGTCACTGACCTCCGCAACAACGGGTGTGGTCAGGTGCTGCCCAGCCATCTTCCGGGCAGCTGCCGCCTTCGCCGATCCCGGGGCCGGCCCTCCCCTGTCGGCGTGTCGGGGCTGCCCGGAGTGGCCCCGGGAGCCGCCCGGGCTCAACCCGGCCAGCCCCGACGAGCTGTTGAGCCACCAGACCACGCCCCCGACGACGACGAGCAGCAACAGCACCAGCACGATCAGGCGCAGGCCCATCCGCCCGTTGCCCGGCCCGCGCTCGACCGGCTGGGCGGCAACCAGCGGCGGGTCCTCTTCCGGCTGCAGCCGAGCGTGGGCCTCCAGCAGCTCGTCCACCGGGAGCTCGAGCAGCTCCCCATAGGCGCGCAGGTATCCGCGCACGAAGATCGCCGGCGGCAACCGGTCAAAGCGGTCCTGCTCGAGGGCCTCGATGGTGCGAGTCTCCAGGCGCAGCTCCGTGGCCACCCGCGCCACTTCCAGGCCGGCCGCCTCGCGGGTCCGGCGCAGCCGCTGTCCCGGGCTCTCCGTGAGCTCGATCCGAGGCGTTTCGGCTATGTCCTCGCGGGTATCTTCGCTCATCACCCTGTCCCCGTGCCGGGGAGCGCTCACTCGGGCCCGCTCAGCTTGCCTGCCTGATTCGAGTCCGGGAACTGCTTGCGCAGCTTCTGCGCGTATTTTGCCGCGGCCTGCTTGTCCCCCAGCTTGCGCTCTGTGCGAACGGCCAGCCACAGGCTGTCGGGCGTGGGCGCGGCCACCTGGGCATGTCTCTCCAGAAAAGCACGCGCTTTCATGTATTTACCCTCGCGGTAGCTCAGGGCCGCCATCTGGTAAAGCGCCTGTCCGAAACGCGGATTCACCTGCAGCGCCTGGCGGAAATACTTCTCCGCCTGCCTGCTGTCACCCTGGCGCCGCACGCACAGCCCCGCGTTAGTGTACGCGTAGGCCGGCGTCGAGTAATCGGGATTGTTCACTGCCTGCATGAACTGTGACACGGCCTCCTGGTAACGCCCCTGGTCGCAGAGGAACACCCCGTAGTTGTTGTGCGTCTCGGGCCGGTCCGGGGCCAGATCCAGCGCCTTGCGAAACTGCTCCTCCGCCAGCTTGTCGCGGTCCATGCGGCGATACAGCTCCGCCAGGGCGACGTGGGTCTCCGGCAGATCCGCCTGGCTCAGCGCGCGCATCAGCTTGTCCTTGGCCAGCTCGTACTGTTCCTGCTGCATGTAACCGATGCCGAGCTGGGTGTTCAGGCGCGCCGCCTGCTTGACCGATTCCGGAAACGGCGTGTTGCTCTGCGTGGCGCATCCGGCAAGTGCCAGCACAAGCAGGACGGCACCAAGGCGCGCAGCAGCCCGGCGGTTCATGCGTGCAGCACCTCCGGGAGGTGGTGGCCGCGTCGGCGTGTGCGATCCTCGAACCGGCCCGCCAGTTGGCCGCATGCGGCTTCGATGTCGTCCCCGCGGGGCCGGCGCACCGTGGTACGGACGCCCTTGTGGTGCAGGATCTCGCTGAACCGCTGGATCGCCGTGTCCGACGAGCGCCGGAACGTCGAACCGGGAAACGGGTTGAACGGGATCAGGTTGACCTTGGCCGGAAGGCCCTGGAGACGCCGCACCAGCTCCCGGGCATGTCCGGGCGCGTCGTTGACCCCGTCCAGCATCACGTACTCGAAGGTGATGCTGGTCTTTCCGGCGCGGCCGTGGGCGTAGCGCCGGCAGGCCGCGAGCAGCTCCGTAAGAGGATATTTGCGGTTGATCGGCACCAGCCGGTCACGCAAGTCGTCGTCGGGCGCATGCAGCGAGACCGCCAGCGCCACGTGGCAGGCCTCGCGCAGCTGATCGATCTTGGGCACCACCCCGGAGGTGCTCAGGGTCACCCGCCGGCGGGACAGGCCGTAGCCCAGGTCATCCAGCATCACCCGCATGGCCGGGACCACAGCCCGGAAATTGTGCAGGGGCTCGCCCATCCCCATGAGCACGATGTTGCTGATCCGGCGCTCGCCGTGCGGCCGGGACCCCAGGGCCCGGTTCGCAGCCCAGACCTGCCCGAGGATCTCGGCGGTGGACAGGTTGCGGTTGAAACCCTGGGCGCCGGTCGCGCAGAAGGCACAGTCCAGGCTGCAGCCGACCTGGGACGAGACACACAGGGTGCCGCGGCCGGTCTCCGGGATGAACACCGTCTCGATGGCATTGCCACCGTCCATGCGCAGCAGCCACTTGCGGGTGCCGTCCACTGCCTCGCGCTCGGCCAGCACCTGCGGCGGCCGCACTTCGGCGGCCTCGAGCAGGCGCGCCCGGAGGGCCTTGCCCAGGTTGGACATGGCGTCGAAGTCCGCGACCCCGTGCTGGTGGATCCATTGCATGACCTGCCGCGCCCGGAACGGCTTCTCGCCCAGCTCACGGAAGAATTCGGCCAGCCCCTCCCGGTCCAGGCCCAGCAGATTGACTGGCTCAACACGGCTCATTGCGCGCTCCCGCTCCGGGACCTATCCCCGGGGACAGATGTCGATCTCCGCAAAGAAAAACGCGATCTCCCGGACGGCCGTTTCGGGGGCATCGGAGCCGTGCACGGCGTTGGCCTCGATCGACTCGGCGAAATCGGCCCGGATCGTCCCCGCGGCGGCCTCCTTCGGGTTGGTCGCCCCCATCAGCTCCCGGTTCCGCGCAATCGCGTCATCCCCCTGAAGCACCTGCATCATCACCGGGCCGGAGGTCATGAATGCGACCAGGTCGTTGAAGAACGGGCGCTCGCGGTGAATGGCGTAGAACGCCTCGGCCTGCCCCCGCGTCAGGTGCATCATTCTGGCGGCGACCACGTGCAGCCCTCCCTTCTCGAAACGGCTGTAGATCTGGCCGATGAGGTTCTTCGCCACGGCATCGGGCTTTACGATCGAGAGGGTGCGTTCCACTGGCATTCCACGGCTCCAACAGCGCTCTGAATACTTCGGGCCCGCGCGCGCGGGCCCGCCGACGAATCGATCGGAAAAGGGAAAAGTGTACCGTCGCGCCCGGCGGGCAGCAATCGGCCCGCGCGCGCCGCCTCAGACGTTGAAACTCTCACCGCAGCCGCACTCCTCCCTGACGTTCGGATTGCGGAATTTGAAAGCCTCGCTCAAGCCTTCGCGCGCGAAATCGAGCTCGGTTCCGTCCAGCACGTCGAGGTTGGAGCGAGCGACCACCACCTTGACCCCGTGGTCCTCGAACACCACGTCCTCGCTGCCGACTTCGTCCGCGTAATCGAGCACGTAGGCCAGACCGGAGCAACCGGTCTTCTTCACCCCGAGGCGTAGCCCGACGCCCCGGCCGCGCTTCCGGATGTGGTTACGAACCTGGTCGGCAGCTGCCTCGCTCAGACTGATTGCCATGTCTTTCACTCTCCTGTTCCGGGGTGTTCCGTGCCGGTCACGTCGCAGACTTCCCCGGCGCGCCCCCGGGCCTCGGCCAGCGCCTCGCGCCAGGCGTCCTCGACCAGTAGCGCGGCGCCGCGGTCGGCCGGGGCGAGCGCGAGGGTTTCGCCGAGCCATGCCGCATCCGGCTCCGGGCCGTGACCGGCGACCAGCTGTTGCGCGGCCAGCGACCCGCAGGCGATCAGCGCGACCGGCCCCTGGGCCTTGAACCGGGTGGTCTCGACCGCCCCGGCGCGGTTGACGCGCACCTGCATGCGCACCAGCTCGCCGTGCGCGGCGTCCCCGGCGTACCCGGTCCCAACCCGCCCCACGGCGGGATCGAGCCCGCCGACATTTACCGGCTTTTCAAAGTGTTGCCATATTCTATCATTGTACCCGGGATGCATGCTCACGTTCCTCCCACAGCGGGGAAAGGGCGCGCAGGCGCGCCACTACCCGTGCCGTCTCCGCCACCGCTGTCTCGACGTCCGCCCGGCGCGAGAACCGCCCCAGCGAGTAGCGCAGCGAGCTTTCCGCCTCGTGGTCGGTGAGTCCCAGCGCCCGCAGGACGTACGATGGCTCGCGCGTCGCGCTGCTGCAGGCGGCTCCGCTGGCGACCGCGACGCGCTGCGAGAGCTCCGCCAGCAGGCTTCCGCCGCCGACCCCCGGGAAAGTGCAGCTCAGGATCCATGGTACCCGCTCGGCGCCCTCCGCGTTGACGGTCACCGCCTCGATGCGCCCGAGCCCTTCCCGCAGCCGCCGCATCAGTGCCTCGCTGTGATGGCGGTCGCGCTCCATTTCCCGGGCCGCGATGCGGAACGCTTCCCCCATGCCGACGATCTGGTGGGTGGCGAGCGTCCCGGAGCGCATCCCGCGCTCGTGCCCGCCCCCGTGGATCAGGGGCGCCAGGCCGGCGCGCGGCCGCTGCCGGACGTACAGCGCGCCCGCGCCCTTCGGGCCATAAACCTTGTGCGCCGACAGCGACAGGTAGTCGACCGCGAGCCGTCGCACGTCCAGCGGCAGCTTCCCGGCGCTCTGGGCGGCATCGACGTGCAGCCGCACACCGGCCTCCCGGCAGACCTCGCCGATCGCCGCGATCTCCTGCACCGCACCGGTCTCGTTGTTCACGTGCATCAGCGAGACCAGCACCGTATCCGGCGCCAGCGCCCGGCGGACCTGCTCCGCCGGGATTACGCTGCCGCGGTCCGGCACCAGGTAGGTTACCCGGAAGCCTTCCCGTTCCAGCGCGCGACAGGTGTCCAGCACGGCCCGGTGCTCGGTGCGGGCGGTGACAACGTGCCCGCCCTCCGGCGCGTGGAAGCGGACCGCACCCTGGATCGCCAGGTTGTCGGCCTCGGTGGCCCCCGAGGTCCACACGATCTCGCGCGGCTCGGCGCCGATCAGCGCGGCGACCTGTTCCCGGGCGTGCTCCACCGCCGCGGCCGCCGCGCGGCCCCAGGCGTGGTCCGACGCCGGGTTGCCGAAACCGGCGCCCTCGCCGAGCCACTCGCGCATTACCGCCGCCACGCGATGATCCAGCGGCGTCGTCGCGGCGTAGTCCAGGTAGACGGGAAAGCGCAGGTCGCTCATCGCTTCCGGGACAGCCTCCGTCCGCGGCCAGTCAGCCGGTGCCGGACACCGCGATCCGCACGCAGGGTGTGCCGTCCCCGGCACCGTGCTGACGCCGCGCCACCGCCAGCACCCCTTCCTTCTGCGTCAGGTCGGCCAGCGTCGTTCGCTCCAGAAAAGAGCGGATGTGTTCGCCCAGTTCGGCCCACAGCTCATGCGTGAGGCAGCTCTGCGCGTCCTGGCAGTTGCGGGCACCGCCGCAGCGGGTCGGGTCGATCGGCTCGTCGACCGCCGCGATGATTCGCGCGACGCTGATGGCGCCGCCCTCGCGGGCCAGTCGGTATCCCCCGCAGGGTCCCCGGGTACTCCGCACCAGCCCCTCGCGCCGCAGGGCCCGGAACAGCTGTTCCAGGTAGGACAGGGAAATCGATTGCCGGCGCGCGACGTCGCTCAGGCACACCGGACCCTCACCCTGGTGCAGGGCCAGGTCCAGCATCGCCGTGACGGCGTAGCGGCCTCGGGTCGTCAGCTTCATGATCGCTCCCGCACTGCTCGCTGCCGGGGCCGGACCGGCCCGGAACTCACCCGCCCTCCCGGGTTCCGGCGCGGGGCTCGTCCGGGGACGGAGTCGCGCCCGGGGACAGCTCCGCGTCGCCGGCTGTCGTGGCCGGTTCCATCGCTTCCACCTCGCAGGGCTCGATCCCGGGCAAACCCTCGCTACGGCCGGTGAGCCCGCGGACCACCTCGGTAAGCTCCTGCACCCGGCGGTCCATGACGTGTATGTGATCCAGCATGCCGTTGATGGCGGTCGCCACCGGGTCGGGCATCTCCCGGGTAAGGCCGTAGGCATCGAAACCCATGCGCCGGGCAATGGCCTGGCGTTCCGCGCTGGGTGCCGCACGGCCGCGCTGAATCACGCGTCCCGGCACGCCCGTCACCGTCGCGCCCGGGGTCACGTCCTTGAGCACCACCGCGTTGGAACCCACCCGGGCACCGTCGCCCACCGTGATCGGCCCGAGAATCTTGGCCCCGGCGCCGACGATCACGTTGTCGCCGAGCGTCGGATGACGCTTGCCCTTCTCCCAGCTCGTGCCACCCAGCGTCACGCCATGATAGATGGTGCAGCCGTCGCCGATCGAGGCCGTCTCGCCGATCACCACACCCATCCCGTGGTCGATGAAGAAGCAGCGTCCGATCTGTGCGCCGGGGTGGATCTCGATGCCGGTGAGCCAGCGGCCCAGGAACGACAGGTAGCGCGCGGGCCACTTCAGACCCGTGCGCCACAGCCGGTGGCTGAGCCGGTGCAGCATTAGCGCGTGCAGCCCCGGGTAGGTGGTCAGCACCTCGAACGTGGTGCGAGCGGCCGGATCCCGCTCGAACACGCAGCGAATGTCCTGTCTCAGTCCCTTCAGCATCCTTCGTGCACTCCCGCGACCGTGGCGCCGGGATAATCCCGAGCAAAGCCGTCGGGATTATACCTCGTCTTTGTCGGCCCGCGCGCCGGCCGCGCGTCGCGGGCGTGACCGGCCCCCCTGGACGGCGCTCAGGAAGCCGCGCAGTATCTGCACCTCACGCCGGCTCGGGCGGGCGCGACCGAACAGCCGGCGCAGCCGGCGCATGACCTGGCCGGGCCGGCGGGGATCCAGGAAGCCGGTCTCCACCAGCACCTCTTGCAGGTGATCGTAGAAGTGGGCCAGGTCGGCCGCGCGCGCCGGCTCGCCACCCGGCACGGACCCTGCCGGGGTCGGCACCGGACCGAGCTCACGGCGCGCCATCATCACCTCGTAGCACAGCACCTGCACCGCCGCCCCGAGATTGAGCGAGCTGTAGCCCGGGTCGGTGGGGATGGTCAGGGTCAGGTGACAGCGGTCCAGCTCCTCGTTGGTCAGGCCGGTGCGTTCGCGGCCGAACACCAGCGCCACCCGCCCCGGGCAGCGAACCGCCTCACGTGCGCCCGCGCGGGCGTCACGCTCCCCGGCGTCCACCCGGCGCGACCGGGCCGTGGTCGCCATCACCAGGTTGCGGTCCGCCACTGCCCGGTCCAGCGAATCGTACAGTAACGCGCGTTCCAGCACGTCGTCCGCACCGGTGGCACGCACCGATGCTTCCGGGTCCGGGAAGCGCCCGGGGCGCACCAGGCACAGGTCCGCAAGGCCCATGGTCTTCATCGCGCGCGCCGCCGCCCCGATGTTTCCGGGGTGCGAGGGCTCCACCAGCACTATGCGTATGTCGTCGGACATCGGCTCTCCGGTCGGCTTCGAGTGCCCATATTCAGGGGGACGCGGGCGGCTCGCAAGTGGTGCCGGCGGCCGACCTCTGGTATCTTTGCGGGCCCCCGCATCCGATTCGGACGGCCGCCGCAAGCCGAAACCACAGCCATGCATGCGCACCTCAACATCGCGGTACGCGCGGCGCGGCGCGCCGGCGACATCATCGCGCGCTACAGCCAGCGCCTCGACGAGGTGACCGTCACCGCCAAACGGCGCAACGATTTCGTCACCGGAGTCGACCGCCTGGCCGAGGACGCGATCAAGGAGGTCGTACGCAGGGCCTACCCCGGCCATGCGTTCCTCGCCGAGGAGAGCGGCGCCGAGGGTGATGCCGAAACCGTTTGGATCATCGATCCCCTCGACGGCACCACCAACTTCATCCACGGGATCCCCCACTACGCGGTATCCATCGCTGTCCGGCAGCGGGGGCGCCTGGAGCACGGCGTGGTCTACGACCCCATCCGCCAGGAGCTGTTCACCACCAGCCGCGGCACCGGCGCCCAGCTCGACGGCCGGCGCATCCGCGTCGGTCCGCGCAGATCCCTGACCGACGCGGTCATCGGCACCGGCATTCCGTTCCGCGACATGACCCACGTGGATGCCTACTTCGGTATGCTCCGGCAGGTCACGCAGAAGACCGCGGGCATCCGGCGCGCCGGATCCGCCGCCCTCGACCTGGCTTACGTGGCCGCCGGACGGCTGGACGGCTTCTGGGAAATCGGGCTCCAGCCCTGGGACATCGCGGCCGGCGCACTGCTGGTGCAGGAGGCCGGCGGCGTCAACGGCGATCTCGAGGGCGAGCCGCGGTTCATGGGCAGCGGCAACATCGTGTGCGGGAACCCCCGCTTGTTCGCGGCGCTGGTGCGGGAGATCGGTCCCTTCCTCACCCCGGCCCTGCGCGGCACCGGCAACGGCTGACGCGCGCGGAAGGCCTAGGGCGTTGCCGGGAAAGCCCGTCCATCGCCTTTTTCAGCCTCGCAACCAACAAAGGCGGCTTCCCTGTGGCGCGCGGGGGCGGCCGAAAAACAGCGTCCTTCGGCAGCCCCCTAGGGCTGCCCGTCCTGGGTCGTCTCCTTGGGCTGCTTGACCAGGTTCTGGCGCGTGGCACCCAGCATCAGCGCGAAGGTGCTGGCGATGTAGATGGACGAGTAGGTTCCCACCACGATCCCCACGATCAGGGCCAGCGAGAACGGCCGGATGGTCTGGCCGCCGTCGATTGCCAGCACCACCACGACCACCAGGGTCATCAGGGAAGTCATGACCGTGCGCGACAGGGTCTGGTTGGTGGAGGCGTTCACCACCTCGTAAGGGCCGGCCCGTCGCAGGTTGCGGAAGTTCTCCCGGATCCGGTCGTAGACCACGATGGTGTCGTTGAGCGAGTAGCCCAGGATGGTCAGGACCGCCGCCAGCGCGGTGAGGTCGAAATTGAGCTGCGACCAGGCGAAGAACCCCATGGTAATGGTCACGTCGTGGATCAGGGCGAGCACCGCGCCGACCGAGAAGCGCCACTCGAAGCGCACCGCGACGTAGATCAGGATGCCGATGATGGTGTACAGGACGGCGAGGGCGCCCTGCTCCACCAGTTGGCTGCCCACCTGCGGTCCCACAAACTCCACCCGCCGGAGCTGCACATTCTTGTTGCTCTGCCGCAGTGCCGAGGTCACCTCATTGCCGATCTTGTCGGAAGTGGCGCCGTGGCGCGGGGCCAGCCGGATCAGGATGTCCTGGGTATTGCCGTAGTACTGGACCACGGCGTCGCCGAAGCCGGCCTTGTTCAGGTCCGAACGGATCGGATCGAGCTTGGCCGCGGAAGGGTAGCCGACCTCGACCAGGATGCCGCCGGTGAAGTCGATGCCGAAGTTCAGGCCGCGGGCGAACAGGCCGACGACGGCCGCGGCGATCATCAAGCCGGAGATGGCAAGCCACAGGCGGCGCCTGCCCATGAAGTCAATGTTCGGCCTGTGTGGGAAGAATTTCATGCGTCTCTCGCGTCCGTCCGCTGGCGGTTCATACCGAAAGCTTCTTCACCGTGCGTCCGCCGTAGAGCTGGTTGACGATCGCGCGCGTGACCATGATGGCGGTGAACATCGACGCCAGGATGCCGATCGACAGGGTCACGGCGAAGCCCTTGACCGGCCCGCTGCCGAAGCTGAACAGGACCACGGCGGCGATCAGGGTGGTGATGTTGCCGTCGGCGATGGACGACAGGGCCTTCTCGTAGCCGGCGTGGATGCTGGCCTGTGGCGTATTGCCGTTGAACAGCTCTTCACGTATTCGCTCGAAGATGAGCACGTTGGCATCCACCGCCATGCCCACGGTGAGCACGATGCCGGCGATGCCGGGCAGGGTGAGCGTCGCCTGCAGCATCGACAGCAGCGCCACCAGCAGCACCAGGTTCAGGAACAGCGCGACGTCCGCGATCAGGCCGAATACCCCGTAGTAGACGGCCATAAAGGCCACCACCAGGAGGAAGCCGATGACCGTGGCCATGAAACCCTGGTGGATGTTCTGCCTGCCCATGCTGGGCCCGACGGTGCGTTCCTGGACGATGTCGACCGGCGCCGCCAGGGCCCCGGCCCGCAGCAGCAGCGCGAGATTGTGGGCCTCCTGGCTGGCCAGGCCGGTGATCATGAAGCGCTTGCTGAAGGCGCCGCGGATGGTCGCGATGCTGATCACCCGCTTACTCGTGTGATGGACCTGTACGGCCTTGCCGTTGCGGTGCTCGGTCTCGGTCTTGCGCTCGATGAACAGCACCGCCATGGCGTGGCCGACGTTGTTGCGCGTGACCTTGCCCATGCGGCTCGCGCCCTTGCCGTCGAGGCTCACGAATACCGCCGGCGTGCCGCTCTGGTTGTCGATCCCCGAGTGCGCGTCGGTGAGCTCGTTGCCGGTGACGATCACATCGCGCTTGAGCAGCACCGGGCGCCCGCTCTTGGTCTTGTAGAGCTCGTCGCCGAGCGGCACCTGGCCGCTCTGTTCCGCCGCCTGCGGGTTGCCGCTTTCGTCCACCAGGTGGAACTGGAGAGTGGCCGTGGCGCCCAGGATATCCTTGGCCCGGGCGGTGTCCTGCACCCCGGGCAGCTCCACCACGATCCGGTCCTTGCCCTCCTGCTGGATCACCGGCGACGACACGCCCAGCTCGTTGACCCGGTTGCGCAGCGTGGTCAGGTTCTGCTTGATCGCGAACTCCTCGAGCGAGTTGCGCTTCTTCTGCGTCATCTGCGCGATCAGCTCGTGCCTGCTCCCCGGCGCCTGCTGCACCTGCAGGCCCTGGTACTCGCCGCTGATCGCGCTGCTGGCCGCCGAGACGTCGCCGGCATTGCGCATGCTGACCTGGACCGCCTCGCCCTTGACCTCCACCGAGGTGTAGCGCAGCCCCTTCTGGCGCAGCAGGCGCCGGATTTCGTTGCGGTAGTTGTCGGCCGCCTGCTTGAGGGCCGCCTGCATATCCACCTGCATCAGGAAGTGCACACCGCCGCGCAGATCCAGCCCCAGGGACATGGGCCTGGCGCCGATGGCGCGCAGCCAGGCCGGAGTGCGCGGGGCCAGGTTCAGCGCCACCACGTACGGCATGCCGAGGGAGACGTTGAGATCGTCCTTGGCCTGGAGCTGGGCGTCGGTGTCGTACAAGCGGACCAGCACGCGACCCTTGCCCTGGGTGATGCTCTTGTAGCGGATGCCCTGCTTCTTCAGCGTCTCGCGGACCTTCTGCACGGCCTGCTGCCCGACCTGCGCGGAATTGGATTTGGAAATCTGCACCGCGGGATCGTCGCCGTAGAGGTTCGGCAGCGCGTAGATCGCGCCGATCACCACCACCACGATGATCAGCGCATACTTCCACCACGGATACTGGTTGATCATTCTGGTTCCGCTGTAACGGGGCCTGGCGGCCGCTGGATCAGGCTTTCTTGATGGTCCCCTTGGGGAGCAGGTTCGAAACCGACTGACGCTGGACCTTGACCACGACCTGGTCGGCGATCTCCAGCTCGACATAGTTCTCGCCGATTTCGGTGATGCGCCCCAGCAGGCCGCCGTTGGTGGCCACCTCGTCGCCCTTGCTGAGCGATTCCACCATCTTGCGGTGTTCCTTCGCCCGCTTGACCTGGGGCCGGATCAGCAGGAAGTAGAACAGGATGAAC
>DASQZM010000005.1:0-57566 GCA_035638695.1 Gammaproteobacteria bacterium | reverse complement strand
CAGGCCGCCGGCGAGGTGCCGCTCAACCACCCCCACTGCGCGAAGTTCTGCGTGCTGGGCGGCGCGAGCTGCAGCAGCTGAACTCGTTCCCCTTGCGCTACGGAGCCCTGCCGAAAAAGTGAATCGTCCGACACCAGACCGTACCTCATCCACCGCTGGGCGAATCCCGGCCCCGCTCTATCCAGCACCCGCGGGAGCGGGAATCGGGTTGGTTCCTGCCCCGGGGTACCGGCCCATCAGGCCGTGGCACAGCCGCAGCCAACACCCGAGGCGATCGCCGCATGAAGCTGTCGATACTCATCGGCGATAGCGCGTCCGAATAGCGGATCGTCGGGGCGATGCTCGCGCAGGCACTGCCGGGCGGTGGCGGGAATTTCTTGCGCGGCGATGGGCAGCAGCGCCTCCTCCTCCAGGCGCATGTGGCGACGGTAGCGGGTGACGTAGGTCCAGGCACGCCGGGCGAGGAGGCGGCGCGGCACGATCATGCCGCAGGACACCCCCTGAACCAGATCCAGCAGCTCGCGGCCGTCCGTGGCGATCCGACGGTGCATGTACCGGAGCCGGTCGACGGTGGGCCCGAGGTCGGGGCGGCGGTCACGCAACAGCGCGTAGAGCTCGTCCTCGGCCGGATGGTGGAACCGGTCCGGGTAGTTGGTCAGGTAGTGCAGCACGTCGAGGACCAGAGGATACTCGGTGGTGACGTCCTTCGCCGGGGTCACCAGGGTGCGTTCCAGCAGTTCGAGCAACCTGGCAAAGTTCGCGTGCTCCGTCCTCCAGAGCGGGATGGGGTTTCTCATGGCGACCTCCGGGCGTCCTGTCGGCGTTTCGTGCGCCGGTGTGAACCGGGCGAGAAAGATGTATGTAATACACTAGTTTAAATTCGCCAGGGGCGCAAGCTCGCACGGGGTAGCCGGAAAACGGTCGCAGCGGCACGCTGCGAGGGGGATTTCCCGGCGATGGGCCGGGAGCGGCATTGTTGCTTGGAAGCAGCGCTACAGACCCTGCCCGCTGCTCATGCGGGCCGACGGTCTAGGCCGGGGATCGGCCTAGCTGCGGAGTCCCTCCAGCTTCTCACCAGGCGCAGGCAGGCTCCACCGGTAAGGGGGGATTCGCGCCCTGAATCCCCGGCTTGCATCAGAAGGTCGCCCACGCATCGGACGCCAGGTCGAATTCGGAAATGCATCCCCTCGGGCCCCCGCGCCACCCGCGCCGTGGACAGCCCGCGAAAAAAAGGGGCCCCTCGGCGCGGGGCCCCGTCCGTTCGCAGGCGCGCAGAGACGCCCTCGATCTATCGTCCGAGCTGGTCCTGAATCTTCTCCACGACCTCTGGGTTGGCCAGGGTGGAGACGTCGCCCGGGTCCTCCTTCTTGGAAATCGCGGCCAGCACCCGGCGCATGATCTTGCCGGAGCGTGTCTTGGGCATATCCGGGACCACGTGAACCGCGTGGGGCTTGGCGATTGCGCCGATCTCGGTCGAAATCGCGTTGACCACCTTTTCACCGATATTGATGTCTTCCGCGGTACCGGGCTTGAGGGAAATATAGATCTCCGGGAGCATGCCCTTGACGCTGTCGGGGATGGCCACGGCGGCCGCTTCCGCGACCTCGTCCACGGTCAGCACGGCCGACTCGATTTCCTTGGTACCCAGCCGATGGCCAGCCACGTTGATGACGTCGTCGATGCGCCCCAGGATTCGGTAGTATCCGTCCTTCGCCAGCATCGCGCCGTCGCCGGCGAAGTAGGGCCAGTCACGCCAGTCCTTGCTGTTCTTGTCCTTGCAGAACCGCTCGTAGTAGGTCCGGATGAAACGGTCCGGGTCGCCCCAGATGGTCTGCATGATGCCCGGCCACGGATTGCGAATGCAGATGTAACCCGCGCCTTCGCCCGGACCCAGCTCCTTGCCGTCATCGTCGTAGATCACCGGATGGATGCCCGGCAGCGCCGGTCCCGCGCTTCCGGGCTTCATGTCATGGATTCCGGGGACGGTGCTGCACAGGAAGCCGCCGGTCTCGGTCTGCCACCAGGTATCGACGATCACGGCTTCGCCCTTGCCGACCACCCTGTGGTACCAGCGCCAGACCTCGGGCTCGATCGGTTCGCCGACCGTGGTCATGTGCTTGAAGTGGTAGTCGTACTTGGCGGGCTCGTCGGGACCGACCTTGCGCAGGGCCCGAACAGCGGTAGGCGAGGTGTGGAAGATGTTCACGCCCAGCTTCTCGGCGATCCGCCACGGACGGCCGGCATCCGGTACCGTCGGCGCGCCCTCGTACAGCACCGAGGTGGCGGCCAGGGCGAGCGGTCCGTACACGATGTAGGAATGCCCGGTGATCCAGCCGATATCGGCCATGCACCAGTACACGTCGTCCAGTTGGATGTCCTGGATGTACTTCGAGGTCGCCGTGACGTAGGACAGGTAGCCGCCGATGCCGTGCTGGGCCCCCTTGGGGCGTCCGGTGGTACCGCTGGTATACATCAGGAACAGTGGATCCTCCGCCGGCAGCTGGACGGGGTCCACCGTCTTGTCCCGGTAGTCGCGCAGTACCTCCTGCACCGTATAGTCGCGGCCGTCCACCATCGGTGACTGGCTGGAATAACGATCGGGATAACGCCGCCAGACCAGCACCTTGTCGACCTTGACTCCGGCTTGTTCGGCATACTCGACCGCCGTGTCCGCCTTGGGCTTGTGGTCGACCAGGTTACCACCGCGGTTGTACGCATCCATCGTGATCAGGACGCGGCTGCCGGAGTCCTCGACGCGCTCGCCGGCGGCCTTGCCGCTGAACCCGCTGAATACCTGGGAGTGAATGACGCCGAGCCTGGCGCACGCCAGCATGGTGATCGGGAGCTCCGGCACCATCGGCAAGTGCAACGTGACCCGATCACCGGCCTTGAGCCCGGCGAAATCCTGCAGCATCGCCGCGACCTCGTTCACGCGCCGGTGCAGGTCCCGGTAGGTGATGTCCTCGATCGGCTCCTCTTCCGGCTCCGCCACGAAGTGGTAGGCGACCTTGTCGGCGTGCTTGTCCAGGTGTCGGTCCACGCAGTTGTAACACGCGTTGATCCGGCCGCCGACGAACCATCGCCAGAAGGGTGGCTTGCTGGAGTCGAGCACCGTGTCCCAGCGCTTGTACCAGTCCAGCATCTCCGCGTACTCGACGAAGCAGTCCGGGAAATTATCGAGGCTGAACCGTTCGAAGACCCCCTTATCGGTCAGATTGGCCTGGTCGATGAAGGACTTCGGCGGCCGGAAGTACTCCTCCTCATGCCAATGCACCGCGATACGGGACTCCGACTGCGCATTGTCTTGAGCCATGGTAGTTGCCTCCTCACTCGGGAAGTGGTACCTCGTGCAGCGCGCCGGCAGCCACCGCAGGGACAGCCCACCGGTGTCGCGAGGCGGCCCGGGCGCCGTTCCCTCCGGCACCCGGGTCCGTCCCGTACTACGCTAGCAGCGCGGCATACCCTGTCATCACTCTTCGCGCGGAGCCATCGGCCCGACAGGGAGCACTACACGCTTGTAACAGTGGTTGGTGACTTCGGCAAAGCTCGTGTACATGGCGAGCCCGCCGCAGAGAATTCCTACCCAACCGCCGATGATGGAAATGGTCGGCACCCCGATGGCATCACCGACCCCGAGCAGGAAGAACGTGATCCACAACGTGAGGAATACCCACCACAGGGCACGGTTGAGACGAAACGTCCCGACCCACATGTACAAGGTGAAGAATCCCCACAGGATCAGGGCGATCCCGATCGTCGGGCCGGATGCCTTGAGGTCGATCAGACCATTGCCGGACAGCAGCAGCAGCAGCGCGAACCACCACCAGAATGCCCCGTAACTCGTGAACGCCACGACCCCGAACGTGTTGCCGGTACGGAACTCCAGAATGCCGGCGATCAGCTGGATCAGCCCGCCATAAGCCAGGGCTAGCGGGATCACCACGGACACCCCGCCCTGGGGAAGGATGTGGGCGTTGATCAGACTCAGCAGGACGGTGGTCAGACCGAAACCGACCAGCCCGAGCGGTCCAGGGTTGGCAAGCGCATTGTTTTCTGCCATTTGTTATCTCCTCCAGATTCACACCGTGGGCAAGGTGCGCCCAGTCACGTTTTAAGATCAGACATTTCGAAGAAAATTTCGATCCCGACCGATATCGTCAGCCGGGCTGTCCTTATGCTTCTTGCGTGGTCCTCATGCGGCCTCCTGTGGACGGCCTGCCTCCTAGACGGCGGGCCGAGCCGGTGTCCGCAAACCGCGTGCGCGGCATCCGCGTGCATCTCCGGGCGGGTCCACGATTCGCCGCAGCCCAGCCGGGATCCCTCCGCGCAGATCCACACAGCACACTCTAGTATAGGATTTCGTGTCAGACTTGACTACCCGGCGCACCGGGTGCGCCGGGGACGTGCCGGCCCCACGACCGGGGTCGATCGCGATCGCTCCGTCAGGGGCTGATCGACGCCCGACCCGGGTAATGCATCCTTTGCTCGCTTTCCCGGAGATACCAGCGCGGTCAGAGGCAATGCCCGGGTCACCGCGGTGCAGGTTCCGGGGTGGGGAGGGAGCCACGGCCCGGCGTTCCGGCTTGACTGCCCAGGGGTACCGGCCCGGCTCCCGGTACGTGCACCGGCAGCGGCGGACCGAAGACGTTTTTGTCCAGGCAGACTCATGTGCGCAATAATCCGGGTCGTATCAAGAATGATCCGGACAACGAGGATTGCATGCCCCAGCCCGAACAGACGTACGCGATCACGATCGCCGGCCTCGAGCGGCACCTGCCCCTTGTCCGGGTGCGGCCGGGGCTGCGGATCGCCGTCCTGAACATCCTCGGGGACACGCCCCTGATCGAAGCCGCGGCGGAATCCCTCGCCGGCCGCCTGCCGCCGCGGGAGTACCACGTGCTGGTCACCGCGGAAGCCAAGAGTATTCCCCTGGTCCACGCACTCTCGGTCGCCACGCGGCGGCCCTACGTGGTGCTTCGCAAGAGCTACAAGACCTACATGGGGGATGCGCTCGCGGCGGAGACGCGGTCGATCACCACGGGCGATCCGCAGCGGCTGTACCTCGACCAGAAGGACCGCGACGCCGTGCGGGGTCGCCGCGTGCTGCTGGTCGACGACGTGATCAGCACCGGGTCCACGCTGCAGGGAATGCGGGAACTGATGCAGAAGGCGGGCGCCACGATCGCCGGGGAGGCGGCGATCCTCACCGAGGGGGATCCCGCCGACTGGGACGGCATCGTCTCTCTCGGGCACCTGCCGTTGTTCCGGGACGAAGACCCGGCCAGTGCCTGACACGGGGTTTCACGGTCATCGGACCGGAACGCCGGCAAGGCATGCTCCGTGCTGACCCCATCGCGCTGGCGGAACGAATCCGCGCGGACAAGCCCGGGCCTGGGTCCGCCGCATCGAGTCGGGCTGGGGGCAGTGCCGTCATCCGTCGCGCCGCCACGGACCGGGGTCGCCAACCTGCACGCCAACAGGAGCCGATGATGAGCACGACAGCGAACGGTCTCGCCAAGCTGGTGGAGGAATGCGGCGAGCTGCAACAGATCGCGGGCAAGGCCCTCGTGCGTATGGACCGGGAGTCCGCGGGACCGGCCGGGTCGCTGCGGACGCGCCTGCAAGAGGAAATGGCCGACATGCTGGCGGCCGCCGATTTCGTCGCCGAAACGCTCGTGCTCGACCGGGAGCAGATCGGAGCGCGGCGCCTCGCCAAACTGCACAAGTTCCGCGAGCGGCTCGCCGCGGAACCGGGCTGATCCTACCCCTCAGGGCCGGTAGCTGAACGCGGTCGGTCCCAGCTGATCCCGCAGCAGCGGGTGGGCCAGTTCGATCCAGTCGCACAGCCGCGGCCGCGTCTCCCTCGGATCGATCAGATCGTGGACCGAGAACGCATCCGCCCGCGGGAACGGCGACTGCCGCTTCGCCAGCTGTTCCTCCAGCTCGCGCCGCTTCGCCTCGGGCTCGGGGGCCGCCGCGATCTCACGCCGGAACGCCACCGCCACGCCGCCCTCCACCGGCAGTGCACCGGTCTCCGCCGAGGGCCAAGCCAGCACGTAAGCATCCTGGCCATAGTGTACGGCGCTCGCGAGACCCATGCTCTTGCGCACGATTAGCGACGCCCAGGGCACGGTGCACAGGGCCGCGGCGAGGATCGCCGCGGCACCGAAGCGCATGGTCGCGTCCCGCTCCGCCTGTGGGCCGATCATGAAGCCCGGCTCGTCCACGAAGCTCACGATCGGCAGGTGGAACACCTGGCACAGCTCGATGAAGCGCCGCACCTTGCGCGCGCCGTCCGCGGTCATGGCGCCGGCCAAATACCGACAGTCGTTGCCCAGCACACCCACGGGGATGCCGGTCAGGCGGGCGAAGCCGGTGATCTGGCCGCGTCCATGGCCCCGTCCCATCTCGAAAAATGAGTCCTGGTCCAGCACGGAGCGCACGATCGCGCGCATGTCGTACACGCGCCGCCGATTGGCCGGCACGGTGCCCGCCAGCGACTCGTCCTGCCGGTCGCGCGGATCCCCGCTTTCGATCACCGGGGGAAGCTCCCAGACATTCCGCGGAAGATACCCCAGGAAGCGCCGAATGGCCGTGAACGCCGCCTGTTCATCGTCCACCACGTCGTCTACCACGCCGCTGCGCTCGTGCACTTCGGGACCGCCGAGCTCCTCCTTGCTGGTCTCACGGCCCAGCGCCCGCTCGACCAGCGCCGGCCCGCCGATCAGCACCTGTGCGGTTTCCCGCGTCATCACGCAGTAGTGCGAGGAGACCAGCCGCCCGGCCGGCATGCCGGCGGTGGCACCGAGAGCCGCGGCCGCGACCGGCACGCTCGCCAGAGTCTGTCCCACGGAGGCGAAGCGGTGCGCCTCGTACACCGGCGACGGCGGAGGCGCCGCACCGCCGCCTTTGCCCCCGCTGCCGGTGACGCTGCCGCCGGCCCCCTCGTGCAGCCGGATCAGCGGCACCCGGTACTTCTGCGCCACCTGCTCGGTGTAGACGCTCTTGCGCAGGCCGGCCACGTTGGGCGAGCCGCCGGCCATGGTGAAGTCCTCGCCGCCGACCACGCAGGGCCGCCCCTCGATGCGTCCGAAGCCGAGCACGTAGTTGCCCGGGGTGAACGACGTCATCCGGCCCTGTTCGTCCCGCTCCGCGCCCCCCGCAATGGGGCCGACCTCGCGGAAGGATCCCGCATCCACCAGGGCGTCGATGCGCTCGCGCACGGTCAGGCGCCCCTTGCCGTGCTGGCGCTCCACGGCGTCGGAGCCGCCCTGCTCCCCGGCCGCCTCCCGGCGCCGGTGGATCTCGGAGATGGCATCTTCCCAGTCGTTGTCGCTCATGGGCTCCTCGCGGCTGGCGGACCAAGGCCGTACGTACTATCGCACGATCGACGCGGGCCTTGCAGGCGGCCGCGGCGTCTTGACCCGGATCAAGGCGCCCCCCCAATCGCGCCGTTAGCTTGGTGGCCAAGTCGCCGAATCCCGGAGCGAGCCGTGACGGAAATCATCAAGGCCTGGCGCTGCATCGGCTGCGGCCGGATCGAGTCGGAGCAGAACTGCCTGGGCATCTGCGAGGACCGGCGCGCGGAGATCGTCGACGCCGGCGCCTACCGGGACGCGCTGGCGCGGGCGGAAGCGGCCGAACGCCAATACCGGGCACTCCAGATGCTGGTCGTTCAGCTGGCCCACGTCACGCCTTCGGAGGGCCGCTGGAAGGACTCCTGGGAAGCCCTGCAGGCCCGCGCCCGGACCCTGCTCGCCGATACGGGTCGGGACTAAGCCCCTCCCGGCGGCACGCTGTGCCCGACCGCCCGGGACGGCGTCGCCGGTCCAACGCACGGCGTCGGTAGCGCCGCGCTCCCCGAGCTTGTCGAACGGACCGGCAGGAAGGGCCGGGATGAGGCCCGGAGCGCGACAGGTTAGTATCGTGTCCAGGCACTTGGGGGAGAAGACATGCCACCGGACTGGGAGACCCGTTACCGGGACCGCAGCGTCGCCGACGCCACCGCCGCGGACGTCCTGCTGGAGAACCTGCACCTGCTTCCGCCGTCGGGGACGGCGCTGGACCTGGCCTGCGGCCTGGGGGCCAATGCCATGCTGCTCGCCGGCGAGGGGCTCGAGACCTTCGCCTGGGACAGCGCCGCCACCGCCGTTGCCAAGCTGAAGGCCTGGGCGACGCGGGAGAGGATGCCGGTGCACGCGGAGGTGCGGGACGTGGTGGCGGACCCGCCCGAGGCGGGGCGCTTCGACGTCATTACCGTCTGCCGCTTCCTGGAGCGCGACCTCGCACCCGCCCTGGTCGCCGCGCTGCGCCCCGGCGGGGTGCTGTTCTACCAGACCTTCACCCGCAGCCACGTCAGCGAGCGCGGGCCCTCCCACGCCGACTTCCGCCTCGACGACAACGAGCTGCTGCACCTGTTCGCGCCGCTGCGCATCCTGGTCTATCGCGAGGAGGACCGCGTCGGCGACCTGGCCCGCGGATTCCGCGACGAGGCGCAGCTGGTGGCGCAGAAGCGCCCCGTGTGAGGAGATGCCGGCGACCGTCACGGGGCGGGCGCATGGCGGGACGCCGCCAGTTCGTGTAATTTCGCGGAGCAGGCGCCGGAAGCACCGTGCCGGGGGATCCATGCAGCACTTCACCGTCCTGGTCGAATCGTTCCACTCAGTCGGCTTCTTGCTGATCGTGGGAGCCTTCTGGTTCGCCGCCTACCTGAGCCCGGCGATCATGGCCTACGTCCGCCACCACCAGAACGAGTTCGCGATCCTGGTCATGAACGTGCTGCTCGGCTGGACGGTGCTGGGATGGATCACGGCGCTGGTGTGGGCGGCCACGCCGGTACAGGTGCCCCGGGCGCCGGCACCCCGGCAGCCCCCGCAGGCGACGCCCGAAAGCGGTCGCAAGGAGCCGGTAATCGATACCGAGCTGTGAGCGAAGGACCATGAGCGTGCGCTAAGCCGTCACCTCCGGGCGCGATGCCGCGCCCCGGCAGGCCCCGGCCAACATGCCCGATACCCGCGGGCGCGACTTCTTCCACGAGGACTGGATGGTGCGCTCGCTGCGGGAACGGTTCCTGCCGCGGCTGACGAGCCAGGAGATAGGCAGCCTCTGGCAGGGCGCGACATTCCTTACCGAGCAGGCCGGCGGTTCGGACGCGGGCGCGACCGGGACCGGGGCCGAACGCGCCGGCGACATGGCCCCGCCGTACGACATCACCGATACGCCGCTGTGGCGCCTGTACCGCGACAAGTGGTTCCGCAGCAACGCCGATGCCGAGCTGGCGCTGACCCTGGCGCGGCCGGCGGGGACCCGCGGTCTCGGGCTGTTCCTGGTGCCCCGCTGGCTGCCCGACGGGTCGCTGAACGGCGTCGTGCTGCACCGGCTCAAGGACAAGCTGGGCGCGCGCGCCATGGCCAGCGGCGAGATCACCCTGGACGGAGCGGTGGCTTTCCAGGCGGACGAGCTCGCCAGGCTCGCGGACGCCGAGGCGCAGCTCAGGCTCCGGGCCTTCGTGAACCGCCTGCGCGACCTGCTGGCTTCGGCAAGCCTCCTGGAACATGCCGTGAACAGCGGCGAACATGATGCAATCTTGGCGCTCGCCGCGCTGCACGCGGCAAGACATCTTGGCCCGGCCGGGCCGCCCGCCGACCCGCGCTGCCTGGAGTGGCTGTCCGGCCTCGCGGACGGTCAGCTCGAGATCGGCCCGGACGCCGGCGCCCTGGAGGAGATGATCGCCGCGCTGCCCTGAACGCCGGCGCGGGCTATCCTTCCCGGCCCTGGTCGCTGCCGCCGAGCAGCGTGTCCGGGTCGATCCGGCGGCGCCGGATATGGGCTGTCGCGCCGGCCGGGTTGAACCGATCCGTTTCCCCGAGCACCTCGCCATCCGGGGAAAGCTCGATCGCGCACCACTCCCGATGGACGAACCAGTAGCCGCGGATCGTCCCCCGGACCGGGAGCTCGCCGCCCGTGGCCGCCATGTGTTCGCATACACGTTGCCGGGCACGCGCCAGCTGCCCGGTCAGGGACAGTCGCCAGAAGCCATCGGGGAACCTGAGCCGTCGGGCGGACTCGATCAGGCCCAGGATCGTCAGCGACATGCCGGGATGGTCCTCGCGCCGGAACCCCGTATCGACAAACAGCCAGGGCTTGTACGCCCGCCGGTCCGCGTCGATCTCGCGTTCGATCGCCACTATCCCGCGCTGGCACACGCCGTCCTCGATGCCGACCGTGCGGCAGAGGACCTCGAGGAATTCACGGCTGCCGTAGCGGAAATCGAAGCCGCCGTCCGCCAGGCCCAGCCAGGGGTCATCCAGCACCCGGGCGATCCGGTCCAGGGTCGCCTTGCGGGCGTTCGCATACCCCATCAGGCGCACCAGATCGGACGGCGCGATATGGGCCGTGCGCAGGCGCAGCTCGCTGCGCAGGACGCCGGCGGGGAACCGGACTTGGAGCTCTTCGTACTGCATGCGCGACACCTGATGGGTCGGGAAATCTGATCCGTCACCGGCAGGAGCAACCGACTTTCCAGCCTGCACGCCATGCGCGACAGGCGGTGTCGCGCATGCCAATGGCGGCAGGCGGCGCCGGACGCTCGCTTACCAACCCGGTCAGGGCATAGTCACTCGAAGTGATAGACGCCGTCGATCTCGAGCATCCGGAACTTGCCGGCGGTGTACTGCCTGTTGTTGTCACCCACGCCGTCGAATTCCGTGTACGCCATGCGGACATCCGTCTCCGGCGCCACGTTCACGCTGACGCCGACGCCGTAGGTGGGCTTCCACTCGTTGTCGGTACCCGGGGAACAGCCGCTGACGCTGTCCGTGCAGCTCTTCCGGTTCTGCACGTAGCCGATGCCGGCCCGCGCGAACACGGCGATCCGCTCGATCACCGGGTAACTGAGAACGGCGTCCGCATAGGCCGCGCTTGCGTTGTCCTGCTCGTAGTATACGGGGCTGGTCGCGCCGGCGCCGGCCGCCGCCACGCTGGCATGCAGCTTGTAGGTGCCGAAGCCCGCGTAACCCAGCTCCACCGCGAGGTAGCGGGAGAAGCCGTAGCCGGCGAACACGGAATAGGCGGGGTTGGTCGTGTCGTGGCTTTCCGACCACGCGCAGCTGGTCGCACCAGAGCCGAGGAGCACGGCGCACTGCCGATCCTCGAGCCGCTGCACGTTGCTATCGGCGTCAGCCGCCCTGGCCGCCCCGAGGCCGGCACCGAAGTACAGGCCCTGTGCCGGGGCCGGGCTCGCGCCGAGGGCCAGTACCAGCGAAGCGAGGATCAACGCGCCGGATTTGTATGCCATGGTCGTATCTTCCCGGATCCACCCGCTCGACCGGGCCCACCTCCCACAGCCCGGACGCGTGCCCGAATAACGGTACCCTGCGTGAAACTATAGCAATGCACCAGGTGCCGGCGCGCACCAACACCGCCGCCGGCTGATCCAGGTCAGCGCCAGCCCGACCCGGGGTCACGCCGGGTGCGCCGATCCCGCCGATCCGGCAGGGCCCACACGGGAAATGCCGCGGCACCGCGGCGAGCGAAGGAAACATCGAAACACGCCTGGCTCACGCCCCGCAGGGATGCCATCCGGGGCCCCGGATTCAGAACCGCCAGCCATCGCGGCCTCCCGATCGCCTCGTTCGTCGGATCTCCCCGGGGGACGGGCCCGAGCGCGGTCGGCTCCGGGAATCAAGCCCGCGGGGCGCACCGGCGAGACTTTCGCTCATCTCCCGGGGGAGCGGGTATACTGGTGCGCAACGACTTCGGACTCGGACAGAACTACGGAGAGAGCGGGATGGCTACCGGCTGGGCCGGAGACGGCGCGGTCCAGGACCAGATTGAGAGCACCGTCCAGGATGCCGTGGACCGTGCTCGCCGCAGCCTTCCGCGCCGCGGCGAGAGCCACACACACTGCAAGGAATGCGGCGAGCCGATCCCGCCGCGACGCCGGAAAGCGGTCCCCGGCGTGCGCCTGTGCGTGCCCTGCCAGGCTGAGCGCGACGAGGCCGAGGCCCGGACCACCCTTTACAACCGCCGCGGCAGCAAGGACAGCCAGCTTCGGTAGGCGCCGTACTGGTCCTTCCCGCCCCGACAGAACCAAGGTCCACTAACCAGACACCCAAGGCCGGGAGCGCCCGCCGGCCTTCCCGCCGCGCCAACAATCAGACCGTGCCGGATACGGTTCAGGGGGGAGTACGCACATGAAGGACCCGCTCACCGAGCTTGCCGCCGCGCTTGGAGACAAACCCGCACTGATCGACGACGGCCCGGGCCGTCCATTCCGCCGCTGGAGCTTTGACGAGCTGGAGGCCAACGCGAACCGCCTGGGACGCGTATTCCTCGACCACGGTGTCCGGCCGCGGGACAAGGTTATCTGGTGCGGGCATAACTCGCCCTGGGCGGTGGCAGCCATCCACGCGGCGCGCAAGATCGCTGCGGTGGCGGTGCCCCTGAACTATCGCCTCGCTGCCGAGGAAGCAGCCTATGTCGTCGAAAACTCGGACGCCGTACTGGCCTTCGCCGACGCCGAGTACGCTCCGCTGTTCGAGCGGATCCGCAACGAGATCCCGCAGGTGCGCCACGTGCTGATCTTCGACGGCGAGGCGCACCGGGGCCAAATCGAGGCGCTCCCATTGATCGATACAGCGGCATCCGGCGAGCTGGTGACCAACGCCGAGCCCGGCGAGGCCGGCACCATGATCTACACCTCGGGGACCACGGGACAGCCCAAGGGGGCGGTACGCGCGACGACCGGGGATCCGGACCAGCGCGCCCGGATGGTCGAGTACATCGGCTATCGCGCAGACGATGTCTACCTCACCACCGGCCCCCTCTATCACTCCGGGCCGAGCGGCTTCATGGGCATCTCCCAGTTGCTGGGCAACACCGTGATCCTCCAGCGCAAGTTCGAGCCCGAGGACTGGCTGCGGCTGGTGGACGAGTACCGGGTGACCACGACCTTTTCGGCGCCTACCCCGATCCGCATGGTCTGCAACCTGCCGCAGGGAATCCTCGATAAGTACGACGCCAGCTCCATGCGCATCCTGATCGGCAACGCCGCTCCCTGGTCTTACGCGCTCAAGCTCTCCTACATGGCGCAGTTCGGCGAGTCTTCCCTATTCGAGGTCTACGGCTCCACCGAGCTGGGCGTGAACACGATCCTTCGGCCGGAGCACCAGCGGCGCAAGAAAGGCTCCTGCGGCAAGCCCGCGCCGGGTGTCGAACTACGCCTGTTCGACGCCGACGGCAAGGTGGTCGACGAGCCCTACACCGAGGGCGAGCTGTACGTGCGTAGCCCGAGCGTGTTCATCACCTACCACAAGGCGCAGGACAAGTACGACGAGGAGCACCTTGGCGACTGGCACACGGTCGGGGACATCGCCTACTTCGATGACGAGGGCTTCTACTACATCTGCGACCGTAAGAAGGACATGATCATCTCCGGCGGGGTGAACATCTATCCCGCAGAGATCGAGGCGGCACTGGAGCTGCACCCCGAGATCCAGGACGTGGCGGTGTTCGGCATCCCCAGTGACCAATGGGGCGAGCAGGTACACGCCATCGTGGTCCCGCTCGACGGGGCCGACCTCGACTCCGACGCGGTCATCGCCTATGCCCGCGAACACCTGGCCTCCTACAAGGTGCCGCGCTCGGTGGATTTCATGGACGAGATCCCGCGCACCGGCACCGGCAAGATCCTCAAGCGCCAGCTGCGGGCGCCGTACTGGGAGGGACGCCAGAGCCGCGTGGTGTAGTGGCGCGCGGGGACCGGACGGCCCGTCGTCCAGCGCGTCGAGCTGGCGCAACACCTGCTCGAGGGGGACATGGCCCCTCGCCGGTTTCGCCGGGCATGCGAGCACACCCGGGCGACCGGCGGCGACCGGCGGCGGGAGCCCGCCGTCACGATCCGGGCGCTTGCCGGCCAATGTTCGTCCCGATCGCGATCCTCGCCAACCGCTGTCGCTCCGGCCGGGATGGCCCCGGCCGTGCCTGCTCGCCGTGAAGATGTGGATATCCGGCGGGAGGTCGATCAGGCTCGACCGGCGTGCCCCTGCGGATGCAGCGGATCAGCGGGCCGGCGTCGGGACAATGGCTCCATGTCGCGACGCAGCGGCACAGGCGCCGCGTTCACAACGACGCCCCGACCCGGACGCCCTCGACCCAGGTCGAGGGCCGCGCGGGATCCAGACCGCTGTGCCGCAGCCACTGCAGGTCCGGCGAAACGGTCAGCCCGCTCCCCAGATGAAAACGCGCGTAAGCCTCAGCGTGCACGGCATCGGCCTGCGGTCCCTGGATATGGGTCGATGCACGGGTCTCGCCGAGACCGACGCCAAGGGTCACCCTGCGTGGGGCCCCAGCCACGGCCACGCGCACGGGACGGGCCACCTCCGCGCCCAGGTACTCCGCTGCGGAGCTGACATTCGGGTTGGCCCAGCCGCCGCGAAGCGGCAGTCCATAGTTGAGCTGGGTCACCGCCGCACGCCCCCGGTCCTGCGCATCCAGCGTCTCCCCCGACAACCCGTTCGTCTCGGGAAAGGCGGCGGCAACGCCGTCGCTCCGCGGCGTGGTACCGCCCTTGACCTCCATGTTCCACCGACCGGGCCCCATCCGCCGGTGCACGAACAGATCGAGCTGGGCATTGCCCTCACCGTAGTCGCTAACGGCGCCGGACCCGCTGCCGTCGGCGTGCTGCCAGGTGCCGGCCAGGATACCGGATACTGACGTGTCCACCGGTTGGGCACAGCAGGGACATGCCCGGATCGCGACCAGAAGACCGAGGGCGAACACCAGCAGCGTCGTAGTCCCGGCGGTGCTGATGCCGGCGCCGTAAGGCAAGGCTCGTGTCATGCACTCTTGTCCTCCCGGTAGTCCGCCGTGTCCACCCGGAGACGGGATCCGCGGACCCGTACGCGCCGGCCACTCCGCGAACCGCCCCCGCACCCGACCCGGGGCAGCGACCGGAGCTCAAGTCAAGCTGGTATATGCTGTCAGTCATCGGGCCAACCGGAAAGTGCGGCAGGGATCCCTTCGCGGGAACGCCGACGTGCTATTTTCGCCCGGGCGCAACGGACCGGATTGACCTGCCCGGTCTCCCCGGGCGAGGCCGGGCCGTCCGGGGGACGCCCGACCACCCGCGGGTGACGGAGTCCACCGCGGGTGGTTTGCCGTAGCCGACCCGAGGAGAGAAGACATGAGCGTAAGAAGGCCGACCCGGGATCAGCTGAGGGCGCTGGCCCGTGAGCTCGGCATGTCGCTGTCCGAGTCCGAGCTGGATTCCTACCACGGGCTGATCGCCCAGCGGGGCGGTGCGGTCGATGCTGCTGGGCAACGGTTTCGGCGCGAACGGCAAAGGCCTGTACCTGACCAGCCTGCTCGACCGCCAGGCACAGTGGCGCTCGCGGGCGAACGAATTCCCACACACGGTGAAGGTGCCGGCCCTGGCCGGGTACCGCTTCCTGCGCCAGTACCACGGGCGCTACTACGCCAAGGCCCAGAATCTCAACCGCAAGCTGGCGCGCAGCTACGACACGGTACTGGACCAGTACGACCTGCTCCTGATGCCGACCACGCCGATGAAGGCCACGCCCCTGCCCCCGCCAGATGCTTCCCCGGAGGTCTACACGCAGCGCGCGTCCGAGATGCTGCCCAATGCCGCACCCCTCGACGCCACCGGGCGCCCGGCGATGAGCATTCCCTGCGGCATGAGCGAGGGCCTGCCGGTAGGCATGATGCTGGTGGGCGGGCACTTCCGCGAGGACCGGATCTACCGGGCCGCGGCGGGGTTCGAGTCCGCAGCGGCCTGGAAGAGCCTTTGAACGGCCCATGGAGAGCACGGCGATGAGCGTGTCCGAGCTGTGTCACGCGGTGGCCGCGGCCTCCCGCCGGCTCGCGGACGAGGGGCTGCTGATCGGCACCGCGGGCAACATCTCCGCCCGTGACGGGGACCGGATCGCAGTGACGGGTACCGGCGTCGTCCTGGCCGACTGCAGCGCCGCCGACGTCACCGTCATCTCTCCGGCCGGCGAGGTGATCGAGGGAGCACTGGTGCCGAGCTCCGAGGTCGGCCTTCATCTCGGCCTGTACCGCACGACCGACGCGGCCGCGGTAGTGCACACGCACGCTCCCTGGTCCACGGCGGTCGCCTGCGTGCTCGACGAGCTGCCGGTGCTGCACTACCAGCAGCTGCTGCTGGGCGGCATTATCCGGGTCGCCCCGTTCGCCACCTTCGGCACCCCCGAGCTCGCCGACCACGTCCGGGAGGCGCTCGACGGGCGCCTGGCGGCGCTGATGGCCAACCATGGCTCGGTCGCCGTGGGCGACTCGCTCGAGCGGGCGGTCGAGAACGCGCTGCTGCTCGAGTGGCTGGCCGCCCTTCACGACCGCGCCTCGGCCCTGGGCACGCCGCGTGCGCTGACCGGGGAACAGCAGGCGGACGTGCGCGCCCAGATCGAGCGACTGGGCTATGGTGTGCCGCACAAGAATGAATAGCAGCGAACCGCGGCACCGGAAGACAGACAGCCACCCCTGTCCTTGCAATGCTGCCGCTAGCCGGTTGGAAATGGCGCAGGGGGAGTCAGCCAGCAGGCGACCGATCGCCGGCTATGGAACCTGCGCGATTTCGCACGCGGTTCCCGGTTCTGCCGAATCCGGCTTGGGTAGCTGCACAAAATGATCCCGAGGTACTGCCGATACCACCGGTTGCGCTTCCACCCGTGGCAGCACGACAACCCCCGCCACGTGGAAGAGCGGCAAGCCACCCACGACCACGATGCGCTCCAGGCGTCCCGCAGCCGAAGCGCATGCCTGTCGGGGGCGCCCCCAAAACGCCACTGGAGAATGTCCAGGCTGCGCGCCGGGCCCGGCTCGGCTCAGGGAAACGCGGGGATGTGGGGCTCGGTGCCCCCAACCTCGGCCTCCGGGTGCCGCTGCCTGATCAGTGCTTCGATTTCGGCGACCCGGGCCTTGGGCACGTCCACCATCATGAGAAGCTCACCGCGGTCGATCGCGTCGCCGTATTTGCCTATCCGGGAGTTGGGCAGGCCGACGCCGACCATGGTCGACATCAGGGCTCCGAACCCGGCCCCCGCCAGGCCCAGCGCCAGGATCGCGATCCCGCCCAGGACGAGATCGGCCGGAGGAAAGGCGAGCACGACGATGCCCGCCACCATGCCCGTCACGCCGCCCGCCGCGGTGCCCCGCTGAAGCGCCGGGATGAGATCGCTCCGCTGGGCCAGGGCAGCCTCGGGCAGGTCCTCCATCGGAACGCCCGCGCGGGCGATCACGTGGATGTGTTGTTCCCCGACACGCGCAAGGAGCAAATCGTCGTGGATCCGTCTCGCGGTCTCCACGTCCGGTACCAGGAAATACAGTCTGCGCATCCCTGCCTCCCGTCTACACGACTCCGCCATGATGTTGTCCGCGCGAGCGGACCCGGCTCCCCGCGCGGGCCGCCCTGGTGATGATTCTTGCGCGGCCGCCTACGGACTTGCTTGATCCGCATCACGAGAGAAGCGATTACCCGGACGGGGCCACGGCGGCCGAAGAGCTGACGATCGTGTCCCAAAGAGCGGGCGACCGGGGCCGGCTGCGGGGGCACAGGCGCCCCGGATCGGGGCGTGACCAGCCGATGCGCGCGAGCGCTACCCCGGGGCCGCGATTGCCGGGTCCGGTAGAACCGTTAACGAGGCGCCGGACGCTTCTCGGCCGGAGGCGGCCCGAAGTCCGCGGCAAGGCTCCGCACGAGCCGGAACGGTGCCCTGCCGCGCGGCCGACGCACCGGCCTCGTTGATCCCGATCAATCTCCGCGAACGGCCGCGCGATAGCTTGAAAGGCCGGGCAGGATTCCACAGGGCGACCATCGTGGACAAGCAGGGCAACGCCATTCTCCTCTGCCGATTGCTGGAACTGACCGGGTCGCAGACCCGAGCGGCGCGACCCGCGCTGGATCGCTGCTACCAGGACGGATTCGAGCTGGCGCGCGCCGGCGCACACTGGCTGCGCCGCGGAGGCCGGCGCGTCTGGCAGGGCGAGACCCGTATTCACGTCGCCGTGCGGGAGGTCCCGCCGAAGGAATCGGTACGCCTCGCTCGCCGGCTGCAAGCGAGCCTCGAGAGCGTCGAGGGCGTCCGGTGGGCCCGTTTCCACGCGCCGTTGGGACACGCCGTGATCGAGCTCGACGCCAGCCATGGGGGCGTTTCCGAGCGCGATCGGCTGACGGACGTATTGGTCGCGCAAGTGGCGGCGGCCGAAGTCGTGCTGGGACTGTCCCACCGGCCCTTCCTCGCGCGCGCCCACCCGGAGCACCATCCAGGGGACCCGGTACCGATTTTGCTCGCGGTGCTGGAAGGCAGCGTCGACCTTGCGAGCAGCGTCGCCAGCTTCGGCATGCGTCGACTGCGACTACCCGCCCGGCCATTGAACCTCGAGCTCATGGCCGTCATCGACTCCGTCGCCGATATCCCCGGCCTGCGCAAAGGCGTCGAACGGCAGCTTTCGATTCTCGTCACCGATGTCTGGCTGGAGGTTGCCGCAGCCGCCCTGCGGCCGCTGGTGCGCGGTGACCTGAGTGGCGCTGCTGGTTCCCTGCACCGCTACCTGAGGGTGCGCGAGCTGCTGGCCCGGCGCGCCACCTGGTCCCGCTGGGAACCGCGGCTCTTCGGCACCCCGGAGGCCGTGGCCGATGCACGTCCCGTCCCGGCAGGCGCGCGCCCGGTGCCGCTCCCGGACGGGCCGCTCGAGCGCGGCGCCGCCAGGCTGGCGCTGGGCGCCTTTTCCGCCTTCGGCGGCGTATGGTTCACGAGCGGTCGTCTCGAGCCCGCCACCGCGGCGATCTTCGCGGGACTGCCCCGCCCCGCCCACCTCGGCCGAGACGCGTTCGCGTCCCGGCTCGGGTACCGGCTGGCGCGTGCCGACGTGCTGGTTCTCGATCCGCAAGTGCTGCGCCGCCTCGACCGCCTGGACTGCGTGGCGGTGGACGCGGTCCTGTGCGAGAGCGCAACGCTGGATTGCGGGCGCCTTGCGGCAACGATAGACCACGCCGGGCTGCAGCTGGTCTGGGTCGGGCCGGGACGCCTCCCGGCGGCAGCGCGGCGCCACAACCGACGACTCGTTGCCGGACCCGGCCGGGCGGTCCGCAGGCTCCAGGAAGAAGGCCGGGGCGTCGTGTACCTCGGATCCGTCGCTGCCGGGCTGGCAGCGGCCGACTGCGGACTCTGCCTAGTTCCGAGCGGGCAAACGCCGGCCTCGACCGCCCACATCCTGGCGCCCGGCGGGATCGAGCAGGCCATGACGTTGGTCGACGCGGTCGCGGCCGCGCACCGGGCGTCCCGGGAATCCGTCCAGCTCTCCTCGGTCAAGATTGCGCTTGCGGTGGCACTCGCCTCGACCGGCCTGAGCCCGGCCACCACGCAGCGCATCCTGAGCGTAGCCGGATTGGCCTCGATGCTTGCCATGGTGAACGGCATCCGCGTGGCGAACGGGGTCACCGTGACCGATCCGGCCGCCCTGGCACCACCGGAACACGCCTGGCACCGGATGCGGACCGGGGAAGTGCTTACGGCGCTCGGCAGCGGCGTCGATGGCATCAGCGAAGCTGACGCCCGGCGGCGAAGTGCGCCGCCCCCACGCGAGCGCTCGGCGGCGGGCGAGTTCGCGCGACTGGTCGGCGAGGAGCTGGACAGCCCCCTGACCCCCGTGCTGGGCGCGGGTGCTGCCCTGTCGTTCCTCACGGGCGCACGTACCGACGCCGCCATGATCACCAGCGTAATCCTGTTCAACGCCTTGTACGGCGGTGCGCAACGCTTCCGCACCGAGGCCCTGATTCGGCAGTTGTCGCGACGGGAGCGCCAGCGGGTGCTGGTCCGGCGCGATGGCGGCCGGATCACGGTGGTCGAGACGGCGCTGGTCCCCGGCGACGTCATTGAATTGGCCGCCGGGGAGGCCGTGCCCGGCGATTGCCGGATACTGGACGCGATGGCCCTGGCGGTCGACGAGGCCAGCCTCACCGGAGAATCCATGCCGGTCGCCAAGACGGCTGCGCCCTGCGACGCTGCCGAGATCGCCGGAAGGCGCTCGATGCTGTACGCCGGGACGCACGTCGTTTCCGGCGACGTCACCGCCGTGGTTACCGCAGTCGGCGCGTCGACCGAGTCGGGTCGAGCCGCCCGGCTGGCCGCGGGCGCCGGGATCAGCACGGGCGTGGAGGAACGCCTCCGCTCGCTGACCGCCTACGCGGCCCCTGTCGCCGCCACGGCGGGGGTCCTGGTGGCCCTGGTCGGGCGTTTGCGGGGGCAACCCGCGCACGAGACTCTGGCAACCGGTGTCAGTCTGTCCGTGGCCGCCGTGCCCGAAGGGCTGCCCATCCTGGCCGGGCTGGCCCAGTCATCCGTGGCCGGACGACTTTCCGCGCGCGGCACCCTGGTGCGTGATCCCCGGGCGCTGGAGGCCCTGGGGCGCATGAACGTGCTGTGCGCGGACAAGACCGGCACGCTGACCGAGGGACGGCTCAGTCTGCGCGAGGTCTCCGACGGGCGTGAGGCCTGCGCACTGGCCGGGCTGACGCCCCGGCACCGGCGGGTAATCACGGTGGCCCTGCGAGCCAGCCCGTCGACCTCAAACGGGGCCCCGACACCGCATCCGACCGACCGCGCGCTGATCGCGGCGGCGCAGCAAGCCGGGATCTCCAGCCACGACGTGCACAGCCGATGGGTGCGCCTCGACGAGCTGCCCTTCGAGCCCGGCCGCGCCTACCAGGCCGGCCTGGCCGAGCTCGACGGCGACGTGATCATCAGCGTGAAGGGAGCCCCGGAGGTCCTTCTGCCACGCTGTACCCACCACCCGGCCGGCAGCGGCCGACGCCGCCTCACCGCGGCGGAGCGCAAGCGGTTGCTGGACCACGTGCGCTCCCTCGCGCACCGCGGCTACCGGGTGCTGGCGGTCGCCGAGCGGCGCGCCCACGAACACCGGCCAGTCGAGGGCAGTCGTGTGGCGGAACTGACCCTCGCGGGCTTCCTGGCCTTCGCGGATCCGCCTCGGGCCGCGGCGCGCGAGTCCATCAAACGCCTCAGGGAGGCCGGTATCGAGGTCATCATGCTGACGGGCGATCACCCGGACACGGCCGCTGCCATCGCCGCGGAACTCGGCCTGGACGGCGGCAAACGGGTGATCGCGGGCTCCGACATCGACAGCATGAGCGATGCGCAGCTGCGAGCGGCGGCCGGCCGTGCGAGCGTCTTCGCGCGGGTCACGCCAACCCACAAGGTGCGCATCGTGCAGGCGTTGCAGCAAAGCGGCCGAGTGGTCGGCATGACCGGCGACGGCGCCAATGACGCCCAGGCCATCCGGCTTGCCGATATCGGCATCGCCCTGGGCGAGCGCAGCACCGCCGCGGCGCGCGCGGCGGCCGATCTGGTCGTGACCGGCGGCCGCATCGAGGCGATCGTCGACGCGGTGGTCGAGGGACGCAGCCTGTGGGTGGCGGTGCGCGACTCGGTATCGCTGCTGATCGGCGGCAACATGGGCGAGGTGCTGTTCACGCTGGCGGGAGCCCTGGCCGGAGGACGGTCCCCGCTCAACGCCCGGCAGCTGCTGCTGTTGAACCTCATCTCCGACACCGCCCCCGCCCTGGCGCTGGCGCTCAAGCCGCCCGAACGCAGCGCGGACGCGCTGCTGGCGCAGGGCCCCGATACCACCCTGGGGGAAGCACTGACATCCGATATCGCGCTACGTGCCGGCGTAACCGCGGGTGCCGCCACCCTGGCCTGGACCGCGGCCCGCCTCACGGGCAAACGGCCCGCGAGCGCCGGCACCGTGGCACTGCTGGCGCTGACCGGGGTGCAGCTGACGCAGACCCTGCTCGCGGGTCGGGGCAGCCCGGCGGTGAACGGGAGCGCCATCGGCTCCCTGGGCGCCCTGCTGGCGGCGGTGCAGACCCCCGGCGTGAGCCGGCTGTTCGGCAGCCGCCCGCAGGGGCCGGTCGGCCTGCTGATAGCGGCCGGCGCAACCGCGGCCGGTACCGCCGCCTATACCGCCCTGCCCCGCCTGGCCCGGCTGCTGCCTGCACCTCCGCAGGAATTCCTTTCCCGCCTCGGTAACAGCCTCAACCCCTTTGCGAGCAAGCCCGGAGCAGGCCGGGCCGGCACCGGACGCGCCGGGGCCGTGTCGGGCGTGGCGGGACGCGGAAACCGGCGACGCTAGGTCCGGCGCCCACCGCGCATATAGGCGATCCCGAGCAGCATCAGCGCGGCACCGAAGACCAGGCGCAACGCGCCCGACGGCAGCGCCAGGGCCAGGTGCCCGCCGGCCACGCCTCCGGCGATGGCGCCGGCAGCGAGGCCCGGCAGCATCGCCAGCTCGATGTTGCGCTGGCGCCAGTTCTGCCAGGAGCCGCTCAGCGACGATGGCAGCCTGGCGGCCAGCGAGCAGCCCTGGGCGAGCTGCTGCGGGACCGCCAGGCCGAAGACGAACAGGGGCGTCAGCACCGGCCCTCCGCTGACCCCGACCACGCCGGCGACCAGCCCGGTAATGCCGCCGGTCAGAGCCAGGAACGGAATCGGCCATGCGGTGGCGAAGCCGTGCATCGGAAACACGCTCTTGGCGATCAGGATCGCGCCGCCGATCGTCACCACCACGCCGAATGCCAGCTTCAGCACCCGGGTGGACCAGCCGGCCGAGAAGCGCACCGCCAGCGGCGCCACGATCATCGCCACCAGCCCGGTCCAGACCACGATCCGCCAGTCGATCTCACCGGCCCGCGCGTACACGATCGTCCCGGTCAGCGCGCTGACGATCGACACCGCGAGCGCGGTACCGCGGGCATCCAGCTGGTCCAGGCCCGCCCAGCCGGTGAGCAGCGGCACGATCAGGCTGCCGCCGCCGAGGCTGACCAGGCCTCCGCCCATCCCGGCGACGAAGCCGATCACCAGCGCCCGCAGGTGCTGGCGGTTGCCGTGCCTGCGTGCCGCCAACTCCCGAACCGGGATATCCCGCCGGCGCGCCAACTCAGCCGTGCTCCGCCATGGCGTCCGGGACCTCCCCTGGCGCCAGCCACCAGGCGGTCGCCGCGGCCCGGTGGCGCCAGTGCCGCGCGACCGGGTCCAGCCAGCATTGCTCCACGCGCAGTCGCTCGCAGCAGCGCAGCGCCTCGCCGGCGATCCATTCCGGTACGACGGCCGCATCCTGTTCCAGCAGGCTGCGCAGCATCAGCCTGCGGTCACCCACGCGGACTCCCAGCCCGGTCTCCCGGGCCAGCCGCCGCAGATCCGCCGGCGCCAGGATCAGCCCGCTGCGCGCCGGAACCAGCAACCGGGCGAGCGCGTTGTCGACGTCGCCGTCCCAGGCGCCCGGCGACGGCGGCTGGAGCACCCGCAGGTGCAACGGCAGCTCCGGTGGCATGCCGGTCGCCTCGGCTTCGACCCGCAGCAGGCGCCGCAGCATCCGGCCCCAGCCCGGATACGGGTCTACGCCGACCACCTCGACGCGGTCCACGAACGGTGGCAGCCAGGGCAACAGGTGCTCCCACAGCACGACCCGCCGCAGGTGCATCCAGCCTTCGTCAGCGTCGACCCGCTCCAGCACGGCCGCATACAGCCCGAGCAGCGTGGCCAGGTGATCGGGCTCGCCGGGGACCTGCAGCCCGAGCGCCCGCCACAGCCCGGCGAGGCGATCGCGTACCGGGCCGCCCAGGGCACCGGCCTCGCCGAGGTAGATCGAAGCGTACGGTGGACACTCTTGCTGGAAGGTCGCGGTGTGCGCGGCCTGCCAGGCTTCGAGGCTTCCCGGCACGCCGAACTCCAGCGCCGCGGCGAGGGCCGAATCCTCCCGGCGTGGCGGCTCACTCAGCGCTGCCAGCGCCCGGACCAGCTCCGCCGTCGCCGTCACGAGGTCTCCTCCGGGGGCAGCCGGTACGCTTCCGCGGTCGGCTTCAGGGGCCGCAGCAGCCAGCGCGGGCGCCGCGTGCCATCCGGCGAGACCTGTCGCGCGGGGCGCGTCATCGCCAGCCACTCCCGGTAGACCCGGTCGGCGGCCGCGGTATCGACCCAGACGTCGCCATGGGCGTCTCCCGCCTCCGCCGGGCGCACCCGCACCGCCTGGTGCCAGCAGTGCTGGCCGGAAACCGGGTCGGGATGGACCGGGAAAGTCAGGTTCTGGTGAACCCCCACGTCGGTCCACCACATGCGCGCACGCTCGCCGTCGGCCGGGGCCCGGCCGGCGGGCTGCGCCGGTGTCAGGCCACGGCGGCCATCGCTCTCGCGCAGGGTGACCGCGCGGTCGATCTGCCCGCCGCCCGGCCCCCCCTGCACATGCCAGCGTCCCATGTGGTGACTGCAGCCGACCACACCGGGGCGGATGCCCTCGGTGACCCACGCCCGGGCGACGAAGTAGCCGATCGCGGTCTCGACCCGCACCAGCTCGCCGCCGCCGATCCTCAGGCGCGCCGCGTCCAGCGGATGAATCCACAGCGGGTTGGTGTGCGCGATCTCGTTGAGCCACTTGGCGTTGGCGCTACGGGTGTGGATGTGCACCGGCAGGCGGAAGGTCGAGATCAGCGGCATCTCGTCCCGCGCCATGCGCGAGGGATGGATGTGGCTGTGGATGTAGCTCGGCAGTGCGTATTCCGGCCAGCCCCACTGGGCCAGGGTCGAGGACCAGAACTCGAGGCGCCCGCTGGGCGTGGGAAAGCCCCGCAGGATTCTGCCGTCGACCTCTACGCCGACCGGGCGCCGCCCCTGCGCGTCCGGCTCGGGCGCCGGCGTCGGCACGCCGTTAGCGCTCCGGACCGGCGGCGCCGCGGTATAGGCCCGGCCCTCCGGGGTGACCACCAGGCCCTCAATCTCGGCTTCGTCCACGGCCGACTGGTGGACCGGCCCGATGCCGCGGGCGACCTCGAAGGCCCCATAGCGGCGCATGTACTGCAGCGGCGAGAGACCTTCGGCTTCCGCCACCTCCGGCAGGCCCGGGACCGAGCCGGCGAAGATCTCGCCGTAATACTCGTCCACGCCGATGCGCTTCCCCGGCCGCTGCCGCGACTCGGCGAACTCCCGGATGCCGCGCTTGCCGTCGGGATCGATGCGCCAGGTCAGCTCCAGCCAGAACTCGTTCTCCTCCCAGACCTCCCCGGGGTTGACCTCGCGGGTGTCGGAGACGCTCTCCCCGGCCCGTTCGCGTGCCGCCCGCAGCACCGGCTGGCGGAACCCGATCCACTGGCCGTCGTGGGTCTCGTAGGAGTGCAGGTCGTGGCGCTCGGAGGAGATCCCCATCGGCAGAACGTAGTCCGCGAAGTAAGCGGTCTCGTTCCACGTGGGGGTCAGGGCCACGTGCAGCCCGACCAGGCTCTCGTCGCTGAGCGCGTCGATCCAAGTGAAGCCGCCCGGGTTGGTCCAGACCGGGTTGTAGACGCGCGTGAAGTAGACGTCGAGCCGCCCGCGGCCCTCGCGCAGGAAGTAGGGCAACAGGAATGACATCTCGTTCATCCCGAGCGGATACTCCGGGGGATAGGTGAGTTCGTTCCACCAGTCGGGGTGCGGCGGCGCCTTCGGCGGACGCGGAACGAACTTGTTCCAGCCGTTGGGGGAGACCCCGCCGGGCGTGCCCACCGCCCCCATCAGGGCGTTGAGCAGGAACAGAGTACGCGAGACCTGCCAGCCGCCGAGATTGCCCGCGGCCGCCGAGCGCCAGTTGTGGGTCGAAAGCGCGCTCCCGGCCCCGGCCACCGTTTCCGCCAGCTCCTCGATGCGCGCGGCGTCGATGCCGGACTCGCGCGCGGCGAACTCGAAGGTGAATTGGGCCCAGGTCTGTTTCAGGTGCTCTGCGAAGCGCTCGAAGTCGGGCTGCGCGTCGGGTTCCAGGCTGCGCAGCCACTCGCGCCAGTTCCACCAGCGTTCGACGAAGTCCCGGTTGTAACGGCCGGTCTCGACCAGGTGGCGGGCGATGGCGAGAAAGATCGCCGGCTCCGAGCCCGGGTAGGGCGCGACCCAGTGGTCCGCGTGCGTGGTGCTGTTGGACATGCGTACGTCCAGCACGATCACCTTCGCGCCCGCTTTACGCGCCTCCATGATGCGCTGGGCATGGGGATTGAAGTAGTGTCCGGCCTCCAGGTGGGAACTGACCAGCAGGATCACCCGCGCATTGGCGAAGTCCGCGCTGGGCCGGTCGAACCCCATCCAATAGTGGTAACCGGCACGCCCTCCGGATGAGCAGATGTTGGTGTGCGAGTTGTGGCCGTCGACGCCCCAGGCGGCCAGCACCCGCTCGGTGAAGCCGTCCTCGCCGGGGCGGCCCACGTGGTACATGATCTCCCGCTGGCGCCCCTCGTCCAAGGCCTTCCGGATGCGGCCCGCCAGGTCGTCGAGTACCTCGTCCCAGCTCACCTGCCGCCACTGGCCCGAACCCCGCTCGCCCACGCGCTTGAGTGGATGCAGGATGCGGTCGGGATCGGTGAGCTGGGTCACGGTCGCCGGTCCCTTGGCGCAGTTGCGCCCGCGCGAGCCGGGGTGCTCCGGGTTACCCTCGAACTTGCGGACGCTGAAGGTCTCCTTGTCGACCCAGGCGAGCAGGCCGCAGGCCGACTCGCAATTGAAGCAGGTGGTGGGCACCAGCGCATAATGGCGCTGCGGCTCGCGTCCATGGCGGGCGGCGGACGGATCGATCGCCACCCAGTCGTCCCAGCGCTCGCGCGGCGGGAAACTGGCGAGGTGAATGCGGCTGGCTCCCGGGTAGAAGGTCTCGCCGCGCGACTCGGTCTCCCGCCGCAGCGCCGAGATCCTTCCCCCGAGTGTTTCGATCCAGGAACGGCTGTTCATGACGGCGTGTCTCTCCCGACGGATAGCGCTCGCCTCAGGCGAGCGGGACCGACTGGCCCGACTGCACGAAGGCATGTTCGTAGGCGAGCGGCCCGAACAGGGCGAACAGGCAGAACCACGGGCCCAACCAGGGCGCGGCACAGCCGATCGCGCTGAAGGCGGCGCCGGTCCAGAAGAAGGCGGCGTAGCGCCCGCGCACCATGGTCCGCACCGCCAGGTGCACGCTGGCCGTGGCCGGCGTGGCCAACGGCTCGATCGCCAGCAGGGCCAGGTGCAGCCCGGACATCACGGCCACCAGCAGCAGCAGCAGCGGCAGGACCGACGGCGCGAGGTAGAGCGCCAGCGGAGCCAGCAGGGCGCCGCCGACCACGAGCGCCTGCACCAGCAGGTGGGGCGCCAGCAGCGGGCTCTGCCACAGGTCGCGCGCCCGGGCCTGGGCGAACAGGAACGCGGTGTAGATCGAGCACAGCACCGCCAGCAGGGCGCCGGGCCACATCAGGGCCCGCTGCAACCCCGTCGCGCCCGCGAGGCCGGCCCCCCAATGCGCCGCGAGCAGGGCCCCGTAGGCCACGAGGATCAGCCCGCCCCGGACCAGCCAGCTCTCCCAGCGCGGCCGGCGAAAGATCAGCCAGAAGCGCCGCGGCTGCGCGAGATCGCCGACCAGCAGCAGCCCCGTCAGCGCCAGGAACACGCCCCCGCCCACCGGCGCGACCCACTGCCACAACGGACTGGAGGCCGGCAGCAGGTCCAGAGCCACCAGCATCAGCGGCACGAGATACAGGCCGGCCGCGAGGTTCTTGGTCCAGGTGTAGGCGCTCACCGACCAGCCCCAGGGCCGCCGGTGGGGGTGGTCGTAGGAGATCCGGGCGGCCGCCGAGCTGGTGGGCCGATCCGGGTGCCCGCCGGGGACGACGTCGCCGCCGGCGAGCTGCTCCGCCCAGGCGAACAGGCTTCCCTCCGGCCGCGCCGCCGCCAGCGGATCGAGGGTCGCCTGGTGGGCGCCCTTGTAGTGCAGGCGGGGCCGGGTGCCCTTCTCCGGGCGCCGGACAGCTACGCCGCCCTCCTGCACCGTCCGCGCCACGCGCGAGTCGGGATCGTCGAGGTCGCCCACGAAGATGGACTGCGTGGGGCAGACCACCACGCAGGCCGGCTCCAGCCCGGCGTCGATCCGGTGCGAGCAGAAGTTGCACTTCTCGGCGGAGTGGTCCTCGGGGTTGATGAAGATCGCGTCGTACGGACAGGCCGCCATGCAGGCCTTGCAGCCGATGCAGATGTCCTTGTCGAAATCCACGATGCCGTCTGCGCGCCGGAACATCGCGCCGGTGGGACAGGCGCGGGTGCAGGGCGAATCCTCGCACTGGTTGCAGCGCGTGACCTGGAAGCGCCGCCGGGCGTTCGGGTAGCTGCCGACGTCGACCGACTTGACGAAGGTACGGGTGACGCCGACCGGGACGTCGTTCTCGGATTTGCAGGCGGTGGTGCAGGCGTGACAGCCGATGCAGGTGCTCTGATCGATCAGCTTGGCCCAACGCCCGGCGGACACCGCGGTGGAATCATCCGGCAAATTGTTCATTCCGGTGCCTAGTGAAACGTGAAATCAACGCGTCCGACCATACGGAAAGGAGAAAGATATTTAAAATGCATATTTCATATCTTTTGCATATGTAAAAGACATTCCTTACTCCCGGGCGATGCCGCGTGTGATCCAGACAACCAGACAAGACGCGCTTGTCGCCCAAGGTCGGCAGGCCGCCCCGTTCCCCGGCTCATGCGACCGCCGGCGCCGGCTGTTTCACGCAGCGTCCGGGATCGGAGCCGGGCGGCGGCGAAGCCCTGATCGGGGCTGTTCGCACAGAACCGTCCCTGGACCGTGCGTCCACGGCCCAAGCACGGCCCCGCACACGCGGACCGGGCCGATCAGCTCGGTGAAGAGGTTGACGAGGCCGCGGCGGCCTTGCTCTGACGGGTGTTCAGGTGCGCCGCGCGGGTACCGGAACGACCGTTTCCGGCTGCCTGCGGCGCAGCGCCGGTCGTTTGCGCCCGGTGCATCGCGCCGATCATCGCATGGGCACCGGACAAGACGGCCATCGCCAGGCAGGCCAGCGCGAGCGCGCCGACCAGAACGGTATACAAACGTCTCACGATCCTGTCCTCCGTCGGGACGTGCGGCCGGCCAGGCCACCTCGGTCGGCGGCGTAACCCGAATGCCGCCCGGCCCGCCGAAATCGGCCGCGTGGGAACATCTCCGCTCGATGGCGGATTCCGGAAGCATCCAGCGTCGTGAGTGACAACGGGCGGGGCGCGCGACGAGTAGCTCGTTATGGCCGCGTAATCGACCCGGCCGCGGTGGGGCGTCCGGGTCCCGCCCGTCTCTCCCGAAAATACGCGCTAACGGCTGCCGGGCTCAAGCGGCGCCGGCCATGAACCGATCCGTGCCCCTTTCCCGACCATGCCGCTGCGCCCCGGGGAGCCGTTCGTGGATGCCCCCATGCGGCCCGGTCTGCTAGCGTGACGGCTTCCCGTTGAGCCCGCCGCAGGGGAGAACCGGTAGAAATGGATGCAAACAAGAGCGTCGACGTGGTGGTGATCGGAGGCGGCCTGTCGGGCACCAGCGCAGCGCGGCGCCTCGCCCTGGAGGGCCGCTCGGTGGTGCTGCTCGAGGCGCGCGAGCGGCTGGGCGGCCGCACCGCCACGGTGCGGGCGGCCGACGGCACCATGGTGGATGTCGGCGGTCAGTGGCTCGGACCGACCCAGAAGCGCGCCCTGTCGCTCGTCGAGGAGCTCCGTCTGGAGACCTTCGAGCAGTTCAGCGAAGGGCGCGAGCACCGCCTCCTGCGGGGCCGTCACCACCTCCAAGACGACGCCGGTCCGTCGCTTCCCCCGCAGATCCTGGCCGACATGCAGTCCGCGCTGATGGAGGTGGACCGGCTGGCACAGCAGGTGAATGTCGAGGCCCCCTGGGAATCAGCGCAGGCCGCCGAGTGGGACGGGATGACCGTGGCCAGCTGGATGGCCCGCAACGTCCGCAGCCCGATGGCGCGGGACATGTTCCGCATCGTGGTGAACGCCCTGTCCTGCGCCGAACCGGAGGAGCTTTCGCTGCTGCACCTTCTGTTTTATGCCGCCTCCGGCGGCAGTTTTCTGCAGATGTTGGAGATCGACGGTGGAGCCCAGCAGACCCGGGTCGTCGGCGGTACGCAGCAGTTTTCCCAACGCCTCGCCGACGCAGCCCGGGAAGCTGGATGCGAGGTCTGCCTGGAATCACCGGTGCGCCAGGTGCGCTGGGGGAAAACGGGGGCTGAGGTTGTGACAGACACCGGCAGCGTTCACGCCGCACGCGTGATCGTGGCGATGGCGCCCGTGCTTGCGGGCCGCATCGACTGGCGGCCGGCTCTGCCTCCGCGGCGCCTGCAGCTCATGCACCGCATGCCGATGGGCTCGGTGATCAAGTGCATCGCAATCTACCCGCGGCCGTTCTGGCGCGAACGCGGTGAATCGGGCCAGTCGATCAACGATACCGGGCCGCTGGCGATCACCTTCGACGACTCGGCGCCGGACGGCCGCCACGGCGCCCTCCTCGGCTTCGTGCTGGGTGATCGCGCACGCGAATGGGGCGCGCGCGGCGGGCGCGAGCGGCGCGCGGCGGTGGTCAAGCAGCTGACCACGCTGTTCGGCGACGAAGCGGCGCAGCCGGTCGAGTACATCGAGAAGGACTGGTGCGCGGATCCCTGGAGCGCCGGCTGCTACGTCGGCATCATGCCCCCGGGCGTCATCACCCGCTACGGGCCGATCCTGCGCGAGCCCGTCGGCCCGGTGCACTGGGCGGGCACCGAGACCGCCACCGTCTGGAGCGGATACATGGACGGCGCCATCCAGTCCGGCGAGCGCGCCGCCGCCGAGGTCCTGGGGGCGGCGCGCGGGTACTGAGACGGTCACAGGGGTTGCCCATGTACGTGGGGCGCACAGCCAATGTGGCCGGCGAGCCGGGTCACCGTGCAACCGCTACCGCAGTACACCTTGGCCTGTCGGACTGTGAGAACCGCCCCCCGGCTCGCGCCGCGGTCCCGGAGCGGGCCTACCCCAGCCGCCGGCGGTAAAGCGCGATCAGCCGCTCCCAGTGCCGCTCCGCGGCTGCCCGGTCGAAACACCAGCGCTCGGGAAAGGCGAAGCCGTGATGCGCCCCCGGGTAGAGTTCGATTTCGCCCGCGGCACCCGAATCGGCGAAACGGGCGCGCAGCTCGGCCACCATCTCCGGCGGCGCCAGATCGTCGTGCTCGGCGCAGGCGATATAGTGCTCGGCCCGGGCCCGCGCGAAGCTCAGGTGCGGGCTGGCCTCGGCGTCGCTCACCAGCCAGGTGCCGTAGAAGGAGGCACAGGCGGCGATGCGCTCCGGATAGTGCGCGGCCGCGGCGAGCGCGTAGGGCCCGCTCATGCAGTAGCCATGTGCTCCTGCCGCCCCGGTGCGGGCCGCCGGCTCGTTCGCCAGCCATGCCAGCATCGCGCCGACGTCGCGCATCACCGGCGGGATCGTCATCTTGGTGCGGATCGCCCGCATGCGCCGGTACTCGGCGCTGTCCGGGGCCAGCACGTCGGGACCGAACATGCTGTCGCGCCCCGCGCGGTAGTACAGGTTGGGCAGCAGCACGCAGTAGCCGACCGTGGCCAGCCGCCGCGCCATATTGCGCAGCTCCTCGCGGATCCCCGGCGCGTCCATCAGGAACAGCACCGCGGGGTGCGGTCCCTCGCGCTCGGGATGCACGAGGAAGGTCTCCATGGCTCCCTCGCTGGTGGCAAGGTCGAAAGTGCGCTCGATCATGGGGCTCCCCTCCACTTCGCCGGCTTCTCCGCCGTGCCGGTCAGGATGCAACGCCCGCACCCGCCAGGAGAAGCGCGGACAGGGCCTGTACGGCGTTCGAGGCGCCGCCGCGCCGCCACACCAGGCGCGTCCCGGCGCGGCCGTCGTCGCCGGACAAGGCGTGGACGCTCAGGCCGGCGCGCGCCGGAAACAGCTCCAGCACTTCTCGGGGCACCAGCGCGATCCCCATGCCGGCGACGGCGCAGCCGAGAATCGCGTGGTAGGAGGCCAGCTCGACGACCTGTCCGGGTATCACGCCGCCCGCCCGCAGCCACTCCTCGAGCCGCCGCCGGTAGGCGCAGCCGGCGGCGAAGGCGAGCACGCTGCGCAGCCGCACGTCGCCCGGGGCACGTATGGGGGGATGCCCGGCCGCGGCGATCACGACCAGTTCTTCCTCGAACACCGCCGGGCCTTCCAGGCGCGGATCGTCCGGCGCATCGGCGACCAGCGCGGCATCCAGCGCGCCAGAGAGGGCGCCCGCGAGCAGTTCCCGGGTCGGGCCGGTGCGCAGCTCGATCTCGACTTCCGGATAAGCGCGATGAAAGGCCGCCAGCGGATCGGGCAGGCGAATCGCGGCCGTGCTCTCCATCGAGCCCAGGCGCAAGGACCCGCGCGGGGTCCGGTCCTGCAGCGCGGCGCGGGCCTCGTCCGCCAGCGTTAGCAGCCGCTCCGCGTAGCCGCGCAGGAGCTGGCCGGCCGGGGAGATGCGCAGCCGCCGGCCCTCGCGCAGGAACAGCCGCACGCCCAGGTCGGCCTCGAGCTGGCGCACGCGCGTGGTCACGTTCGAGGGCACCCGGTGCAGGCGCTCGGCGGCCCGGGTGATGCCGCCGGCGTCTACGACGCAGCAGAATACCCTGAGATCGGACAGCTCCATCATTCTTTCCTCATGAATTATTCATTCATAATAATTCATTTTACGTGAATTTCTGCACGGCATAGCCTTGGCCGCACCGCTGGACCAGCCCGGAGCGCGAAATGCCCGTTTCCCGGACCGCACACGGATACCTGACCGCCGCGCTGGTGGTCGCCATCTGGACCGGCTTCATCCTGGTGTCGCGGCAGGGCGGCGTCACGCCGCTCACCGCCTGGGATCTGATGGCCATCCGCTACGGCACCGCGGCCGCGATCCTGCTGCCGATATATGCGCTGCGCATGAAGTTTCCCCTGTTCACGCGGCGGCGCGTGTGCCTCGCCGCGGTCGGTGGACTCGGCTACGCGCTGCTCGCCTTCTCCGGATTCAAGCGCACCCCGGCCACCCACGCGGCCATCCTGCTACCCGGACTGCTGCCGTTTGCCGTGGCCCTGGCGGCCTGGCCGGTGCTGGGCGAGCGACCCGGAGCCAGGCGCTGGCTGGGGCTGGCGGTGATCGCCGCCGGGGTCCTCTGCCTGGGGATCGACGCCTTTCGGGGCAACGGCGGGTTGGGCCCCGGGGATCTGCTGGTGACCGGGGCGTCACTCGCCTGGGCCGGGTACACGGTGCTGGCCCGCCGCTGGGCCGCCGACCCGCGGGAGACCACGGTGGCGGTCGCGCTTTTGACCGCGCTCGCCTACCTCCCCGTCTATGCGGCGTTTCTGCCCAAGCACATCAGCACCGTCGCGCTGCCCGAGATCGCCGGCCAGGCCGTCTACCAGGGCGTGGTCGCCACCATCGTGCAGATGCTGCTCTACATCCGGGCGGTGGCGCTGATCGGGCCGACCCGCCTGGGGACGCTGATGGCGCTGGTGCCCGCGCTTGCCGGCTTCGCCGCCGTGCCGGCGCTCGGCGAGGCGCTCGGCGACTGGCTGGCCGCGGGGCTGGTCCTCGTCACCGCCGGCGCGCTGCTGTGCAATGCCCCACGCCTGGCCCTGCCTGGACGGCGGGGCAGCCGGGCAGCGGCGCGGCAGCCATCCTCACCACCGGGAGTGAAATCGTAATGCATCCGAGCAAATCCGTTATCAGCGGTGACGGGGATACCGACCCCGGGACCCCGACGGGTGCCCTGGCAGAGTTCTACCGCGCCTTCAACGGGCGCGACCTGGCACTGATGCGCGCCAACTGGCACCCGGAGGAATGCGTGCTGGACAACCCGCTCGGAGGAATCCGGCGCGGTTGGGACGAAATCGAACCGCTCTATGCGAGCGTGTTCGAGGGCGCCGCCCGCGTGCGCGTGGTGTTCTTCGATTACACACTGCACCTGGGGCGGGACTTGTTCTGCGCTGCCGGACGCGAGCGCGGGCAGCTGAAGCGGGACGGCCTGAGCCTGGAGCTGGCGATCCGGACCAGCCGGCTCTATCGCAGGCTGGAGGGCCGCTGGTGCCAGGTGCACCACCACGGCTCCATCGAGGACCCGGGGCTGCTGCAGCAGTACCGATCGGCGGTACTCGCTTAGGGCTCGCCCGGCTTGCCGGGCACTACGCGCCGCCGAGCTCCGCCCGCACAAGGCGCGCCCCGGCCGCCAGCGCCTCCAGCTTGCGCCGGGCCACCTCCCGCGAGAGCGGCACCATGCCGCAGTTCGTGCAGGGGTAGAGCCTTTCCGAATCGACGTATTCGAGGGCCGCGCGCAGGGTCTGCGCGACCTGCTCCGGGGTCTCGACCTCGTCGGTCGCCACGTCGATCGCACCGACCAGCACGTCCTTGCCCTTGAGCAGACCGATCAGCTCCATGGGTACGCGGGAGTTGTGGCACTCCAGCGAGACCTGGTCGATGCTCGACGCCTGCAGCAGCGGGAACACCTCCTCGTACTGGCGCCACTCCGAGCCCAGCGAGCGCTTCCAGTCGATGTTGGCCTTGACGCCGTAGCCGTAGCAGATGTGCACCGCGCTCTTGCCGTCGAGACCCTCGGCCGCGCGCTCCAGCGCTTTGACTCCCCAGTCGCGGACCTCGTCGAAGAACACGTTGAAGGCCGGCTCATCGAACTGGATGACGTCCACCCCGGCCGCCGCGATTTCCCGGGCCTCTTCATTGAGCGCCGCGGCAAACTCCCAGGCCAGCTCCTCGCGGCTGCCGTAGTAGTCGTCGGCCAGCGTGTCGACCATGGTCATCGGCCCCGGCAGAGTAAACTTCACCGGATGCTCTGTCTCGGCGCGCAGGAAGCGGGCGTCGTCCACGAAGACCGGGCGACTGCGCGCTACGGGACCCGTAACCACGGGCACGTTCGCGTCGTAGCGCTCGCGGATGCGCACCGTCCGCTTGCGCGTGAAATCGACCCCCTCCAGCCCCTCGATGAAACTGGTGACGAAATGCTGGCGGCTCTGCTCGCCGTCGCCGACGAGGTCGATCCCGGCGCGCTCCTGGTCGCGCAGCGCCAGGCGCACGGCGTCGCGCTTGGCCTGCTCGAGCGCCTCGCCCGCGAGCTTCCACGACGCCCACAGGCGCTCGTCTCCCGAGAGCCAGCCGGGCTTGGGCAGACTGCCCACCGTGGTGGTGATCAGCTTTTCCTGGTTCATCTCGGCAACTCCTCCCGCGGCACCGACGACCGGGCCGGCGTCTCCCGCGCATCGGCCGGTTGCGTCATCCGGCTTTTCGTTGGTGCAGACAAGGCGGGTGCGTGGACAGGATTGCCCACGGCACGCCCCGGGGCATCCAGGGCACAGGTATGGCTAAGGCTAGATGGACCGCGCCCCGGTGTAAACCGGGCGGGCGGCGGTCCAAAGCTGCCCGCTCCAGTATACCCGGGAAGGGCCTAAAATACGGCTGGCGAAGAACCGGCGGTCGTCCGGGGAGAGGTCCCGATGAGCAATCCGACCCGCGTTGTCGAGCAGGCCTGCGACACGGCCGGCCCGTGCGCATCATGATGGGATCGGCCTTCGGTGAAGCCTCACCGGTCAGGACCTTCGCCGAAACCCTTTACCTGGAAGCGACTCTCGAGGACGGCCAGTCGCTGGCGCTGCCGGAGGCCGGGGAGCGCGCCGCCTACGTCGTCAGCGGCCACGTCGAGACCGGAGACAGCGCAATCCCCGAGCACAGCCTGGCGGTGTTCGCGCCGGGCTCGCGCATCACCCTGACCGCGACCCGGCCGTCCCGGATCGCGGTCATCGGCGGCGAGGCCCTCGGCCACCGCTACATCGAGTGGAACTTCGCTTCCAGCCGCAAACAGCGCATCGAGCAGGCCAAGGCGCTGTGGCAATCCGGCGGCTTCGCGAAGGTCCGCGGGGATGAAAAGGAGTTCATCCCGCTGCCCGAGTAAGCACCCGTCCCGCCGGGACCGGGAATGCGGAGATCGGAATCCTGGCCCGGAACTGCCGGGTACCGGCAGGCAGACAGCGGGCGCCCCGGATCCCGGCGCGGCAAACCGGCGCCCGGTCCAGCGATCCTTGCCGCGGCCGGCGCCGAGGCACCGGCCGCGGCAGAACGTGCCTCAAGCGGTCGACGCCGGTTTCAGCTCCCCCTGCTCATAGCGTTGGCGAAGGGTCAGCTTGCTGAACTTTCCGGTCGACGTGCGTGGGATCTCGTCGATGAATACGAACTCGTCCGGCAGCATCCACTTGGCGAACTTGTCCTCCAGGAACTCCCGCAGCTCGTCGGCGGTGACTCGCGCGCCCGATTTCGTCACCACCACGGCCAGGGGCCGTTCGTCCCATTTCGGATGCGGCACCGCGATCACGGCGGCCTCGGACACCGCCGGGTGCCCCATGATCGCGTTCTCCAGGTCCACCGAGCTGATCCACTCTCCCCCGGACTTGATCAGGTCCTTGGTCCGGTCGGTGATCTTGAGGTAGCTGTAGCGGTCGATGGCGGCGACGTCACCGGTGCGCAGCCAGCCGTCCGGGGTGAACTTTTCTTCGCTGACGTCGAGGCGGTAGTAGCTGCCGGTGACCCACGGACCGCGCACCTGGATCTCGCCCATCGTCTTGCCGTCCCAGGGCGCGACGCCCTCCTCCCCCACGATGCGCACGTCCACCAGCGGCACCGGCACGCCGGCCTTGGCCCGGTAGTCGAGCTGTTCGTCCTCGGGCAGTGCCGAGATCTCCGGGCGCTCGGTGCTCACCGAGGCGACCGGCGAGGTCTCGGTCATGCCCCACGCCTGATACACCTCCATCCCATAGCCCTTGAAGCGCCGGATCATCGATTCCGGCACCGCCGAGCCGCCCACGGCCATGCGCATATTCTCCAGGTGCCACCGGTTCGGCGCGGCGTCCAGCGCCTCCAGGATGCCGAGCCAGATGGTGGGCACCCCCGCGCTGAAGGTCACCCGTTCCCGCTCGAACAGGTCCAGCAGGCTCTCCGCGTCAAGGTGCGGCCCCGGATACACCTGACGCGCGCCGATCAGGGTGGCGCTGTAAGGCACGCCCCAGGCATTGGCATGGAACATTGGCACCACCGGCAGCGCGGTATCCCGGTAGGACAGCGCGGTGGCGTCGGGCAAGGCGAGGGCCATCGAGTGCAGGACCGTGGAGCGGTGCGAGTACACCACGCCTTTCGGCTGACCCGTGGTCCCGGACGTGTAGCACATCCCGCAGGCAGCGTCCTCGCTCTTGTCCGGATATTCGAACGAGCCGGTGGCGCCGGCGAGAAAGTCCTCGTAGCTCTCCAGCCCGGCCGGCACTGCCTTGCCCGTCAGCGGCACCACCAGCACCCGGTCGAAGCTCACCCGCTCCCGGAAGCGCTCGTACAGCGGCAGCAGCACGTCATCCACGATCAGGAAGCGGTCCCCGGCGTGGTTGCAGATATACTCCAGATCCGGGGGCGGCAGTCGCAGATTCAGAGTATGTAGTACGCCGCCCGCGACCGGGATGCCAAAATACGCCTCCAGGTGCGCATAGTGGTTCCACATCAGAGTGGCCACCCGGTCGCCCGGCTGCATGCCGGCCGCCAGCAGGGCCTCGGCCAGCGCGCGCGTCCGCCGGTAGAAGTCCCCATACGTGTACCGGTGCAGGCTCTTGTCCGGCAGCCGTGAAACCACCTCGACTCCCGGGAAAATCTGCCCAGCACGCTCGAGAAGATGGTCCAGGGTCAACGGATAATCCATCATTGTGGAGTGCATGGCTCTCTCCTCCTCCAGTTTGTCTATTGTTAACTTCCGGAACGCGGAGCCTTACCGTGCTCCGGCGCCCTGCCGCAAGGGTAGCCGACAGAAGCCGGGCGTGTCGCGATTCTGGAAGCGGAGGAGGGCAGAATTGTTCCTCTTGCTCCATTGCGTCTCATCGGCAAACCCGCGTGAAGGAATTTGTAGCCGCCGGCACCCGTCACCCCGTGAAAATCCTGGCATTCGGTTTCTGATCTATGTATGGGTTAGCGCTGAGATGGTTGCGATACCAAGCTTTCCATACTGCATAGGATGTATATCCGACATGCACCGTGTCGCCCATTTTATGGATAACGATCTTATGGCTCTGGGCTTTCGAATGCTTAGTAGTTTCAGTAGCGCTTCCATCGGAGGCAACATTAGTGGTCGTCGCAGCCGCTGTATTGTGTGGCGCAGGTGTTGAGTTTTGTTCAACTAACCCATCGATAAACAAAATTAAGAGGTGGAGCCCGACTTCGGATGCTGGCCGCAAGTGGAAGGGCGGCGCGCCTCAGTCGTTCCAGGACTCCCCCATATCGCGGAGTCGGGTCTGCAGCGACATGCGGTCAATCTTGTGGAGGGGCAGGTTCAGGAACAACCGGATTCGGGTGGCAATCTGGAACTGCGCCTTGGTGAACGCCTTGAGCTGTTCGTCACGCTCGCCGATTACGGCAGCCGGATCGGCGAAGCCCCAGTGGGCCGTGATCGGCTGTCCCGGCCATGCCGGACAGGCCTCGCCCGCGGCCTGATCGCACACCGTGAAGATGAAGTCCATCGGGGGTGCGCCGGGCTCAACGAATTCCGACCAGCTCTTGCTGCGCAGTCCGCTCGTGCCGAAACCCTGGTTCGAGAGCACCTGCAGCGCCAACGGATGCACCTCGCCGCGAGGATCAGTGCCTGCGCTATATGCCTGGAAGCGGCCGCGGCCCAGGTGGTTCATCACCACTTCGGCGATGATGCTGCGGGCGGAATTCCCGGTGCAGATAAACAGGACGTTGTAGCTCTTGTCGGACATCTCAGGTGACTCCGCCGGTTTGACCCCCGGTTCCGGGAAGCGGTCGACACCGAGGGGCTCGCCGCCCGGAACCGGAGCCACCGCATACTGCCTTGCATGGTGGGTAGCACTGCACCATCGATCTCACGCTCGCCCGCGATCGTCAGGTTGCCCCCTCAGGCGTTTCCCTGAAGCTGGGTCGGCCGAAACGAGCTCGTTGGTGCTCCCGGTGCAGGTAAGTAACGGGTCCATCGTTCAGGATTGCGCCCGGGTCCGCTCGGGCCGAGCACTGACCCCGGAGCCCCGGGAGGCCGGCTGCAGATCCGTGCACTGCTCCGGCTGGCCCGCGCAGCATTCTTCGGTCAGGTAAGCAATCAGATCCCCTATCAAGGGGATATTCGCCCGATAGCGCTGATAGCGTCCTTCCTGTCCAGCCGTCACCAGATGGGCGTGGGTCAGGGCCTTCAGGTGGAACGACAGGTTGCTGGGCGGAAGGTCCAGCTTCGCCGCGATCTCCCCGGCTACCAGCCCGTCAGGCCCGTGCCTGACCAGCAGCCGGAAGGCGTCCAGGCGCACGCCGGAGGCAAGGGAGTCGAACACGGTCGTTGCGGTGGCCTCGTCCATCTTTCAACTATACAAGAACTCTCGAAAGGTACAACCGATCGCTTCCCCGTTCGGGTCCGATGTGGCGCGCACCTGGTGCGAGGACAGCGGAATCCGCTCCGGGGGTGCTACGCTAGGGTCGACAGTGGCTTCAGGGTACGCTTGCGGCGTCCATGCGAGTATGGCGCGTGGGCAAGGCCGCGTTTCGGGTTCGTCTTGTATCCCCGGCCATCGTCGGTGCAGGAAAGCCACTCTCTCGAACACAGGAACCTGCCGTAATCCATTGCGTCGAGGGCTGATCATCGTCGCTGACCGGATGGAAGTGAAGACCGCCACTTCCGGCGGGGCGGATTACCGCCGGCCCTCAGCATGAGGCAAGTCGGCCCCTTGTCGGGGATTGTGCGCTGGCATATCGGGAGCTTCAGGGAAAAGAAAGCGGGGATTGCAAGATGTTCGAATTCGGAATTGTGCTCCTCGTCGCAGGCGCCCTGATCGTGGCTGCCGAGATCCACAGCTTCACCATTTACCTGGTCGCAGTCGCGATTGCATGTTTTGTCGCCGGCAGCCTCGCTTTCTGGGTCCACACAAGTCTGCCCGCCACCATGATCGCCTTCGCGCTGGTGCTGATCGCCGGCCTGCCCGCCGCGCATTACGCCCGTCGCCTGCTCAGTAATTCCGAATCCGATCGGATCAGCCATGATGATGTTGGCGCGAGGGTCGAGGTGGTGACCGCCCGGCGTGGCACCATCCGGGTGGCCTATCGGGGAGCAGAGTGGGACGCACGACCCATCGTCGGATTGCCGATGGACCGCATCAGACCCGGCGTGCTGCTCCGGGTCGCCGGACGGGACGGCAATATCCTGATCGTCGAGGAAGGCGATGACGTCGCGCCCACCGGCACCTGAGCACAGAAAATGACCCTCCGGACGAACGTAAGCTTTCAGGGAGTATGAACATGACCACCTCGTTAGCCGTTGCCATTGCCCTTGTTATCGTCGCTCTTGCAATCATTACCCGTGGAATCCGCATCGTGCCCCAGCAGCACGCCTGGATCGTCGAGCGGTTCGGGCGTTTCCACGGGTCGCTTGAGCCGGGTCTCAATCTGATCATTCCGATTTTCGACAGGGTGGCATACAGGTTCGATCTGCGGGAGGCGCCGATTAACGTTGCCGAGCAGTCCTGCATTACCAAGGACAACACGCAGATCATGATCGACGGCGTGTTGTATCTGCAGATCACCGACCCGAAAAAGGCCGCCTACGGGACCAGCGACCCGTTCGTCGCGGTGGAACAACTCGCCCAGACCGTGATGCGTTCCGACGTTGGCCAGAAGCAGCTGGACGAGGTCCTGTCGTCGAGGTCGGAACTCAATACCTCTATTGTGTCGGAGCTCGACAAGGCGGCGGTGAATTGGGGTGTAAAGGTGCTGCGCTACGAGATCCGCAAGATCGATCCGCCGCAGGAAGTGGTGCGCGCCATGGAGCTCCAGATCACCGCCGAGAGGCAGAAGCGGGCGCTGATCGCCAAGTCCGAGGGCGAGCGCCAGCAGGCCGTCAACGTCGCCGAGGGCGAGAAGCGCTCCCGGGTGCTTGGAGCGGAGGGCGAAGCTGAAGCGATCAACACGGTGGTAAAGGCGCAGGCGGATGCCATCCGTACGGTTGCCGCGGCGCTTGGGGACAAGGGCGGCGACATGGCAATGCAGATGCGCCTGGCCTCGGACTTGATCGCGCAGTATGGAAACCTCGCAAAGAGCTCCACCACCATGATAGTGCCGGCGGAAATGGGTGATCTGTCCCGGTTCCTGGGCACGGCGCTTGCGATCGTCGACCAAAAGAACGCTGGTGCGGCGGCCCCGCCGGCGCAATCCTGATGGCGGCGTCCGAGTCTTTGGCCGCCCTACGAACGCGACGCTCCATGGGCTATCAAGCTCGATTTCGGCCCAGCTGAACCGACAGCATCGAAAGTGAACCACCATCTATGCCCTCGGTCGGGAAGCTCACCGTTTCGCCCGTCTCGCTGGCACCCAAAACGTACAGCAGCGGCAAGTAGTGCTCCGGCGTCGGGACAGACAGTTCGGCATCCGGCCCGAGTGCCGCATAATCCGTCAGCGCCCGATTGTCTCCTTGCTGGATGAGGTTGCGCACCGTCGCTTCGAAACGCGTAGCCCAGTCGAAAGGCTTGGCCGGATGCCGGTCCCAGGCATAGGCTTGCAGATTGTGCACGACGTTGCCGCTGCCGAGTAGCAGGATCCCCTCGTCGCGAAGCGGCGCCAGCCGTCGTCCCAGCTCGTAGTGGAATTCGGGAGGTTGCGTCGCGTCGATGCTCAACTGCACCACCGGTACGTCGGCATCGGGAAACACGTGACACAGAACCGACCAGGTGCCATGGTCCAGCCCCCACGACTGATCGGCCCGCACCCGCACGGGCGCCAGCAAATCCTGGGCCCGTGCCGCCAGCGCGGGGTCCCCAGACGCCGGATAGTCCACCTCGAACAGCTCGCGCGGGAAACCACCGAAGTCGTGGATCGTGCGCGGCGTGGCCATTGCGGTGACCGCGGTTTCTGGAACATACCAATGCGCCGAGACCGACAGCACAGCGCGCGGCCGCGGTAGTTGTCGCCCCATGGCGGCCCAAGCGCGCGACCAGAGCGTATCCTGCACGGCGTTCATCGGGCTGCCGTGCCCGAGAAAAACGGCCGGGATGCGTTCCATCATGTGCGCTCCTCCCGTATTCAAAGAGTCTCTTGTATGCGATCGCGGGGTCAGACCATCACAGGCAATTGGATATGCGCGCCTTTGCTTGAACTATAACGGCTCGGCAGCCGTTGGAAGCGCAATTGCGCTACCGGAACCGGTTGCCTAACGACCGCGTCCCAGCGAACAGTTGCTCGAGCAACGGCTCGGAAATCCACTGCCGACAAGGGTGAACCCGGAGCAAGGGTAACTGGGGAAAAGAAGTAAATGGTGGCCAGGGAGAGAATCGAACTCCCGACACGGGGATTTTCAGTCCCCTGCTCTACCGACTGAGCTACCTGGCCTCGGGTGCGGGCGGACTCGATGAAGGCGCCTATTAAAGCGGGTCCGGGGCGCCGGCGTCAACCCGGCCTCAGGAGTCCTCGGGCGGCACGTAGCCTTCCGGCCGGGAGCTGCCCTCGCCGAAGAAGAAGCGCTCCATCTCGTGCTCGATGAACTTCCTGGCCTTGGGGTCGACCGGGGTCAGGCGGTATTCATTGATCAGCATGGTCTGGTGGTTGAGCCACATCTGCCATGCTTCCTTCGAGACGTTCTCGTAGATCCGCTTGCCGAGCTCGCCCGGGTACGGCTGACGGTCGAGGCCTTCGGCCTCCTTCCCCAGCTTGACGCAGTTAACCATGCGTGCCATTGCGTTCTCCCTCCTGCGGGGCGTGTACGCGCACCAGCTTCAGCAGCCGCGCGACCGGGGCGGCCACGCCGTGCCGGGCGGCGCGCCGGCTGTTATACCAGACACGTCCCGGCGCTTCCATGACCGCTTCCGGGCGGCCGGCCAGGCGCACCAGCACCGGCGTGATCCGCAGGCGGAAGTGGCTGAAGCCGTGCTCCCGGGCGTCCCAGGCCTCGATCACCTCGCCCCCGCAGCCTAATTCGCGGCGGCACCAGTCCTCCGGCGACTCCCCCTCGCGAGGCTCGGGCAGGCCCCACAGACCGCCCCAGACGCCGGCGGGCGGACGGCGCTGGAGCAGGACCTCGCCGGCATCGTTGAGCACCAGCAGCATCCGGGTGCGGCGCAGGGGCCGCTGCGGCCGCGGCTTCGGGCGCGGGTAGTCGCCCTGCTCGCCGGCGGCGCGGGCGTCGCACAGGTCCGCGACCGGGCAGGCGTGGCAGGCGGGACGCCCGCGGGTGCACACGGTCGCGCCGAGGTCCATGATCGCCTGGGTGTAGGCCGCGACCCTTTCCTCCGGCGTGTGCCGTTCCGCGAGCGCCCACAGGCGCTTGTCGGTGGCCGCGCGGCCCGGCCAACCCGCGACCCGGTACAGGCGGGCGAGCACGCGTCTGACGTTGCCGTCCAGGATCGCGTGGCGGCGCCCGGCGGACAGCGCGGCGATGGCCGCGGCGGTCGACGCCCCGACGCCCGGCAGCCCGCTCAGGGACTCGTAGTCGTCCGGGAAGACCCCGCCGTGCTGTTCCATGACCACCCGGGCGGCCGCGTGCAGGTTGCGGGCGCGGGCGTAATAGCCCAGGCCCGCCCACAGCGCCAGCACCTCGTCCAGCGGAGCGCGGGCCAGGCCGGCCACGTCCGGGAAGCGCCGCACGAAGCGCTCGAAGTACGGGATCACTGCGCTGACCCGGGTCTGCTGGAGCATGATCTCGGAGACCCACACGCGATAGGGCGTCGCCTCGCGCTGCCAGGGCAGGTCGTGACGGCCGTGGGCGTCGTACCAGACGAGCAGCCTGGTCGCCAGATCCGGCTTGTCGAGCGCGTGCTCGCTCACTTGAACAGGTTCTGCAGCTTCCGGCGCAGCCGGTTCTCGAGCTCCTGCTTTTTCTGCTGCACCTTCTGGTGTGCCTTGTTCTCCAGCATGCCGCGGATGTCCGGCCGGATGTCCGGGCCGGCCAGCGGCCCGGTGACCTTCACCGGGATCGGCTGCCCCTTGAGGTTGCCGAGCACCTTGTCGCCCGTGCCCGTGCCGGTGCCCAGTACCGTCACTTGCGCAACGTAGTCGACGCGGCGTTTGACCAGGTTGGCCTGGCCCTTGCCGGTGACGTGCAGCAGCGGCGAGGTCATGAGCAGGTCGTCGTTATGCGCGACGCCGTTCCTGATCTTCAGCGTGGCGCCCAGATTGGCGTAGCCCGTTGACGCCCCGGCGCCCGTCGCCTGCCCCCCGGCCGGCCGGCTTCCCTGGTGCTGCAGCCACGCGCCGCGCAGCTTCTGCAGCACGTCGACGCCGTAGATCGTGCCGTTGCTGAGGTCCAGGCGGACGGTGCCGTTCAAGGTACGGGTCATGGCGTCCATGCTCGCGCCGGTGGCCGTGAGCGAGGTCCTGATCGTGCCCTCGCCCGTCACGAATGGCTTGCCGATGGCGTCCTTGAGCAGTACGCCGGTCTTGACCCCCTTCAAGGTCGAGTCCAAGGCGAAAGCGGGCTTGCCCGGCCGGCGATTGTCGACGCGCAGATCACCGTCGAGGCTGCCGGAGTAGAGCTTCGCCTTCATCGGCTTGAGGCGTAGCGCACCATTGTCGATCCGCGCGGTGGTGTCGAGGTCCTGCAGGTGCACGTTGTGGGCGATCAGGCGCCCGATCTGCAGCCGGACATCGCCGTTGAGCTTGTCCAGCATGGCGAGCGGCAGCACCGGTCCCGCCCCCGGATCTGCGGGCGGGTCCGCCTGCGCCCGCTTGCCCTTCTGCGACGGCGGCAGGTAGCGGTCAGCGTCGATCTGGTCGATCTTCAGGTGGCCGGTGACGTCCGGCAGCTTGCTGGCAGTGTTCGCTGTGAGAGCGCCGGAGACATGCGTGGCGTCCAGGCGCAGGCTGACATTGTGCAGCAGCAGCTTGCCCCTGGCGGCGTCAAAGCCGACGTCCAGGGAAGCGTGCTGTAGCACCGAAGCGTCGCGCGTGTTGGGGACCTTCAGGGCAAGATCGCGCATGACCTTGCGCGGCGAGAAGTCGGGCAGGGTGATGCGTCCGCTGACCTTCGGCTGACCGTTGAGGCCGGCTGCCGAGACCGCGCCGTCCAGGGTCAGATCGCTCGTGCGGATCTTGAGACCCGTGACCGAGGCGGTGCCCTGTTTGAGGTCGGCCAACGCGTCGAAACCGCCCGTGATCTGCTGTTTGCCGCCCGGCACCGCCGGGCCACTCATGTCCGCCGAAACCTTCGCGCCGGAGATGCGGTAGAGCCGGGATGCCGGCGTCATGGTCGCCTGCCCCGAAAGCACCGCGTCCAGCGAAAGCTTCGGCTTCTGGCCGGCAAAAATGAACGCGAGCCGGGCGTGGAATGGCTTGCCGGGAGTGATCTCGCCCGTGTCGAGCTCGACATCGTGCAGCCGGAAGTGCTGCCCGGTCCGCGCGTCGTGCCACTCGAGGCTCGCCTTGCGCACCTCCAGTGAGCGCACACTGAGCGAGGTGATCGGCAGCGGCGCGCCGCCGCCCGAGGGCTTTTTCGCCGGGGCAGGCTCGCCGGAAGGTCTGGTCGCGGCGCGGTGAACCAGGCCCTGCCAGTTCGACTCCCCCTTCGCGTTGCGCTCCAGGTGCAGGTCCAGCCCGTCGATGCGCACCGCCCCCGCCTCAACCTTGCCCGCCAGCAGCGGAAGCAGGCGGACCTTGATCTCGGCGCTCTTAAGGGTCGCGAAGGGCGTGCTGCCAAAGCCCGGCGCGTTGGCCAGGCGCGTGGCGCCCACCTCCAGCCCGATCCAGGGAAACACCGACAGATGCAGATCGCCGCTGATCTCGAGCTTGCGCCCCGTGCGGTCCTGCACCAGCCGCTCGATGGGCTGGCGGTAGTCGTTGGGGTTGATCACGTGCGGCAGGACAAAGATCAGACTGACGCCGATCACCACCAGCAGTGTGATCACGGCGCCGAAGATCTTGAGGAATCGCTTCATGGACAGCGCACTCTGGCGGTCACACGCAAGGCTCCGCAGGCGCCACGACGACGCCGGCTGCTGGCGTGCCGGGGGAAGCTGGAGCGGGTGATGGGAATCGAACCCACGTTCTCAGCTTGGGAAGCTGATGTTCTACCATTGAACTACACCCGCGCGGATGCTCGTGTATTGTAATCTACCTGCCGCCGGACACAAGGCACGGACCGGCCACAGGAGCCTCCGCTGGTATTGTAGAATGGATGGTTCAGATCAACCCGGCGGACCACCACCATGCGGATCCTCGTCAATGGCGAAGACGTCGAGCTGGACGACGGCGTCAGCGTCGCGCGGTTCCTGGAGATGCGCGGCATGACCGGCCGGCGGATCGCCGTCGAGCGCAACGGCGAGATCGTTCCGCGCAGCGAGCATCGCGACTGCCGCCTGCAGGACGGCGACCGCGTCGAGATCGTCCAGGCCATCGGTGGTGGCGCCAGCAACCACGATTCGGGGTGCACAGCATGACCGACACAGCTCCCACGCCCGCCGCGCCGGAGACCCGCGCCGACGCGCCGCTGACGGTGGCGGGGCGCCGCTTCGCTTCGCGGCTGCTGATCGGCACCGGCAAGTACCGGGACCTGGAGGAGACGCGCGCGGCCGTCGAGGCCAGCGGCGCGGAGATGGTCACGGTCGCCATTCGGCGCACCAACATCGGCCAGAACCCGGACGAGCCCAACCTGACCGACGCGCTGCCACCGTCACGCTACACGATCCTGCCCAATACGGCCGGCTGCTACAACGCCCGTGACGCGGTGCGCACCTGTCGCCTTGCGCGCGAGCTGCTCGATGGTCACAGCCTGGTCAAGCTCGAAGTGCTGGGCGAGGAGAAGACCCTCTACCCCAACGTCACCGAGACCCTGGCAGCAGCCGAAGAGCTGGTGGCCGACGGCTTCGAGGTGATGGTCTACACCAGCGACGATCCCATCGTGGCCCGGCGCCTGGAAGAGATCGGCTGCGTGTCGGTGATGCCGCTGGGCTCGCCGATCGGCTCCGGGATGGGCATCACCAACCCCTACAACATCCTGACCATTGTCGAGAACGCCTCCGTGCCGGTCATCGTCGACGCCGGCGTGGGCACCGCCTCCGATGCGGCACGGGCCATGGAGCTCGGCTGCGACGGCGTACTCATGAACACCGCGGTGGCCAAGGCCCGGAACCCGGTGCTGATGGCCTCGGCCATGCGCAAGGCGGTGGAATCGGGACGCGAGGCCTTCCTTGCAGGGCGCATCCCGCGCAAGCGTTACGCCAGCGCGTCCTCGCCGATCGAGGGGACCTTTTTTTGACCGGGGCCGCGCGGCGTTGCCCGCGGGAGGGCCCCGACGACGAGTCGCCCGAGCGGCAGCAGCGACGCGTGCGCAGCTTCGTGCTGCGCGAGGGTCGGCTGACCCCGGCCCAGAAGCGCGCGCTGGACACGCTGCTGCCGCGCTACGGCGTGTCCGCCGAGGACAGGCTGGACCCGTCCGTGGTGTTCGGACGGCGGGCTCCGGTGGTGCTGGAGATCGGCTTCGGTGACGGCGAGGCACTGGCGACCGTGGCGGCCCGCCACCCGGGGCGCGACTTTCTCGGCATCGAGGTGCATCGGCCGGGCGTGGGCCGGCTGCTTCAGCGTCTGCAGCGGGACCGGCTGGACAACGTGCGGGTGGTCTGCGCCGACGCCGTCGAGGTGTTGCGTGACCGCATCCCGCCCGCCTCGCTGGACCGCGTGAACATCTTCTTCCCGGACCCCTGGCCCAAGAAGCGCCATCACAAGCGGCGCCTGATCCAGCCGCCCTTCGTGGAGCTGCTGGCCCGGGCCATCCGGCCGGGCGGTATCCTGCACCTGGCCACCGACTGGCCCGAGTACGCCGAGCACATGCGCGCGGTGCTGGCCCGGAGCCGGGCGTTCGAGCCGGTGGACTCGGCGGAAGCCGCGGGTGAGCGCCCGCAGACCAAGTTTGAGCGCCGCGGCGAGCGGCTCGGCCACCGGACCCGCGAGCTCGTCTACCGGCGCGGGCCCGAAGCCGGCTGACCGGGTCGGGGCTGTGCCAGCCATGTATTTGTGGTACAAGCGAGATTGCTGCTCCCGGCGGGTACGCATCGAAGAATGCCGTCCGCCGGCGCCGGGCAGTCCGTTGCCGCAAGCGTCGTGAGAACCGCGTTCCGGGCAGCACGCCACGCTCCCGGCGAATCGACTTGTGGCGCCCGACGGGCCACGGCGCCGGCCACGGAGCAGAGACTGAGGCAGGGAACCGCGATGTCGGCAGAGCATCCCATCATCGCCGTGACGGGCTCCTCCGGGGCGGGGACCAGCACGGTCAAGGTGGCCTTCGAGCACATCTTCAACCGCATGGGCATCACGCCCGCGATCGTCGAGGGTGACAGCTTCCACGCCTACGACCGGGAGGAGATGGAGGAGGCGGTCCACCGGGCCACCATCCGGGGCGAGAACTTCAGCCACTTCGGCCCCGCCGCGAACCGCTTCGACATGCTGGAGGAGCTGTTCCGCAACTACTCGGAGGCCGGCACCGGTCAGCGCCGGCGTTACCTGCACAACGAGGAGGAGGCGGCGCCCTTCGCGCAGCCCGCCGGCACCTTCACCGCCTGGGAGCCGCTGCCAGAGAACACCGACCTGCTATTCTACGAGGGCCTGCACGGCGGGCTGGTGACCGAGCGCTTCAACGTCGCCAGGCACGTGGACCTGCTGGTCGGGGTGGTGCCCACCATCAACCTGGAGTGGATCCAGAAGATCCATCGCGACACCAGCGAGCGCGGCCACAGCCCGGAGACCGTCACCAGAACCATCCTGCGGCGGATGCACGACTACGTGCACTACATCGTGCCGCAGTTCTCCCGCACCGACATCAATTTCCAGCGGATCCCAACGGTGGACACGTCCAACCCCTTCATCGCCCGGGACATCCCGCTGCAGGACGAGAGCTTCGTGGTGATCCGCTTCACCGACCCACGCAAGTTCCGGGTGGACTTTCCGTACCTGCTCAACATGCTGCAGGGATCGTTCATGTCCCGGCGCAACACCATCGTCGTCCCGGGTGGCAAGATGGGCTTCGCGATGGAGATCATCTTCATGCCGATCATCGAGGACATGTTGGCGAACCGACGCCGCCGCCTGACCCGGACCCGGCACGGCGACCACTGACAAGAGCATCCATGCAGTGCACCACGCTCGGCTGCACCGGCGTTCGCAATTTCGTCGGATCGAGCGCTGGCCCGAGAGCAGCTCCGGCAGCATTGGCCTCGGAATGCCGGAGGAGGCGGTCATCGCATCGAGCGCATTTCCGGGGAGATTCCCAATCGCGCCCCGTAGCGACCCGGACGCAACCGCGGTCGCGAGCCGGTCCCGTCCGGCGTGCCCGCCGACGGCTTCCCCGGATTGCGCCGCGCTCCATCCGGGCTGCACGGTAAGCCGGCCGCGGTTCCGGACCCGGTCCGGCTTGCTTCCCCGCCAGAGCGGACTATCGTTACTGGTGAGCCCGTTTCATGCCGGGCGCGGCGGCCGCAGGCCGGTGCGCCGCGGTAATGGCAGCTCGCGCCACGCGCGCAAGGAGAGGTTGTCATGTTCGAGGAGCCGCGTCCTGCCGTCGGCGAGTGGTACCTGGGTGCCACCGGGGAAGCCTTCGAGGTGGTCGCTCTGGACGAGGACGAGGGAACCGCCGAGATCCAGTATTTCGATGGTGCCCTGGAGGAGATCGACGGCGACATCTGGAGCGAATACGGCGTGCAGCCGATCGCGCCTCCGGAGGACTGGTCCGGATCGCTTGACATCGTCCTGGACGACTACGGTGTGGATCTCGAGCGGGTACACCCGGACGACTGGCGGGACCCGCTGGAGATGCTGGAGCGGTGAGGCACGACCACGGCCGGCCACCGGATACCCACACGGTCAAACAGGCACGCGCCGGACGCCGCCGGTTGACGGCGGCAGCAGGAGGTGCTCGTGCGTCCTTCCCGCGGGCTCGCTAGTCCTGCGGCAGCACCTTGTCCATCCTTGAGAGGTCGTTGACCAGCACGAACCTGCCGCCGCCCTTCTGCACCCGCTTGCGCCAGTGTTTCACGCGCTCCATGTAGCGCCTCGGGTCGACGTTGTCGCTGCGCAGCTTGGTGACGTTGAGCGCCACCACGCGGATGCCCTTCAAGTGCAGCGGGAAGTTGCGCACATCGCCCTTGGGCAGGTCCTCTTTTAGATCGGAGAAAATCACGATGGTCTTGTGCGGCGCGCCGGTCTCGCGCAGATATTCGGCCGCCTGCACCACCGCCCCGGTGATGTCGGTGTAGGCGCTGCCGTGTTTGACGCCTTTGACGAAGTCGTCGATTTTCTGTTTGAACTGGCGCTTCTGAGCGATGGCATAGCTCGGCCGGCCGTCGAAGGTCACCTGGTCCAGGATGTTCTTCTGGGTGAAGCTGGCGCTGTCGATGCGCGCCACCGCCAAGCTGTCGCCGGGATACAGCTTGGCCAGCAGATAATCGATGATGCCCTGCGCCTTGTCCAGCTGCTTCGCGTAAGTGCCCGAGGTATCCACCAGCATGAACACCGCCCGGGTCCGGGAGCTCTGTCCGGAGCAGGCCGGCAGGGTGGCGGCGACGAGCCCGGCCAGCAGCAGCATGGTCAGCGGCCGGCGCATGTCAGTCCTCCCCCTGCCCGGGCCTTCCGGAAAGCGCGGCACTCCCCGATCCCGCGCGCCGAACCACCAGCGCCTCAAAGCGCAGCGGGACGAAGATGATCAGGTCGTAGAGTCGGGCCAGCAGGCCCGCCCCGCCGACTGAGGCGTTGCCCAGCAGCCGCAGCAGGAAGCTCAGCGCGCGTAGCAACACCACGCCCACGACCCCCAGCACGGTGCGCGCGGACTGCACCAGCGACTCCAGCGGAATGGCCACGAAGGCCAGCGCGAAGGGCAGGATAAAACTCAGTACCATCTGCGTGACCATCGGGATCATCTGGTGCTGGGGTGCGGACGCGGCGGCGGCGCCGGCATTGCCCAGGCTCTGCAGCAGTTGCTGCTCGCTCGCGGCCAGGGTCGCGCGCATCAGCGCCAGACCCGACTCCACGCAGGCCAGCACCACCAGGAAGCCGAAGGTGATCCAGATCATCCGGTGGCGCATACGATCGTCGAGGGCCCCGATCACCGGGAACAGCCGGGTGATGCGCAGCGATTCCATCAGGAACAGCCCCATCGACAGCTCCACGAAGATGATCACCATGGCGGCAATGTTCGCCGTCAGGAACGGTCCGATGGTGCTGTTGCCGCCGACCATCTCCTGCATCGGCCGGGAGATGAGGTAAAAGTTGATCATTGCACCGCCGATGGCGATCGCCATCACCAGCGCGGACACGAAGAACTGCGTAAGCGAGGATGAGGACAGCGTCTGCTGCGCCCGGTCGGTGCCATTGCGGATCTCCTCGAACTCCTCCATCTGGCGGTCGATACGACCGGAGCGGTCGAGCAGTGTGTTCACGCTCTTCTCCACCCCGGCCAGATCGCGCTCGATGCCGCGCCAGGAAGGTGCCATGCCCGCCAGGAGACGATGCCGACGCGCGGCCGCCTTGCGGTACTCGTGGGTGGCCTTCTCCTGCGCCCGCACCAGCGACTTGCGGATATCGCCCAGCACGCTGGCCACGGCCGGGTCCGCGGTCTCCTGCAGCTTGGCCACGGCCTCGACGGCCTTAACCCATTCCGGCGGCGTCGGCGGGGACTCGTTGTTGCTGCGAAAGTCCTCGTCGATCTTGCGGATGTGCTCGGAGATCCTGCGATGCAGATCCGGGTAGGCCTGAAGGTCGCGGTTGACCACGCGCTCGATGCGGTGGAACTCACGCTCGACCATGCGCTCGGCGGCCTCGCGGCCGGAGGCCAGCAGCACCTCGCGGTTGCGCGCGTCCAGGCGCCGCTCGGCGATCGCCACCGAGCGCGCCGCGAGCCGGAACATGCGGTAGAGCACGCGCCCGAGCGCATGAATGGACTGGAGCATGGGAGCCCGCGCCAGGTACGCGAGCACGAGAAAGACGAACGCCAGGATGATTCCCGACAGCACCGGCTGACCGGGAATCACGAGCCAACTGTTTCCCAGGGACATGGCCTGCCCTCCCCTTATGCACCGGCACAGCCGGCACACTGCATCCTTCCCGGAGTTGCATCGGGAGATCGCGCCGGCCTTCTGCGGACCCTTGCGCGCGGGGCGACCCCGGGCCGCGCCGCCCCGACTGGACTATAAGCGAAATCCGGCCGGCCCGGCCACCCGATAAGACAGCCGGCAACATTCCGGCGATACGCGGTTACTGACCGGGTCAGGGGTAGCAGACCCAGGGCTCCGCCGCCGGGCGGAGCGCGCGACCGGGTGCCCACCGGGATCGCGCCGCTGAGATTGCGCCAGCTGCTGAACCGCCCGTTCCGGGGGCGTTGCGACTGCAAAGAAGTACGTCCGCGGCCAAACCCAGGTCGCCGCGGGCGAGGTCCGTCACGCCGTTGCGCGCGGTTCGGCCGGCGCAGCTTGCCAGCAGCACCAGCCCCACCGTCGCCGTGACCCGCAGCTGTCGGACGCCGGCCCCCGAGAACGCGATCCATGGGCGCGAACCACGCGCCGACGCCGGCGAGCATACCGGTGGCTTGGGCTGCGTCACGCGTAGCGTTCCCGCAGCATCAGCAGGTCGGGATCGGTGAGCAGCACCCGGCCCTCGCGCACCTCGACGGCGACCGGCTGGAGCGACTGGCACGCGCAGGGCCCCCACAGGCAGTAGCCGTCCTCGATGCGGAACTGGGCCATGTGCAGGGAACACTGGATCCGCGTGCGCTCGGGATTGAGGAAGCGATCGGGCACCCACTCGAGATTGACGCCGAGGTGCGGGCACGAGTTGACGTAGCCGTAGATCTCGTCGCCCCGGCGCACGATGAAGAAGCCGAGACCGTCACGCCCCCTTCCGGCCATGAAGCCGCGACTGCCCGGATCCGGCAGCTCCGCCAGGTCGCACAGGTGCCAGGGTTCACGCCCCGGACCCTCGCCTCGCGTGTTTTCCGAATCCCCTGCTGTTGCCATCCGCAAGCCGAACCGTATCGCCGCTCTTACCGCCAGATGGCGCGGTCCCCCGCGGCCGCGTCCCGAAGCTCGGCAATATACCCGAAAGGCCTGCTGAGCTACCATGCGGCAAGGCAAGCCGCGCTGGTTTCCAGCCATGACCCGACCCCCGTTCCATACCGTGGCCGAGGCGGAAAAGGCATTCTACGAGGCGTTCGCGCACGCCGACGCCGATGCCATGATGGAGGTCTGGGGCGATGGCAACGCCGTCACCTGCGTACACCCCATGGCGCCGCCACTGGTGGGCCGCGAGGCGGTGGAAGCGAGTTGGCGCGGTATCCCGGAGGGCAGCGCCGGCCTCGGCATCCGCGTGGCGGTACTGCGCAGCCGCGACAGCTGGCACATGGTGGTGCACCACGCCTCGCCCACGGGCCGCGGTCAGGCCGCGCCGCGCGACCCCGGCTCGCTGCACTAGGGGGGTTGCTGAAAAAATCCATCCGGGGCCTTCTTCAGCCTCGCAACCGGAAAACGCGGTTCCCCGGCAGCGCGCGGGGCCGCGCCCCGGACAGTCTCAGGCCGGCGCGTTGAGATACTCGACCTCGCCGATGCGACGGCGCAGCAGCACCAGCAGCATCAGGCCTGGCAGCGCCAGGAGCATGGCGCCCCCGTACATCGCGCCCCAGCCGGCATGCTGCGCCACGTAGCCCGCCGCCGGCCCCAGGATCACCCGCGAGACCGAATCCAGCGCCGACAGGATGGCGAACTGGAACGCGGTGTAGCGGTGGTCACAAAGGGCCATCAGATAGGCCACGAATGCCGCCGTGCCAAGCCCCCAGGCAAGGTTCTCCACCGCCACGGCGGTGATCAGGGCGGGGTAGCTGTGACCGACGCGGGACAGGATCAGGAAGGTCACGATGGACCCGGCCTGTGCCAGGCCGAAGTAGAGCATCGCCCGGAACAGCGACAGGCGGGTCATCAGCGCCCCGCCCACGAATACCCCAACGATCGTCGCCGCCAGCCCGAAGCCCTTGTTGACCACGCCTACGTCCATGGCGCTGAAGTGCAGCCCCTCGATCAGGAAGGCGTTGGTCATCGGGCCCGAGAACCAGTCGCCGAACTTGTACAACACCACCAGCAGCAGCAGGCCGGCCGCGCCCCGGCGCCGCAGCAACTCCAGCAGCGGCCGCACGACCGCGTCGACCAGGCGGTGGGGCCTCGCGCCCGGCGCCTCCGGCTCCGGGCCCAGCATGGTCGGGAGCGTGGCGGCCACCATCAGCAGCGCCATCAGCAGGTAGCTGTCGCGCCAGCCGATGCGGTCGGAGAGGATCAGCACCACCGCGCCGGCCACGATCATCGCGAGGCGGTAGCCGCCGGTCTGCACCGCGGCGCCGAGACCGCGTTCCGCGGGCCGCAGGATGTCGGTGAAATAGGCATTGTAGACGATGTCCTGGGACGCCGAGGCGAACGCCAGGGCGAACGCCAGGATGCCCATGCGCAGGGTCTGGCTGGCGGGATCGGTCACCGCCATCCCGGCAAGGATGGCGGCCAGCGCGAGCTGCGCCACCAGGATCCAGCCGCGCCGCCGGCCCATGAAGGGCGGCACGTAGCGGTCCATCAGGGGGGCCCACAGGAACTTGAGGGAGTAGGGCAGGCCCACCAGGGAGAACAGCCCGATGGTGGAGACGTTCACGTCCAGGGTCGCCATCCAGGCCTGCAGCGTGCTGCCGGACAGCGCCAGCGGCAGCCCCGACGAGAAGCCCAAAAACAGCGTGATGCCGACGCGTCGGTTCCAGCCCGCACGGGCCACGGCAGCCAGGCCCGCCAACTTCTCCCGGCGCGCGCTCAAGACGCGCTCACCCGCCGCGGGCGTGGGCCCGTCAGCCCGGCATACAGGGTCCCGTTGACGACGAGCGTCGGCATGGCCGTATGATCCCGTGCTGGACGCAAACCCCGGCATCATACCGCCCCCGCTGTGCCCGCCAACAGGACCGGTGCGCGCCCCGGACGCACCGCTCTCCGGGCGGACGCCGGGCGCCGCCCTTTGGAACGCCGTCCGTCAGAGTGTATAACCCTGCAGTATCGGCCCGGAGGGGCCGCCGGCAGGCGAGGGGCAGGACGGATGATCGGTGACCGGGAGGCGACCGTATTCTACGACGAGCGGGTGCTGAGCCATCGCCCGGACGCGGACGATCCGTTCCTTCCGGGCAAGCTGGACAAGCGCGTCCGCGAGATCCTGGCCGGCCTCGGGGTCAAGTGGGCCTATCCGGAGCACCCGGGACGGGTGAGCGCGGCGCGGGAGCTGCTGGAGCGCGAGCCGGTGTCCGGTGTGCGCTTCGAAGGCGGCCGGCAGGCCACGCGCGAAGAACTCGCCCGCGTGCATACCACCAACTACCTCGAGCACATCTACGCCCTGCGCGGCAAGAACGCCTGGCTGGATGTCGACACCACGGCGGTTTCGGCCGGCAGCGTCGAGGCGGCCGAGGTCGCCGCGGGCACCGCGATCGCGGCCACCGAGGCCGTGGTCACCGGGCGTACCCCGCGCGCCTTCGCCCTGGTGCGCCCGCCGGGACACCACGCCGAGCCGGTGCGCGCGCGCGGCTTCTGTCTGTTCAACAACGTCGCGGTCGCCGCCGCCCACGCCCAGGCGGCGCTGGACTGCCCGCGGGTGCTGATCGTCGACTGGGACGCGCATCACGGCAACGGTACCCAGGAGATCTTCTGGGCCGACCCCGACGTGCTGCTGTTCGACACCCACCGCGCCGCGCCCTTCTATCCCGGCACCGGCGCGCTGGAGGAGGTCGGCGGCGGCCTCGGCGAAGGCACCACGGTCAACGTGCCGCTGCCCGGCGGCGCCGGCGATGCGGCGCTGCTCAAGGCCTACCGCGAGATCCTGGTGCCGGCCGCGGACTGGTTCCGGCCCGATCTGGTGCTGGTCTCGGCCGGCTTCGACCCGCACCAGATGGACCTGGCCCTGAACATGAGCTGCGGGGGTTTCGCGGCGCTGACCGGGATCGTGCAGGAGATCGCCGAGCGGCACTGCGACGGCCGCCTGGCGATGGTGCTCGAAGGTGGTTACAACCCGCAGTCGCTGGCCCGCGGCGTGCGCTCGGTGCTGGAGGTGCTCACCGGCGGCGAGCCGGCTGAGCCGCAGGACTGGGGCATCCGGGAGGTGGCCGCGGCCGCCGACTTCCATCGCAGCGCGTTCCTGCCGGACACCGACCCGCCGGACCGGGCCTGACACCGCTTCAGCGGTTGGCGGCCCAGCTTCCGCGCGCCAGCTCCTCGACCGCACCCACCTCTTCCGCGGACACCGAGCCGGGTTCGACGTGCTCGAGCGTGTCGTAGTGGAACAGATACAGCCGCGAGACGAACTCCTTGACCGGCAGCGACGACTCGCCGAAATGCTCCCCGAGGCCCTCGGTGGAGACGCGCACGTCGTTGCCGAAATCCTGGCCGCTGTCGTTGTTGGGGTTGTAGAAGTACACCCGCATCTCCTCATTCTGATCGAGCACCACGCGCTGGATGGTGATCGCGTGCCAGCCGACGAAACGGGCGGCGCTGTCGGTCATGGCGAGCCCCGCCGGCTGCGGGTGGATCAGCGGCTGGTTACCGTTGTAGAGCGGGTTGTAATAGGCGTAGAAGAGGCGGACAAAGCCTTCGTAGTCGCTCAGCCTGCCGCTGGCGAGCTCCACCGCCAGGCGGAAGCCGCGCCCCACCCACCAGCCGTGGAATTCGGGGTTGATCCAGCGGTGCGGATCGTCCTGGCGCCCGGCGCAGAGATCCATCATCACGCGGTAGATCGTATCGAGGTGCGGCACCAGGAGCGCCGAGACCGCGTCCACGTCCGCCGGGGCGATCGCAGCCAGGTCGGAGACCGCCAGCTCCCGCGAGGACAGGCGCTGCCCCTCGAAGTGCGTGACGATGTCGTCGTCCCGGCCCGCCCAGGCGATCATCTGCAGCAGGTAGTCGGGGTCGTTGTGGGCCCACATGGAGATGGCCCGCGCCGACTGGCAGGTCGGATTGTTGCCCTGGCCCACGCCCATGGGAAGGCCCAGCACGCCGAGGATATCGCCCAGCAGCAGCACCCTGGCCGGCCGTACGTCGCCCCGGGCGCGCTCGATGGCCCGGTTCGCCTGCGGCGACAGGGCCAGGCTGATCTGGCGCCAGAGCGCCGGCGCCACGGGGGGTGAGAACAGCACGCCGTTCTCCAGCAGCAGCGTGAGGCCGTAGGCAGGCTGGGGCGTCTCCGGGAAGATCGCGGCATCGATCAGGGCGTGCACCAGCTCCTGGTAGCACAGCAGGGTTTCGCGGCCGGTGCTGCTCAGCCCCAGGGCCGTCGGCAGCAGGTCCGGGGACTGCGCGAGGGCGAAGCGCAGGAACGCGGCGTGGTACGGCGAGACCAGACCGGTATCGTGCATCGCCCGCGCCAGGCCGTTCGCCTCCTGCTGCAGGGCCTGGGCGTCCATCGCCGCCATCCGTTCCCCGTAGACCTCCAGGCCCGGGTCCTCGATGCAGGCCTGGGTGGGGCCGAACAGCGCGCTCACCAGCCGGTCCGCGCCGCGGCTGCTGGTCACCGGGATGGACGGGTTGTACAGGCAGGCGGCGATCTGGGTGACCATACCCTTGATGTTGTCCACCCGCACGGGCCGCTGGGCGAGGATGCGCCAGATCTCCTCGATCAGGCGGTCCATGATGTCGTCGTAGCCGATGTGGTCCAGCAGCAACTG
>DASQZM010000004.1:0-12638 GCA_035638695.1 Gammaproteobacteria bacterium | reverse complement strand
CGGGGTCGATCCCGAGGTGAAGTACATGCCCAGCGGCAGCGCGGTGGCGAACGTCCGCCTGGCCACGACCGACACCTGGCGTGACAAGCAGAGCGGCGAGCGGCAGGAGCGCACCGAGTGGCACCGGGTGGTGCTGTTCGGGCGCCTGGCCGAGATCGCCGGCGAGTATCTGCGCAAGGGCTCGCGGGTGTACGTGGAAGGGCGGCTGCAGACGCGCAAGTGGCAGGGCCAGGACGGCCAGGACCGCTACACCACCGAGATCGTCGCCAACGACCTCCAGATGCTGGACAGCCGCGGCGGCGGTGGCGGCAGCGCCAGCTTCGCGGGCGAGGACAGCGGCGGCTGGAGCGAGAGCTCGTCCGGCGGGGACAGCGCACCCGCCGGGGCCGGCGGCCAGTCGACCGCCGAGGAGTTCGACGACGATATTCCGTTCTAGGGTCCGGTTTTAGGTGTTAGGTTTTAGGTTTTAGGTCGTGGCCCCTGCGGGGCATATGCCCCGCAGGGGCTTTGTTGAAGAGCCGCCGGGGATGGTTCGGGTCGCCTTGCGTCGGGCAAGGGCACGTGTGCAGGTTTTGTGCTTTCGGTACAGCAGGCTTCGGGCGCCCACCAATCTGCCCTCGGGTCGGTAGATGGCCGCCCCCGCACCCGTCGAGCAGAAACCGGGGGTAGCCACCGGATCCCTCTTTCCTAAAACCTAAAACCTAAAGCCTAAAACCTAAAACTTCCCGATAGCTATACTCCCCACCGAGCTTCTTCATTACCACTCCGTCCAACCCCCGCCCGCCCCCCGTCAGGGCGTCACGATCGGAAAGTTCCTGGCCAGCGGCTCGATCAGGTCGACCAGGGCAGCGTACAGGGACGGGTCGCCCGCTACCGTGATCTCGCCGGAGTCCACCAGGGGCTCGTACGCCGCACCGGCGAACAGGGTCATCAGGAGATTCGCCCGCTGCATGCGCACGGTGGCCCCGGCCTGCGGGTCGCGGACGCCGGCCTCGTGGACCAGCACGCCGTTGCCCACGCAGATCAGGTGGATCTCGTCGCGGTCGGTCAGCTCGAGGTTGATGCGAAAGGACCGCGCGGTGGCCTGGTCGGGATCGACCCGGACCGCGGCGAAGTCCAGCAGCATGGAGGTGGCCGTGGCCTGCAGCACGTCGGGACTGAAGCCGCCCGCGGGCAGCTCGGCCGGGCCGCTGCGCAGCTCCTGGGCGCCGGTGAGGTAGATGTTGCGCCAGGTGCCGGCCTCGGTCTCGTAGCCCAGGCGCGTGTAGACCTCCGCCAGCGTCTCGCGGGCACGGCGGTTGCTCTCGTCGGCGAAGACCGCGTGGTTGAGCAGCGTTGCCGCCCAGCGCAGCTCGCCGTCGGCGATCGCCTGATCGGCGAGCCCGATCACCCGCTCGGCCCCGCCCATGGCCGCGACGTATTTCTTCGCCGCCGGCTCCGGGGGCAGCGGGTTGAGGTTCGCCGGGTTGGCATCGTACCAGCCGAGGTAGCGCTGGTAGATCGCCCTGGCGTTGTGGCGCATGGTGCCGTAATACCCACGGTTGAACCACTGCTTCGCCAGCACCTCGGGCAGCTCCAGCACCTCGGCGATCTCCGGCCCGGTCAGGCCCGCGTTCATCAGCCGCACCGACTGGTCGTGCAGGTACTTGTAGGCGTCCCGGTGGCTGGTGAGGAACGCCACGATCTCGTCGCGGCCGAAGCGCGGGATGCCGTGGGCCGCGAACATCGCGTCGCTGTCGCCGGCGAACAGGCGGATCGACTCGGTGAGGTAGTCCGCCCAGGCCTTGGCGTCCCGCACCAGCGCGCCGCGGGCCGGCAGCAGGTTGTGCATGGTGAGGTTGGCGTTCTCCGCCATGAACACCGTCCTGTGCCGCGGCAGGTGGAAGTTCATCTCGGCCGGCGCCTCGGTGCCCGGGGTCAGCTGGAACACCATGGTGATATCGCCCACGGTGATCGCCTGGCCCGTGCGCGTGACCAGCTCGGTGGGGGCGATCAGGGACACGTGGCCCAGCGACGGGCAGGGCCCGAGGCCGGAGGTCACCTCGCCCTCGGCGCTGCGCGGCAGGGTCACGCCGAACTGGAACCGCGCCCGCCGCAGCATCGCCGGGCCGGCGATGATGTTCTCCGAGACCGCGTGCTCGAGGAAGCCTTCCGGCGCGATCACCTTCACCCGGCCGGCCTCGACCTCGCGCCGGTCCACCACGCCGGCGGCGCCGCCGTAGTGATCGACGTGGCTGTGCGAGTAGATCATGGCCAGCACCGGCTTGTCGGCCACATGCTCGGCGAGCAGCTCCAGGGCCGCGCGCGCCACCTCCACGGTGGTCAGCGGATCGACCACGATCCAGCCCTCGCCGGCGTCGATGAACGACACCGTGGAGACGTCGAAGCCGCGCACCTGGTAGACGCGGTCGGTGACCCGGAACAGGCCGTGACGGGTGAGGATCCGGGCCTGGCGCCAGAGGCTGGGATTGACCGTGGACGGGGCCTCGCCCCGGACGAACTCGTAGGCGGCGAGGTCGAACGCGGCGCGCCCGTCGTCCCGCAGGATGCGCGGGTCCGCGCGGGTGGCGATGAAGCCGCGCTCGGCGAAGTCGAAGTCGCGGCGGTCGTCCGCGGCGACCAGTCGCCGGGCCTGTTCCAGCTTGTCCATGGCGTGCCTCGAAGCTGCGGTTGCTCGACGTGGCGCGGCTACGGGGCGGGCCCACGCCGGATGAAAGCCTCGACCGTTCCGGTCCTGCGCGGCGCACCCGCGGGCAGCGGGGGAGGCCCCGCCGGAGCGGCAACGGCATCCGGGTGGCTGCGCAATCCCCGCTGCCCCGGGGCCGATTCCGCGGGCGCTGCCCGGGACTCACTGGAATGGATCAGGACCGATCAACGCGGCATCCCTGCCACGGAAACCGGCCCGCCGGGGCTCAGCTCTTGGCAGCCCAGGCGGCGCACCAGCCGTGCGGGGAGATCGGACCCTTGACGACCTTGCAGGTCCCCATGGCCTTGGCGCTGGGACCCGGGCAGAAATGCATGCAGTTGCTGCACATATGTTTGCCGCTTGGCTTGTCCTGGTAGTTCAGCGCTTTCTTGGGCGTCGATCCGTGGCACTTGTCGTCCGCCTGCGCCTGGTTCCCGAACAGCAGGGCGGGGGCGGCCGCGACGGCGACGCTGATTCCCAGCAGGCGCTTCAGCGCAGTGCGGCGGTCGACGTTGGTGGTATCGTTGGAATCCGTCATTCCTTTGTCCCCTCTCTCTTCGTCCTCCGGTGAAGTGCGAAGCGCCGGCACGGCCGGGCAGGCCGCATACCGGCTGACGTGCGGCGACCCTCGCGGTATCCGCCGCGCATCAATATTCGACCACAGGATGTGCTCCGGGTTCGAGCATCGCGGATCCGGCGGACAAGGGGCGCGGCGTTCCACCGCACCGCCTTGCCAGCGTCAGGTGAGCGTCTCGCTGCGCCGCACCCGGCCCATCAGAAGCAGCAATGGCAAGGTCGCGAGCACGCTGACCCCCAGCACCAGGAACACGTTGATCATGGCCTGCAGCGCCGCCTGCTGGTGCAGGATGCTGGCGAACAGGGCACCGGCCCGGTGGGTTATGCCCTCCAGGCCGAGCCGGGCAAGGGTATCGGCGACTGCGGGGTTGTACGGGTTGATGTGGGCCCCGAGCTGGTTCCAGCTGACCTGGCCCTGGCGCGCGAACAGCGCTGCGCCCACGGCGACGCCGACCGAGCCGCCGATGGTGCGGCACAGCTGGCGCACGCCGGCGGCCTCGTGGGCATCCGACTCCGGCAGTGTCGTGAACGCGACCGTGGCCAGCGGGACGAAGGCCAGGCCCACGCCGAAGCCCTGCACGATCGTGGGCCAGACCAGCCACCAGGTGTCCACCTGCAGACTGTAGCGGGTCATTGCCAGCACCCCGACGGTGAAGGTCGCCGCGCCGGCGATGACCAGCGGGCGCGGCCCGGTGCGGTTGATCAGGCGGCTGACCAGGAACATGCCCGCCATCGAGGCCAGCCCGCGCGGCGCCATGATCAGGCCGGTGGTCAGCGCCGGGTAGCCGAGCAGGGTCTCGATCAGCATCGGCCGCAGGGTGATCATCCCGTACATGCTGAACATGAACACCGAGAAGATCAGGGTGGCGAAGCCGAAGTTGCGGTCGCGGAAGACGTGCAGGTCGAACACCGCCTTGCGCCCGTGCCGCCAGGTGTGCCGCAGCAGCAGGACGAAGCCGACGCCGCTGGTCACCGCGCAGATCCGGATCACGTCGGAGGAGAACCAGTCGTAGCGTGTTCCCCGATCGAGGATGAACTGCAGCGTGCCCACCGCCATCACCAGCCAGGCGAACCCGGTCCAGTCCATGCGGCGCTCGCGGCGCTCGCTGTCGGGCACGAAGATCAGGGCTCCGATGAAGGCGAACAGGCCGATCGGAACGTTGATGTAGAAGGTCCAGCGCCAGGACAACACCTGGGTCAGGTAGCCGCCCAGGGTCGGTCCGAGGATGGGCCCGACCACTACGCCCAGGCCGAAGATCGCCATGGCGCGCCCGCGTTCCTCGGGTGGGTAGGACTGCACCAGGATCGCCTGTGCCTGGGGCACCAGTCCGGCGCCCATGATGCCCTGCAGCAGCCGGAACAGGACGATCTCGTCCAGATTGGTGGCCAGCCCGCACAGCGCCGAGGCGATCATGAAGCCGGCGATCCCGATCATCAGGAAATTCCGCTGGCCCATGCGGTCGGTGAAGTAGCCGGTGAGCGGCATGAAGATGCCGGAGGCGATCAGGTAGCTGGTCAGCACCCAGGCGATCTCGTCCGGGGAAGCGGACAGCGATCCCTGCATGTGCGGCAACGCCACCGCGACGATGGTCGTGTCGACCACCTGGGTGATGGCCGCGGCCATCACTACGACGGTGATGATGGCGCGGTTGGCGGGCGGTTCCGTCACGGCTCTCTCTCAGCGCGCCATGGGTGATCCGGCGCCCGCCATCCCGCGCCGGCGATCACCCCGAACGGCGCGCGCGGGCGCGCCGCGGGCCGGTCACTCCCGGTCCCCGCGCCGGTCCTGCTCGGACTCCAGCTCCGCCAGCGCCCGATCCTGCTCCGCCTCCTGCTCGGCTACGTCGCTGTGGGTCTTGGCCAGATACAGGTACATGGTCGGCACGATGTAGAGGCTGAACAGCGCGCCGACACCCAGTCCGCTGGCGATCACGATGCCGAGCTGGTTGCGCGGCGGGGCACCGGTGCCGGTGGCCACGATCAGGGGCATGACGCCCAAGACCATTGCCAGCGTGGTCATCAGGATCGGGCGCAGCCGGATGCTGGCGGCCTTCTCCACCGCCTCGCGCAGGCCGAGCCCTTCCTCCCGCTGGACCTGGTTGGCGAACTGCACCACCAGGATGCCCTGCTTGGTGATCAGGCCGATCAGGGTGATCAGGGCGATCTGGGTGTAGATGTTCAGGCTGGCGAAGCCGAGGTCCATGAACAGCAGCGCGCCGGCGGCCGACATCGGCACCGCGAACATCACGATCAGCGCGTCGCGGAAGCTGTTGAACTGCGCCGACAGCAGCAGATAGATCAGGATCAGCGCCAGCACCACGGCTACCGCGAAGGTGTTGCCCTGTTTCATGAACTGCCGCGACTGGCCGCCGTAGTTCACCTGGTAGTCGGGGGCCATCTGGTGCGCGGTGTCGCGCAGGTAGCTCAGCGCCTCGCCCTGGGAGACGCCCGGGAAAGGCACTCCCTGGATGGTGACGCTGTTGATCCGGTCGAACTGCGGCAGCTGCTCGGGGATCACCCGGGTCTTGAAGGAGACCAGGGTGGAAAGCGGAATGAGCTTGCCGCTGGCGGCGCGGACGTAATACTGGCCCAGATCCTGCACCTTGTCGCGGAAGGCGTCCGGGACCTGCGGGATCACCTGGTAGGCGTAGCCGGACTGGGTGTACCGGTTCACGTATGCGCCGGCCAGCATCGGCTGCAGATCGGCGGCGATCTGCTGCATGGAGATGCCCAGACTGGCCGCCATCTTGCGGTCGACATCGACCTCCGGCTGCGGCTGGTCGATCTTCAGGTCCTTGTTCAGGAACATGAACTTGCCGCTTGCCTCGGCCTTCTGCACCAGCTGGTCCGCGACCTTGGCGAGGTTGTCGTAGGACGTCGACGCGGTGAGCACGAAGTCGATCGGGAACAGGCCGCTGGCGCCCGGCAGGGGCGGGCGGGTGAACGCTGCCGCCTTGAGCCCCGGGATCTGGTTGACCTCGCGCTGGATCTTGGGCTTGAGATCCGAGGCGGTGGCGCCGCTGGCCCGCTCGCTGAACGGCTTGAGCTGGACCCCCCCGATCAGGCCGGTGTTGCCACCGCCGGTGGGGCTGAAGCCGGTGACCAGGAAGCTGGCCTTCCTCTCCGGCAGGTCGTGGAAGGACTGCAGGATCTGGCGGCCGTAGGCCTTGAGGTAGCCCGGCGCCGCATTGGGCTGGGCGCTGCCGGTGGCGAAGACGACCCCGCTGTTCTGCGGCGGGGAAAGCTCATGGGTCAGGCCCCCGTAGAGGAAGTACAGGGCGACGAAGGTCGCGACCACGAACACCAGCCCCACCACCGGGAACTCCAGGAAACCGTGCAGCGAGCGGTCGTACAGGGCCCGGAGCCGCTCGAAGGCGCTGTCGAGGAAGTGGTTCAGGCCGTGGGCCGGCGTCTGGCGCAGGACCTTCCCGCTGAGCATGGGCGAGAGCGTGAGTGCGAGCACCATCGAGATCACCACCGCGAACACGATGGTGAAGGCGAACTCGGTGAACAGCGAGCCCGTGATCCCGCCCGAGAACGCCACCGGCAGGAACACGGCGACCAGCGTGGTGGACATGACGATGACCGGCATGGTCAGCTCCCGCGCCGACATCGCCGCCGCCTGGAAGCCGCTGCGTCCCTCATCGATGTGCCGGTGCACGTTCTCCACCATCACGATGGCGTCGTCCACCACCAGGCCGATCGCCAGCACCATCGCGAGCAGGGTCAGCAGGTTCAGCGAGTAGCCCGCCATGAACATGAAGATCCCGGCCCCGCCCAGTGACAGGGGGATGGCGATCGCCGGCACCAGCAGGCCCCGCAGGGATCCCAGGAACAGGAAGATCACCGCCACCACCACCAGGACGGTGATGCCGATGGTGCCCATCACCTCGTGGATCGCGATCTGGATGAAGTCGGCCCCGTTGTAGGGCAGGCCGATCTTGAGCCCGGGAGGCAGGTGTTCGCGCAGCGAGGCGATTCTCTGTGTTACGCCCTGGGCCACCGACAGGTCGTTGGCGTCCGGCGTGGTCTGGATACCGATCGCCACGGCCGGCTTGCCGTCGTAGTAGAACTCGGAGCTGTAGCTCTCGGCGCCCAGCGTTACCCGGGCGACGTCCTTCAGGTACACCGGGGTGCCGTCGACGGTCTTGACCACCAGGTCCTTGAACTGGTCGGCCGAGGTCATCTCCAGGTTGCTGGTCAGCGGCGCCGAGATCAGGTTGCTGCGCGTCTCGCCTACCGCCGCGACGACGTTCTGGTCGGCCAGGGCGTTGCGCACGCCGGCGGGGGTGACGTTGCGCGCGGCCATCTTTTTCGGGTTCAGCCACACGCGCACGGCCTGGTTGTTGCCGTTGCCGCCGGAGCCGCCGGGCGGGAAGACCTGTGCCTGCGACACGCCGAGCACGGTCTGCAGCAGCGGCTGGGCATTGCGCACCACGTAGTCCACGATCTGCGCGGTGTTCATCTGCCCGCCGGGGCTGTAGAAGGAGATGTACATCAGCGCGGTCTGGTGCCCGGCCGACTCGTTGACCACCGGCGGGTAGCTGTCCTTGGGCAGCAGGCTCTGCACCTCGCGCACCTCGCTCAAGGCGTTCGCCAGGGCCTTCTGGGGATTGGCGTTGAGGTGCATCCGCAGGGTCACCGTGGAGCTGCCCTGGCTGCTGCTGGAGGTCATGTAGTCCAGGTCCGGCGTGCTGCCCAGCACCCGGCTCAGCGGCTGGGTGATATAGCTCTGCACCGTCTGCGGGCTGGCCCCGGGGTAGGAGGTGCTGACGCTGACCTGGGTGGTGGTGAGCTGGGGGTACTCGCGCACGGTCAACTGCATCATGCCGAACAGGCCCATTACGGCGATCACCGTGGCCAGCGTGACGCCCAGCACCGGGCGGCGTACGAACAGGTCGGTCCAGCGACCCCTGGAGTTGCGTTCGGCCATGGATCAGCCTCCGGAACCGTCGTCGGCGGGGCCGCCGGGATGGGTGACGGCCTTCGGGCTCGCCACCACCTTGACGCGCGCCCCGGCGTGGAGCTTGACCTGTCCCGCGATCACCACCTCGTCGCCGGCCTTGACGCCCTTGGTGATCGCGACCCTGCCGTCACGGGTCCCGCCGGTGTGGACGATACGCTCCTTCGCCGTCGGGCCCTGCTTGCCCTTGACCACGACGTAGACGTAGTCGCCGTAGGTGTTGTAGGCAAGCGCCGTGCGCGGCACGGTCACGACCTTCCGGCTGCTGCCCAGACTGATCTCGACCTCGCCGTACATGCCGGGCCGGAGGACAGTCTTCGGGTTCGGCACGGTGGCCTGCGCGGAGAGGTTGCGGGTGCCGTTGTCCAGGGAGGAGGCCAGCGAGGTGATCTTGCCCTTGAAGGTCTTGTCCTCGAGCGCGTTGACCGTGAGCGTGACCGCGTCGCCTTTCTCGATGCGCGAGACGTCCTTCTGCGGCACCTGGAAATCCACGTGCATCGGGTTCCACTGGTGGATGTCCACGACGCCGGTGCCCGGAGAGACGTACTGGCCCAGGCTCACCTGGCGGATGCCGAGACGACCGTCGAAGGGCGCGCTCACCTGCAGGTTGGCCAGCGCCGCCTTGTCCCCCGCGATCGCGGCCTTGGCCTCGCGGTAGGCCGCCTCGGCCGACTGCAGCTGGGACTGGCTGGTGGCCTTGCGGCGGTAGAGGTTGCGCTGGCGCTCGAGCTCCTGGCGGGCGTTGACCAGCTTGGCCTGGTCGGCCTGCAGCCTGGCGCGCGCCACGTTGTCGTTGAGCTGGACCAGGAGCTGGCCCTTCTTGACCTTCTCGCCGGAGTGGAAATGCAGGCCGGTCACGGTGCCCGCGGTCTGCGCGGTCAGGGTGGTGCCCTGGACGGCCTTCAGCGACGCCACGGCCGAGAGCCGGTCGGGCCAGGTCGCGGTCTTGGCCTTGGCGGTGGACACGGTCACGATCGGCGGGCCCTTGGCGGCCAGGGCCTTGCGGACCATGTGCGCGGTGTAGGAGTGGAAGCCGATCACCCCGCCGTAGACCACGACGACGAACAGCACGAGGATGACGATGCGGCGGATCAGGCGCGTTCTCTGGGTTGCCATGGCGGTCAGGAGCTCCTGGAGTCGGTACTCTGGTCGCCGGAGCCGTGGGATGCGGCCGTGTTCGGCCAGGCCCGGCCGCCGAGAGCGACGTAGAGGGCGGTCGTGTCGAGGTAGCGCTGGGTCAGTGCCTGGATCCAGGCGACCCGCGCGTTGCTGTAGTTCACCTCGGTGGTAAGGAGATCGAGGAAGCTCGCGCTTCCCTGGCGGTACTGGTCACGCGTGATCGACAATGCCTGCCGCGCCGAGATCAGCTGCGCATGGCGCTGCTGCAGGACGGTGGCGTCGCTGTCCAGCGCGCGCAGGCCATCCGCGACCTGCTGGAAGGCCGTCAGCAGGGTTTCGCGCCAGAGGTCCTCGCTGGCCTGGAAGGCCGCCCTGGCCGCTTCGGACTGGTTCTTCAGGCGCCCGGCGTCGAACAGCTTGACGCTGGCGCCCAGGACCGCGTTCCAGATGTTGTACGGCGCCTTGAGGAAGTCTCCGGCGCGGGGAGCGCTCTGGCCGTAGCTACCGCTGATCGTGAAGCTCGGGAAGCGGTCCGTGTAGGCCAGCCCGTACTGGGCGTGCGCGGCCCGTACGCCCGCCTGGGCAGCGCGGATGTCAGGCCGGGAGCGCGCGAGACGGCTGGGCAGGGTGACCGGGATGGTTCCGGGCAGGGTCAGCCTGGAAAGATCCGGCACGCTCCCCTGGAACGAGGCCGGCGGCTTGCCCACCAGCGTGGCCAAGCTGTGGCGCGCCTGCGACATCTGCTGCTCCAGCCGCGCGAGCTGTGCCCGGGTGGAGGCCAGCTGGCTGCGCTGGGTCAGCACGTCGGTGTACGGCACCGCCCCGGCCTGGTAGCGGTGCTCGGTGAGCTGCAGCACCTGCTGCTGGTCCTGGACGATGGAGCGCGTGGCGTCGACCTGGGCGGCGTAGCCGGCAGCTGTGATCGCGGTGCTCGTGATGTTGCCGGCGAGGGTCAGGTAGGCGGCCTGCAGGTTGTAGCGCTGCTGCGCCTCCTGGGCCTTCGCGTTCTCGTAGGTCAGACTGGTGCGGCCGAACACACTCGGGCTGTACGACACCGTCAGGCTCCCGGCGAACACGTTGTAGAGCTGCGGCGGGAAAATGCCCTGCTGCGCGCTCCGCTGGCGGGTCACCGAGCCCTGCGCGCCGACGCTGGGATAGTAGCCGGCGGCACCGGCCCGGGCCAGGTACTGGTACTGGCGCAGGGTCGCCTGGGCCCGGGCCAGCGTGGGGCTGTTGACGAAAGCGGTGTGCACCAGCGCATCGAGGTCGTCGGAACCGAACGTCTTCCACCAGTCACGGGCGGGCTGCGGCCCGAACTGCAGCATCTGAGCGTTGCCGCCCGGGCCGCTGGTGGGGGCGACGGTCTTGTGGGGCGGCTTGCCGCTGGTGTAGCGGTTCGGTGCGGACGCCTTCGGCGGGTGGTAGGCGGGCGCCACCGCGCAGCCGCCCAGCGCCAGTACCGCCGAGCAGCCCGCAAGCATCCCGATGGCCCATCTTCCGTTCATGCGCGTGTCCCTCGTTTGCCGTCGCCCGGCGATTGCCGTCGCCGGCGCTCGCTTCCGACCAGCGCGACCCCGTACTCCGTCAGCCGCTGCACCGCGTCTTCCACCGCCTCCGCGTCCCGCAACAGCCCGGGTGCGAGCGTATCCACCGCCTCCCGGCGGAAAAGCAGTATCACCGCCATGCCCGCCAGGCTGAATGCCAGGTGGTCGATGGCGAGATCCGGTTCCGCAACCGAGCAGTGGCGCGCCAGGAACCGGCAGAGCACCTCGTGGTTCGGGCGGAAGCGCTCGCTGTGGCGCGCCGTCAGCACCCCGCTGGGCTGTACCTCCTCGCGAATCACCAGCAGGCGCAGGTGCGGGCTGACCCCGGACTCCGTCAGTGGCCTGAGAACCTGCCGAAAGAAGGCCTCGAGCCCCGCGCGCAGGGAGGCCTTCGGATCGGTCAGCTCGGACGGCAGGCGTGTCAGGCGTTCCGGGGGATGGAAGACCTCACGGTAGAGACTCGCCTTGTCGCCGAAATAATAGTGGATCGCGGCGCCATTGGCATCCGCCATCCGGCAGATCTCGCGGGTGGACGCGTCCTTGTAGCCCTTGTGCGCGAAGATCTCGGTCGCTGCGCGCAGCAGCCGGTCGCGTACGTTGCCGTCCTCCGACACCACCATTGGATCGTCAATTCGTTAGTATCCTAATAATTGCCGCGCACAATAGTCCATCGAGGCACATGTTTCAAGCGCGCGTTTGAAACATGTGCTTTCCGCTGCGCGCGCAGCTGCGGGGCGGGGACCGGGAAGCGAAGATCCTCCTTCCGCCATGGTGCCCGGGCGGGCCGGTATACGGACAGAGCCAGGCTGGCGAAGTCGGCCAGCCGCCCGGCGGGAAGGGTCGCGTCGTGGTTCCGCCCGAGAGCCACGGAATCGAGGTCCGTCGCGTTCGTCTTCCGCGACCCGGCCCGGGACCCTGGTGTATCCTGCGTCCCAATGGGTCCAGGTCGGGAGGTCATGCGCGTGCAGCAGCGGCAGCGAAACCGGCGGGTTATCCTGACGCTGGTGGTGGCTCTCGCCGGCACGCTGGTGATGTTCGGAGCCGCCCTGGTGGAAGGCGTCCTGCACACCCGGCTGCCGGTTCCGCCCTGGGCGCTGGTGCTGGGTGGCTACCTGGTGCTGATTACGCTGTTCGGGCTGGGACTGCTGCTCGGCGGACGCCTGGCCGGCCGCGGATCGGGAAGCTAACGCCCGAAGCGCCGCTTTCGCCCCTGGTAGCTGCGGATGCAGCGCAGGAAGTCGATCCGGCGGAACTCGGGCCAGAGGACGTCGGTGAAGTAGTACTCGCTGTAGGCCGATTGCCACAGGCAGAAGCCCGACAGGCGCTGCTCGCCGCTGGTGCGGATGATGAAGTCCGGGTCCGGCACCCCGGCCGTGTACAGGTTGCGGCTGATCGCGTCCACGCTCAGCCGCTCGCGCGCCTGCGCGAACGAGCCGCCGCCCTCGGCTACCTGCTCGAGGTGCTTGCGCGCGGCGTCCACGATCTCCTCGCGGCCGTCGTAGGCCATCGCGATGTTGATCGTCATGCCGTCGTTGCCGGCGGTCTGGCTCTCGAGCTGGTCGATGGTCGCGACCACTTCCGCCGGCAGCCGGTCGCGCCGGCCGATGGCCCGGATGCGTACCCCGTGCGAGCGCAGCCGCGGGTCCTTCAGGATGGTCGGACCGCGCTTGACGAACAGGTCCATCAGGTACTCGACCTCCTGCGGCGGGCGCGAGAAGTTGTCGTTGCTGAACACGAACAGGGTCACGTG
>DASQZM010000003.1:0-55828 GCA_035638695.1 Gammaproteobacteria bacterium | reverse complement strand
TAAAGCTTAGAGCTCTCCCGAAGGGAGCCCGGCCCTTGAAACCGTTCCACCCGCCTCTATATCGCGAAGCACCGAGCAACGACTGCACTCACGGTCACGGATGAAGGAGGTGCATGCGATGGAGATGACCACCTATCGTCCCGACGGCTTCTGCTCGGACATGTTCGACCGGATCAACCGGGTGCTCGGCCTGGATCCGCTGGCCACGGCCCGCGACGCATCGACCGTGGAGACCAGCGACTGGACCGAACGCGCCGGCGACCGTCGGGAGTCCTTTCGGCCCGGGGCGTCGGCCGACGACCGAGCGTCTGGCACAGCCCCTTGAGTCCGGTCAATTCGACCCTACACAAAGAGGCGGAAGCTGGTCCCGGGCGTCGCGCGGTACGCCGGGCGACGCGGGTTTCAACGGGGAGGTCTCACTCCATGGAAGAGCACCGGAACATCGCGGTCATCGGGCTGGACGAGTTCAACCGGCAGATGCTCCGCTCGGTTCGCGGCAGCGGCACCTACGAGTTCCACGGGATCATCCCGTACCAGCAGATCGTCAATCCCGAGTCCTACCCGATCGAGGAATTCCTGCACACCGCGCGCCGGGAGCTCTCGGAGATCGACGGCCGGGTGGACGCGATCATCGGCCACTGGGACTTTCCCACCACCAGCCTGCTGCCGATCCTGCAGGGCGAGCTGGGCCTGCGCGGCCCGAGCCTGGAATCGGCCCTGATGTGCGAGAACAAGTACGGCACCCGCCTGGCCGAGTACGAGGCCACGCCGGACCTGACGCCGCCGTTCGCCCTGCTGGACCCGAACGACGACGCCGTGCTTGACGACCCGCCGCTGCCGTACCCGTTCTGGCTCAAGCCGGTGGTCGCCTTTTCCAGCACGCTCGGCTTCCAGATCGATGACCGCGACGATCTGCACCGGGCGCTGGAACAGATCCGGGCAGGAATCGGAAAGTTCGCCGAGCCCTTCGACACGCTGATGAAACATGCCCGTCTGGGCGGCCGGCGCGCGCTGCTCGGAGGCGGCTTCTGCATCGCCGAGGGACTCATCGGCGGCCGCGGCTGCACCGTCGAGGGCTACGTGCTCGACGGCGAGGTGCGCTCCTACGCGATCATCGATTCCCTGCGAGGCTCCAACGCCGTCAGCTTCGTCGGCTATCATTACCCGTCCGACCTGCCGCCGCAGGTGCAGGACCGCATGATCGAGGGCAGCGGGCGCATCGTCCGGCATCTCGGCCTCGACAACACGCCGTTCAACGTCGAGTTCTTCTGGGACGAGGACAGCGACGACGTCAAGCTGCTCGAGATCAACCCGCGCATCTCCAAGTCGCATTCGCCGCTGTTCTACCTCGTGGACGGGGCTTCGCACCACGAGGTGGCGATCGACGTGGCGCTGGGCCGGCACCCGGACTTCCCCCGCGGCGAGGGGCACTACCGCCAGGCGGCAAAGTTCATGCCCCGCTCCTACGGCGCCGCCCGGGTCACCCGCGTGCCGGGGCCGGAGGACGTGGAGCGCCTGCAGGAGGCGTTCCCCGACGCCATGTTCAGCTGCCACGTCTCCGAGGGCATGGAGCTGGCGGAGCTGCCGAACCAGGACAGCTACAGCTTCGAGCTGGGCGACCTGTTCCTGGGCGGGAACAGCCGGGAGGAGCTCGCGGAGAACTTCCGCGAGGCCATGGCGATCCTGGGCTTCCGCTTCTCCCGCGAGGTCGAGACGAACTACGATTGAGGCGCTTCCGGACCAAGGGGTCGCGCAGATGGCAGCACGCGAGGAGCAAGAGACCGACTTCCGGGTCATCGAGCACACCATGATCCCGGTACCGGACGGGGCGCGCCTGGCCGCGCGCATCTGGCTGCCCCGGGACGCGGAGGAACACCCGGTCCCGGCGATCCTCGAGTACGTCCCCTATCGCAAACGCGACTTCACCCGCGCCCGCGACGAGAGCATGCATCCGTTCTTCGCCGCCCGCGGCTACGCCTGCGTGCGCGTCGACCTGCGCGGCAGCGGGGAGTCGGACGGCATCCTCGAGGACGAGTACCTGCCTCGGGAGCTCAAGGATGGCGTGGCGGTCATCGAGTGGCTCGCCGAGCAGCCCTGGTGCGACGGCAACGTGGGCATCATCGGCATCTCCTGGGGCGGCTTCAACGGCTTGCAGATCGCGGCCCTGCAGCCGAGCGCGCTCAAGGCCGTGGTCACTGTCTCGTCCACCGACGACCGCTACGCCGATGACGTCCACTACATGGGCGGCTGCATGCTCGGCGACAACCTCTCCTGGGCATCGGTGATGTTCGCCTTCAACTCGCTGCCGCCGGACCCGGCACTGGTGGGCGAGTCCTGGCGCGAGATGTGGCTGCACCGGCTGGAGAACAACGGGCCGTGGCTGAAGACCTGGCTGGAACATCAGACCCGGGACCAATACTGGCGCCACGGCTCGGTCTGCGAGGACTACTCGGCGATCCGCTGCCCGGTGATGGCCGTCAGCGGCTGGGCCGACGGCTACACCAACAGCGTGTTCCGGCTGCTGGAGAACCTCGACGTGCCGCGGATGGGGCTGGTGGGTCCCTGGAGCCACAAGTACCCGCACCAGGGCGTGCCCGGTCCGGCGATCGACTACCACTACGAGCTGCTGCGCTGGTGGGACCGCTGGCTCAAGGGGCGCGACACGGGCGTCGACCGCGAGCCCGTGCTGCGCGCCTGGGTGCAGGAGGGCGTGCAGCCCTCCGCGCGGCACCGCTACCGGCCGGGGCGCTGGATCGCCGAGCCGGAGTGGCCCTCGGCCCGGGTCGAGATGCGCGCGCTCCAGCTCGAGCCGGGTCGCCTGAGCCATGAGGGGGAGGCCCGCGAGCCGGCCGAGCTGAGCGTGCAGTCGCCCCTGAGCGTGGGCTTCTTCGCCGGCAAGTGGTGCTCCTACGCCGCCGGCCCCGACCAGCCCCACGACCAGCGCGAGGACGACGGCGGCGCGCTGGTCTTCGATACCGAGCCGCTGCGCGAGCGCCTGGAGGTGCTCGGCGCGCCGCAGGTGGAGCTGGAGCTCTCGTGCAACCGCCCCACGGGCATGGTCGCCGTGCGCCTGTCGGACGTCGACGAGGCCGGCCGCGCCACCCGCTGCAGCTACAGCGTGTTCAACCTGACCCACTACCGCGACCACGGGACCCCCGAGCACCTGGTCCCGGGGCGGCGCTACCGCGTGCGCATGACGCTCAACGACATGGGCCACGTGTTCGCGCCCGGCCACTGCCTGCGCCTGAGCGTGTCGACCTCCTACTGGCCGCTGGTCTGGCCGCCGCAGCAGCCGACCCGGGTGACCCTGCACACCGCCGGCTGCCGCCTGCACGTACCGGCCCGCCGGCCGCGCCCGGAGGACCGGGAGGTCCGCCTCGACCCGCCGCGCGAGCTGGCCGCCACGCGCATCCGGCAGATCGAGCCGCCCGAGCACCGCTGGGTGGTGCACCGCGACCTGGCCACCGACGAGTCCACGCTGGAGGTGATCAAGAACGAGGGCCGCTACCGGATCCAGGACATCGACCTCGAGATCACCGACGACACGCGCGAGTGGTACAGCTACAACACGGGCGACTTCAGCTCCCCGAGGGGCGAGGTGCTGGCCGTGCGTCGCCTGACCCGCGAGGGCTGGGACGTCTATACCCGCACCCGGACGGTCCTCACCGCGGACCCGGAATACTTCCGGATCCAGGCGGAGCTGGATGCCTACGAGAACGGCCGGCGCATCTACTCGCGCAACTGGTCGTACGCGATCGCGCGGGAGTACGTCTGACCGTTCGGGAGAGTTTTACGTGTCAAGTTTCAAGTTTTAAGAAAAGGCCGCAGGCCACCCGCCCGGGCCCGCCGCTGGCGAAACACGCCGACCCATGTCGCCTGTCCACGCCGGATGACCGGCGGAATCCGCCATCCGGCCAACAGCATGAACCCAGGCCAGCGCTCTTACTTAACACTTAACACTCAGCGATTGTCCCTCCGGGCCAAGCGCCGTTCGATCTCATGCCGCTTGATCTTCCCCGTCGTGCTCCGCGGCAGGTCCTCGTGCTCCACGAACCGCACTTCCCGCGGCATCTTGTAGCGGGCGAGGCGGCCCTCGCAGACGGCAGTCACGTCCGCCTCGGCCAGCGTCGGGTCGTTACGGACCACGAAGGCGACCGGAATCTCGCCCCAGCGCTCGTCGGCCTTGCGCACCACCACGGCGTCGGCGATCCGCTGGTCCGCCAGCAGCAGCCGCTCGATCTCCGCCGGGTAGATGTTCTCGCCGCCGGACTTGATCAGATACTTGCGCCGGTCGACGAAGTCCAGCGTGCCCTCGGCGTTGCGCACGAACACGTCGCCCATGTGAAACCAGCCCCCGCGGAAGTCCTCGGCGTTGACCCGCGGGGCGCCCCAATAGCCGCTGAACAGCGTCGGCCCGCGGATCGCGAGCTCGCCCGGCTCGCCGTCGGGAACCTCGCGGTCGTCCGGGTCCACCAGCTTGATTTCGCAGAACGAGGTCTGGACCTTCGACAGCCGCTCGGGCACCGCGCCGACCGGGATCAGCCCCGCGCTGGCCGGCGCCATGCCGGTCTCGGTGGAGCCGAAGCTGTCGACGAAGGGTGCGTCCAGCAGGCGCGTCGCCTCGGCGATCTGGTGGCGCGGGATCAAGTCCGCCATGCAGCCGGCGGTCTTCACCCCGGCCGCCCGCGTGCCGGTCTCGCGCATCGCCCGGTTGAAGCCTTCGACCATCCCCGGCATCAGCACCAGCCAGCCGACGCGGGTGCTCCCGACCGCCTCGACCAGCCGCGCCGTGTCCAGCCCGTCGTGCACGATCACCCGCCCGCCGCGCATCAGCGTGCCCAGCGCCGCGTCGGTCGAGGCCATGTGGAACAGCGGGGCCCAGGCGACGAAGGCGTCGTCACGGTCGATGCCGTGGTCCAGCGCCGAGACCTCCGCGCGGGCGATCATCGCGCGGTGGCTGATCAGCGCGCCCTTCGGCATGCCGGTGGTGCCGCTGGTGTACAGGATGATCAGGCCGTCCTCCGCGGCGGCCGCATCCGGCTGCGCCCCGGTTCCGGCTGCCAGCAGCGCCTCGTAGTCCCCGCCCAGGACCAGCACGTCGGGCACGCCGTGATCGAGCGCCGCGAGCGTCTCCCGGTAGCGCGGCGAGGCCACCAGCAATTCTGGACGGGTCAGCGCGATGCAGTGCTCGAGCTCGGGCGGGCTCAGGCGCCAGTTGAGCGCCGCCACCACCGCGCCCAGCACCGCGCAGGCGAGCTGCAGCTCGAGGTACTCGGCGCGGTTCTCCGACAGCACCGCAACCCGATCGCCGCGGCCAACGCCGCGGGTGGCCAGCGCCCCGGCGAGCCGATCCACGCGCTCGTTGAGCTGGGCGTAGCTGTAACAGCGTTCCCCGTCCTCGAGGGCGACCCGCCCGCCGTGATAGCGGGCCTGGAAGCGGAACAGGCCGGCGACCGTGAGGCAGGCGGCCGCGGCCGAGAGCTGCGGATCGATCTGGCTTTCGGGCATGGCTCCCCCCGGCGGGTTCCGGTGACATCCCGTGGGATAAGCCGATCTTGCCATACGAACCCGGCCGGGGGTAATGCCGCGTCCCCGCAGGGCGTCAGCGGCTCGCATACCGCGGCCGACGGCCGGGCGCGGCAACCACGGGCACGCCATCTGCGTGCCCTCGCGCCGGCCCGGAGCATCCGCCCGCGGCTGTCGACCCACCACGCGAGCACGCTGGCGGAAGGGCGCCGGCCGCGCATGCAGCGCCGGCTGGACCCGCGCTGAGCGCTCCCGCGGCGACGCCCGTGACGGGCCCCTTCGTCCCCCCGGCCTGTCCGCAGCCGGCCTCGCCCGCGATATACTATCCGGACCAGGGGCGATGCCGCGTCTCGGCGGGTGCTCCTGCCGCCCCGTCCGAGGACGTTGCTCGTCGGTCGTGTCACCACTACACTCCCCGCCTCGCGCCTTGCCAGACGGACCGACAACAGCGCCGAGACGAGCCATCATCCGTGACGGGGTCCGCACGCACACGGCCCGAGGACAGCATGCTTGAGAACGATCGAAGCGGGCGGCGCAGTCCGTGGACTGGTCCGAGGCGGACGTGACCTCGTTCACGCCCCCGCACCGGTTCGGCGCCTGGCGCGACCGCGCCGTGTTCCACCGCTTGCGCTGCACGGGCGCGCCGGACGAAGCGCCGCCGGAGCGGGACCCGGCCTCGACCTGACGCTCGGAACCCGCGAGCCGTCGGAGCTGCCCCACGATCATGCCTGCGAGACGACACGCGACGACCGGGCGCGAGCCGGGCGATCCCCTTGCCCGCAACCGCCGCGCGCGTGCAGACGGGGCCCCGGTGACCCGGGGCCGACGCGCCCCCTACCGCCGGGTCTCGCCATTGACCGCAGAACGCCCACACAGCGCGCGCAGCGGACGCCTCGCGGGCGTTCCGGAATCGCTCTGCATCCTGCTGATGCTCGGCGGCGGGTTCGCGGGGCCCGCCCGGGCGGGGGTCAACGCCAGCACGGAGAACGCGATCAGCCAGATCATGATCCAGTCCGCCTACACCCGCAGCACCGAGGCGGCCGAAAAGAGCGGCAGGCCCGTCCACCGGGGCTCGCAGTCGGCGATCCTGCCGCAGGTGGCCGAGAACCCTTCGGAGGGCATCCTGGTCGGGTTCGAGTACGCCAATCGCGACTTCACCCCGGCCCACCTGGCGGGCAGCGCCGGCCTCGTCTACACCACCGAGGGCCAGCGCGCCTTCGACGGCAGCATGCTCGTGCCGGAGCTGTTCACCCTGGCGAATCGTCCGGTGCTCGACCTGATGCAGGTCCGGTATTTCATGGACCCGACCCAGGAGTACTTCGGCCTGGGCAACAACAGCGCCGGGCCGAACCCGCTGTCGACCCACAGCATACGGCGCGAGACGGTGCTCGAGACACTCGGCTGGCGGCTGACCCCGCGCGTGACGCTGGCGCTGACCGCCGGCCTCAACCACGTCTCGATCGGAAAGGGGGTCCGCGGGGACGCCAGTACGCCCTACACCACCAGCCTGTTCCCCCATCTCGTGGGCATTCACGGCGGCATGACCAATCCCGTGTCGCTGTCGGTCATCTACGACGATCGCAAGAACCTGACCGAGCCGTCCCGGGGCTGGAACGCGTATGCCAAGATCCAGCACGTGGGGCCGGAGCTGGGTAGCGATTACCACTACACCCGCTACGCCTTCAGCGCGAGCTACCTATTCCCGATCGTCAATGCCGACCACGTCATGGGCGTGCGCCTGCGCGGCCAGTACCTGAACGGCTCCGTGCACGAGCTGCCCTTCTACGAGCTGGCCTCGCTGGGCGGCGACCAGAACATGGAGGGCTACCACAAAGACCGCTTCCTCGGGCAGAGCGACATCCTGTTCACCACGGAGTACCGGCAGAAGCTGAGCAGGTTCAACTTCCGCGACCTCTGGAACGTGCGCCTCGACGGCGTCCTGTTCGGTGACGCGGGACGCGTGTTCGTCAACGCGAAGAGCCGGCAGCAGCAGTTCCGGGTCAACAGCGACCTGATCCCGAGAGTGATCCACAACTTCCGGTACGATTACGGTGCCGGCCTGCGCATCGCGCTCGGCCAGGTCCTGGTCGCACGGCTGGATCTCGGCTTCAGCCAGGAGTACAAGGGTCTGACCTATCTTTCCTTCAGCAAGGTCTTCTAGCGACAATGCGCAGGGTTGCCTCGGCCCCGGGGCCCGCGGCTCGCGTACGCACCGGACGTCCGGCCAATCGGAGGGAGACCTGATGCGACGGACCCATCACGACGAACGACACCGCGCCGGCCGCGCCGGCTGGCTGCGCGCCGCCGTGCTCGGCGCCAACGACGGCCTGGTATCGGTCGGCGCACTGGTGCTGGGCGTCGCCGCCTCCAGCACGCCTCTCACGGGCGTGCTCGTGGCCGGTGTCGCGGCCTGGATTGCGGGCGCCCTGTCGATGGCGGCGGGGGAGTACGTGTCGGTCAGCTCCCAGGCGGACATCGAGGAGGCGGACCTGGAGATCGAGCGCCGCGAGCTGGAACAGCGACCGGAATACGAGCACCAGGAGCTCGCCCAGATCTACGTCAAGCGCGGGCTGGAGCCCGAGTTGGCCGCCCGGGTCGCGACCCAGCTGATGGCGCACGACGCCCTCGGCGCCCACGCCCGGGACGAGATCGGCATCTCCGAGACGCTCGCCGCCATGCCGTTCCAGGCGGCCTGGGCCTCGGGGCTGAGCTTCACGGTCGGCGTGGCGCCGCCCCTGATCGCGATCTGGCTGGTCCCCGCGCACCTGCTGGTGCCGGTAGTGTTCGTCGTATGCCTGTTCTTCCTGGCGGTGCTCGGCGCGCTCGGCGCCTGGACCGGCGGCGCCAGCCTGCTGAAGGGCACGCTGCGCGTATTCCTGTGGGGCACCGCGGCCATGATCCTCACGACCGCCGTCGGCACTCTCCTCGGCACCCGGGGCTGACCGACCCGGGATGCCCCTATCGCCTCGTTGCCACTTATTGAGAACTTGAAACTGGTTCCCCCTGGCCCCCGCCTTGGGCGCGCAAGAATTCGGAGGATAAGCATCCGCCGCACATGCATTCCGCGTCGAAACTTGATAAGTCACTGTTTTTTCTTAAAACTTAATACTTAACACGTAAAACTCCAGGTCCCCCCTTGAACGACGAGACCATCTTCCTGCTGCTCTTCGTGGTCGCGACCGCGGTCGCCATCGGCGGGCGCTGGCTGCGGCTGCCCTACACCGTGGCGCTGGTCATCGCCGGTCTCGCCCTCGGCTCGGTGCACCTGTTCCCGGCACCGGAGCTGACCCGGACCCTGCTGTTCTCCGTGTTCCTGCCGGGCCTGATCTTCGAGGCCGCCTTCCACCTGGACTTCCGCGAGTTCTGGCGCAACCGGGCCACGGTGGTGTCGCTGGCGGTGCCGGGCGTGATCGCGTCGATCGTGCTGACGGTGCTGATCCTCACGCCGGTGACCAACGCGCTGGACTTCGTGCACAACTTCACCTGGAAGGAGGCCCTGGTCTTCGGCGCCCTGATCGCGGCCACCGACCCGATCTCGGTCATCGGCATCTTCCGCAGCCTGGGCGTGCCGCGGCGCCTGTCGCTGCTGCTCGAGGGCGAGAGCCTGCTCAACGACGGCACCGGCATCGTCTTCTTCAGCCTGAGCCTGTCGCTGGTGGCCGGCGCCACGGTCGGCGCCGGCGGCCTGGCCGCCGAGTTCGCCGCGGTGGTCGGCATCGGCGCGGCGATCGGCGCGCTCACGGGCTACGTGGTCTCGCTCCTGCTGCAGCAGGTCGACGACCCGATGATCGAGATCACCCTGACCACCATCGCCGCCTACGGCTCGTTCGTGGCCGCCGAGCAGCTCGGCTACTCCGGCATCATCGCCACGGTGGCGGCCGGCATGGTCTGCGGCAACCTGGGCGCCCGGACCGGCATGTCCCCGTCGACCCGGGTGGCCACGGAAACCTTCTGGGAATACGTCGCCTTCGCCCTCAACTCCATCGTGTTCCTGCTGATCGGGCTCGAGGTCCGGCTCGACTCGCTGCTCTCGTCCTGGGTAGCGATCGTGGTCGCCTACCTGGCGGTCACGCTGGGACGCGGCCTGGTGATCCTGGCCGTCTGGGGCGGCATGGGCCTGACCCGGGAACGCTTCCCGGGACGCTGGGCCACCGTGCTGACCTGGGGCGGGCTGCGCGGCGCGCTGCCCATGGTGCTGGTGCTGAGCCTGCCGCAGCAGTTCCCGTTCCGGAGCCTACTCGTCTCGATGACCTTCGGCGTGGTGATCCTGTCGATCCTGGTCCACGGCCTGAGCATGTCGCCGCTGCTGCGCTGGCTGGGCCTCGCGCGCGGCTCGGGCGAGCGCCGCGCCTACGAGCTGCAGCGCGCCCAGCTCGTGGCCGCCGACGCGGCCCTCGCGGAGATCGACCGCATGGCCGCCCGCGACCTCGCCTCGCCCGAAGCGCTGGAGAGCCTGCGCGGCGAGTACCGCCAGCGCGCCGAACAGGCCCGCAAGGCCCTGGCCGACCTGCACCTGCAGGACCGGCAGTCCCGCACCGAAGAGATCGCCCGCACCCGCCACGAGATCCTGCAGGTGGAGAAGAAGGCCATCATGGACGCGCAGCAGCAGGGCCGGCTCGGCCACGAAGCCACCGCCCGACTCCTGGCCGACATCGACGCCCGCCTCCTGCAGCTCGAATCCGGCGCTCCCCCGGAACCGCCCGATCCCGCGAGCCGGTCGCAGGGCTGAGGCGGGCCGTCCGAAGACCACCGGCAGCGCCCGGACCGGTACCACCCGGGTGCTCGTCGCGCTGTACGCCACCGGCTCGGCCGCCCCGCTGGCCGGCTCGGGCGGCCAGCGCCTGCTCGGCGCGCCCGGACGGCAACAGGGCCGGAGCCCGCACGGGGCTGTCGCCCGGCGGCCCGCCGCCGGTTCATCACGCGGGCGTGGACAAGCACCCGCCATGCGGGGACTCCACCGTTGCGCCACCCCATGCACGCTCGCCTATACTCTGCGCCAGCGCGCACCCCACGGAGCTTGCATGGTCGGCCGAGCCGTCCCCGTCCTGATGTACCACAAGATCGACCACGCGCCGCCCCGGGGCGGCCGGGCGCTGTGCGTGCGTCCCGGGGCTTTCCGCCACCAGATGGCCGCGCTCCGCGCCACGGGCTACCGCGGCGTTTCCATGCGCGAGGCGATGCCGTATCTGCGCGGCGAGCGCAGCGGGCGCATCGCCGTGCTGACCTTCGACGACGGTTACGCCGACACCTTTGAGCGCGCGCTCCCCGTTTTGCGCCGCCACGGCCACAGCGCGACCTGCTACATGGTGTCCGGCCGGATCGGCGGCCACAACGCCTGGGACGCCGGGACCCCGGGGGCGCGGGCGCCCCTGATGACCGAGGCCCAGCTCCGGCAGTGGTGCGCCGCGGGCATGGAGGTCGGCTGCCACACGGCGACCCATCCCTTCCTGTCGCAGCTGGACGAGGACGGGATCCGGCGGGAGCTGCGGGAGAGCCGCGAGCGGCTGCGGGCCATGACGGGACAAGCCGTGGACCAGTTCTGCTATCCCTACGGCGACTACGACGAGCGCGTCGTCGCGGCCGTCCGGGAAGCCGGGTTCGTGGCCGCGACCACCACCGAACGCGGCCGTGCCCGCCCGGGTGGCGACCTCATGCGCGTCCCCCGGATCGCAATCCAGCATCAGCACCTGCTGCATGCCTTCCTGCTCAAGGTTCTCAGCCCGTATGGCGACCGGAACCGCCGGACCTCGTCGCGGTCTCACTGATTGGTTCGTGGATCGATTTGCCGCCTGCAGCGCGCGTCACAGGGATTTGAGCGATGTCCGACGCTCCCTTACGGGTGCTTTTGAGTGACCCCGTTCCCGGCCTGCACGGTCAGAGCCGATACGTCTGGCAACTGGCCCGGCGCCTGCACGCGGCCGGTCACGCTGTCTTCGTTGCCACAGCCCGCGCCGCGGCGCGGGATCCCGCGGTCCGGGCCGCGCCGTTTCCGACGCTCGCCGGTTTCCACTTCGCCCACGGGGCCGACGTCCTCGGTCGGCTGGACGACGTTCGCCGTTTTCGCTCCCACATCCGCGAGCTGCGCCCGGACATCGTGCACCTGAGCCATTCCCAGGATCACTGGGCGGCAGCGGTGGCCAACGCGTTGCTGGGCCACCCGGCGCGGCTGCTGCGTACGCGCCACATCGCACGGCCCGTGCGCGACTCCCGGAGCAACCGGCTGCTGCTCGGGCGGTGGACCGACCTGCAGATCGCCGTCTGCGAGTCGTTGCGTGCGTCGCTGGCGGCGCATCGCGCGATCCATTCGGAGCGCGTGGCGGCGGTGCACAACGGGGTCGACACCGAGACTTTCCGCCCGGATGCCGGGTCGAGAGCGCGCACGCGCGAGGAGCTTGGCTATTCCGATTCGGACTTCGTGCTGGGCATCGCCGCACGCCTGTGGCGCTACAAGCGCCACGACCTGCTGCTGCACGCGGTGGCCCGGGCACGCGCGACGTGCCCGAACTTGCACCTCCTGGTGATCGGCGACGGCCCGGACGGTGCCGCCCTGGAAGGGCTCGCGCGGGAGCTCGGCATCGCCGACGTCGTGCGCTTCCAGGGACCGGTCGCACAACCCCGCATGCCCGATTTCCACCGCGCGCTGGACGCGGGTGTGCTCCCTTCCAGCACCGAGACCTCGTCATTCAGCGTCAAGGAGCACATGGCGACCGCGCTGCCCGTGATCGTCTCCGACGCCGACGGCCTGCCGGAGATCGTGACCCACTGCCGCGAGGGTCTGGTGTTTCGGTCCGGCCAGCTCGAGCCGCTGGCCCTGGCGTTGTGCACCCTGGCCGGCAACCCGCGGCTGCGGGCCCGGCTGGGCGCGGCGGCACGGGAGCGCGCCCGCCGTGAGTTCTCGGTGGAGACGTTCCTCGAGCGCACGCTCGCCTGCTACCGCCTGGCCCTGAGCCTGCCCCCGAGTCACGACCTGCCCGACCAATGCCGGGCCCTAGGGTGAACGCGGCAATCAAAAGGCCGCGGCGACAACCGGCGGCGCACCCGGGGCACCGCCGGTTACTTAACAGTTAAAACTTGAGACTGGCCCCATCCCATTTAGCCGCCCCCACGGGCCCCGTGAACACCCGGGCATCCGCAACCCCCAAGGCGCACCTCGCCCCAACCACGCACGCCGTCCCCGTATCCCGGACTGGTGTCTTGACCTCCGGTCGGCCGACATGTGCCACCCATCCGGGCGGGCCCCGATTGCCGCTAGCGGGTGCTTAGACTTGGCCGGAACCAGCAAAGGAGCATTCCCTTGGCGAGCGGGCGAAAAAGACGAACCGGACGCCGGACCGAAAACGCTCCCGACGGCGACGTGAGCCGACTGCAGCTCCGCGGGTTCGCCCGCACCGTCTCCGAGATCGAGTGGCTGCTGCTGTGCCTGATCCTGGTCTACCTGGTGATCGTCCGGGTCCCCGTGCCGACCCAGCACGCGCTGCTGCTGGGCGCCGGCGCATACGGCGCGGTGCTCGCAGGCTTTCACTACCTGAACTTCTTCCGGACCAACCGCCGCTGGAAGCTCGCGCTGGAGACGTGGGTGATGATCGGGCTCATCACCTGGGTGCTCTCGTGTACCGGCAAGGCCGACAGCCCGCTGCTCAACATGTACCTGCTGGTGATCGTCATCAGCGCCCTGACCCTCGGCAGCCTGACCACCCTGCTGGAAGTCGCCATGATCACGGCCTGCTACCTGTACCTGGACGTGGCGCAGCTCGGACCGGGGGCGTTCAGCGGCCTCCACGTGGCGGGCATGGCCGAGCGCCTGGCGCCCTTCCTGCTGGTGGCCTACCTCACGACCATGCTGGCCGACGATATTCACTTCGCGCACCACCGCCTGCGCGAGCTGGCCCGCACGGACGCGCTGACGGGCATCTACAACATGCGCACCTTCCTGACCGTCGCCGACAAGCTCTATGCCCAGGCGCTGCGCAACTCCAAGCCCTTTGCCCTGGTGATGTTCGACGCCGACGACCTCAAGCGGATCAACGACCGCCACGGGCACGAAACCGGGAATGCGCTCATCCAGGGTATCGCCGACGCCATCGGGCGCAATCTGCGCAAGAGCGACGTGTTCGCCCGCTACGGTGGCGACGAGTTCGCCGCGCTGCTGCCGGAGACCGACAGCTATGGCGCCCTGCGCCTGGCCAGACGCATCCTGGGCCAGGTGGCCGGACGCAGCGTGACGCTGCCCCCGAACAACGTGCCGGTGACCATCGGCCTGAGCATCGGCATCGCCAGCTACCCGGCCCACGGCACGACCGTCCTGGAGCTGATCAACAAGGCCGACCAGGCGATGTACCAGAGCAAGCAGACGGGCAAGAATCGCGTCACCGTATTCCGGCTGACGGACGTGGCGTAACGCCCGCACCGGCGCCAGCGCTGCCCGCACCCCCGTACCAGAACGCCACCGATTGATTTACCTAAAACCTAAAACCTAAAACCTAAAACCTAAAACTTGCACCCCCCCATCACCCCAGCCGCAGCAGCTGATCCAACAGCTCGTCGGTGTTGATCTCCTCACCGCTCAGGGCCATCGCCAGCAGCTCGCCCCCGATCACCGGCAGCGCCAGCACCACGTCCGGCCGCACGTGACGCACGCGGCCCATGTTGCTCGCGTCGCTGACCGCCACCACGGTGCGCACGTCGGGATTGACCTCCTTGGCCGCCAGGGCGACGAAGGCGTTGTCCGAATCGTCCTCGCCCAACGCGAGCACCGCGCGGGCCGCCTCGACGTTGGCGTTGCCCAGGACATTGACGTCCGCGCCGTCGCCGAGCACCAGGTCCGGCGGTGTCTCGGCGCGCTCGGGCGGCGCCGACTGCCAGATCTCGGTGACCTCGATGCCACGCTGCCTGAGCGCCCTGCTGGCGTTGCGGGCCAACGGGTTGTCGCCGACGACGATGATGTGATCCTTGCGTCTCACGCGCGCTTTCCTCGGCTGCAGCAAGCTCATCATATGCTCGTTGATCAGCGGCCCGGCAATCGCGGTGACCGAGGTCGCGAACACCGCCAGGCCGAAGACGATCAGGGACGCCGTGAACAGGCGGGTGTCGCCGGAATGCGGCGTGATGTCGCCGTAGCCGACCGTGGACAGCGTGATCACCGTGAAATAGAAGGCGGAACCGAAGTCGGTGATCGGCGGCGAGAAGCCCGAGCCCAGGGCGTAGCTGCCCACCACCCCGTAGCCCATGGTCAGCAGCAGCCCGACCAGCGCGAACAGCGTGCCGGTCGCCAGGCTCGGACGGTGGAAAGCGCGCCGTGCCACGAGCAGCAGGAGGAGCAGTGCGCCGTTGAATGCCAGGCCGAGCGGCCGGACCTCGCCATGAGGCGTGAACTGGATGCCCACCGCGGCGGCGATCAGCAGAACGCTGAGAGCCCAGGCCAGACGCGACCGCCAGAGCAGACCCAGCGACAGCAGGATGAGCAAAGCCCCGAACAGCTCCTGCGGCACGCCGTGAATCGCCAGCGCGTCCAGGCCGCTGGACAGTCCACCCGCCGACTGGCCGGAGACCGACACGAACGAGATCAGGTTGCGGACCGATCCCAGCCAGCGCGACAGGTCCACGGCGCCCGTCAGAGCGACGGCGAGCGCCAGCGGGACATGGGGGAACCACAGGCCCATGCGCAGCGCCTGGTTGACCCGGGCCCACAGCATGCGCCCGCGCCGCAAAGGCCCGAGCGACACCCTTCTGCCCGGCTCCGCGCGCCCCGTGGACTCGTTCATTCGGCGGGCTCCCCAAGGTGGCCCCAGGTGACCGTCGCCGGCCAACCAGTTGCCCCGGCGTTCCGGACACCCGACTCGGTCAACGTATCCCTTTGTTTTAACTTAATACTTAAAACTTAACACGCAAAACTGACCTCCCACACCAACCCAACCGCGCACCACCCGCGCCGGTAAGGACCCCCGACCCCGCAAACGCCCTACTCCCTGGTCCATTCGTCCGCCCACTGCCGCAACAGGTTGCGGCGGATCTTGGCGCCGTTCGGACTGGGCACGGCGGGCATCTCGTCCAGGAGGAAGATGCGAGCCGGCACCTTGAACCGGGCCAGGCCCCGGCGGCAAAACGCAAACAGCTCCGCCTCGTCCGCGGTCTCCCCGTCCGCACTGACCACGAAGGCGACGGCCCGTCGCGGGTGCGCGTTGGCGCCCTCCACCGCCGCGCAGGCGTACACCGTGGGATGCTGCTCCAGATAGGCCTCGATCTCCGCCGGCGCCACCAGGAAGCCACCGAGGCGCAGCACATCCTTGATCCGGCCGGTGAAGACGAAGCCGCCATCGGCGGTGGTGTATCCCAGGTCCCCGGTGCGCAGATACCCGTCCTCCGTAAAGGCCTGCCGGCTGCCTTCCGGGTTGCGGTAGTAGCCGAGCATGAGGCTGGGACCGCGTAGCTCGATCTCGCCCGTCTCGCCGTGTGGCTGAAGCTCGCCGGTGCCGGGGTCACGCACCCGGACCCGGCTGTGCTCCGAGACCAACACACCGCCCCCAAGGCTGTAGCGCCGCGGATCGGCTTCGGGCTGCATCGCGAGCAGCGCCTGGGTCTCGCTCATGCCGAACAGCCCGCGCAGGTGGACGCCGCGCGCGGCCGCGGCCTCCACCAGGCCGGCGATGCCCGAGAAGCGCGCATAGCCGCAGAAGCGCAGGTCGGGCAGGGGCCGCTCCGCGTCCGTGGCCTCCAGCATCCGCGCGACCATCTCGTCGCTGGCGTTGAAGTTGCTCACCCGGTGACGCTGGCACAGCGCCACGGCCTCCCCGGCGTCGAACGCCGTCTGCAGCACCATCGGCCGGCCGGCGGCCAGGGTCGCCAGCGCCTGGGCATGGCCGAAGGCGCCGCACAGGGGCAGCATCTGCAGCAGGCGGGCATCGTCGGCGTCGTATCCGTGCGCCCGCGCCGCGACCCGCGCGTGACCCGCGATCGCGGACTGGCGGTGCAGGACGAACTTCGGGCTCGAGGTCGTGCCCGAGGTGATGAAGATCAGGCACGGATCGTCCGGGCCGCCGGTGTCCTCTCCCAGCTCCGGACTCCCGGCCAGGCTGCGCCAGGACGTCGGCCGGACGTCTCTCCCGCCGTTCGGCAGCCCCGTCGCATCGGTATCCCCCGACCCGCACACGACCAGGTGCTCCAGACCCTCGAGCGCTGCCGGCGCCACATCCTCGAGAATGCCGGCGAAATCGATCCCCTTGAACCCCGGCTGGAAGGCGAGCACGCGACAGCCGGCGCCGCCGACGATGTCCCCCACCTCCTTGCTGCGAAACCGCGTGTTGACGGCTACGGCGATCGCTCCGACCCGCGCGCAGGCGAAGAACAGGGCGAGCCATTCCGGCACGTTGGGCAGCCACAGCCCGACCCGGTCACCCGGCTGGACGCCCAGATCGAGCAGCCCGCGCGCGACGCGCCGGGACTCCGAGGCGAGCACCGGGACCGGGATGCGGCGCCCATCATGGATCACCTCGGCAGCCGGGTCGGTCACGCTGTCGAGCAGCCCACCCAGGCCCTCATCCCATCGCTCCTCGCTCATACCACTCTCCCGTTCTCCCAATCGCCCGGGCCCACCCCGCCGTCACGAGCGCCTTCCAACCATGTGTCCACAAACGGCGAGCAAGCCGCGCAAGGCCTTGTTACTACTTGATACTTAACAACCTGGGGTCCCCCCAGGCCCGAGCCCGGTAGTTACGTATGCTGTCCCCGAATCATTGCATCTTGTTGTTTTACTTAACACTTAAGACTTAACACGTAAAACTCGCGAACGCGCTAACCCCACACGATCTCCGCCGTCTCCACCACCCGCGCGAGCTTCGCTTGCTCGTCGTCGACCGTCACCGGATTGCCCCCGATGGTGCTGGCGAAGCCGCACTGGGGGCTCAGGCAGAGCTGATCCAGCGGGATATGCAGCGCGGCCTCTTCGATGCGCCGGCGCAGGGCTTCCGTGGTCTCCAGCACCGGGGTCTTGGTGGACACCAGGCCCAGGACGACGATCTTGTCCCGCGGCACGAAGCGCAGCGGGGCGAAGTCCCCCGCTCTCGGGGTGTCGTACTCGAGGAACAAGGCGTCCACCTCCAGGCGGTTGAAGAACTGCTCGGCGAACGCATCGTATCCGCCCGCGGACAGAAACTGCCCCTTGTAGTTGCCGCGACACATGTGGGTGGCGACGGTGACCCCTTCCGGCCGGCCGGCGAGGCACGCGTTGAACAGCTCGATGTACTCGTCCAGCAGACCGGTCGGGTCCAGCCCCGCATGCCGGACCCGGTCCTGAATGGCCGGGTCGCACAACATGGGAATGGGCACGTCGTCGAGCTGGATATAGCTTGCGCCGCGGGCAGCGAGTGCCGCGATCTCCTCGCGGTAGACGGCCGCGAGATCGGCAAAATAGGCGTGCCTGTCGTCGTAGGTGCCGGGCGCCAGCGTCCGGTCGAGCCGCCAGAAGTGCATCGTGGGCGGCGAGGGAAGGGTGATCTTGGGCGTCTGGCTGGTGTGCCCGCGCAGAAACGCGAACTCGTCTCCCGCGATCGACCGGCTGCGCCGGACCTTGCCGGTGACGCGGGGGGCGGTGAACTCCCGCTCCCGGCCCGCCTCGTCGCGGAAGCGGAACAGCGAGTCCCCCACGTCGAGGCCATCGACGCTCTCGACGAAGCGCCCCCAGTAGGAGGTGCGCCGAAACTCCCCGTCCGTGATCGATTGCAGGCCGACCGACTCCTGCAGGGCAATGACCTCGCGGATCGCCGCATCCTGCTCCGCGGCCAGGCGCGCGCTGGACACAGCGCCCGAATGATGACGCTTGAGCGCGTCGATCAGCGACCTCGGCCGAAGCAGGCTGCCGACGTGGTCGGCGCGAAACGGCGGAACGGCTCTCCCGGCCATGACAGGACTCCCGAGCGTTGGTTGACTATTCTTGTGGTCAGGGGCTGTCCGGAAGCATCCGGACTGCCCCTTCCGAGCAAGTCTAACGCCAAATAACGCCAAATGAAGACGGCGCGTACTGCGCGCAGGAGGAGGTTCGTGGCCGACAACCGCAAGGACAGGACCCGCCGGGTCTGGCTGGAAACCATGCAGCGATACCAGCGCGATCCGGGCGGCCCCGGATCCCGCGACTACTGGTCGCCGACGCTCGACTGCGCCAGCCGGGACGAGCTCGTTGCGATCCAGAACGCCAAGCTGGCCGCGCTCACGCCCTATCTCTACGAAAACAGCGGCTTCTACCGCCGCCGCTTCGACCAGCTCGGGATGGCGCCCACCGACATCCGCACGGTCGAGGACCTGGCCGAATGGCCGGTGGTGGACAAGGAGGAGATGATGCGGGACGCGATGGAGCACCCGCCCTGGGGCACGTACACCGCGATGGACGACGAGCTCTGGCGCCGCCGGGGATGGATGCTGTTCTCCTCGTCCGGCTCGACCGGTGTGCCGCGCGTATTCCGCTATTCCCAGATCGACCGCGGACTCTGGTCCTGGGCCAACGCGCGCGCCATCCACTCTTTCGGCATCCGCCCGAGCGACTCGATGCTGATCTGCGCCGGATACGGACCGCACGTGTTCGCCTGGGGGATCCAGTACGCCGCGGCCCTGATGAACGTCGCGGTCATCCCGGGGGGCGGGATGAACAGCGACATGCGCGCAATGCTGGTCGAGCGCTACCGGCCGACGGTGCTCGTCTCCACCCCTTCCTATGCCCTCTACCTCGGCCGGGTGCTGGAAGAGAAAGGCATGGCGCCCGCGCGGTCCTCGGTGAACTACCTGCTGCTCGGCGGCGAGCCGGCGGCGGGGGTGGAGAGCACGCGGCGGCGTCTCGAGGCGCTGTGGCGCGCCCGCGTGGTGGAGTTCTACGGCTGCACCGAGGTCTCGCCGCACTGCGGCGGCTATTCCTGTCCGGCCTCCGACGCCGGCGACGGACCGGTGACCTCGCACCTGATGGAAGACATCCAGATCTGGGAGACGGTGGATCCGGACACGCGCGAGCCCCTGCCGGCAGGGGAGCGCGGGCTCACGGTGTGCACCTCCCTGAACTCCGAGGCATCGCCCCAGCTGCGCTTTCTGGTCGGCGATTACACGCGGCTGGACGAGGCCCTGTGCCCGTGCGGCCGCAGCCACGTGCGGGCCGTGGGGGCCTTCGCCGGCCGGGCCGACGACCTCATCAACCTGCGGGGACTGAAGATGTACCCGGTGGAGATCGAGCATGCCGTGCGCACGGTGCCGGGGATCGGCGATGAGTATCAGATCGTGCTCCGCACCGATAAGAGCGGCCTGGACGTGATGACCCTGCGCGTGGAGCACCGGCATGGGGAAGCGATCGCGCCGCAGGTCGAGCGGGCCGTGCAGACCCACTGCGAGGTGCGGGCCGGGGTGGAAGTATTGGCGCCGGGCACATTGCCCAAGACGGAATTCAAGGCGAAGCGGGTGCGGGACCAGCGCGGCTGATCACCCCCCTGGTCGGCCAGCGACGCGGCGATCAGGCCCCTCGCCGGAGGGCCAACCACGCCGCCAGATGAAGCGCAGGTATATCATTGTTCTTACGTGCTTTTTTACCTAAACCTAACGCCGGACACCGGAAACGTAAAACTTGACGACGCAAAACTCCGCGGCGCTCAAACCCAGCGGTTATGTAAACTGTCCCCGGATCGATCGATAACTCCGCCGGACACGCCTCAGGTCCCGGAAATTGCCTCCTCGAACAGACGCTTGACCTCCTCCCGGGTAATCCGCTTGGGAGCCAGCTTGACCAGACGCTGTTGCGCGAGGGTCCCGTCCACCAGCTTATCCAGGTCTCTTTCGCCAAAGCCGAGCGGCTTGAGGGTGGTGGGGATTCCCAGAGCACTCAGCAGATCCAGGTAATAGCCGTACAGATTGTCGCCCAGCGCCCGCTGGGTCTCACCCTTGATATCCAGGACCTCGGCGATCTTCTCGAAACGCTCGAAATCGAACTTGACCAGAAAGCGGAACACGTAAGCGGCCGGAATGGCGGTACTGATGCCGTGCGGGCTCAGGGCATACCCGAATTCATAATCCTTCGGGGCCCACTGCCGGACCATGCCCGAAATCGGATAGCCCATCGCGTGCGGGATGTGCACGCCGGCGTGCCCGAATCCCACGCCCGCGATGCTGGCCCCGAGCATCAGATAGTACCGCGCCTCGATGTCCCGGGGTTCCGCCACCGCGCGGCGAAGATACCGGTGAACCCAGCTGATCGCCTCCGTTGCAAATATGTCCGCAACCGGCGTCGAGCCCGCGTACACGGGACGCTCGCTCGGGTGCGCGACCTTCTCGCGCGCGGTATAGGGATGCGCGGTGAACGACTCTATCGCGTGGTTGAACACATCCAGCCCCGAGGACGCGGTCACCATGGGAGGCAGCGAGACGGTGTTGAGCGGATCGACGATGGCGATATCGGGACGCAAATAGGGGTGGCTGATGCCGCTCTTGACCTTCATCTGGGTGATGTCAAAGATCGCCACGGCGGTATTCTCGCTGCCCGTGCCGGCCGTGGTGGGAATCGCGATATGCGGCAGCAGCGGACCGGGGGGCGCGATGCCCTTGCCGATCGGCTGGTTGATGTAGTCGGTCAGCTCTGCCGGATGCGTATAGAGCAGGTTCAGGATCTTCGCGGTATCGATCGTCGAGCCGCCCCCGACAGAGACGAAGCCGTCGATGGTTTTATCCTTGATCGCCCGTGACGCCTCCAGGATCGCCGTATCCTCCGGCTCGACCCGCACCTCGGTGACAACGTCCACGCCGATGTCCTGACCGCGCAGACTCTCCAGCACGGTCTGCGTCATCTCGGCCTGCTCGAGACCGGGATCAACCATCACCAGGGCCCGCGTGACACCGAGGCGCTTAGCCTCGTACCCGGCCTCCCGCGTGGCCTCTAGCCCGAACTTCACGTACGGGATGTTGATGGTGAAGACCGCGTCCGTGAAGGGTGTGCTGATGATGTCCGTCGCCCGCATGGGAACCTCCTCCTTCGGCCCGGGTTTGCCCGCCAGTTACGGATAATCTGGAGGATGCCCGGAATCCTGGCAAGGCGTCGGCGGGCAACCGGCCGGTCTGATTCCGGCCGCGCGGCGGGCGGGGCCGCGCTCCGATCGGTGACGGGAATCACCCCCGCGCCGGTACGGCCTGTGCGTCGACGACGAGACGCTGGAGATCCCCGAATCGCCATAATCTGACGGATTTCGAAGGCAGCCGCGAAATCCTGGAGAAGGGGGCCGGACAGGGGTTGCGGCCTTCGATCGACGACAGCGGCACCGGGTCCTCCGCCCGGCGCCGCCCCGGGAGCTTCCGTTCAGCGCGCTCAAGATCGACCGCCCGTTCGTCACCGGGATCGGGCTGGACACCAAAGAGCGCTCCATGGTCAGCACGATCGCCGGCCTCCAGGCAATCGCCGAAGGGCTCGAGACCACGGGAGAGATCGAGCATCTGAAAACGCCGGGATTCGATGTGGCGCGCGAGCACTTCCCGGGCCGCCGCCACGTGACGGAACAACGCGGCCGCCGGCGCGCGCCGGGATGTGGCATCGTCCCGAACCGGGTTAGCATCGCGGCAATAGTCCTGCCTCATGGTGGCTTGCGCGTGGGGGTACGATTCCGGCGAATCGGGCTGGGCCTGGTGGTCCTGGCCGTGCTGGGCGCCGTCGGCACCGGCGGCGTGTCCTTGTATGTCGGCTGGCACCTGACCCATCCGGCCCGGCGCCCGATCCGGCGCACGCCGGCGGCGTTGGGCCTGCCGTTTCACCGGATCCGCTTCGCTTCCCGCGTGGATCACCTGCGCCTGCGTGGCTGGCTGCTGCCGGCGCGCGGCCGACACGCGCGGGGGCTGGTGATCGAAGCCCACGGCTACAAGGAGAACCGCGACTCGGAGCCGCCGTCGCTGCCGGTGGCAGCGGCACTGCACCGGGCAGGGTTCACGGTGCTGATGTTCGACTTCCGCGACGAAGGGCGCTCGCCGGGGCGCGAGGTGACGGTCGGCCTGTACGAGCAGCGCGACCTGCTGGGTGCGGTGGATTACGCCCGCAAGCTCGGCTACCGCCGCATCGGCATCATCGGCTACTCGATGGGCGCCTCCACCGCGCTGGAGGTGGCCGGCACCGACCCGGCCGTGCGCGCGGTGGTCGCCGACAGCCCCTACGCTGACCTGTCGCGGCTGCTGCGCAACCACCTCACCTTCTGGTCGCACCTGCCGGCCTGGCCGTTTACGCCGGAGATTATCTGGGAGCTGCGCACGTTCCTCGGCCTGCACCCCGGCCGGGCCGACCCGCTGCACGACCTGCGCCATGCCGGCAAGCTGCCCATCCTGCTGATCGCCGGCACCGCGGACCGGACCGTGCCGGTGCGCAACAGTCACTGGCTGTACCGGGAACTCGAACGCGAGCACGACCCGAACGCGAAGCTGTGGATCGTTCGGGGGGCGAAGCATGTCGGCGCCTACCTGCTCCGGCCGAAGGCATACCTGCACCGGGTGACGGGGTTCTTCCACAAGTATCTGGGGCGGCCAGGCTCGAATTGAATCGGGATCACCCCGCGTGGTGGGGGTAGCGGCGGCGCCAGAGAACCCGGGCGAGGGCCGCGACCAGCAGCGCCGCCTCGCAGCCGGCGACGTACCGCGCCCAGTGCCCGGCGCTTGCCACCACCGTGTCGAGATTAGGTGCCGAGGAACCAGGCCGCCGCGGCCCAGGCGACCACCAGCACCAGCGGGCTCATGCGACCCTGCGAGGCCAGCAAGGGCCCAGGAAGACCGCGGCGTAGCCGTCGCGGTCGAGGTACGGGGCGACCGCGTTGAGGTAGTCCCGGAGTACGCGTTCGTCCGGTGGCGGGGTCTGCCCGCCCCCGGGGACGTCAGTTCTTCACGTTTTCCCAGGCCTGCTGCGCGGCTGGCGGGAGCTTGTCCATGTGCTTCAGGAACAGTGCCAGGGTCCACATCTCGCGCTTCGTCAGGGTGCCCCTCCACGAGGGCATGGCGGTCCAGCGGATGCCGTGCTCGAGTTTCCAGACCGTGTAGCCCGGCGGATCGTCCTCCACCCCGTCCGTGGCGAGTTGCGGTGGGGGCGGGTACTCGCCCCGGGCAACCGCCGTAGCGGAGGCCTCGCCGCGGGCGGTGCCGTGACAAAACGCGCAGTGCTTGGCGTACAGGTGGATACCCTTGATCAGGTTCTGGTCGGTGAGCTTCACCGGGTCCGGGCCCTTCGGAGCCTCCCGGGCCAGGGTCGCGTTCAGCGAAGTGTTGGCGGCCCAGGTCTCGAGCGGTCCGGGCTTGGCATCGGCGTTCGCCGGCACAAGCCCGAGGCGCAACACCACGTAGGCGCCGACAGCGAGTGCCACGATGGTGAACACGACGCCGGTCATGAATGCCTTGACCATGTCTCCTCCTTGCTTCCGCGGTTGTCCGGATCAACGGAAGAGGCGGTGCCGCTTCCGGGCTGTCTGCTGTCCCGCCGCGGCAGCAGGTCCTGCCGTCGGCCGCGTCCTTGTCAAGATAGCGCGGTTGCGCCCGGGCGGCACGCCAAGTGAGGGGCAGGTGCCGAGGAAGGATCCGGATGCCGTTGGCGTTTTGTCCGGGCTAAGGGGTGCGCCGGTGGCGGCGCCGGACAAACCAGGCCAGGGCCGCCAAGGTCACTGCGGCGGCGGCGCCGATGAAGTACGGCGCCCAGCCCTCGAGGGTCGCGATCAGCGCCTGCAGGTGATCCCCGAGGAAGTAGGCGCCGCCGCCCCAGGCGGCGACCCACAGCGCCGCGCCGAGCGCGTTCCAGGCCAGGAAGGACCACCAGGGCATGGCGCTGATGCCGGCGACGATGCCGTTGAGCTGGCGCAGCACCTCGAAAAAGCGGGCCACCGCCACGAGGCCGCCACCGTAGCGGCGGAAGAAGCGCTCGGTGCGCGCGACGTACGAGGCGCGGATACCGATCCTGGGACCGAAGCGCAGGACCAGCCGGCGGCCGCCGAAGTGGCCGATGCCGTAGCCGATGTTGTCGCCGATCACCGCCCCGGCCCAGGCCGCGGGGAACACCAGCAGGCCCATGGCGCCCTGCGAGGCCAGCGCGGCCCCGGCAATCACCAGCGTCTCGCCCGGCGCCGGCAGGCCGAAATCCTCCAGCATCACGCCCACGAATACGGCCAGGTAGCCGTAGTGCTCCAGGTAGGGCCTGGCGGCGGTGAGGTAGTGGGAAAGCAAGAATGCCCTTCTCCCTTGGCGGTCATGATGCCGGATTCCGGCTGGCGTGGTCCCGGAAGCGTGGGGTGAAGTGTATCGTCTGATGAGCGAGTTTTAGGTGTTAAGTGTTAAGTGAAGAGGCGCGGCCGTGCTTTCCATGGGGCAGCGCGGTGGACCGGAACGGGGGCTCCCGGAGCCGCCCGCCCCCGGAGGGCCCTGCGGCTTTCGGCGCGGGGTCTAGTAGATACCCGCCCTCCGAATGAGCTGTACAATGCCGGGAATCGGCGCCGAAGCATAGGCCTTTTCACTTAAAACTTAACACTCTCGGGCGACCGCCCGAGCAGGAGTGTGTCATGCCTTCCATCGAACGTCGCCCGCTGGGCAACACTCCGTTCTCGATCGCGCCGCTGGTCTTCGGCGGCAACGTCTTTGGCTGGACCGCCGACCAGGCCACCTCGTTCCGGCTGCTCGATCGGTTTGTCGAGGGCGGGTTCAACGGCATCGACACGGCCGACGTTTACTCGCGCTTCGCGCCCGGCAAGGAGGGCGGCGAGTCGGAGACCGTGATCGGCAACTGGCTCGCCCAGGGCGGCGGGCGGCGCGAGAAGATCGTGCTGATGTCCAAGGTCGGCATGGAGATGGGGCCGGAGCGCAAGGGCCTCTCGCGCGAGTACATCACGCGCGCGGTGGAGGACTCCCTGCGCCGGCTGCGGACGGACCACATCGACCTGTACCAGTCCCACCAACCCGACGGGGACACGCCGATCGAGGAAACCCTGCGCGCCTACGCGGACCTGATCCAGTCCGGCAAGGTGCGCGCCATCGGGGCGTCGAACTATTCGGCCGCGCAGTTGCGCGAGGCGCTGAACGCGAGCGACAGCGAGGGCCTGCCCCGCTACGAAACCCTGCAGCCGCACTACAACCTGGTCCACCGCGCCGACTACGAGGCCGAGCTTGAGGGCCTGTGCCGCGAGCGCGGCCTGGGGGTGATCCCCTACTTCGCGCTGGCCGCCGGCTTTCTGACCGGCAAGTACCGTGGCGAGGCGGACCTCGAGGGCCGGCCCCGCGCGGTGATGGTGAAGAACTACATGAACGAGCGCGGCTACAAGGTCCTGAACGCCCTGGACTCGGTCGCCACCGATCTCGACGCCTCGCCGGCCCAGATCGCGCTGGCCTGGCTGATGGCCCGGCCGGGCATCACCGCGCCGATCGCCAGTGCCACCACCGACGAGCAGCTCGACCAGCTGATGGGGGCGGCGCGGCTGCGGCTCGACGAGGAGCACATACACCGACTCGCGGAGGCGAGCCGGTGAGTTTTAAGTGTTAAGCCTTAAGCTTTAAGTGAAGACCGGAGCGGGCGTTGCCCGAGTCGGGGGGGATCATGCGCCGCGTTCGGGAACCACCAGGCGGGGTTGGTCTTTGCAGCGTGTGTGGCCGCGGACGGAGGGGTGGCGATGTACGCACTCTCTCGCGCCGTGCCGGCGCGAGCGGCATGGGTTGCTTTGGTTTGCCTGATCGGGGCGGGGCTGCTCGCCGGTTGTGCGGGCGGGCTGATGCCACCCGGAGCCCCGCCCGAGGGCGGGGCTCCGGGCCGGCCATCCGCGGGCGACTCCATCGGCGTGCTCCGCGAGGGCTGGCACACGGGACTGGTCCTTCCGGCCGCGGAGCTTGATCCCCCGCTCGCCGGTCTGCGGCAGGCCTTCCCGGGGGCCCGCTATCTCGCCTTTGGCTGGGGCGATCGCGCCTACTATACCGAGGGCCATCCCGGATTCGGCACGGCGCTGTCGGCGCTGTTCCCCTCCGCCAGCGTGCTGTTCGTGCACGCCCTCCCGGCCCGGTTGGCCGGTGCGCTGCCGAAGGATGCGAGTCTGCATTGGTTGTGCGCGTCGCCAGCGCAGGTGCGCCGCCTGGACCGTTACCTCGGTCACTATCTCCGCCGGGGACCGCACGGGCGGCCCAAGTTGGTCGGCCGCGGCGGCTGGCCGCACAGCGTCTTCTACGCCTCGACCGGCGACTACGACGCTCTGCACACCTGCAATACCTGGACCGTGGCGGCGCTGGCCTACGCGGGCCTGCCCGTGCGCGCCGGCGGCGTGGTGTTCGCGGGCCAGGTCCTCTCGCGCACGCGCCCGCTGGCCCCGCCACCGCGCAGACCGTCTGCCGCGGTGAATGCCCCGGGGGCACGATGCCCGACCGGCGGTGGCTGACACGGCGGACCACGCCCTGCGCACCGACCCCTTACCAACGTGGCGGGCGAACACCTTGCGCGGGGGTACAGCCGCCGGTGGCCATGCACGGCCGCTGCTGCCGCCGTCGGCCGTCGCGACCGATTACCGCTCGCGCTACCAGTCAGGGGGCGGAACGTCCGGGTAACGTCCCGCCCCCGCGCGCTTTACCGTCGCTGTGCGCAAGCGGTGGGAGAACCGCGAGGGCGGGGCTGGGTGCTCGTTCCTGGCCGGAAAGATGGATCGTCCCCGAGTCGGTCACGCGCGCCCGCCGGTCGAGCTCGAGGCGAACCCGCACGGTCCAGGGATACCGGGCGTCGGGCGCCAGCGGTCTGCCTGCATTGTGCTCGGTACGGCTCAGACCGAAGCGCTCGTAGATCACGCCGGCCGGCCGCCAGCGCACGCCGCGCGCCGTGGTGGAGGCGGGGATCAGCGAAATGCGCGGCCCGAGGCGCACCGGCCGCGTCGGGCAACACCGGCCGATGTACGTACTTTCCGCATCTACCCAAAGCGTCCGCAGGGGTCTATATACCCTGTGCGTTCGCGTTCGGCCGCTCCGGCCATGGCGCGGACGGAGCAGGGATCGCGGGGCCTGCCCCGCAGATCGGGCGCATGGTGCCAGTGCCGATCATGGACCGACATCACCATGCGCCGTTCCAGGGAGGACTTGTCAGATGTCTTATCGAGCTCTATCTCTACTGTCCGTCGCACTCGTCTCGCTGGGCCTGCTGGTCGGCGGCCCGCAGATCGCCGGCGCAGCTGCACTCGGCACATCCGCCACGCAAGCCCGGAGTGATAGCCCGGCCGCAACCACCGGCAGCGACGCCACCCGACTGATCCTGGCGGCAGAGGACAACGCCGCCCAGCAGGAGGAACACAAGACTTACGGCTGCGACACCCCAAATCAGCTTCCGCCGGCCCGGGCGGGCCAGACCCAGACGACGAACGAGAACGGGCCCGCGACACCTCAGACCAGTTACGGCTGCGACACCCCGACCCCGGGGGAGAAGGGCTCGTCCTGTTCCGGTACGACGCAGCCCACTCGGACCGACATCACCCCGGAGAGGGCCCATCAGACCTCCGGCTGCGACACGCCGTCCCCGCAATAGCCGGGCAGCGATGCATTTCCGTCGCGGGGCCCAGGCGGGAAGCATCGGGCGCAGCCGGCCGCCGGGGATTCACTCGCAACATCCGCGGCCGGCCCCGGCGCCGGCCGCGCTGGATCTGGCGACGCCGCCGCCCAGGCGCGCGAGCGGCCCGGATTGCCCGGGAGGGCCACCTGAAAGGCGCCATAAACCAGGGGCAAGCCAGCGTGTGCCGCGCCTGTCCAGGCGCCACCGGCGGAGCGTAACGGCCCAGTGGGCAAACCACTGCCAGACAAACGACACGAATCGTGCTAAAAGGAGCCTGACGTTCGCTTGGCTCTGACCATAGCACCGGAATGACGACCGATACTGCCGCCCTGCTCCCGAGGGTGATAGACCTGTTGCTCGACCTCGTCTGCCTGGTGGACGAGGACGGGCGCTACGTCTTCGTCAACGCCGCTTCCGAGCGGGTGCTCGGCTATCGACCCGAGGAGCTGATCGGGCGGCAGATGATCGAACTGGTGCATCCCGACGACCGCGGACGAACACTCGAGGCCGCGGCGCGGGTGGCGGCGGGCGAAAACCACATCGACTTCGAGAACCGCTACCTGCGCCAGGACGGAGGCGTGGTGCACCTGATGTGGTCGGCGCGCTGGTCGGCGGCCGACCAGGCGCGACTGGCCGTGGCCCGGGACGTCAGCGGGCTGCGGCGGGCGGCGGACATGCGCGATGCCCTGTACCGGATCTCCGAGGCCGCGCACACCGCCGAGGGCCTGAACGATCTGTATGCGCATATCCACCGGATCATCGGCGGGCTGCTCTCCGCCACCAACTTCACGGTGGTCCGCTACGACCCCGCCACCGGCCGCGTGTCCTACGCCTACCACGTCGACGAGCGGCAGCCCCGCCCCGAGCCGCACCCGCTCGGCACGGATACGCCCGTCGCCGACGTCATCCGCGGTGCGCGCGCCCTGCTGGTTGCCACCGACGGAGGCCGTCGCCCCGCCCACCTGGTCGCGCCGGGCGGGCCCGGCCATCCGGACTGGTTGGGCGTACCGCTGGCCTCCCACCAGGGCGTGATCGGCGCCCTGGTGGTGCGCAGCTATGGCGGTGACGTGCACTACACCGAGGCCGACCGCTCGCTGCTCACCTTCGTGTCGACCCAGATCGCCACGGTGATCGAGCGTAAGCAGGCGCAGGCGCGGATGGTGCACCTGGCGCAGCACGACCCCCTCACCGACCTGCCCAACCGCATGCTGTTCGGGGACCGCGTCGACGTCGCGATCAAGCGCGCGCACCGCGACGGCGAGCGCGTGGGGCTGCTGTACCTGGACCTCGACGATTTCAAGGAGGTCAACGACCGCTTCGGCCATCACACGGGTGACCGCCTGCTGCGGGAGATCGCCCGCCGCCTCGAGAGCTGCGTGCGCGAGTCGGACACGGTCGCGCGCATGGGTGGCGACGAGTTCACGATCCTGCTCACGAACATCCGGGCCCCGGAAGACTGCGCGGTGGTGGAGGCCAAGCTGCGGGAGGCGCTCGGCGCCCCGATCGAGATCGATGGCGGCGACGTATCCGTCTCCGCGAGCATCGGCAGCGCCGCCTACCCCGAGGACGGGATTGACGCCGACGCGCTGATGCGGCGGGCGGATGAGGGGATGTATTCCGCCAAGCGCGGGCGGCAGAGCCGCCCGCGCTTGGCGGGGTTTTAAGTGTTAAGTTTTAAGTGAAGAGCGGGCTCGGTGCTCGCACCCGGTGTGGTGCACCGGCGAGGCAACCGCCTCCGATTATGGCCGCGAAGCCCGTCGGCTTTCGCCTCGGGCGGAACTTAGCCTGCGCGCGGCGCGGGCAGCACATCGCCGGGAAAATACCGACCGAACAGCGACTTAAAACTTAATACTTAACACCTAAAACTCTCATATCCGATGGATGACCACGCCCCCCTCTCCCCTTCCCCGACCCGCGGCGGCGCCGGCGAGCCGGCCGGGCCCGCGGTGCTGGTGGAGCACCTGAGCAAGGACTTCGACGGGCTGCGGGCGGTGGACGACGTGTCCTTCCGGATCGAGAGCGGGCGCATCTTCGGGCTGCTCGGGCCCAACGGGGCCGGCAAGAGCACCACTCTGGCGATGCTGGCGACGCTGCTGCCGCCGACCTCGGGCACGGCCCGGATCAACGGCTTCGAGATCGCGGGCGACCCGGACGGCGTGCGGCGCTCGATCGGCATCGTGTTCCAGGACCAGAGCCTGGACGAAGAGCTCACCGCCCGGGAGAACATGGACTTCCACGGGCGGCTCTATCACGTGCCGGCAGCGGTGCGCCGGCAGCGGATCGACGAGCTGCTCGCGCTGGTGGGCCTGGCCGAGCGCCAGCGCTCGCTGGTCAAGACCTTCTCCGGGGGCATGCGCCGGCGCCTGGAGATCGCGCGGGGCCTGCTCCACCGCCCGCGGGTGCTGTTTCTGGACGAGCCCACGCTGGGCCTGGACCCGCAGACCCGCAACCTGCTCTGGGGCTACATCGAGCGCCTGCGCGACGAGCAGCGCATCACCATGATCCTGACCACCCACTACATGGAGGAAGCCGACCGGCTCTGCGACGAGGTGGCGGTGATCGACCGCGGCCGGATCATCGCGGCCGGGGCGCCCGAAACCCTCAAGGAGGAGGTGGGAGAGGACACCGTGACGCTGGCGACCTCGGACAACGAGGCGGTGCTGGAGCGGGTCCGGGTCCTGTCCGCCGTGCGCCGGGCGGAGATCTCCGGCGACGCCATCCAGGTCGACCTCGACCGGGCCGAGGCGCACATCGCCGAGCTGGTGAACTGCGCAACCGCGGCGGGCGCGAGTATCAGCGCGGTGAACGTGCACACGCCGACCCTCGAGGACGTGTTCCTGCGCCTGACCGGGCGCACCATCCGCGAGGAGGAGGCGGGCGGCCGGGACCGGATGCGCATGGCGCGCCGGATGTGGAGGCGCTGAGGTGGACGCGGTCTACACCATCTGGCTGCGCAACGTGAAGCGCTACCTGCGCTCGCGCAGCCGGATCGTCGGCAGCCTGGGCATGCCGCTGTTCTTCCTGGTGATCCTGGGCTTCGGGCTCAATTCGGTGGTCACCGACAGCCACATGCGCGGCGGCTACGTGGGCTTCATCGTGCCGGGCATCGTGGCGATGAGCGTGCTGTTCACGGCGGTGTTCTCCGGCATCCAGATCATCTGGGACAAGCAGTTCGGCTTTCTCAAGGAGACCCTGGTCGCGCCGGTGTCGCGGCTTTCGATCATGCTCGGCCAGACCTTCGGCGGGGCCACCGCCGCCCTGATCCAGGGCTTCATCATCCTGGTGCTGTCGCTGTTCCTCGGCCTGAAGGTCCCGGGCGCCGCGGGCTTTCTGGTGGCGCTGGGCTTCATGATCCTGATCGGCGTCGCCTTCACCGCCTTCGGCATCGCCATCGCCTCGCGCATGGAGGACATGCACGGCTTCCAGCTGATCATGAACTTCGTGATCTTCCCGATCTTCGGCCTGTCCGGCGCCCTGTTCCCGATCGACCGCCTGCCGCTGTGGCTGCGCTCGCTCACCTATGCCGACCCGCTGACCTACGGCGTCGAGGGCATCCGCTACGGCCTGTCCGGCACCGCGACCATCCCCCCGCTGGCGAGCCTGGGCGCGCTGGCGGCGTTCGCGGTCGCGATGGTGGGGATCGGGGCGTGGTTGTTCAGGAACGTTCGTTCCTGAGTTTTAAGTTTTAAGTGAAGAGCGGGCTCGGTGCGGCGAGGCATCTGCCTACGATCGGCGGCCTGAGCCCTTCGGCTTTCGCCTCGGGCGGAACTGGGCCTCCCCGCGGCGCCGGCAGCACATCGCAGGGACAATACCGACAAAACAGAGACTTAAAACTTAACACTTAAAACTCCCCCGGAGGGCGTCATGCCACTCGAGATCATCGGTGCCGGGTTCGGGCGTACAGGGACCGCTTCGGTGGCTACCGCGCTGGGGCGGCTGGGCTATCCCTGCTACCACATGTTCGAGGTGCTGAAGAACCCCGAAAACAAGTCGCACCTCGATTTCTGGCACCGGGTCGCCAACCCGGCGCCGGGAACGGCGCACGACTGGGAACAGGTGTTCGGGAACTACCGGGCCGCGGTCGACAACCCCGCCTGCTGCGTCTGGCGCGAGCTGACGCAGGCCTACCCGGACGCCCACGTGCTGCTCACGCTGCATCCGCGCGGCCCCGAGGCCTGGTACGAGAGCACCATGGACACGATCTACTTCACCGAGGTGATGTGGCAGTTCAAGCTGCTCGAACGGGTCCTGCCGCGCAGCCGGAAATTCGGCGACATGTCGCGCAAGCTGATCTGGCAGCGCTCCCACCGCGGCACCATGCAGGACCGCGAGCGCGCCATCGCCCACTACCGGCGGCACGTCGAGGAGGTGAAGGCCGCCGTGCCCGACCACCGGCTGCTGGTATACTCGGTGGACCAGGGTTGGGGCCCGCTGTGCCGGTTCCTCGGCGTCCCGCAGCCGGAGACGCCCTTCCCCAACGTCAACGACCGCGCCGCCATCAAGCAAACCATCCGCGAGATGACGCGGGGGGCGTATGGGATACTGGCGGCGGGCGCCGGAGTGGTGGCCGGGCTTGCGGCCGCGGGTTATTTTTTGCTCTGAGGCTGGGCACTGGCGTCGGGTGGAACGCCGCCAGAGTTTTAAGTGTTAAGTTTTAAGTGAAGAGGGGCCCGGTGCTTGCATCCCGGGTGGTGACAACGGCCAGTCGGTTGCCTCCGACCAGGGCCGGGCGGCCCTTCGGCTTTCGCCTTGGGCCGAAGAGGCCCGATGCCGGACGTGCAGCACATCGCGAGGCCCCTGCCCGTACCGCAACTACTTAAAACTTAACACTTAAAACTTAACACTGGTTTTCATCATGTCGACCCATTTCCAGGGCCACGGCGGCGTTTTGCTCGCCGCGGACGTGGCCGGTACTTCCGGACAGCCGCCGGTGATCCTGCTGCACGGCGGCGGACAGACGCGCTACGCGTGGGGAACGGCGGTGCGCCGGCTCGCGCGCGAGGGCTACCACGTGATCTCGCTGGACCTGCGCGGTCATGGCGAGAGCGACTGGGCGCCGGACGGCGACTACTCGATGGACGCTTTCGTGGGCGACCTGATGGCGGTGATCGACACCCTGGACATGCCGCCGGCGCTGGTCGGGGCGTCGCTGGGCGGGGCGACCTCGTTCCTGGCCGTGGGCGAGAACGACCGGCCGGTCGCCAGCGCGCTGGTGCTGGTGGACATCGTGCCGCACGTGCGGCCCGAGGGCGTGCAGCACATCCGGGCGTTCATGCGCGGCAATCCCGAGGGCTTTGCCAGCGTGGAGGAGGCCGCCGACGCCGTCTCGCGCTACCTGCCCCATCGACCGCGGCCGAAGGATCCTTCCGGCCTGCGCAAGAACCTGCGCCGGGGCCAGGATGGGCGCTACTACTGGCACTGGGACCCCGCGTTCCTGGACGACCGGGGCGCCGACATGTCCGGGCGCATGGCCGCGGCAGCCGCCGGGATCGACATCCCCACGCTTCTCGTGCGGGGCAGGAACAGCGAGCTGGTGACCGAGGCAGGCGCCCGCCGGCTGCGCTCGCTGCTGCCCCAGCTGGAGTACGTCGACGTGCGCGGCGCGGCGCACATGGTGGCCGGCGATCGCAATGACGCCTTCAACAGCGCCGTGACCGGCTTCCTGGAGCGCGCCGCGCCGGCCTGAGCCGCGCGTCGGCGAACCTCGCCCGCCCGCGCGCGTCAAAGCGGGTGAACGCGGCGGGCCGCTCTCACCCCTCCGGCGCCACCCCGGCGCCGGTCCCCGGCATTGCCGCCGTCCCGCGGGCCGGCCCGCGGGGCCGTTGCGGGCGGCCTGCGCATTTCCCCGTGTCGCAAGGCGAACAGGAGGTACGAATGACGACCGACCGCCCCTCGGCCGGCAGCGTCTTCGCGCGCGTGCTGGCGACCCTCCGGCACCGCCCGCTCGAGCAGCAGCCGGATCCCCGCACCCGCCAGCGCAACCTCGCGCTGGTGCTGCTGACCACCATCGCGCTCTTCTACCAGGTGTTCATCGTCCCCGCGGTGGCGCCGGCGCTGATGCGCCATTACGCCATGACGTTCCCGCAGTTCGCGGATCTGCTCGCGGTCGCCCTCGCCGCGGGCGCTTTCGGCTCGCTGCTGGCCGGACGCTCCGACGAGCGCGGACGCGCCGGCGCGGTGATCGCCGCCCTGGGCGGCGCGTCCCTGCTCAGCCTGCTGGCGCTGCCGGCGATGCCGGGCGTGCTGAGCTTCGGCGCCGCCTTCGCCGCGATCGGCTTCGCCCAGGGCATCGCACTGGTCAACACGCCCGCGCTGGTGCGCGATTTCACGCCCGGCCTCGGGCGCGGCACCGCCATGGGCCTGTGGGCCGCCGGGCCGGTGCTGGCGAGCATGCTGGTGGCCGAGGTGGTCAGCCACACGCTGCCGGCGCTGCCCGGCTTCCGGGCACAGTTCGTGATCGCGGGCGGCTTCGGGCTGGCGGCGTCCGCCGCGGCGCTGCTGTTCCTGCGCGAGCTGGCGCCGCGCCTGCGCGAGCACCCGCTTCCCGGGGGCTACACGCACTACGCCCGCGACGCCGACGGCCGGCCGGACCGCCACCACCCCTGGCTGCAGATGCTGCGCGGCGAGGTGGTCGGCTCCTCGCTGTCGATCAGCCTGTACCTGCTGCTCTACCTGACCCTGGTCGGCTTCGCGGTGGTCTACCTGACCACCAACTACGGCTTCGGCCTGGCCGAGGCCAACGCCCCCGGGGACTGGGTCTGGGCCTTCGACGCCGGGACCGTGCTGCTGCTCGGGGTGGTCTCCGACCGGCTCGGCGTGCGCAAGCCGCTGATCCTGCTGGGTACGGTGGGCAGCATACTGCTCACCGTGCTGGTGGTGCTCACGAGCGATCATCCCGCCAGCGGCTGGCCGCTGCTGGTCGGGATCATGTGCCTGGCGGCGATGCTGGTGGCGGTGGTGTTCGGCCAGTGGCTGGCCGGCTTCACCGAGATGCTCGAGCGCCTCAACCCGGCCCTGACCGGCCGCGGCTTCGCCATCTGGGGCTGGATCCTGCAGGCGGTCGCGGCGAGCGCGTTGTTCCTGATGCCGATGGTGGTCCACCCGGTGACGCCGCTCGTGCGGCACGAGGCGCAGGTCAACCGCCTGGAGGTCGCCCTCGACGGGCAGCTCGCGACCATCGCCGAGGCCCCGCGGCTGTTCCGGAAACTGCGCCGCGATCCGCCGGGCCAGGCCCCGGCGTCGCTGCGCCAGGCGCTTGCGGCCCGCGTGGGCAAGCAGGCGCTGCGCGAGGTCGAACAGGCGCGCCCGCGGCTGGCGACGCTGTACGAGTACCGCCCGGCCGTGAACGGCGCCGAGGACCGGGCGCCCTACCGGTGGATGCTGTGGTGGTGGATCTGCGCCATCTGCACGCTGCCGATGTTTGCGCTGGTGCTGGCCATGCGCGGCCGCTGGGTTCCCGACAGCCTGTGGCGGTGGCTGGAGCGCCGCCGTGAGCGGGGCGCACGTGCCGCGTCCACGCACGCGGGACGCTAGCGATCCCGGCGGACAGGGCCGCTCCCGCTTCGTCCGCGTGACCGCCGCGCGGCCGGGGGCGACCCCGCGATGCGCCCGCGCGTGCATGGACTGAACCTGATGCAGCTCAATTGCGACCGGGACCGGAGGTGTAGGCTTGGGCCAATAACTACAAGCCCGGCAACGGGCAACCCTGGGCCCCTGGGGCAGGCACGCTGCCTGCCCCGTTTTGTCTCTATCGCGTCCACCGGCGCGAGCGGCTCCGGCGAGTGCTCGGTGGCAGTACGCTTCGGAACTGACCTGAATCAATTGGGCCAATCCGGCGCCGGTATACTGTTGCTTATCAGGACGACATCTCCCCTCTAGCAAGGTGCAGTCCTCTCCTTCGGGCAGGTTCTTCCTGCCCTTTCTTTTGTCCGGATGTCCCGGCCGGGATTGACCCACGTCACCCGCAGCTTCGCTGCCACGCCGTGATAGTGGGGGACATACTCACGCCCGCCGGAGACCGTCATGTTCGACCACGAAGCTGACGCGGTGGAGGCGGGGGCGACGGACGAGAAGGACTGCGGATAGGGCCGGCGCCCGGCCCCGGACGGTGGACCGCGGGCCCCGGGCGGGACACGCGGGTTCGCGGCCGACCCCCCGCAAGGTCGACCAGCCGGGGCGCCCGGTTCGACGGTACGTCCCCGCCGGACTCAGGTCCGATCGAGCCGGTCCTGAAGGCAGGCCTCGATGTCCGCGAGCGCGGCCTCGTAGGCCGCGCGCAACCGACGCAACGGGTCCGCGACATCCAGGTCGACCAGCCCACCTGGGCGATATCCTTCCACGGCAGGTGCGCCGCCTGGTCCTCGCCGGGGATCTCGCCGTAGACGGCCATCGGCCGGCCGGCATGGAAGGCCCAGCGCGCATCAGGAACAACAGCCGGACCGAGCCGGACCTCCGGGGACATCCGCGCCAGGAGCGGCGCCGGGGCCGTCCCGGAGAGGATCGCGGGTCAGCGGTCCTTCCACACGGGCTTGCGCTTGTCCATGAAGGCGTCGATGCCCTCGCAGGCGTCCTCGGCCAGCATGTTGCAGGCCATGATCTCGGAGGCGTACTCGTAGGCCCCTTCGAGACCCTTCTCGAGCTGCTCGTAGAACATGCGCTTGCCGGTGGCCACGGCCACGGCCGACTTGCCGCAGATGCTGTCGGCCAGCTCGCGCACGGCGTCATCCAGCCCGGCGTCCGGCACCGCGCGGTTGATCAGGCCCTGGCGCTCCGCGGTGGCGGCATCGATGAACTCGCCGGTGAGCAGCATCTCCATGGCCGGCTTGCGCGCCATGTTGCGGCTGACCGCCACCGCCGGGGTGCTGCAGAACAGCCCCACGTTGATCCCGGAGGTGGCGAAGCGGGCGTGCTCCGAGGCCACCGCCAGGTCGCAGGTGGCGACCAGCTGGCAGCCGGCGGCGGTCGCGACGCCGTGTACGCGGGCGATCACCGGCTGAGGCATGCGGGTAAGCGTCAGCATCATGCGCGAGCACTGCGCGAACAGGGCCTTGTGCTGCGCCTTGTCGCTATGGCTACGCATCTCCTTGAGGTCGTGGCCGGCGCAGAAGGCCTTGCCGGCCCCGGCCAGGACCACCACGCGCACGCTGTCGTCGGCGGCGATGGCGTCGAGCGCGTCCTGCAGCTCGGCCAGCATCGCTGAGGAAAGGGAGTTGTACTGGCGCGGACGGTTCAGGGTGAGCGTGGTGACCGGGCCGTCGTCCTCGCGCAGCACAATGGGTTCGGCGCTGTCGAGTGCCGGATCAGACATGGCGTTCTCCTTATCCGGGCGGGTTTGCCCCAGTTTACTAATCCGACCAGGGAAAATACCACGCCCCGGAAGCCACGTGAGCGATGAGATGCGGCATTACCCCTGACCGGGCGGGCGCTGCTCCGCCGGAAATGTGGTCGCCTCGCCCGGCGTCTCCGGCGGCAGGCGGCCGCCGGCAAGCCACTCCAGGGGGATATCCCACAGCGCCTCGCGCAGTCGTTCGTGGAAGAATGCGAAGTGCCCGACGGACGTCCGCCCGAGGGCCGACGGCGGGATCACCAGGTGGGTGCGCTCCGCCCCGCGGTAGTAGGCGAGCAGCCGGCGCACGGCGGCCTCCGTGCCGAACGGGTCGTCGGTCACCCCGACGGCCAGTATCGGGGCCCGGACCGCTGCGAACCGCTCCACCAGCGCGCGGCGGCGCGCCGCGGAGAGCCGCCGCGGCCCCCGGCGCCAGAAGTCCTCGAAGCGCGAGCTGCGCCGGGTCCAGTCGTGCACCACGCCGCGCGGCGTGTCCTCCATCCAGCCCAGGCGCGCGCCCGGGAAATAGCCCAACGCGGCCGTGATGGCGGGCATCGCGAGGTGCCATTTCAGCAGCATCCGCAGGCGCCTTCCCCGCCGGTAATCACGCCAGTGGGCGAACTGCGCGCCCATGGTGAAGATGCGCTCGATCCGGTGGCTCGATTCCGCGAGGCCGACCAGGAAGCCGCCGACGCTGTGACCGACCACGTGCACGGGCTGGTCGGGGAAGGCCGTCTCCGCGTGGCGCAGCATCGCCTCGAAGTCCAGACCGCCCCACTCCAGCCAGCCGCCCGGGAAGCCGCGCAGGGAGGCCGGCCGCGAGTCGCCGATGCCACGGTAGTCATAGGTGATGACGTCGAAGCCCCGCCCGTGCAGGAACGCGGCGAAGCGCGCGTAGTAGCGCCGGCGCACCGAGGTCGCCGCATTGACGATGACCACCGGTCGCGGCCGGCTCGTGGGGCCGCGGTGGCGCCAGAGCGAGCCGGCCAGCCGGTAGCCGTCGGGCGCCTCGACGGACAGGGGGACCGGTTTGGTGGTGTGGCTTACGGGGGCATCCACGGCCGCTGATCCGGTGTTCGGGTGATCGGGGACCGGGTATCAATGATCGCGCACGCGCCCCCCGGCCGCCAAGTCGGGGGCGTGCTGCCGGGTATGCCGGCCGCGAGGTCGCCCTTTCGGGGAGACCAAGGGTGCGCCTGGGCGTTCAGGTCGGCTGGCAGGGCCGAGCGATTGCCGATGGTTCGGGCCGCGCGAACCCCGGGTGCCGGGGGGCCAGCGCGTCGGCGAGGGCCGCTTCGAAGGCGGATGTCAGGTCGCGGATCCGGAGGTCGGGCGCGGTTTCGCGGGCCACGGTGGTGATCGTCTCCGCCCGGCAGCGCCGCGGGCTGCCGACCCCGCGGTGGAAGCGGTTGACCGCGCGGCAAAAATCCGCGGGATCGCCCGCCAGCAGCACCGAGGCGGTGATCATGGCGTAGCCGCCGGCGGCGGGAGAACCGCGCCAGGCCTGGGCGACGCCGCCGAGCTTGCGCCCGCCCGCGGCAAGGTCGCAGCGGCCGGCGCAGAAGGCGCCGGCGACCACGGCCACGAGTGAGGGTACGCCGAGCCGGCGCAGCGCCCGCAGCAGCGGCTCCGTGAGCTCGCCGTAGAGGTCCCGCACGCACAACCCGGCCCGCCAGGGCAGCACCCGGGCGATCTGCAGGGTGTCCGGCCCCACCGGGAACGCAGTGCCGCCGCAGTCGCGCACGCACACCGGCCAGCCCTCCCGCGCCAGCTGCGAGCGCGCCCGCGCAAAGCCGGGCAGGCGGCTCTCGGCGCGCGTGGCGACCACCGCCCTGGGCGAGCGCCAGCACAGGGTCGTCTTCGGCCCCTGCCCCGCGCCGACGGCACGGGCCGCCTCGCGCTGCCATCCCAGCCCCGCCTCCGCGGACAGCGCCTGCCAGCGCAGCAGCGGTGCGCCGGAGAAGGGCCGGGGCGGGGCCGACGTCCCTGTGTCCCCGCGGCCAGGGTCAGGTAGCATCGATCCGCCCGATCACAGAGCCGGGACGGACCACGCCGTCCTTGGGCACGCTGATCGTCAGGCGCCCGGCCACCGGTGCGTCGATCTCGAAGGTCGCCTTCTCCACCATGATCTCCGCGACCGTGGCCCGCGCAGGCACCTCACTGCCGTCGCGGTAGAGCCAGTTCGCGACCACCCCTTCCGGGGTGTCGGAGACATCCCAGAGATCCTGCGGTATGCGGATGTCGGTCATCGTTCAGGCCGGCACCTTTCCGAGCGTCTGCGCCACCGCGGCCTGGATTTTCCCCGGGTCGGGCAGGCAGAACTGCTCCATCGGCCGGGCGTAGGGGATCGGGACGTCCGGAAACGCCACCCGGCGCGGGGCGCTCTTGAGCAGCCCCGGGTCGGTCTCCACCACCGAGGTGATGACCTCGGCAGTCAGGCCGAAGCTCCGGTAGTCCTCGTCCACCACCACGAGCCGCCCGGTCTTGGCCACCGAGCGCAGCACCGCCTCGCGGTCCAGCGGCACCAAACTGCGCAGGTCGATCACCTCGGCGTCCGCGCCTTCCTTCGCCAGCGCCTCGGCGGCGGCGAGCGCGTGGTGCACGGCCATGCTGATCGCCACGATGGTGACGTCGCTTCCCTCGCGCGCCACCCTGGCCTCGCCGAACGGGATGGTGTAGCTCTCCTCGGGCACCTCGGCGGACGCGCCTTCCGGTGCCGCCATCCAGGCCAGCCCCTGGAGGCCCTTGTGGAACATGTACAGGACCGGGCTGTCGTCCCGGATCGCGGAGGTCATCAGGCCCTTCGCATCGTAGGCGTTCGAGGGCGCCACCACCTTCATTCCCGGCAGGTGCGCGAACGTCGCGTGCAGGGTCTGGGAATGCTGGCCGCCGTCGTCATAGCCGCCGCCGGTCGCGGTCATCAGGACCATCGGCACCTTGCAGTGGCCGGCGGAGAAGTAGGTGTTCTTGGCGGCCATGTTGTAGATGGCATCCATGCACACGCCGAAGAAGTCCACGAACATCAGCTCGACGATGGGGCGCATACCGGCCATGGCGGCGCCCACGCCGGCGCCGATGAAGGCGGTCTCCGAGATCGGGGTGTCGCGGACGCGCTCCTCGCCGAACTCGTCCAGCAGCCCGGTGGTGGAGCTGAAGATCCCGCCGTAGGCGCCCACGTCCTCGCCCATCACCAAGACCTTGGGGTCCGCACGCATCTCGTGGGCGATCGCCTCGACCATGGCGCGCGAGCCCGTCAGCACTCGATTGCTTGGCATATCCGTCTCCTCCGTGCTCAGGCGAACACGTGTTGCAGCGCGTCTTCCGGCGCGGGATCCGCGCTCTTGCGCGCGAACTCGAACGCGGCATCCACCTCGGCCCGGGCCTTGGCCAGCGCCTGTTCCACCTCCGCCTCGCGGATGTCGGTTTTGCCCAGCATGTGCTTGCGCAGGCGCAGGATGGGGTCCCGCGCCTTCAAGCCGGAGACCTCGTCCTTCGGCCGGTAGACCTCCGGGTCGCCCTGGAAATGCCCGTAGTAGCGGTAGGTCTCGACCTCGATCAGGGTCGGACCGCCGCCCGCGCGTGCACGCTTGACGGCCTTGCCCGCCACCTTGAACAGCTCCAGGGTGTCATTGTCGGCGACGTGCACGCCGGGGATGTCGTAGGCCTTGGCACGCAGGCTGTTATCGGCCACCGCAGTGGATTTGTCCTTCGCCACCGAGATGGCCCAGGCGTTGTCCTCGATCACGAAGATCACCGGCAGCTGCCACAGCGCGGCCAGGTTCAGCGCCTCGTGAAAGGCGCCCTGGTTGGCGGCGCCCTCGCCGAGGTAGGCCACCGCCACCGCGTCGGTACCCTGCAGGCGGGCAGCCAGCCCCGCGCCCGTGGCCGGGCCGGCGCTCTCACCGATGATTCCGCTGCAGGCGAAATTGGTCGCCGGGTCGAACAGGTGCATGTGGCCGCCGCGCCCGCCGGCGAGGCCGGTGCGCTTGCCGAAGATCTCGGCGGTCATCTTGTTCAGGTCCACGCCCTTGGCGATCGCCACGTGGTGGGGCCGATGGGTCGCGGTCACCGTGTCGTCGCGGCGCAGGTGCACGCACACGCCCGCGGCGCAGGGCTCCTGGCCCGCCGCCAGGTGCATCTCCCCGGGCACCGGCCCGGCACCGATGTCGAACTTCGGGCTCTTGCCCTCCATGTAGGCCTGGGCCATCGTGTCCTCGTAGTACCGCGCCTTCGCCATCACGGCGTACATCCAGAGCAGCTGCTCTTTGCTTGGTTGCATACGTCCTCCTCCTGCCCGGGAGCGAACGCCAGAGTCCTCCCGGGATGGTTCAAATGTAGGTCCCCGCAGGAAGGGTTGCCAATTTCTGTTGGCCGGCGCTCGGGGGAACCCGCCGGTGACGGGGCATGGGCCCCGCCGCCAGCGACGAAGATCCCCGGCCAGGCATCCCCCGGCCGGGGGCAGAGTTCGGTTTCGCCCGGCGGCGAAGCGGGCCCGGGGAGATGGAGGGCGGGCCCAGGCGCCTAGAACAACCAGCGCATGACGTCGAAGCCCGCCCCCAGTACGCCGCTGGCGACCCCGACCGTGAGGTCCAGACCCTGCCCCGTGACGTCGATCACCCCGTGTACCGTGACCCGGCCGGCATCGGCCGGCACCGATCCGTGGCGGTGTCGCCGCGCGTAGCGGGTCGCGTGCTTCTCGTCAGCCCTGGCGGCAGCCTGCTGGGCGCGGGAAAGCCTGGAGTGCGGCACGACCGTGACGCGGACCGGGGCCGTCCCGCGGCGGTAGAACCCGAGCCTGCGCGCGACCGCGACCGAGGCGTCGATGATCCGGCCCCGGTGGAACGGCCCGCGGTCGTCGACCATGGCCACCGCCTCGCGGCCGTTGTCCAGGTTGCGGATGCGCACCCAGGTGCCGAACGGCAGCGTCCTGCTCGCGACGCGCATCGCCTCGGGCCGGTACGGCGCGCCGCTCGCTGTGGGCTTGCCATCGGCGCCCACGCCGTACCACGACGCGATGCCCCGGGCATGGTAGCCCGTGGCGTCGTGGATCACGTGGTAGCAGCCGCGGTGCCGTACGCAATACGACGGGGGTCCGGAACGGGAAGGCGGGGATGGGGGGGTTTCGGGAGAATGGGGCGATTGCCGCATGGGCAGGCCCCACGCGGCCGTCGGTTGCGGCCGCGCCCTGCGCGGGAACGGCGCGCAGCCGGCCAGCAGCGCGCCGGTGCATAGGGCCGGAATCATCGCGATCAGGCGTGCACCGCGCATATCTCTCCCCGGGACCCCGCGTGGATCCATGAGCCTCGGTGACTCGTTGTGATTCCCGTTCCGGCCATCCGCGGTCGTTCCAGCATACGGTGCCTGGAGCGGGCCTGCCATTTGCCGGCGCATGCCCCATGGCCGCGCCGCGCCGGTTTGACAGCCGCCACGTCCCTGCGCATGGTCACCGCAGGGACGCGGCCGGCGGTCCCTGCGCGCCGTCGAAGACAGGACCTTCCTGATCCCGACCCGCGCCTGTTCCCGGGCGCCGACGGACCGGCCCTGCGGGGAGCCCGGCGCGGGCCGGCCCGGACACCGACGGTGCGAGGGCAATGCCCCGATCGCCGGGAGGCGCGCAGACGGGCCGCGGCGAGCGAAGGGCAGGCCGGCCCGGCGACCGGCCCCGAACCCGACGAAGGAGACGAGCATGCAGCAGCGCACCCTGGGTCCTTTCACGGTCTCGGCCATCGGCCTGGGCTGCATGAACCTTACCCACGCCTACGAGCCGAAACCCGACGCCGACACAGCCAAAGCCGTCCTGCGCGAAGCCGTCGATCTCGGCTACACGTTGTTCGACACGGCGACGATCTACGGCGCCGGCGAGAACGAGAAGCTGGTGGGAACCGTGCTGGGTCCTCACCGCGACGACATCACCCTGACGAGCAAGTGCGGCCTGTTCATCGACGGCGACGGCCGGTGGTGTATCGACGGGCGTCCGCAGACGCTTCGGCAGCACTGCGAGGACTCCCTGCGGCGTCTCGGAACCGAGGTCATCGACCTCTACTACCTGCACCGCAGGGACCCGGAGGTCCCGATCGAGGACAGCGCCGGCGCGCTGGGCGATCTGGTTGCCGAGGGCAAGATCCGGGCGACCGGCTTGTCCGAGGTATCCGCGGCGACCCTGCGCCGCGCCCACGCCGAGTACCCGGTGACGGCGTTGCAGAACGAGTATTCGCTATGGACCCGCAACCCGGAGATCGCCACGCTCGAGACCTGCCGCGAGCTGGGCGTGGCCTTGGTCGCGTTCAGCCCGGTGGGGCGCGGCTTCCTGCCAGGGACCCTGCGCGACCCGCAGGCCCTGGCGTCCGGTGACCTGCGCCACGGCATGCCCCGCTTCGCGCCCGAGAACTATCCCGCGAACCTGGCCCTGCTGGACGAGGTCAGGCCGATCGCTGAAGCGGCGGGCTGCACGCTGGCGCAGCTCGCGCTGGCCTGGCTGCTCGCCCGCGGCGAGCACGTGATCCCGATCCCGGGCACGACCAGCAGCGAGCATTTGCGGGAGAACGCGGCCGCGGCCGAGGTCTCACTGGATGCCGACACCGTCGCGCGACTGGATGCGATCATCAACCAGCGCACCGTCCACGGGGCCCGCTACGGCGAGCGGGCCCAGCGCACGGTCGACACCGAGGAGTTCGACTGAACCGACCCCGCCGGGGGCGAACGCCGGTCGCCATGCCCGCGCCCCCGGACGCGGAATCATCCCCTGCCCGGGTCGGCCCGCTCAGAACTCGCTGGTCCAGCTCAGGTAGAGCAGGCCGTGGCGCCGGGAGCCGCCGCCGACCGGGTGATACCAGTCGACGCCGAGGCCCACGCCGAGCCGGGCGTTCTGCAGGTTCGCGAACCACTCCATGCGAACCGAGTTGAACCGTGTCTCGGCCGCGGCGACGGTGTTGTAGCCGGTGCCGCCGCGGTTGAGCCGCCCGTGGCGGCCCAGCAGCGCGACGTCGCCGCTGCCCGGCACCGTGCCGATATAGCCCAGGGTCAGCATGCGCGCATCACTGCCCGCGGCGTAGCCGATCGGCCGGTCGTAGTAGCGGTAACCGCTGCCATAGACCGGGTCGTTGTAGGCCACGTCGTAGAGGGAATTGCCGCCCGAGCGGGCGGTGGTATCGGCATACTCGGCGAACGCGCGCCAGGCGTCCCCCTGGTTGTTCAGCGCACCCCAGGTCTCGACGCCGTACTGACCGAAATCGCCGGCGGCCTGACCCGCCGCGCGCTGCTGGCGCACGGCATCGCCGTACAGGGCCAGCGGCACGCCGCCGAGGTGGAAAGCCCAGCGTGCATCCAGCCCGCTCAGGCGCACGCCGGTGCGCGAGTACGCGCCCGCGGTGTCGTTGGCGGTCAGGCTGTCGCGCAGGCTGGTCCAGCTGTCGTTGCCGTCGCCGCCCCACTGCCCCACGCGCGACAGCCCCACGGTCAGCCCCTGCAGGGGCTGGAAGCTGAAGCGCGCGCCCGCCAGGCGCGCCCGGGGGACCGCGCGGTGCGCCTGCGTCTGGCCGAGGAAGGCGACCATCCGCCAGGGACCCAGCCAGTGCAGCCAGGGCGTCGCGAAGGCGTCCGCCCGCCGCCGCTGGAAGGTGATCGACGGCACGGGGCGGGCGTTGCTCGACAGCATCATGCTGCCGCCCCAGGCCGGTCCCCACCACCGTTCGACCGCCCCCGCCGAGAGCATCCAGTTGCCCAGGTTCACGCCCACGTAGCTGCCGTCCAGGCGCGCGTTGTGTCCGTCCGGAGCGTCGTGCACCGCCTGCGCCGAAAGCTTCCAGGACAGCAGCGGACCGGAGCCCTGCATGCTCGCCCCGAGCGTGGCCTGCCCGCGCGGTGTGTCGTTGAACCAGCGCAGGCCCGGCTCCGCCGTGCGGGCGGTAAAGGTCACCGCCTCCCGCACTCCCTTCGGCGCCATGGCCATCACCGCGTCCACCGCGGCGGCCTGATCCGGCGGCAGGTTTCCGCTGTTCACCCCGGAAAGCTGCGAGGCGATCGCGGACCAGGGAATCGGCCAGGTGTCCACCGGCATGTTCAGCACGCCCGCGTCCGCGAGCAGGCGCAGATCGCTGCGCAGTCCGAAGTTGCCGGGGGCCAGGAGCATGTCCGCGCGGGCCGGCTGCCAGGCGGCCAGCGCGGCCACGCCGGACAGCACGGCCGCCGCCGCGAGCATCCTCCACGCGGGTGACCGGCGGCTCGTTCGGCTTTGCTGTTCCACCGGGGCTTCCTTATCTCGTTCCTGGACGGCGCGTGCCGCGCCCGCGATGCTACGCGGGCTGGAGCAACCGGATGTTACAGTCTTCTCGCAGGTATTGTCAGGCCTTTGCGGCGGCCCGTGGCGTCGTCGCATGGCGCAAGGAGGGAGAGCCGTGGCGCTGCAGGACCGGCGAGCGACATCGTCCACGCCGGCACCGCCAACTGCAGCATGGCCCTGGAGGCCGACGACCAAGCCCATGAACAGGCGCAGGCTAGGCCAGCCAGGCGAGCCGGCCGTCGCGGCGCTTCAGCCACTCGCGCAGGTCGGCCAGCGGCATCGGGCGGGCGATGAAATAGCCCTGCGCCAGGTCGCAGCCAAGCTCTCGCAGCAGGTGCAGCGCTTCCTCCGACTCCACGCCCTCGGCGACCACCACCAGCTCGAGGGTGTGCGCCACCTCGATCGTGGCCCGCACCAGGGCGGCGTTGCGGTCGTTGCGGTCGATGTCACCGATAAAGCTCTGGTCGATCTTGATGGCACGAACCGGCAGCTGCTGCAGATACGCCAGCGAGGAATGGCCGGTGCCGAAGTCATCCAGGTGGATGGGCACCCCCAGGTCCGTGAGCGCCTCCAGCAGTTGCTGATTGCGCATCGGGTCCTCCATCACCGCGGTTTCCGTGAGCTCGAGCTGCAGCCAGGGGGTCTCCTGCCGAGGCCCGGCCAGGAGACCGGCGACCTCCCGGAGGAGCTCTTCCTGGTGCAGCACCCGGGCGGACAGGTTGACCGCGATCGGTACCTTGAAACCCCATGCTGCGAGCTGCACGTGATCCTTCCGCGCCTGGTGCAGACCGAACGCGGTGACCGGCTGGATCAGGCGGGTCTGCTCGGTCAGGGGGATGAACTGGTCCGGCGGGACGTTGCCCCACTCCGGGTGGCGCCAGCGCAGGAGCGCCTCGGCGCCGCAGACGCGGCCGGTCCCGAGGTCGACCTTGGGCTGGTAGTGCAGCTGCAACTGGCGATCGTCGATGGCCGCCCTCAGCGCGGCCAGGATCTCCAGGCGCTGGCTCGCCTCGTGCTCGGGCTTGCCGCGGTGCACCTGGTAGCGCGCCATTCCGGCGGCGGCCTGATCCGCCGCGGCGCGCGCCCGGGCCAGCAGGATCTCGATGTCCGTGCCGTGATCCGGGTAGACGGCCAGGCCGATGCTGGAATCGAGCTGGATGTCGATTTCCCCGACATGCAGGGACCGATCGGCCAGCTCGTGCACCGCCCCCGCGATCTCCCCGGGGCCGCCTGCGGGCCGCAGCTCGTTCATCAGGGCGATCTCCGCCCCGCCCCAGCGGCCCACGAGGAGCGGCCGGGGCTGCATCTGCCAGAGCCGTTCGCCCAGCTCCCGCAGCACCCGGTCACCGGTCGCCGGACCGAACGCGAGGTTGATCGAGTCGAAACGATGCAGGCGCAGGATCGCCACCACGAGCCGCCCGCCGGTCGGCCCGTAACGGCGCTCCCACTGCCCGAAGCGGCGCAGGAAGCGCGGCCGGCTGGCCAGGCCCGTCACCGGGTCGCTGGCCGAGAGCCGGCGCAGGTCGCGGCGCAGCTCGAGGTGACGGCGGCGCAGGCGCAGCTCGGTCACCCCGTAGCCGGTATCCATGGCGAGCTCCTCGAGAAGCTCGAGGTCGCCGGCGTCGAACGCATCGGTCCTGGCCGCGAACACCATCAGCGCCCCGGTCACCTTACGCTGCACGCGCAGCGGCAGGAGCAGCGCGCTGACGATTCCCTCCGCGGCGAGTCCGGCGCTCCATTCCGTCCCCACCACCTCCAGCTCCTCGCCGCGCAGAAGCAGCGGCCGGCCGCCGCGCATCGCACGCCGAATGACGTCGGTCGCGTCCGGTCCCTGCCCCGGACGCAGCACCAGGGCAGGCAGGCGTGTGGCCAGGTCGGCGCCGGCCGCGCTGCAGGCAGCGAGCTCGACCCCGTCCTGTTCGCCCAGAAAGCCGATGCAGGCCGCCAGGTAACCGCTCTCGGTCACCGGAATCTCGCACATGGCGCGCAGGAGGGAACGCTCGTCCACCTCGCGCGCGAGCGTGCGGTTACCCGCGCTCAGGGTGCGCAGGGCCCGGTTGGCCCGCTCGACCTGCTGCTGGCGCCGGGCCAGTCCCGCCGCCATGCGGTCGAAGCTGCGCCCGAGCGCTCCGATTTCGTCCGCGCGGCGCCAGCCCACGCGCTGGTCCAGGCTGCCCCCGCCCAGCATGCCGGCGACCCGCGAAAGCTCCTCCAGCGGCCGGATGACCAGCCGCTCGGCACCCAGCCAGGCCAGCACGAAGAGTGCCAGGCAGGCCGCGGCCGCGCCGAAGGCCGACCATTCCAGGCGCCGCCGGATGGGGCCGTACACCTGCGCCACCGGCAGGCCCACCACCGCCACCAGCGTGCCATGCAGGCCGGAAACGCGCACCGGGACATGCGCGTACAGCCACTCACGACCATGCCGGTCGCGCAGCTTCACCACGCTCAGGTTGCCGTCGATGGCCCGGGCCTTGCGGATCCTGTGCAGTGGGACGGTGCTGCCGATGTAGCGGTCGGGGTTGGGGTAGCGGGCCAGCAGGCGGCCGTGCGGGTCGGCCAGGCCGACGAAGGCACGGCCGGAAAGCGCCGGGTCACGCGCCAGTAAGTTGAGCCGGTTCAGGCTCATGGCGACATACGCCACACCGGCAAAGGATCCCGCTGCGCCGCGGACCGGGTAGCCCAGGTTCAGCGTGGGCATCCCGGTCACCCGGCCCACCTGGTAGTCACCGACCGCCAGCCGGCCCGACGCCAGCGCCCCGCGGAAATAGACCCGATCGCCCAGGTTGACGGGCCCGGGCGGAGGCACCCCGCTGCAGGCCAGCTTGCCGTTGCGGTCGATGAAGCCGGCATTGAGGTAACCGGTGCTGCCACGCAGGAAGGCGGCCACCAGGCGGGTACAGGTCTCGGAACCCAGCGCGTGCCCAGCCAGGCTTTGGGCCAGCCGTTGGGTGGCCATGCCGGCGTCGTCGATTTCCTGGCCCTCGGCATAGGCGATGCTGTTGGCCATATGCACGGCGCTGTCGAGAAGCTGCTCGCGACGGGTGTGGAACTCGGACACGGCCATGCTCACCAGGGCAACCATGCCGGGGATGGTCGCCAGCGCGATCAGCAGCAGGAGCTTGGCCCTGAGGCCGGTGGGATGGCCGGCTCGCATGCGTCAGCCCAGCCTGTCGGTTTTTAGGGAGGTCACTTTGAATACTGCGTATAGCGGGACACCTATGATATTGGTTCAAACACTAACAAAGGCAGCTAACAGGGGTTGCGCGAGACGACGAGATTGGCCGATTGGCCGATGAGCGGACGGTCGTCCGTTCAGGAAGGCAGCTCGAAGCCCTTGCGGCGGAACAGTTTCAGGCAGGCATCGACGACCTGGCGGTCGTAGAGGCGCTCGCGCCCCTGCTCCAACTCGGACAGCGCGGTGTCGATCCCCAGGCCGGGCCGGTAGGGCCGGTAGGACGCCATCGCTTCGACGACGTCGGCCACCGCCAGGATCCGCGCCTCCAGGCAGATTGCCTCCCGCTCGAGGCCGCGCGGGTAGCCCGAACCGTCCAGGCGTTCATGGTGCTGCAGGACCATGTCCCCCACCGGCCAGGGGAATTCCACGTGCTGGATGATGTCGTACCCGACCTCGCAGTGGGTACGGATCAGGGCCATTTCGGGATCGCTCAGCCGTCCGGGCCGGTTGAGGATCTCGGAGGGAACGTAGATCTTGCCGATATCGTGGATCCCGGCGCCCATACGCACTCCCCGGACCTGCTCCCGGTCCAGTCCCAACTCGCCGGCCAGCGCGCCCGAAAGCTCGGCGACCCGCTCCTGGTGGCCCGCGGTGTACGGGTCGCGCTTGGCCATCGCCCGCGCCATCGCCTCGACGGTCGCGGCCAGCGAGCGTTCCAGGCGCTCGGCCCCGGCGCGGCGCTGCGCTTCCGCCAGGCGGTGCTCGGTGATGTCGACCGCCATGCTGAGCAGGAGCTGCCGGCCGTCCGGCAGCCGCCCAAGCGGGCCCGCATAGAGCTTCCACACCCTGGTGCCACCGTCGCGGGTGCGGACGTTGAACTCGCCCTGCAGGTCCGGCCCCGCGCGCCTGCGCAGCTCCGTGACGCGCTGCCGGGCCTGGGTAAGCATGGTGTCCTCGTAGGCGGACTCCAGCCAGTGCTCGACGGTCGGAATGTCCTCGCGCGTATAGCCGGTGAGACGGGTCCATTCCCGGCTGAGCAGCACGACTTCGCCGTCCTCGGCGTGCACCATCACCGGCACCGGCGCGCCTGCCACGGCCTCCCGGAGCTCGCGCTCGCTCTTCCGGCGCTGCATGGCCGCGCGTTCGCTCTCGCGGACGTCCCGGAACACGCCCAGGACCAGCCTCCGGCCGTCGATTTCGGCCACCGCCGAGCTGATCTCGACCGCGATCCGCGCGCCGGCCGTGTCGACCAGCACGGAGTCCCGGCTCACGTCGTGACTGAGGTACGCGTAACGCCGAAACTCGGCGCGGTAGCGTTCGGCCTCATCGGCCGGGTGCAGCGTGCTCTGGTGCCGCCCGATGATCCGGTCGCGGGAGCGACCGCACAGGCGCTCGGCCGCCGCGTTGCAGTCGAGGAGCTCACCGCTGTCCGCGTCGGCGATGAAGATCGCGTTACCGGCAGCCGCCGCCAACCGCGCCCACGCGCTATCCGGGAGGCCGCCGGTCACCCGCTTCCGCCCGATCGGGTCGTCCCCGTCGTCTTCGTACCGCTTGTCCATGGGAACCACCGGTTGTCTCGCCGCAGTCTTTGAGTAGCACGCGCGCCCGCTCCGGAGCAAGGGTAGAAGTCTTGCAGATCGCACCATCCCCGCCGAATGCAGGGGGTCGCCCGGGACCGGACGCGGCGCCCGGGCACGCTCAGTTCCGGTCCGGTACGGAGGCGCCGGAGGAGCTCCGTGACGGATCGTGATGCCGGAAGGCCCAGCGGAAGGCCACCACGTACGCGCCCTGCAAACCCGCGGCGAGGAAGAACGGGGCCGCCAGCCAGCCCGCGCCCAGCAGCGCGCCGGCGACGAACGCGCCCCCTGCCTGCGGGAGCATCATCGACAGGCCGTTCAGGCTCGCGGCCAGGCCACTGCGGCGCCGGCTGACCAGGCTGACCGCGAGGGCCTGGCGGGCGCCGACGGTGCCGCGGTTGAGCACCGAGCGGACGACGTAGAGCACGCCGACCAACGGATACCAGGGAGCGAGCGCGATGCCCAGCAACAGCGCCAGCGCGCTGCTGCGCATGGCCACCACCGTCAGCACCACGCCGAAGCGCGACGTGAGGCGCCCGGCCCCCAGGGAGGCGGCCCCGGTCAGCGCGAAGGCCACCGCCATCACCGGTGCGATCGCCGACGGCCCAATGCCGAAGCGCAGCTTGAGCCAGTAGGTGAACAGCGGGCCCACCAGGCCGATGCCCAGGCTGTTGAGCGTGTTCACCGCGACCAGGCGCGCCAGCAGGCCGCGTTCCGACCGGGTCAGCGGCGCAGCAGGCGGCTGCGCCGCCCGCCGCCGCGTCCGGGTGTCCGGCGTACGCCCGAGCAGCAGCCAGTTGACGGCCGCGCCCAGGGCCACCAGCAGGAACAGCGGGCGGTAGGCGTCCGCACCGGTCAGCCAGGGCGAAAGCCAGTCGGGCAGCCCGGCGAGCGCAGCGCCCAGCGCCAGGCCGAAGAAGCCCAGCGCCATGTTGAACGAGTAGAGACGCCCCCGCTCGCCCCGGTGCACCAGCCGCGCCAGCCAGCCCTGCTCGACCGCGCCGAACGGCCCCGCGGCACCGGCGGCGCCGCGCCCGAAGCCGCCCACCAGGGTGGCGGCGACCAGCAGCGGAGCATAGCTGGTGAGCAGCGCGACCAGCGCCGAGGCCAGCAGCGAGAGCTCGTACAGGCGCACCAGCCCGCGGCGCCCGCGCCGGTCGGACAGGGGCCCCAGGAACGCCGCCAGCACGCCGTTGCCCATCAGGCTGCCCATGAACAGGGTGCCGATGGCGATCGAGCTCCAGCCGAGCGCGTGCAAATACAGGGCGAAGTCGGTGACCAGCACGCCCTGGCCCAGGCTGCGCAGCGCGCGCGCCGCCAGCAGGCGCGATACGCCGCCGTGACCCTGCAGGCGGGGCGGGAAGGTCGGGCGGGACAAGGGGCCGGTCTCCGGGCGCGGGTCGGAAAGGCGCAACGGCTCGCCGTGCGTCAGCGCGCCGCCGTCCGGGAGCCACCGCCCGGGCTGCCGGTCGGCGGCGCCACCCGGGCGGGTTGCCGCGCGGTGCGGGTCGGGCCCGAGGTGTGATTCCACGGCATCGGCTCGTCCCAGGCGGAGAGTTCCAGGTGGATCACCAGCCAGAAGAACCCGGCGGCGAAGCAGACCGCTGCGATGATTGCGAGAGTTTTCTTGCGCATGATCGCCTTCGTTGACACGGACCGCGCCCGGCGGGCCGACAGGCTCAGAACCGGAAGTACACGAACAGGCGTCCGTGGTTCTTCGAGTCCTTGTCGATGCGATGGTAGCGGGCCTTGACGTCCGGTCGCTCGAGAAACTTCAGGACCCGCTTCTTGAGCTGTCCGCTGCCCTTGCCCGGAATGATCTCGACCGTGCGGATGCGCTTTCGTTCCGCCTCAGCGACCACGCGCTCGAGCTCGGCGTCGATCGCGTCGCCGCGGTTGTAGATCGGATGCAGGTCGAGCTTGATCCGGGACACGGCAGGCCCTCAGCCGGTGAGCTCTGCCCGCTTGCGCTCGCGCAGAGGCTCCAGCGTCTCGGCGACGCGCAACATCTCGTCCAGCATGCCGCGCGCGGAATCCTCGATCTCCACCGGCGGCTCGAACGCCCCGTCGTCGGTCATGTGGCGGGCGAAAAAGGGCAGAGGCACGGCCTCGTTCAGCGGCACCATCTTGAGCGTGGTCAGGACCGGCTTGATCAGCTCGGCGGAGCGAATCCCGCCGGCGATGCCGCCGTAGCTGACCAGCCCTGCCGGTTTGTAGTGCCACTCGTGGAACACGTAGTCCAGCGCGTTCTTGATGCTGGCCGGGTAGCCGTGATTGTACTCCGGCAACACGAAAACGAACGCGTCGGCCTCGTTGACCATCTCACTCCAGGCCCGGGTATGGGCCTTGTGATAGTTCCGCAGACTCGGGTGCTCGGGCTCGTCCAGCAGCGGCAGGCCCACCTCGGCCAGGTCCAGCACGCCGCAGTCGAACTCCCCGTGGCCACGGGCGACGCCCTCGAACCAGGTGCTGACCGCAGGCCCCTTGCGGCCGGGCCGGGTGCTGGCGGTGATGATTCGGAGTCGATACATGTCTGTTGCACTCCCGCGTAGGCGGATGACGGACCCGAATGCTATCGTACTGCATTGCCCGCCCGGGAAAGCCCTGCTCGCCGGGGTCATCCGGGGCGCGGCACCTCCCCAACATCCCGGACGAGCGTTTCTCCAGGGAGACCTGATGGCCCAGGGCGCGGGCGCGTCTGCGCGCTACAGCAGCAACGCGGGCGGGTTCCGCCCGCACTGGTATGTCGCACCGCTGGTGGCTCTGGCGGCGTTCATGGAGGTGATGGACATCTCCATCGCCAACGTGGCACTGGAGCACATCGCGGGCAACCTGTCCGCGACCGTGGACCAGTCGACCTGGGTGCTGACCTCCTATCTGGTGACCAACGCCATTGTGCTGCCGATGAGCGGCTGGCTGTCCGGGACCATCGGCCGGCGGCGGTTCTTCCTGGCCTGCATCATCGGCTTCGCGGCCTGCTCGCTGCTGTGCGGCCTGGCCACCTCGCTCGGCATGCTGGTGGCGTTCCGCGCGCTGCAGGGCGCCGCAGGTGGCGGCCTGCAGCCGACCTCCCAGGCGATGCTGGCGGATTACTACCCGCCGCACCAACGCGGCCGGGCGTTCGCCTTCTACGGCATCGCGGTGGTGTTCGCGCCCACCCTCGGGCCCGCGCTGGGGGGCTGGATCACCCAGCATATCAGCTGGCGCTGGGTGTTCCTGATCAACGTGCCGGTGGGCGTTTTGCTGACCGCCCTGGTGCTGGCCGCGCTCCCCTCGCGGCTCAATACCCGCGCCGAGCGCAAGCCTGGCTTTCGCGTCGACTATCTCGGCTTCGCCCTGCTGGCGATCGCCATGGGCTGCCTGCAAATCGTGCTGGACCGTGGCCAGCGCGACGACTGGTTCGCCTCCGGGTTCATCGTCGCCATGGCGGTCATCTCCGCGGTCGCGTTCGTCACGCTCATCGTTACCGAGCTGCGTCACGACCATCCGATCGTGGAGCTGCACCTGTTCGGCAACCGCAGCTTCGCGGTGGCCAACCTGTTCATGTTCATCCTCGGCGCGGCCCTGCTCGGCAGCACCCTGCTGATCCCGCAGTTCGTCCAGGAGCTGCTGCACTTCACCACCACCGACGCCGGGCTGGTGCTGATGCCGGGCGGCTTCCTCACCATCGCCATGATGCCGATCGCCGGGCGGCTCACCGACAGGCTCGAGCCCCGCTACCTGATCGCCTACGGCTTCCTCGTCGGCGCGCTGTCGATGTACCTCATGTCGGGCTTCAACACCCAGACCGACTTCTGGACCGTGGCGCTGTACCGCCTGGTGCTCTCGGCCGGCCTGCCGTTCCTGTTCCTGCCCATCACCACGGCGGGCTACTTCGGCGTCCCGCCGGACAAGAACGACCAGGCCTCGGCCATGATCAACATGTCCCGCAACGTCGGCGGCAGCGTCGGCATTTCCCTCCTCAGCACCCGGCTGAGCCGCCTGAGCCAGACCAACCAGAACGTGCTCACCGGCCACGCCAATCCGTACAACCCGGCCTTCCGGCACGCCCTGGCCGCGCTCAAGAGCGCGGGGGCCTCCCTGCACCAGGCCTACGCCGTGATCTACCAGACCATCCAGGCCCAGGCCCGCATGCTCGCCTACGCCGATGACTTCCGGCTCCTGGCGATCCTGTTTATCTGCATGGTGCCGTTGACCGTTCTGCTGAGGCGGAAGCCGCGGTGACGAAAGTGTTAAGTTTTAAGTCAAAGAGCACCGACCGTGTTCGTGGGGCCACCAATTTCGCTCTTCGCCTGGAACTCAATACTTAAGGAAGCTCTGATTAATTTCCCGTCCGGGTCATAATACTGGTAACGGATCTTGAGGCTACCGGGAGAGGGTTGATGCGCCAGCGCACGCTTGCCGAGGAAGGATTCGAGAAGTATCGCAAGCCCACCCGTCGGGAGCAGTTTCTGGCCGAGATGGACCGGGTGGTTCCGTGGCAGGAACTGGCGGAGGTGATCGAGCCGTACTACCCCAAGCCGGCCGGGGCGGGCCGACGCCCGGTGGGGGTGGAGCGGATGCTGCGGATCCACTTTCTGCAGCACTGGTTCAACCTGTCGGACCCGGCGGTGGAGGAGGCGCTGTACGAGTCCCGCTCGATGCGCCGTTTCGTGGGGATCGACCTGGGGCGCGAGCCGGTGCCGGACGAGAGCACGATCCTGAAGTTCCGGCATCTGCTGGAGGCGCACGAGCTGGGGCCGGTGCTGTTCGAACAGGTCAACGCGTACCTGGTGGACAACGGGCTGCGGGTGGCCACGGGCACGATCGTGGATGCCACGATCATCCGGGCGCCAAGCTCGACGCGCAACCGCAAGAAGGAACGCGACCCGGAGATGCGCTCCACGCGCAAGGGCAACCAGTGGTACTTCGGCATGAAGGCCCATATCGGGGTGGACTCGCGTAGCAAGCTGATCCACTCGGTGGCGGCCAGCGCGGCGAACGTGCACGACAGCCGGATGCTGGGGGAGCTGCTGCATGGCAGGGAGACCCGGGTCTGGGGCGATGCGGCCTACACCGGCCAGCGTGAGGTGATCCGCGAGCGCGCGCCCCGGGCCAGGGACTTCACGCATCGCAAGGGCTCGCGACATCACGCGCTGACCGAGGCGCAGAAGGCGGTCAACCGGACCAAGTCGAAGGTGCGCGCCAAGGTGGAGCACCCCTTCCGGGTGCTCAAGTGTGGCTTTGGCTTTGACCGGGTGCGCTACCGGGGGCTGGCCAAGAACACGACCCGGCTGCAGGTGGCTTGCGCCCTGGTCAACCTGTACATGGCCCGAAGGCCGGTGTTGGCGCACCGGTAGGTGAGGTGCGCCCGGAGTTCGCTGCCGAACCGAAAAAATCGGCAGTGAAGGCGGGAAAAGACGGAAACCGGGCCCGGATC
>DASQZM010000002.1:0-33719 GCA_035638695.1 Gammaproteobacteria bacterium | reverse complement strand
ACTAGTCTTCTCACGGAATACCATGTCGGGTACCCGTGGTTCGGGTGCAACGGGAGATCGGTGACGCCGGTATGCAGCGTGTCACGGTACTCAATGCGAAGGGAGGCTGCGGCAAGACGACGGTCGCCACCGGGCTGGCGGCGTACCTGCGCCAGCGAGGCCACGTCACCGCCCTGATGGATTACGACAGCCAGTCGTCCAGTCTGGGCTGGCTTTCGCGCCGCCCCGACGGGGCTCCGCCCATCTACGGGGTTCCGGCCACCCGCCCGGCCGGCGCCGGCGTCACGCGTAGCTGGCGAATGCGGTTGCCTCCTGATGTGGAGCGCGTGGTGATCGACACGCCGGCCGCGATGGACCTGCTGCAGCTGCAGGAATTGGTCGCCAGCAGCGACGTCCTGCTGTTGCCCATCCTGCCCTCACCCATGGACATCCATGCTGCATCCCGGTTCATCGGGGACCTCCTCCTGCGCGGACAGACCCGACGGCACGGCTGCCACATCGGCGTAGTCGCCAACCGCGTGCGCGCAAATACCGTCACTTACCGTTCCCTGCGAGCATTCCTGGATACCCTGGATATCCCGTTCGTCGCCACGCTGCGCGACTCCCGCGGCTACCTGCGCGCATGCGAGGCCGGCCTCGGGCTGTGTGAGATGGGACGCTTGTACACGCCGGGTGAACAGACGGAATGGGAGAGGCTCGCGCGCTGGCTGGAGTGCTGTCGCGAAACCAGTGCCGAAATCCCGTAGAATGTGGCGGCCGGCGGCGACCGGCCGTCGCTTTCCGGAGGCCCGCTTTTGCGGGCTTCCCGTATCCGCCGGGGGAACAAAGGGGTTTCGGGGCGCATGAGCGAGCAGAGCATACGGGTGCCTCCGGGGCGTGAAGTGGCCGGGGCGCGCAGCTGGGGTGAATTCCTGGGCGTCGTGCATCCGCGCGAAAGTGGGCCGGGCAAGCTGCTCCTGCCCTATCGCGAGCGTCATCTGAACGCGCCTGGTGCGGTGATCCACGGCGGCATCATTGCCACGCTGCTGCACGACAGTGCTCTGGACCTGGCGCGCTCCCGCGCCGAGAGCGCCCTGCGTGCCAGCGACTGCCAGATCAGCTTCCTGCGGGCCGCCCGCGAGACCGACCTGCACGCCGGTGCGACCGTGCTGCGCCTGGGCCGGGAATTCAGCTTCGTCGATTCCACCGTCAGCGACGACGCCGGACGCATCATTGCCGCGTCGCGCTGGGCCCTGACCAGCCACGGCGCCGACGCATCCGCAGCGACGCTGGCGGACCCGGCCGCGTTGGCCCGGGGCGCTGCCGCCGGGGCGGGCCTCGGCCGTCTGGGCGCCGCCTTCAACCGCAACATGGATGACCGGGTACCGGGCCTGTACCTGGAAGCACTGTCGCCGGGCCGTTCCACCCTGACGGTCCCTGACGCGCCCCATCTGCGCGACGTGACCGGGGATCTCGCCCCGGGCATCCTGCTGCTGGCCGCCGACAACTCCGCCGTGTTCTCCTGCTACGAGCTGGTCGAGCGTCCCCGGCGGGGATTCACGGTGCAGCTGGCGCTCACGCTGTGCGAGCCGGTGTCGGGCGAGGACGCCAGGGTTCTGGGCGAGAGTGTCTGCCAGCGCGGCGACCTGGCACACAACAGCTGCGCGATCCTGGGGGCCCGGAGCGGGCGCCCGAAGGCGTTCGGCACGGTATCGTTCATCGTCTAGCGCGCATGGAGGCGGGCCGATGGAGCCGGCGACCGGTTCCCCCGAAAGCCAGGCATCGCGGACGCGCCGCGAACGCAACATCGCGCTTACCGCGTACGGCCTGTATCTCGCTTCGGCGCTCGTTCCGGTGCTGGCGCTGGCGGCGCTGGTGGTGAACTACCTGCGCCGCGACCTTGCCGGTGAACCCGCGGTCAGTCATCACGGCTGGATGATCCGTACCTTCTGGTGGTCCCTGCTGTGGTCGCTGATCGCGGTCGTCACCGTGACGATCTACATCGGCATCGCGCTTGGCATCGCCGTGTGGATCTGGTGGTTGTACCGCCAGCTCAAGGGCTTGCTGACGCTGCTCGACGGGCAGGCGATGCCGGTCTGAAGGGCCGCCGTTCGCATGCATACCACGCTGACGATCGATCTGGTGCTGATCCTGGCGCTGGGCGTGGCCGCCCAGTGGCTCGCGTGGCGGAGCCGGATTCCGGCGATCATCCTGCTTTCCCTGGCGGGGATTCTGGTCGGCCCGGTCACGGGGATGCTGCGCCCGGAACAAGCCTTCGGCCCGCTGCTTCGCCCCGTGATCGGCCTGTGCGTGGCGGTGATCCTGTTCGAGGGAGGGCTGAACCTGCGTACCCGCGACCTGCGGGGCGCTGCCGCCGGTGTGCGCCGCCTGGTCTTTGTCGGCGTGCCCCTGAGCTGGTTGCTGGGCGCTGCCGCGGCGCGCTACGTGGGCGGCTTCTCCTGGCCGGTGTCGCTGGTGTTCGGGGCCATCCTGGTGGTCACCGGGCCGACCGTGATCATTCCCCTGCTGCGCCAGTCGGCCCTCAACCGGCGCACCGCGTCCTACCTCCGGTGGGAAGCGATACTGAACGATCCGCTGGGGGCCCTGATCGCGGTGCTGGTGTTCCAGTATTTCGTGTTCACCGGCGTCGACCCGGGCTATCACCAGGTGCTCTTCGCCCTGGGCCGGGCGCTGCTGATCGCGGGCGCGCTGGGGTTCGGTCTGGGCTACTTGCTGGTCCGTTCGTTTCAGCGCGCCTACGTGCCGGAATACCTCAAGGCCCCGGTGCTGCTGGGCGTGGTCCTGGTGGCGTTCAGTCTCTCCAACGAGGTGCAGGCGGAGGCCGGCCTGCTGACGGTGACGGTGCTGGGTATCGTGGTGGGCAACCTGGGTCTGCCCAGCATCGACGAGCTGCGCCGTTTCAAGGAATACATCACCATTCTGCTGGTCTCGGCGGTGTTCATCCTGCTGACGGCAGACCTGCAGCCCTCGATCCTGGGCATGCTGCACTGGCGGGCGCTGTCGCTGCTGATCGTGATGCCGCTGGCGGTTCGCCCGATCGCCATCCTGATGGCGACCGCGGGCTCCGGGATGGGCTGGCGCGATCGCCTGCTGGTTGCCTGGGTCGGCCCCCGCGGCATCGTCGCGGCGGCGGTCGCCGGCGTGTTCGCGCCGGACATGGTGGCGGCCGGCTATCCGGACGCGCGCCTGCTGGTGCCGGTGATCTTCACCCTGGTGTTCGTGACCGTGTTGCTGCACGGCCTCTCGCTGGATCGCCTGGCGCGGGTTCTCGGCCTGGCGGCGACGCGGCGCGACGGTCTGCTGGTCGTGGGTGCCTCGCCCTGGGCCATCGAGCTGTGCCGGGTGCTGGGTGAGTTGGACGTCAAGGTCGTGCTCGCGGACAGCTCCTGGCACCGCCTGCGGGGCGCACGCCTGGCGGGGGTACCGATCTGGTTCGGGGAGGTGCTCTCGGAACGGGCACAGGAGTCGCTGGCGCTCAACGAGATCGCGTTGCTGCTCGCGGCCACCAGCAACGACGCCTACAATGCCCTGGTGTGCAACAGCCTGGCGCCGGAGCTTGGAAGTGAGTACGTGTACCAGCTGCCGCTGTACGACACCGGCGAGGATACGGAATCGCGCGGCGTGGCGCGGACCCTGCGCGGGCGGATTGCGTTTGACGATCGCGCGGTCATCGACGAGCTGCTCAAGCGCCATTACGCCGGCTGGCAGTTCCGCCACACGCGCTTGACCGAGGCATTCACCTATCCGGACTATCTCCGCCAGTGTCACCCCGACGCGTTCCAGGTCCTGGTGGTCGGGGAGGGCGGAGAGGTGGCCATTCACCCGGCACACAACGCCGGTGAGCCGGGCGAGGGCGACACCGTGGTGCATTACAGCCCGCCCCGGGAGGAACCGGCACCCGAGGCGGTGGAGGAATCGCATGGTTCAGCCGAGCGGCGAGACGACCAAACTCCGGGGACCGGCGGGTGAGCTGGAGGCGAGAATCGATCTGCCCGCCGGCGGCACCGGCGACGGGCGCGCGGCGCTGGTCTGCCATCCGCACCCGCTGTACGGCGGGACCATGGACAACAAGGTGGTCTACACCCTGGCACGGGCGTTCAACGATCTCGGGATGCCGGCGCTGCGCTTCAACTTTCGCGGCGTGGGCGAGAGCGACGGCGCGTTTGCCGGCGGTGAAGGCGAAACGCAGGACGCGCTTGCCGCCTGGGACTGGATCGACGCCGAGTGGGCTCCCCGTGACCTGTACCTGGCCGGCTTCTCGTTCGGCGCCATGGTGGCCCTGCGGGTGGCCGCGGAGCGTACGCCCGCGTGCCTGGTGACGGTCGCTCCGCCGGTGCACGACTTGCCGGCCGACTATCCCGGTCCCGGCTGCCCCTGGCTGCTGGTACAGGGCGAGGCGGACGACGTGGTCGGGGCCCGGGCGGTGCTCGACCGACTGACGCGTCTCGCCGCGCCGCCGCGCGTGGAGACTTTCGCCGGCGTCGGACACTTCTTCCACGGGCATCTGCCGCAGCTGCGCGAACGGCTAGTGGCCGCAGTGACGGAAATCATGGAGAGACCAGAGCATGGCTGAGCAACAGGCCGGCGCCTCCCTGGGCGTCGTGATCATGACTGTTTCGGACACCCGTACGGGCGATAACGACACCTCCGGCGACACCCTGGCGGAACGGGCGGAGCAGGCCGGCCACCGGCTGATCGAGCGCTGCATCGTGCCGGACGATATCTACCGCATCCGCGCCGAGCTCTCGCGCTGGATCGCGGACGACCGCGTCGAGGTCGTGCTCACCACGGGCGGCACCGGACTGACGGGGCGGGACGGCACCCCGGAAGCCATCACCCCGCTGCTGGACAAGATGATCGACGGCTTCGGCGAGGTGTTCCGGGCGATCTCGTTCGACGAGATCGGCACCTCCGCGTTGCAGTCCCGTGCGATCGCCGGCGTCGCCAACGGCACCGTGGTGTTCTGCCTGCCGGGCTCGACAGGTGCGTGCCGCACCGGCTGGGACCGCCTGATCCGGGAGCAGCTCGACATCGGCAATCGCCCGTGCAACCTGGCGGAGCTGATGCCGCGCCTGCGCGAAAGCTGAAGGCTCCCGGCTGCAGGCCGGGAACGCGCTCGTGCGTACGGGCGTGTCAGGGAAGAGCGGCGGCCGGGCGGCAGCGAAGCGGCTGCCCGGCCGCCGCGCGACGATAACAACAGGGGGGAGAACCATGCGCTACGCGATCGCGCTGCTGGCCGCCATGACGCTGGCCGTTCCCGTGGCTCACGCCAGCAATGTCGAGCACGTCGACCAGCTCAGCCAGAGCCAGTTCCGGGGACTGTCCGAGGACCTCGGGGGCGTGCTCAGCTACAAGCAGCTGCAGCCGGCGGCGCCCGAGGGCGCCCTGGGCTTTGGTCTCGGCGTCGATGCCAGCTACACCCGCGTCCGGAACGACGCGGCCTGGAAACAGGTCACCGGCAGCAGTGTCAGCGGTGTGCCGACCGTCCGCATCCGGGCCAGCAAGGGCCTGCCGTACGGGTTCGACGTGGGTGCTTTCTACGGCACCGTGCCGGGCAGCAACATCAACGCATTCGGGGCCGAGCTCCGCTACGCCCTGCTGCGGGGGGGACCGCTCAGTCCGGCGGTCGGAATCCGCGGCTCCTACACGCGCCTCAACGGGGTAAGCCAGCTGAGCTTCAATACCCGGTCCCTGGACCTGTCGGCGTCCAAGGGCATCGCCTTCGTGACCCCCTATGCGGGAATCGGCCGGGTATGGGTCGACAGCACCCCGGAGGGCAGCGCGGCGCAGGCGGGCCTGCACGGGGAGACGCTCAAGCAGTCGCACGTCTTCGGCGGCGTGCGGCTGAGCCTGATACCCGCGAGCCTGACCCTCGAGATCGACCGCACCGGCAGCGTGAACACCTACAGCGCCAGACTGGGTTTCGGCTTCTGAGCGGGACGGGACGGTCGGCTCTGCCCGGCTCGCGGATGCCCCGGTCAACCACCGGCCGCGTGGTATGATAGCTAACCGGCCGGAGCGAACAGCTCGTCTCCGAGGGCGCGTGAGCGTTACGGGCAAGGCGCCGGAGCGGGCGCGACACCGCCATGGCGGCTCGTGCGCCCTCCCGCGGGGCGCTGCTGTCGCCCCGTCTGAACGGCGTTGCCGGTCGGTCGTGTGGCGCCCACTGCGCTGCACGCGCCTTGCCAGACGGGCCGACACAGGGACGGCGAGAGATGCCGTCGCCGCTGGCCGGATTGGTGTGGCGGTGGCCGTTTCCGTCGCCGGCTGCGGCTGCCCTTGCTCGTGAGCAACCGAATCCTATGCTGCAGCACCTGAGAGAATTCTTCACCGAACATGCCGGCCGCGACAGCCAGGTTGACCTGGACGAGCGCCTGCGCGTGGCCTGCGCCGCGCTGATGGTGGAGATGGAACGCGCGGATGCCCGCACCGATGCCGCAGAGCAGCACACGGTCGCGCGCCTGCTGGCGGAGCACTTCTCGCTGACCGAGGAGCAGACGGCGCGGTTGCTCGAGTTCGCCGACGAGCGGGCCGACGATGCGACCTCGCTGTACGAGTTCACCTCGCTGATCCACGCGCATTTCAGCATCGAGGAGAAACGGGAGCTGCTCGCAATGCTGTGGCGCACGGCCTATGCGGACGGCCGCCTGAACAAGTACGAGGAAGCGCTCGTGCGCAAGGTCGCGGAGCTGTTGTACATACCCCACCAGGACTTCATCGCGATCAAGCTGCGGGTGCAGGGCGAGACTTCCTGACGGATTGCTGGCCCGGCCGGGGGCGACGCTACGCCCCGGACGGCGGGCAACCGGTCGGGGTCGGGCATTTACCAATCTTCCGGAAGATTGGTATCCCTCAGGCCGGCAGCGGCTCACGCTGGCGCAGGCTGTAGAGCGCGATCTCGCCGATCAGGTTGGGTACCGTCTGCATCCAGCGTCCGCTATGGTGCCGGTGATCCACCATGGTGCGGTTGAGGATCTGGATGCTCTTGTTCCGGCACAGGGTTTCGAAATCCCGCAGCGTGCACAGGTGGATGTTGGGCGTATCGTACCACTGTGACGGCAGGGCCCGGGATACCGGCATTCGACCGGCGAGCCCGAGCTGCAGGCGGCTTTTCCAGTGCCCGAAGTTGGGGAACGTGACGATGCCCTCATTGCCCACACGCAGCATTTCTTCGAGCAGCCGGTCCGGGTGATGCACCACCTGGATCGCGTGCGTCATCACCACGTAGTCGAAGGATTCGGTCTCGAAGTCGCCGAGGCCCAGGTCCAGATCCATCTGGATCACGTTGATGCCCTTGCGGACCGCCCGGCCGACATAGTGGGGGGCGATCTCCAGGCCGTAGCCCGTCACGCCGGCGGTATCGTGCAGGTGGCGCAGCAGCGTGCCGTCTCCGCAGCCGAGATCCAGCACCCGCGAGCCCGGGCGGATCCAGCGGCTGATGATCTCGAGGTCGGGGCGCAGCGCCATGTCAGCCGACCTCCGCCGCGATCCGGTCCAGGTAGCCTCCCAGCACCTCGATGTACTGCGGGATCGGCATCAGGAAATCGTCGTGTCCCAGGTGCGACTCGATCTCCGCGTAGGAGACATTCTTGTCGGCGTCGAGCAGGGCCTTGACGATCTCCCGCGAGCGGGCCGCCGAGAAGCGCCAGTCGCTGCTGAAAGAGATCACCAGGAAATCGGCCGCGGTGCGGGCGAAGGCGCGCGCCAGGTCGTCATCGTAGGCGTGGGCGGGATCGAAGTAATCCAGGGCCTTGGTCATCAGCAGATACGTGTTGGCGTCGAAGCGGTCGACGAAGGAGCGCCCCTGGTAGCGCAGGTAGCTTTCCACCTGGAACTCGACGTCGAAGCCGAATGAGAGCTTGCCCTCGCGAAGCTCGCGCCCGAATTTGTCCCGCATCGAGGTTTCCGAGAGGTAGGTGATGTGGCCCAGCATCCGGGCCAGCATCAGGCCGCGGCGCGGCACCACGCCGTGGTCGTAATAACGGCCTGAGTGGAAGTCCGGGTCCGACAGGATCGCCTGGCGGGCGACCTCGTTGAACGCGATGTTCTGGGCCGAGAGCTTGGGCGCTGCTGCGATTACGAGCGCGTGACGCAGGCGGTCGCTGTAGTCGATCGCCCACTGCATTACCTGCATGCCGCCGAGGCTGCCGCCCACCACGGCCGCCCACCTGTCGATACCCAGTCGTTTACCCAGCCGGGCCTGGCTGCGCACCCAGTCCGCACACGTGACGACGGGGAAATCCGGACCGTAGTAGCGGCCGCTCTCGGGGTTGACCGTATTGGGGCCGGTGGAGCCGCGACAGCTGCCAAGGTTGTTGGGGCAGACTACGAAGAAGCGCCGGGTGTCGATGGGTTTGCCGGGACCGATGCAGTTATCCCACCAGCCTGGTTTGCGGTCCTCGAGGCTGTGGTAGCCGGCCGCGTGGTGATCCCCGGAAAGCGCGTGACACACCAGGATCGCGTTGCTGCGCTCGGCGTTGAGCTTGCCGTAGGTCTCGTACACCAGGTCGTAGGACGGCAGCACCTCGCCACAGTCCAGCCGGAGCGGCTCGTCGAAGTGGAGCTTCCTGGGGGCGACCAGCCCCACCGAATCTTTGGGTAATGTCTCGGCCATGGTCTGCGGTTGCACTCGCCGCTCCCTGCTGATGGTCCCGGCCCCGGCCCGTGTGTGTCTCCTCCGCGACCGCCGCGCGAGAGATGCAGCCTAATGGGAGGCCCCGGTCGCCGCAAGTCCGCGTCCCGGCCCGTCAAATGCGGCGGTTCAGCGTTTCGCCAGGGATTCCGGCGGTCCCGCCGCACCGGTGACAGCGACCGTCTTGTTCCGGCCGCGCTGGCCGCGCACGAGCCGGACCTGGCCGGCGGACACCCCCAGCCGCTTCGCGATCAGTCGCAGCAGGGCGTGGTTCGCGCGGCCCTCGTGGGCCGGGGCCGCGATGCGCAGCTTCAGGCGTCCGTCATGCATACCGGCCGCGCCGGAGCGCCTCGCGCCGGGTTGGACGTACACCTCCAGCAGCAGGGTATCGCCATCGCGCCGGCACCAGGGAGGATCGGTGTCCGCCCGGGAGTCCGGCATCTCAGCTTCCGAACGGCGCGATCAGCATCTTGATCACCTCGATCGCGACCAGCACCAGCAGGGGCGAGAAGTCGATCCCCCCGAGAGGGGGGATTACGCGCCGGGCCTGCTCGAGCAGGGGCTCGTTGATGCTGTAGAGCACCGATAGCGCCGGGTTGTAGGCCCCCGGGCTGACCCAGCTGAAGATGACCTGGATGATGATCGTGAACAGGTAGAGATTGAGCAGCAGCAGCACCAGGCTGACCAGCGCCGCCAACAGCAGATAAGGGGCCGGCGCGACCCCCGCCATGCCGCGAATCGCGAGCACGGCCTCCAGGCTCGCGAACTCCAGGATGTACATGAACACGACCGATGCCGTGTCGAAGCGCCGCGTGCCCGGTATCAGGCGGCGCATCGGTCTCAGCACCGGCTCGGTAATGCGCAACAGGAACTGCGACAGGGGATTGAAGGCGTCGGCGCGCACCAGTTGCAGCAGAAAGCGCAGCATCACCGCCAGGATGTAAAGCATGAAGGCGGTCTGCACCAGGAAGACGATCGGATTCTGCCAGTAGCTGCTGCCCATTCGGACTCCTTCCCCTGACCCCTCCGGTGGGTGAGCACCGCCTCGCGGCGGTGTGTCGTCGTGCTACGCCTGCGGCTCCGCGCCACCAAGCGTGTCGGCCAGCTCCCCGGCGCGCGCGGCCGCGGCGGTGAGAGCTTCGCGGAACGCGTCGCGCAGGCCCGCGCTTTCCAGCGCTTCGATGCCGCGTTCGGTGGTTCCCCCGGGTGACGTGACGCGCTCACGCAGCGTCGACACGTCCTCGCCGCTCTCGATCGCCATGCGGGCGGCCCCGAGAGCCGTCTGCTGGCACAGCCGGCGGGCGGTGTCGGGCGCCAGGCCGAGCTCGGCTGCGGCGTTCTGCATCGCCTCCATGACCAGGAAAAAATAGGCGGGACCGCTGCCGGACAACGCCGTGACGGCGTTCATCTGCGCCTCGTCGTCCAGCCAGGCGATGATGCCGGCGCTTTCCAGGATGTGGGCCGCGATCGCCCGTTGCCGCCGATCGACCCGGGCATTGGCGTACAGCGCCGAGGCACCGGCGCCGAGCAGCGCCGGGGTGTTGGGCATCGCCCGCACCACCGGTCGTTCGCCGCCGAGCCAGCGCTCGATGTCTCCGCTGCGCAGGCCGGCGGCGATCGAGATCACCACCGGCCCGGGGCGCTCCCCCAGCGACCCGGCCAGCCCGGTGGCGACTTCCTGGAGGACCTGGGGCTTGACCGCCAGCACCACGGCATCCGTGCCACGCACGGCCTCGGCGTTGTGCTCGGTGGTTCCGACACCGAAGCGCTTGTGCAACGCCTCGCGGGCGTTCTTGCGGGGCTCGGCCACGACGATGTCCGCGGCGGGATACCCGCCCGCGACCAGGCCTCCAACGAGGCTCGTCGACATGTTGCCCCCGCCGATGAATGCGATGCGGTTGGCCCTGGTCATCGGTTCAGCTCCCTCCCGGTCTGCTCGAAGCGCAAAACGGCGCCCATTGTACTAACGCGATGAGCGTTCACGCCACGGCCCGCGGGCCGCGCCACCGTGCGTCCGGCTGGATGCGGATGTCGGCCGGGGAGGTCCGGGCGAAAGCGATGCCGCGGGCGTTGCCGCCCCGGCGGGGCATCACGCGCGAGCGTCGGCCGCCGGGCGCGGGCCGAATATCGCGGTGCCGACGCGAACCAGTGTGCTGCCCTCGGCGATGGCTGCCTCGAGATCGTCCGACATGCCCATTGAGAGGGTGTCCAGTGACAGGCCCCGTACGGCGAGAGCGTCGCGGGCTTCGCGCAGGCGCCGATAGGGCTCGCGCTGCCGCTCCAGCTCCGGTGCCGGTGCCGGGATCGCCATGAGGCCCCGCAGCCGCAGGCGCGGCAGACTCGCGACGGCCCGCGCCAGGTCCGGCAGCGCGTCGAGAGTGGTACCCGACTTGCTGGGCTCGCCGCTGATGTTGACCTGTATACAGACCTCCAGCGGTGGCAGCGTCGTTGGCCGCTGCTCGCTCAGCCTGCGCGCGGTCCTGAGCCGGTCCACGCCGTGGACCCAGGCAAAGCGGGCCGCGATATCGCGGGTCTTGTTCGACTGAACCGGCCCGATGAAGTGCCACTCCAGCTCCAGGTCGGCCAGGCTGTCGATCTTGGTCGCGGCTTCCTGCAGGTAGCTCTCGCCGAATCGGAGCTGGCCCGCGGCTGCCGCTTGCCGGACCGCGGCGGCGGGGTGGCCCTTGCTTACCGCCAGGAGCGTGATCTCCGCCGGGTCGCGCCCCCAGTGACCGGCCAGCGTCCTGATGCGCGCGTTCGTCGCGGCGAGCCGTGCTGCGACATCCGTCATATTGCGTGGTCCGGGCGTTACCGATATGTTTGCCGGAGAGATCCGCGGGCCCGACGTACCCGGGCGCATTGCGGCCCGTCCCCGGCTCGCCAGAAGAACGAATTGTAAGGTACTCCGATGGATATTGCTCAGCTGCTTGCGTTTTCCGCGAAGAACGGCGCATCCGACCTGCACCTGTCGGCCGGCCTGCCGCCCATGATCCGGGTCGACGGCGACATCCGGCGGATCAACCTGCCGGCCCTGGACCGGAAGGACACGCACGATCTCGTCTACGACATCATGAACGACAAGCAGCGCAAGGATTTCGAGGAGTTCATGGAGACAGACTTCTCCTTCGAGATCCCCAATCTCGCGCGCTTTCGGGTCAACGCGTTCAACCACAACCGGGGCTCCGGGGCGGTGTTCCGGACCATCCCCTCGAAGATTCTTTCGCTGGAGGATCTCAGCGCCCCGGCGATCTTCCGCGACATCGCGGAGAAGCCCCGGGGCGTGTGCCTGGTGACCGGCCCCACCGGCTCGGGCAAGTCCACCACGCTGGCGGCGATCATCAATTACATCAACGAGAATCAGGCCGGGCACATCCTCACCATCGAGGATCCCATCGAGTTTGTGCACGACAGCAAGAAGTGCCTGATCAACCAGCGCGAGGTGCACCGCGACACCCTGGGCTTCAGCGAGGCGCTGCGCAGCGCGCTGCGCGAGGACCCGGACGTGATCCTGGTGGGCGAGATGCGCGACCTCGAGACCATCCGCCTGGCGCTGACCGCGGCGGAGACCGGGCACCTGGTGTTCGGCACCCTGCACACGACGTCGGCCGCCAAGACCATCGACCGGATCGTGGACGTGTTCCCGGCGGCGGAGAAGGACATGGTCCGCGCGATGCTGTCGGAGTCGCTGCAGGCGGTCATTTCCCAGACGCTGATGAAGAAGGCCGGGGGCGGGCGGATCGCCGCGCACGAGATCATGATCGGCACCCCGGCGATCCGCAACCTGATCCGCGAGGGCAAGATCGCGCAGATGTACTCGGCGATCCAGACCGGTCAGAACGCCGGCATGCAGACCCTGGACCAGAACCTGCAGGAGCTGGTGCGGCGCAATGCAATCAGCCGCGAGGTCGCCCGGACCAAGGCCGTGAACAAGGACACCTTTTGATGGAGCGCGACGACGCCGCACGCATCCTGCAGAACCTGCTGCGCATGATGGTCAGGCGCGGCGGGTCGGACCTGTTCATCACCGCCGGCTTCCCGCCGGCGATCAAGATCGACGGCAGCCTGACCCCGGTGGCCGAGAAGCCGTTCACCGCCGATCAGACGGCGATCATGGCGCGGGCGATCATGAACGACCGCCAGACGCGCGAGTTCGAGCAGAGCAAGGAGTGCAACTTCGCGATTGCGCCGCGCGGCATCGGCCGCTTCCGCGCCAACGCGTTCGTGCAGATGGGCCGCGTGGGCCTGGTGCTGCGCACTATCAACACCTCCATCCCCACCTTCGAGGAGTTGCTGCTGCCGGAAATCCTGAAAGAGGTGGTGATGACCAAGCGCGGCCTGGTGATCCTCGCGGGTGCCACCGGCTCCGGCAAGTCCACCAGCCTGGCCGCGATGCTGGGTTATCGCAACGAGAACACGCGCGGGCACATCATCACCATCGAGGACCCGGTGGAGTACGTACACCCGCACAAGAGCTGCGTGGTGACCCAGCGCGAGGTCGGGGTGGACACCGAGAACTGGCACATTGCGCTGAAGAACACCCTGCGCCAGGCGCCGGACGTGATCCTGATCGGCGAGGTGCGCGACACCGAGACCATGGAGTACGCGATCCAGTTCTCCGAGACCGGGCACCTGTGCCTGTGCACGCTGCACGCCAACAACGCCAACCAGGCCCTCGAGCGCATCATCAACATGTTCCCGGAGGAACGCCGGGAACAGGTGCTGATGGATCTGTCGCTCAACATCCGGGCGGTGCTGTCGCAGCGCCTGATTCCCCGCCGCGGGGGTGGCCGGGCCGCGGCCTTCGAGGTGATGCTGGGAACGCCGCTGATCTCCGACCTGATCTTCAAGGGGGCGGTCAGCGAAATCAAGGAGATCATGGCCAAGGGCACCGAGCAGGGCATGGTGACCTTCGACCAGGCGCTCTTCCAGCTCTACGAGGACGATCGCATCACCTACGAGGAAGCCCTGCGCAACGCCGATTCCAAGAACGAGTTGCGCCTGCGCATCAAGCTCGAGAGCCGCAAGTCCGGCGACGCGACGGCCTTCGACGACAGCATGCAGATCGTTCCCGACCCGGCCGAGGATCCCTGAGCGTCCTCGCGGAGGGACCCAGATGCTGCTGACCCCGTTTCTCCAGCTGATCGTCGAGCGCAGGGCGTCGGACCTGTTCGTCAGCGGCGGCGCCGTGCCGCAGATCCGCCTGGAAGGTCGCACGCGGGCGGTGGGCAAGCGCGAGCTCACGCCGGAGGAGGTGGAACGGGTCGCCCAGGAGCTGATGGGCCCGGCCGAGCGCAGGCGTTTTGAACAGGACTGGGAGGTGGATTTCGCCTGCCGCATCGAGGGCCTGGGTCGCTTCCGGGTGAACGTCTTCCGGCAGCGGGGTGAGGTTGCCCTGGTGCTGCGGTTCGTGCATCCGCAGGCGCCGGAGATCCGCAAGCTCGGCCTGCCGCTGATCCTGCAGGACCTGGCCCTGGCGGGGCAGGGCCTGGTGCTGATGGCTGGTCCCACCGGCTGCGGCAAGTCCACCACGCTGGCGGCCATGGTCAACCACCGCAACCAGCACCTGACCGGGCATATCCTCACCATCGAGGATCCGATCGAGTTCTTCCACCACAACCAGCGCTCGATCGTGAACCAGCGCGAGCTCGGGGTCGACACGCGCTCCTACCGCAATGCCCTGCGCAGCGCGCTGCGCGAGTCCCCGGACGTGGTGATGATCGGCGAGGTCCGCGATCGCGAGACCATGGAGGCCGCCATCGAGCTGGCAGGGACCGGTCACCTGACGCTGGCGACCATCCACGCGAACAACGCGCCGCAGGCGCTGGACCGTATCGCCAACCTGTTTCCCAACGAGGCCCACAAGCAGCTGTTCATGGACCTGTCGCTGTACCTCAACGCGATCATCTCCCAGCGCCTGGTGGTCAGCCGCGGCGACGAGTCCCGGCTGGCGGCGGTGGAGGTGATGCTCAACACCCCCTACATCGCCGACCTGATCAGCAAGGGACAGTTCGACAAGCTCAAGGCCGCGATGGAGGACAGCAAGACCCGTGGCATGCAAGACATGGACACAGTCCTCTACCAGCTCTACCTGGAAGAGCGCATCACCCTGGACGAGGCTCTCTCCCACGCCGACTCGCGCCCGAACCTGGAAGCAAAGATCAACTTCTCCGGCTAGCAAGGCTGGCCGGAGAAGAGTGTTTAAGTGTTAAGTGTTAGGTGAGGAGGGTTGGGTGGACCTGATCCGGCTGTCCGACTTCGACTGATGCCTGTGGCTCCGGAAGACTCAAAGAAAGCCCCCGGGGCGAAGCGTTGGCGGTACGCTCGAACCCATTCTTGACTTAAAACCTAACACTTAATACTTAAAACCGGCCCCTGGCAGGCCAAAGGCCTGCCAGGGGCCGGTCCCTCGCCCACTCGAAACTCTCGCAGAACAGGCGCTCCTCCGGCAGTCCCCGGGCGGTGAATGCCGGGCGTGCGGCCCCGATCATGGTGGGCGGGCCGCTGATGTAGACTTCGTGGCCCGACAGGTCGCCGTAGTCGTCGAGCACGGCCTGGTGGACCAGGCCGGTGCGACCGGCCCAGCCGTCGCCCGGGTGCGGCTCGGACAGCACCGGGGTGAAGCGCAGACCCTCCTGCCGGCCCATCTGGACCTCGATCCAGTCGGCCATGTACAGGTCGCGCAAGGCGCGCACGCCCCAGTACAGGTGCACCGGCCGGCCGATGCCACGGTGGAACATGTCCATGAGCATCGACTTCAACGGCGCGAAGCCGGTGCCGCCGCCGATCATGATGATCGGGCGGTCGCTGTCCTCGCGCAGGAAGAAATCCCCCAGCGGCGCCTCGATCTGCAGCGTTGTCTTCGGTTTCATGCGCGCAAAGATCTGGTTGGTGTAGCGTCCGCCGTCCACGCGGCGTACCTGCAGCTCGACCAGGGCGTCCTCGTGCGGCGCATTGGCCATCGAGAAACTGCGCCGCCGGCCGTCCCGGAGAAGGATGTCGAGATACTGCCCGGCGCGAAACTGGAGCCGGTTCGAGGGCGGCAGCTTGAGGTAGAGCCCCATCACGTCGTGGCAGATGCGCTCCAGGCGCGCAACGCGCGCCGACCGCCGGCGCGGACGGAAGCCCTCGGGGGTGGCCATGATGCGCCGCGGCTCGAGCGCCAGGTCACGCTCGGGCAGCGCGCGGCAGAGCAGGACGTCTCCCTGCTCGGCCTGTTCGCGCGTCAGGGCCGGCGGCCATTCCCGCGGATAGGCGACGCGGCCGGACAGGACGCGCGCGCGGCAGCTGCCGCAGCTGCCGTTTCGGCATCCGTACGGGATATGAAGGCCGTGCCGGAGAGCCGCCTCCAGCACGGTCTCTCCCTCCGCGACCTCGATCTGATGCTCTTCGCCGCTGTCGCGACTGATCAGCGTGACGGTATGTGTCATGGCCTGTGCGTCGCCCGCCCGGCGGCGGGGGTTGCCTGGAGCCGGTACAGAATTTATATAGGCGCTATACATAGCGCTATGGCGTCCGTCGGGAGCCTGTTCCGCGGGCCCATTACGACCAGGGGCGAGCCCCGCTGCGGACTGCATAGCTTACGTCCGGCGCGTCCGCAGGTACACAGCCAAGCGCGCCGCGCCTTCCGCGCCGGGGCTGGACGCGCTTTCATTCTCCCGGGTACGTCCCGGCGGCCGGGACGGCTCGCGCGCCGGCCCTTCTGGAGGCTTGCATGCAATCGGTCCTGATCGTGGGGTGTGGTGATGTCGGCCTGCGGGTGGCGCGCCGCTATCACAAGCGTGGTGCCGCCGTCGCCGGCGTTGTGCGTGGCGACGCGTCGATCCGGCGACTGGCGGCGGAGCGCATCCCGGCGCTGCAGGTCGATCTCGATTACCCGGTTTCGCCGGGTACGCTCCCGACCGGCGGCGCGATCGTCCACTATTACGTGCCACCTCCGCGGGAGGGCAAGGGCGATCCGCGGATCGAGCACTTCCTCGCCTCCATCGGCAGGGATGCGATGCCCGCCCGCATCGTCTACATCAGCACCAGCGGCGTGTACGGCGACTGCAATGGCGAATGGGTGACCGAGCAGCGCCCGCCGGCCCCGGACAGCGACCGGGGCCGGCGTCGGCTGGCGGCCGAGGAGAGCCTGCGCCGCTGGTGCGAGGCCCGTGACGCGGAGCACGTGATTCTGCGGGTGCCCGGGATCTACGGACCCGGCCGGCTGCCGATCAAGCGCCTCAAGAGCGGCTCGCCGGTGGTCGACGAGCGGGAATGCTCCTTCAGCAACCGCATCCAGGTCGACGACCTGGTTTCCATCTGCGTCGCGGCCGGGGAAAAGGGTCCCGGCAACATCGTCTACAACGTGAGCGACGGCGATCCGACCACGATGACCGAGTACTTCATGGAGATCGCTGACTTCCTGGGCCTGGAGCCGCCCCCGGTGATCAGCCTGGACGAGGCGCGCGAGCTGCTCAGCCCGGCGATGCTCTCGTTCCTGAACGAGTCCAAGCGGCTGGACAACCGCCTGCTGCTGAAGCACCTGAAGGTCAAGCTGAAGTACCCCAGCCTGGCCAGGGGCCTGCCCGCGAGCGTGCCCGGCGGGCACCTTTAGCGCACCCGTCAGCCCCGCGGCCCGGCATCGATGCCGAGCTGCTCCCAGAGCTCATCGACGCGGCGCCGGACCGCTTCGTCCATGACGATCGGCCGGCCCCACCGGCGCCCGGTCTCCCCCGGCCACTTGTTGGTCGCGTCCAGGCCCATCTTGCCGCCCAGCCCGCTGACCGGCGAGGCGAAGTCCAGGTAGTCGATCGGGGTGTTCTCCACCAGCACGGTGTCCCGGACCGGGTCCATGCGCGTGGTCATGGCCCAGATCACGTCCTTCCAGTCGCGGCTGTCGATGTCCTCGTCCACCACGATCACGAACTTGGTGTACATGAACTGCTTGAGGAAAGACCACACGCCCATGATCACGCGCTTGGCGTGGCCCGGGAACTGCTTGCGGATACTCACCACCGCCAGCCGGTAGGAGCAGCCCTCGGGCGGCAGGTAGAAATCCGTGATTTCGGGGAACTGCTTCTGCAGGATCGGGATGAACACCTCGTTGAGCGCGACTCCGAGGATGGCCGGCTCGTCCGGCGGGCGGCCGGTGTAGGTGCTGTGGTAAATGGGTTCGTCCCGGTGGGTGAGGCGATCGACCGTGAACACCGGGAAGGTCTCGACCTCGTTGTAGTAACCCGTATGGTCGCCGAACGGACCTTCGGGCGCGGCGTCGTCCGGCGCGATGTGGCCCTCGAGCACGATCTCGGCGCTCGCCGGCACCTGCAGGTCCGATCCGTGGCACGACACCAGCTCGGTGCGGCTGCCGCGCAGCAGCCCGGCAAAGGCGTACTCGGACAGGGTGTCCGGGACCGGCGTCACGGCGCCGAGCATGGTGGCCGGATCGGCCCCCAGCGCGACCGCGACGGGGAACGGCTCGTCCGGGCGTTCCTGCTGCCAGTCGCGGAAGTCGAGCGCGCCGCCGCGGTGGGACAGCCAGCGCATGATCAGGCGGTTGCGGCCGACGCGCTGCTGACGGTAGATGCCGAGGTTCTGGCGCCGCTTGCGCGGGCCCCGGGTGACCACCAGTCCCCAGGTGATCAGCGGCCCGGCATCGCCCGGCCAGCAGGTCTGCAGGGGCAGGCGCCCCAGGTCGACGGCGTCGCCCTCCAGCACATTCTGCTGGCAGGGAGCGCGGGATACCGTCCGTGGCGCCATGTCGATGGCTTTCTTGGCGATCGGCAGCGACTGCCAGGCCTCGCGCAGGCCACGCGGCGGATCCGGCTCCCGGAGAAAGGCCAGCAGCTCGCCGATCTCGCGCAGGGCGGAGACCTCGTCCGCGCCCATGCCCATTGCCACGCGGCGGGCGGTACCGAACAGGTTGCCCAGCACCGGGATGTCATGGCCCCGCGGATTCTCGAATAGCAGTGCCGGTCCGCCGGCCCGCAGGGTGCGATCGCAGACCTCGGTCATCTCCAGGTGCGGATCGATCTCGGTGCGGATGCGCAGCAGCTCGCCCCGCTGCTCCAGGCGCTGGATAAAGTCCCTGAGGTCGCTGTACTTCATCGGCGTGTTCCGTTGGGCGCCGCGGCTCGGTGCGCCGGTTCCGGCGCCCCACTATACATGCTAACCGGTTCAGGGGTGGCCCCGCGCGGTCCCTGCGGGCGGCCCCTGGAGTCCACCCCGGACGGTGCTTCTTGTCGGTCGTGCGGCGCCGCTGCACCCCGGTCTCCGGCGCCGCCGGCTCGGGCGACGGGAATACCGGGATGTGGCACCGCCGCCGCGCGGGTTAGAATGACCTCTCCGTCCACTCCATCCCGCGCGAGCGAAGCGATGCAGAGGGTACCCGAGCCGGAGCTGATGGATGCTCCCGAGCAGGCAAGAGCGTATGCGGAGGCGGATTTCGCCGAGGCGCATGATCGGCTGGTGAGCGCCTTCGCCCGGCACTTCCCGGACGCCGCCCCGGGCCACGTGCTGGATCTCGGATGCGGCCCGGCGGACGTCAGTGTGCGTTTCGCACGCGCCTGGCCCGGGGCGCGGCTGGACGGGATCGACGCCGGTCCCAACATGCTTGCCCTCGGCCGGCGCGCGGTGGAAGCGGCGGGCCTGTCGCAGCGCGTGCGCCTGCACCAGGGCTACCTTCCGCGGGCGGTGCCCCCGCGGCCCGCCTACGACGCGATCATCTCCAACAGCCTGCTGCATCACCTGGCGGAGCCCGGCGCGTTATGGGAGGCAGTGCGCCGCTTCGGCGCCCCGGGGGCACGGGTGCTGGTGATGGACCTGACGCGGCCGGCCGACGAGCGTGCGTGGCGGGAGCTGGTGGCCCGGTATGGCGCGGATGCGCCGACGGTGCTGCGCGAGGATTTCGGCAATTCGCTGCGCGCCGCCTACCGGCCGGAGGAGGTGGCGGCGCAGCTCGACCGCGCGGGGCTGGCGCTGTCGGTCGAGCTGATCAGCGACCGGCACCTGGTTGTCTGGGGGCGAATGCCGGGCTGACACGCCACTGCCCCGGGAGGTTCTGCATGGAGAGATTTCGCAATCCGTCCGGCGACAAGATCCGCGCCCTGCTCGGACGCGTGCGCAGCATCGCGGTGGTGGGGCTCTCGCCCGACCGGCGGCGCCCGAGCCACGGTGTGGCGCGGTCGATGCAGGGATTCGGCTACCGCATCATCCCCGTGCGTCCGGCAATCGACTCGCTGCTGGGCGAGCGCGCGTACGCCAGCCTGCACGATCTGTACGCCGACCATCCCGAAGGCGCCGGGCTGGTCGACGTGTTCCGCGCGTCCGAGCATGTCGCCCCCCTGGTGGACGAATGCATCGACCTGCGAGTGCCCGCCCTGTGGCTCCAGGACGGGGTCATCGACGAGGCCGCGGCGCTGCGGGCGCAGCGTGCCGGGATCACGGTCGTGATGAACCGCTGCGTGTACCGGGACTACCTGGCCCTGGTGGCCTGAGCGGGAGCCCTTCGCCGCATGCTGCTCGAGTTCACCAAGATGCAGGGGCTCGGCAACGACTTCGTCGTGATCGACGCGGTCGCGGCCCCGGTCGAGCTCTCCGGGGAGCGGCTTCGCCGCCTGGCGGATCGGCGCTTCGGCGTCGGCTGCGACCAGGTGCTGATGCTTGAGCGCGCCCCGGCCGGCAGCCAGGCCGACTTCCGCTATCGCATCTTCAACGCGGATGGCGGCGAAGTGGAACAATGTGGCAACGGCGCCCGCTGCATGGCGCGCTTCGCGCGCGAGCGCGGCTACCTTCGGGGCCCGCGGGCGGTATTCGATACCGCCGGCGGTCTGATCCGGCTGCGGATCGAGCGCGACGGCCGCGTGCGGGCGGACATGGGCGTGCCGCGCCTGGAGCCGGGCGAGATCCCGTTCGAAGCGCCCCGGCGCGAGGCCACGTACGCGCTCGCGGTGGATGGCGAGCGCCGGACCATCGCCGCGCTCTCGCTCGGCAATCCCCACGCGGTGCTGCAGGTTCCCGACGTCGACCGCGCGCCCGTAGCCGAGCTGGGATCGCGTATCGAGCGCCATCCACGCTTCCCCCGGCGGGTGAACGTCGGGTTCATGCAGGTCGCGGGCCGCAACCGGATCCGGCTGCGCGTGTACGAGCGCGGTGTCGGGGAGACGCTGGCCTGCGGCACCGGCGCCTGCGCGGCGGCGGTCGCGGGCCGACTGCAGGGGCTGTTGGACGCCCGGGTCACGGTCGAGCTGCGCGGCGGCGAGCTCACGGTAGAATGGGAAGGCGAGGGAAAGCCCGTATCGATGACCGGCCCGGGCGAGGTAGTATTCACCGGAGAGATCGAGCTGTAACGGGCGCGAGCAACGAGCGATCACGAACATGACCACGCAGCAGGAGCAGAAGCCGAGCACGGCCGAGCCCACCCCGGAGCAGGTGGAGGACTACCTCCGGCGCCACCGGGATTTCCTCGGGCGTCGTCCGGAGCTGCTCGAGGAGCTCCGGGTACCCCACCCGGTGAGCGGCGCCACCTCGCTGATCGAGCGACAGGTATCGCTCCTGCGCGAGCGTAATCGCAAGCTCGGCCAGCGGCTCAACGAGCTTCTGGACGTGGCCCGCGCCAACGAACAGCTGCTCGAGCGTATGCACAAGCTGACCCTGGCGCTGCTTGAGGCAGCCGGGCTGGACGAGGCGTTGAACGCCGTCCAGGATACGCTGCGCAGCGAGTTCGACGTGGATGAGGTGGCGCTGTTGCTCTACCGTGACGACGCGCGCGGAGAGCAGCGCGGCCCCGCGCAGTTGTTGCGCCCGGACGACGAACGTCTGCACGTATTCGCCCAGGTGCGGGAAAACGGCCGGCCGCGCTGCGGCGAGCCGGCGGCAGGCCAGGCCGAGATGCTGTTCGGGTCGTGCGCCCGGAAGGTCGCGTCGCTGGCCCTCATCCCGCTTGGCGAGGGCGGTTACGGCGGCCTGCTCGGGGCCGGCAGCCATCGCCCTGATCGCTTCCATCCAGGCATGGGCACCATGTTCCTCGCCCGCATCGGCGAGCTCATCGGGGCCGCCCTGGCACCACTGCCGGACTGATGACGGACGCCGCCGGCGAGCAGCTAGACGCATTCCTGGGCTATCTTGGCGGCGTGCGCAGGCTGTCCCCGCGTACCATTGACGGATACCGGCGTGACCTGTCGAGCGTGCTCCGGTACATCCGCGAGCGCGGGTTGCGCGACTGGCAGTCGATGACCGTGCACGACGTGCGCGCGGTGGTGGCGCAACTGCATCGCCGCGGGCTTTCCGGCAGAAGCCTGCAACGGCTGCTGTCGGCCCTGCGCACGCTGTTCGCCTATCTGATGAGTCAGGGCCTGGCGGGCCATGATCCGGCGGCCGGGGTGCGGGCACCGAAGCACGCGCGCCATCTGCCGGAGGTGCTGGATCCGGACGAGACCGCGCGGTTGCTCGATTTCGACGGGAACGATCCCCTGGCCGTGCGTGATCGCGCGCTGCTGGAGCTGATCTATTCCTCCGGCCTGCGTCTGGCGGAAGTGGTCTCGCTGGATCTCGCTACCCTGGATTTGCCCGACGGGACGGTGCGCGTGACCGGCAAGGGCGCCAAGGACCGGGTGGTGCCGGTCGGCCGGTATGCGGTGCGCGCCCTCCGGGCATGGCTGGACCGGCGTTCCGATCTCGCCGCCCCGGGCGAAACGGCGCTGTTCGTCAGCCGCCGCGGCCGGCGCCTGAGTCCCCGCAGCGTGCAGCTGCGGCTGCGGCAACGGGCGCTGCGCCAGGGGCTGGACCGGCCGGTTCACCCGCATATGCTGCGCCACTCCTTCGCCAGCCACCTGTTGGAATCCAGCGGTGACCTGCGCGCGGTGCAGGACCTGCTCGGTCACGCCGACATCAGCACTACCCAGATCTATACCCACGTCGACTTCCAGCACCTGGCGGAGGTCTACGATCGGGCCCATCCCCGCGCCCGCCGCCGCAAGCGCTAGAGGCTCCCCCGTCGTGAGCCAGGTCGGGCCCCCCGCCGCGGCGCGGCGCGTGTACAATCGGGGTAGCGCCGGGCCATCCGCGCCGGTCCGCGTCGGCGGTGCAGCGGCGCAGTTGGCCGCCATCCGGCGATCCCTGGATCCACTTCCGTCCGCCGCCGGCGGACGGCTCAAGCAGAGGCCGGCACGCTTTGGAGCAATTTTCAGGCACGACCATCCTGTCGGTGCGCCGCGGCGGCAGCGTCGCCATGGCCGGCGACGGCCAGGTATCGATGGGCGATACCATCATGAAGGGCAACGCCCGCAAGGTGCGGCGCCTGTTCCATGACCGGGTCATCGCCGGGTTTGCCGGCGGCACCGCCGACGCCTTCACGCTGTTCGAGCGCTTCGAAGGCAAGCTGGAGCAGCACAGCGGCAATCTCACGCGGGCGGCAGTGGAGCTGGCCAAGGACTGGCGCACGGACCGCATGCTGCGGCGGCTGGAAGCGCTGCTGTGCGTTGCCGACAAGGAGGTCTCGCTGATCATTTCCGGCAACGGTGACGTGATCGAGCCGGAGAACGAAGTCATGGCCATCGGATCCGGCGGTCCCTACGCCCAGGCCGCTGCCTGGGCGCTGCTGGGCAACACCGATCTCGGGGCGCGCGAGATCGCGGAACAGTCACTCCGGATCGCCGCCGATATCTGCGTCTACACCAACCACAACCTGGTGGTGGATGAGCTGGAGTCGGACGTGCGCTGAGCGCGCTCCCGGATCCGGCGGCCGCAACCAGCAACGGGCTGCAACCATGTCCAACATGACTCCGCGCGAAATCGTCCAGGAGCTGGACAAGCACATCATCGGCCAGGCCAACGCCAAGCGTGCCGTGGCCATCGCGCTGCGCAACCGGTGGCGTCGCCAGCAGGTGGAGGAGCCGCTCCGCAGCGAGGTTACGCCCAAGAACATCCTGATGATCGGTCCCACCGGGGTGGGCAAGACCGAGATCGCGCGGCGCCTGGCCCGCCTGGCGCACGCGCCGTTCGTCAAGGTCGAGGCGACCAAGTTCATCGAGGTCGGCTACGTCGGGCGCGAGGTGGACTCCATCATCCGCGAGCTGGTCGACGCGGCGGTCAAGATGACCCGGGAGGAGGAGATGTCCAAGGTCCACCACCGCGCCGAGGAGGCCGCGGAGCAGCGCATCCTGGATGCGCTTGTGCCGCGTGCCCGCGGCGGCGGGTCGGACTGGCCCACTGGCCAAGCGCCGGAGGAGGACTCCGCGACCCGCCAGAAGATGCGCAAGAAGCTGCGCGAGGGAGAGCTGGACGAGCGCGAGATCGACGTCGAGGTGGACGTCTCGCCAATGGGCGTAGAGATCATGGCTCCGCCCGGCATGGAGGAGATGACCAGCCAGCTGCAGAGCATGATGCAGAATCTCTCCGGCGGCCGTACCCGACGTCGCCGGCTGCGGGTGAAGGACGCCTTCAAGATTCTCACCGACGAGGAGGCGATGCGGCTGGTCAACGAGGACGACATCAAGATCAACGCACTGCACAACGTTGAGAACAATGGGATCGTGTTCCTGGACGAGATCGACAAGGTGACCAAGCGCTCCGAAGGCGGCGCGGGCGGCGCCGATGTCTCGCGCGAGGGCGTGCAGCGGGACCTGCTGCCCCTGGTGGAGGGCTGTACCATCAACACCAAGCACGGGATGGTGCGCACCGACCATATCCTGTTCATCGCCTCGGGCGCGTTTCACATGGCCAAGCCCTCGGACCTCATCCCGGAGCTCCAGGGCCGCCTGCCGATCCGGGTCGAGCTGGACTCGCTGGGAATCGAGGAGTTTGTGCGCATCCTGACCGAGCCGGACGCTTCGCTGACGCGCCAGTACCGGGCCCTGATCGAGGCCGAGGGCGTCCAGCTCGAGTTCACCGAGGACGGGGTGCGGCGCATCGCCGAGGCCGCCTTCCAGGTCAACGATCGCACCGAGAACATCGGTGCGCGGCGGCTGCACACGGTCATGGAGCGCCTGCTCGAGACCGTCTCCTACGAGGCCCCGGACCTGGTCGAGAAGACCGTCACCGTCGACCGGGGCTACGTCGATGACCACCTCGGCGACCTGGTACGCGACGAGGACCTGAGCCGTTACATCCTGTGACGCCCGGTGATCCCGGCCAGTGGAGGCATCGATGAGCGAGCGCACCCCCCCCCGACCCACACGCATCCGGCTGCACCGCAAGTCGCGGGTCATGGAGATAAGCTTCGAGGACGGCCAGGAGTTCCACCTGAGCTGCGAGTACCTGCGAGTGTTCTCACCCTCGGCCGAGGTGCAGGGGCACGGCCCGGGCCAGCAGGTGTTGGAGACGGGCAAGGAGAACGTCGGCATCACGCAGATCGAGCCCGTCGGCAATTACGCGGTGCGGCTGCACTTCGATGACGGACACAACACCGGCCTGTATTCCTGGAGCGTCCTCTACGAGCTCGGGATGAACGCCGAGCGCAACTGGACCCGCTACCTGGAGCGCCTGGAGAAGGCGGGTTACCGGCGCGAGGCCTGACCGGCACACACGAGGAATGGCGATGGATCACGACAGGGACACCGAGACCACCGATTTCGGCTACCGCGAGGTGCCGCGCGGGGCAAAGGCGCGCCTGGTGCGCGGGGTATTCGACTCGGTGGCCGGGCGCTACGATTTGATGAACGACCTGATGTCCGGCGGTCTCCATCGTCTCTGGAAACGCTATGCGCTCGAGCTCTCGGGCGTGCGCCGGGGACAGCGGGTGCTTGACCTGGCCGGCGGCACGGGGGATCTGGCAGCACTGCTTTCGCGCCGCGTCGGCCAGGAGGGTCTCGTGCTGCTCGCCGACATCAACGAGGCGATGCTGCGGCGGGGCCGGGAGCGCCTGGTCGACCATGGGCTGGTGGGCAACGTGGAGTACCTGCTGGCGGACGCGGAGCGCCTGCCGCTGGCGTCGGACCAGCTCGACTGCATCAGCATCGGCTTCGGCCTGCGCAACGTCACCGACAAGGACGCGGCCCTGGCGGAAATGCATCGAGTGCTGCGCCCGGGCGGCCGCTGCCTGGTGCTGGAGTTCTCCCGCCCGGTGGTGCCGGGGCTGAAGCCCCTGTATGACTGGTACTCGTTTCGCATCCTACCGCTGATGGGGCGCGTGGTGGCCCGTGACCCAGACAGCTACCGCTACCTGGCGGAAAGCATCCGGCGTCACCCGGACCAGGAGACCCTGCGCGCGATGATGGAGACGGCCGGCTTCGAGCGCTGTCAGTATTACAATCTCGCCGGCGGAATCGTCGCTGTCCATCGCGGCTTCAAGCTCTGAGACCCGGGCCGGTGCCGGGCAGCGGGATCGCCCACGGCCGGCGGGAAAGACTTTCCTGCCACCGCGCACCCGGCCCCCTTGACGGAGAAAGCCCATGAGCGAGACCGGCGCCAATGCCACGTGGGCCGGGTGGCTCGAAATCGCGCTCAACCGCGCCCTGGGTGCCGAGCCGGAAACCCTGGAACAGTGCGGGAGCCTTGAGGGTAAGCTGCTCACCCTCGCGCTGAGCGACCTGAGGCGCGAGGTGACCGTGCGCTTCAGCCGCGAGGGGATGCAGCTCTCGCCGGGCCCCGACCCGCGGGCCGACGCCATAATCCGCGGTGGCGTGACCGGCATGCTGCGCTTGGCCTCGGGTGCCGGCGGGGTTGCCGAGATGAGCCGGTACGGGGTGCAGGTGGAGGGCGATTCCGACCTGGCCGAGCGCTTTCATCGCATCCTGGCACGGGCGCGGCCGGATCTCGAGGAGGTGCTGGCGCGTGCCACCGGCGATGTGGTCGCACACGCGATGGGTTACGGGCTGCGCCGGGTGGGCGACTGGGTCCGCCGCGGCGCGCACACGGTCAGCGAGGATCTTGCCGACTACCTGCGCTACGAGAGCGGCGAGCTCGTGCCGCGCGGCGAGATCGAGGGGTTCCTGGCCGACGTCGACCGGCTGCGCGATGACCTGGCACGCCTGGAAGCCCGGCTCGAGGCATTGTCCCCGGTGGACCCGGAAGACGACAAGGGCCGATGATCACCTTCTCCCAGTCCATGCGGCTGCTGACCATCCAGCGTGTGTTCCTGCGCCACGGGCTGGACGAGGTGCTGCTGGACGCCCCGGTGCTGCGGTCGGTCCGCTTCCTGCGCCACCTGTTTCCCTGGAACTGGTTCCGGCGCAAGCGCGCGCCGCGCGGCGTGCGGATCCGCCGCGCGCTGGAGGACCTCGGGCCGATCTTCGTCAAGTTCGGGCAGATGCTGTCCACGCGCCGCGACCTGTTTCCGCCCGACATCGCCGCGGAGCTGGCCCGGCTGCAGGACAAGGTCCCGCCGTTCCCCGGTGCCGAGGCACGGGCGATCGTCGAGCACGCCTACGTTGACGCCTTCGACCAGAACTTTGCCGAGTTCCTGGACGAACCGCTCGCCTCGGCTTCCATCGCGCAAGTGCACGCGGCGCGCCTGCGGGACGGGCGCGAGGTGGTGGTCAAGGTGCTCCGTCCGGGGGTGCAGCGCGTCATCCGGCGCGACCTCAGCCTGATGTACCTGCTGGCCCGCGCGGCCGAGCGCTACCTTCCGGGCGGGTCCCGCCTGCGTCCGCGCGAGGTGGTCGCCGAATACGAGCAGACCATCCTGAACGAGCTGGACCTGATGCGGGAGGCGGCCAACGCGACCCAGACCCGGCGCAACTTCGACAACAACCCCATCCTCTATGTCCCCTACGTGGTGTGGGAGCTGACTACCCGCAACGTGATGGTCATGGAGCGGATCGCCGGGATTCCGGTGAGCGATGTGGAGACGCTGCGGCGGCGCGGGGTCAACCTGAGGCGCCTGTCGGAGCGGGGCGTCGAGATCTTCTTCACCCAGGTGTTCCGGCACAACTTCTTTCATGCCGACATGCATCCGGGCAACATCTTCGTCTCCGACGCCAACCCCAACGATCCCACCTACATCGCGGTTGACTTCGGCATCGTCGGCACCCTCAGTCCGCGCGACCAGAAGTACCTTGCCCACAACCTGCTGGCCTTTTTCAATCGCGACTTCCGGCGCGTGGCGGAGCTGCACGTGGAGTCCGGCTGGGTGCCGGCGAATACCCGCGTGGATCAGTTCGAGGCGGCCGTGCGCACGGTGTGCGAGCCGATCTTCAACCGGCCGCTGAAGGACATCTCCTTCGGCCAGCTCCTGGTACGTCTGTTCCAGACCGCGCGCCAGTTCGACATGCAGGTTCAGCCGCAGCTCGTACTGCTGCAGAAGACCCTGCTCAACGTCGAGGGCCTTGGGCGCGATCTGTACCCGGACCTGGATCTGTGGCAGACGGCCAAGCCCTTCATGGAGCGCTGGATGCGCGAGCAGCTCGGGGTGCGCTCGGTGGTCAACCGGCTGCGCGAGAACCTGCCCGCCGTGGTCGAGGCGCTGCCGGACATGCCGCTGCAGCTGTACCGCGCGCTTCAGCAGATCGAAGCGACCGAGCAGCGGCAGAAGGCGCTCGACCGGCAGCTGGAGTCGCTGCGCAGCGAGCTGCGCCGGAGCGGCCGGCGCCACTTCCTGGGCGCCGTCGGCGCGGCGCTGGTGGTGGGGGCCATCGTACTGATGGGCCTGACTTCCTATCTGCCGATGTCCTGGGGCGGGGCGCCGCTGGGTACCTGGATCCTCGGCCTGGCGGGGGTCGCGGTGCTGATCGGCGGCTGGCGGGATTGAGCAGGGGGGTTTTAGGTTTTAGGTTTTAGGTTTTAGGTTTTAGGTAAGAAGCGATAGGCGTTGTTGCCCGAGTCTCGCGTCTGTCAGGCTCGACTGGCCTCGTCGAAACCCCGGACGCTTCCCGGAGCAGCAAAAAGCCACCGGATCCCTCTTTCCTAAAGCCTAAAACCGCCCCCCCCACGCCCAGCTCCGTGGCCCGGGATCTTTCGACCTCGCCGGAAGCTGTGAACCGCTCCGGCCCATGTCAGAACTCGGCGTGCATCACGTAGCGCATTACCACGATGACCGTCACCAGCACCCCCAGCGCCAGCAGCCAGAACATCAGGGAGATCCGCGCGGACTGCTGGGCCTTCTTGCGTTCCAGCCAGGTGCGCGGCCGCAGCCCCTGGACCAGCAGGACCACCTGGGCGGCCAGGTTCACGCACACCACGTTCACGGCCAGCAGCAGCCCCCCGCCCAGGGCGAGGTGCCAGCGCCCCGAGCCCAGCATCAGCCCGGTGACCGCGGCCGGCGGAAGCAGCGCCACGGCGACCATCACGCCCACCAGCACCGCCGGCAGGCCGGTGGTCATGGACAGCGCCGCCGCGGCACCGGAGGCCAGTGCCAGGGCGACGCTGTCCAGGCCCACGCGGGTCCGGGCGAGAATCCCGGGATCCAGTTGCGCCAGCGGCATCAGCAGCCCCACGGCCGCCGACAGGAGCAGGGCCAGCGCCAGGCCGGCGGCGCTCGCCCGCAGGGCCACGGCGCCGAGATGGCGGTCGCCCAGAACCGCGGCGAAGGCCAGCGCGATGTGCGGTCCCAGCAGGGGGGCGATCACCATCGAGCCGATCACCACCGCCACGTTGCCGGTGATCAGGCCGATCGTCACGACCACCGTGGACAGCAGGACCAGCAGCAGGTAGCTGCCGTTGAGCCGGGTACCCTGGACCACCTCCTGGTAAAGCGCTTCGCGGGTTGCGGCCAGGCGCCCGGCTGCCCCTTCGGCTTCCGGTTCCTCGCGCTGTGGCAGCACCGCCTCCACCGGGAGGAGGATGATGCGAAAGCTTTCCTCTCCGCTCAGCGTGGTTTGCAGGGCGTCCAGCACCGCCTGTTGCTGGCTGTCGTCCACCAGCAGGCGCAGACTGACGCGCCGGTCCGGCTCGCCGCCGCCGATCCAGTAGTCGATCGCCTTGTGCTGCTCGGCGATGCCGGTCAGCGTATCCAGGTGACCGCGGTCGGCCACCACCTCGATCAGGCCCATGCCCGCCTGCCCGGCTCGAATCGGTGGAACGGGCGTCGGGGGCTGCTCACCGGGCGGCGCTGCCGTGGGCGGCGGATGGAGCGGGGGATGAGGAAGCCCGCCATGTCTCGCGTTCCTGCTGGATGCGGATCGCCCGGTGCACCGGGATCAGCCGGATGTGTTCCCGTGCAAGCTCCGGCAGGGCCTTGCGCAGAAACTTCAGCGTCTGGGGATAGGGGTGTCCGATCGCCACCGCCACCCCGTCGCGGCGGGCCAGCGTAACCAGGTGCTGGAACTGCGCGGCGATCGCCTTCTCCGTGCGCACGTCGTCGAGGAATACGTTGCGCGAGGTGTGCGGGATGCCCCACTCGCCGGCCACCATGGCGGCCACCGACTTCGGCGTGGTGCGGCTGTCGACGAAGAACAGGCGCCCGTGCCTGCGCAGGACCTGCATGAGCCACGCCATGTCACCCGGGTTGCGGGTCATCAGGCTGCCCTCGTGGTTGTTTACCCCCTGCACGTGGGGCACGGCGCGCAGGTCCCGGCGTACCACGCGCCGGAACTGCACGGGCCCCATGTCCAGGGTGATGCCGCCCGCACCCAGCGGCAGGTCCCGGATCGCCTCCAGCGGCAGGTGCAGCATCACCTCCTTGCCGTTGCGCCAGGCGCGGTCGGCGAGCTGGCGGGTGTGGGGCCGGTCGGGCAGGAAGGCGCAGGCCACCGGCCCCGGCAGGGAAACCGCCTGCTCGCCGGGGTCCAACTCCTGCCCCAGGTCGTCGATGATGATGCTGATGCGGCCCTGCACACCCGGCCGCGGATCGCGGGCCGCAGCCGGCGGGGCGTGCAGGGCCAACGCCGCGACGGCCAGCAGCAGGCCGTACGCCGCGCCCTTGCCCGCCCGCGGCTTGCTGACCCGGTCCGAGGTAATGCCGCATCTCAGCGCTCCTGTCGGTCTGTCCGGCAGGGCGCGAGGAGCGGAGTGTAGGCGGGCGCTACACGACCGACGAGCAACGCCGTCCAGACGGGGCGAGGCGAGCCCCCTGCGGGAGAGCGCGCGAGCGACGGTGACGGCGTTGCGCTCGCTCGTCGTAGCGCTGCAGCGCCTTCGCTCCCGCGCCTGGTCCTCACCGCACACGCGCTCTCTGAGACGTGGCATCACCTCTGACCGGGTCGGTAGATACCGAACGCTACTTGCCCTGGGCCTTGTAGGACATGCCCTTGAGGACGTTGAGCGCCTCGTAGAGCTGGTAGTCGGACTCGGCCAGGTGCGTCTCTTCCTTCTGTATCTTCTTCTGGACTTTCTTCTCGGCCGCGCTTTCGGGCGCCTGGCGGTTCTTCAGCGCGCCCTCGAGGTCCTTCTCGTGCAGGGCGGGCGCCTTCTTCTCGGCCGTGACCTTCATCGGCTGCAGGACGATGTTGGGCGTGATGCCCTCCGCCTGAATCGAGTGGCCGTTGGGCGTGTAGTAGCGCGCCGTGGTCAGCTTCAGGGCCGCTCCGTCCTTGAGCGGGATGATGGTCTGTACGGAGCCTTTGCCGAAGGTGTCAGTGCCCACCACGATCGCGCGGTGGTTGTCCTGCAGCGCCCCGGAGACGATCTCCGCCGCCGAGGCGGTGCCACCGTTGACCAGCACCACGATCGGTGCGCCGTGGAGCATGTCACCGGGCTTGGCCTTGAACTGCTGATCGGAGTCCTGGGTGCGGCCCTTGGTGTACACGATCATGCCCTTGTTGAGGAACATGTCCGAGGTGTCCACCGCGGCCGTGAGCAGCCCGCCCGGATTGTTGCGCAGATCGAGCACGATGCCCTTGAGCTTGTCCTTGGATTTCTTCTCCAGCTTCTGGATCGCGTCGCGCAGGTTCTCCGGCTCCTCCTGGCGGAACTGGGTGATGCGGATGTAGCCGTAGTCCGGCTCCAGCATGCGACTCTTGACGCTGGCGACGTGGATCACGGCGCGCTTGATGGTCACCTTGAACGGGCCGCCCTTGTGGTCTTCGCGTACCACGGTGAGGGTGACCTCGGTGCCGGGCTTGCCCCGCATCAGCTTGACCGCCTGGTTGAGGTCCATGCCCTTGACCGGCTTGTCGCCGATGCGGATGATCAGGTCGCCCGGCTCGAGCCCCGCCTTGGCCGCCGGGGTGTCATCGATCGGGGAGACGACCTTGATGAAGCCGCTCTCCATCTGGACCTCGATGCCCAGACCTCCGAACTTGCCGCTGGTCTCGACCTGCATTTCCTTGAACTGGGACTTGTCCAGGTAGTCCGAATGCGGATCCAGCCCGTCGATCATGCCGCGGATGGCGTTGTTGATCAGCTCCTTGTCGCTGACCTTGTCGACGTAGTCGGACTTCACGCGCTGCAGGATCTCGGTGAAGGTCTGCAGCTGGTTCAGCGGCACCGCGGTGTCGGCAGGATTCTGTGCCGGCTTGTCGGCGAAGACAGTCAGGGCGACGCTCAGTCCCACGCCGATGCAAATGCCCAGCGCCAGAATCAGGCTGCTACGGGTTCTGCGAAACATCTAGCTGGCTCCTGGTGATTCAAGTTCGCCGGCCCCGGCGGCAAAAGCCCGCAGACCATACCATATCCGGCCTGTACGGGCATGTGGACGCGCTTTGCAGCGTGCGCGGCTGTCGGGAGATTCGGCCCCCGTCGGTCCAAACGCTTGCGGCAGCGGTCGCGAAATTGCTACTTCGAGGCGGTTTCGGCCCCGCACCATTTCTGGGGATTAAGGGGCGTCTTTCCCTTGCGGATCTCGAAGTAGAGCGCCGGATGGCTCTCCCCACCCGTGTCGCCGACGGTGGCGATGGTTTCGCCGGCCTTTACCCGGTCTCCTGCTTCTTTATATAGCGCTTGGTTATGGCCGTAAAGGCTGAGGTAACCGTTGCCGTGCTCGAGAATGATGGTCAGGCCGTAGTGAGGCAGCCAGTCGGCGAAGGCGACCCGGGCACGCGAGATGGCCCGGACCGGGGTGCCCCGGGGTGCGCGGATGAGCACCCCGTTCCAGCGCAGCTGACCGTAGCGGCGGGGCGCGCCGTAGTGTTCCACGATCCGGCCGCGAACCGGCCACTGCAGCTTGCCCCGCAGCTTGCGGAAGGCGACGTGGCCGCCGAGGTGCTCGGGCACGCCACGCAGGGCGCTCTGCAGTTGCCGGATCAGCGCCTGCAGGTGCTGCTCGTCGGCCTGCATGCGCCGGAGCTTCTGGTGCCGTGTGTGGATCCGCCGGTTGATCCGCGCCAGCAGCGCCTTCCGCTGGTGACGGGTCCGCTCAAGATCGGCGAGCGACTGCTTCTGCTGGTGGCGCAGGGTGGCCAGGTGCGCTTTCTGCCGCGCGACCTGCCGCTGTAGGTGGTGCAGGGCCTGCAGCTTGCGGGTCAGGGCGTGAATCCGCCGGGTGCGCTCGGCATTGAAGTAGTCATAGTAGACCATCATGCGGCCCAGGGTGGCGGGATTCTCCTGGTTGAGCAGCATCTTGAGCCGTGGCTCCCGGCCCGCCATGTAGGCCGCCCGGAGCTGACGCCCGAGCGCCGCGCGGTCGGATTGCAGGTCGGCCTCGCGGCTGTGCTCCGTCGCCTGCAGGGCCGAAAGACGCGTGCTCTGCGCGTGGATCCGCTGTTCGAGGCGGTGCAGGTGCTTGTTGGCCTCGCCTATGGACTTCTCCAGCTTTTCCAGCTCCCGCGAGAGCTTGCCCCGGCGGCTGCGATCCGCGCCGAGATGCTTCTTGACACCCTCGATGCGCTGGCGGAGGGCCTTCAGCTCCTTGCGGTGCTGTTCCAGGCGGACGTGGGAGCTCCCCGCCGCGAGCGCCGGGGGCCCCACCAGTGCCGCCGCCAGCAGTGCGGCTTGCAGGGCGCGATTTCGGCGTCGGAACCGTCTGCTCGTCTCGGACATCCAGGGCCTGGTCGATGGCGGAAGCCCCGCGCGGCTACGCGGGGATATCCGGCATTTCAGCATCGCCGGCTGGCGGCCGCAATGATGGTTCCGGCCCGGTGCATCCCGGCGTTGCCGCCGGCCGACCGGACAGGGTGGGAGGCGCGCCGTGTCGTGGCCGCTGCACGACCGACGCGCAACGCCGTTCAGACGGGGCGAGGCGAGCGCCCTGCGGGAGAGCGCGTGGGCGGCGATGACCGCGTTGCGCTCGCTCGTCGTGGCGTTGCCACGCCTTCGCTCCCGCGCCTGGTCCTCACCCCCCACGCGCTCTCTGAGACGTGGC
>DASQZM010000001.1:0-9644 GCA_035638695.1 Gammaproteobacteria bacterium | reverse complement strand
TCGCGCCCGCCGCAGGAGGTCGAGTACCTGATGGACCTGTTCGTCAAGCGCGGGCCCACGATCCTCAAGGACCCGCGGCTGCGCTCGCACGGGGTGCGCATCCGGGCCATCGGCCGGCGCGACCGGCTGCCGGCGGAGGTGGTCGCGACCATCGACCAGCTCGAGAGCCAGACCGCCGGCAACGACGGCATGACGATCAACATCGCGATGGCCTACGACGGCCGCGAGGAGATCGTGGATGCGGCGCGCAAGCACCTGGCGCAGGTGGCCGAGGCCGGCGGCTCGTTCGCGCAGGCGCTGGAGCGGCTGAGCGTGGACGCCATCAGCCGCAACCTGTACACGGCCGGCGTGCCGGACCCGGACTTCATCATCCGCGCCAGCGGCGAGCAGCGCCTGTCAGGCTTCTGCCTGTGGCAGTCGGCCTACAGCGAGTACTACTTCACCGACGTGCTCTGGCCGGAGTTCCGCCGCATCGACTTCCTGCGCTGCATCCGCAGCTACCAGGGCCGAAAACGGCGCTACGGACGCTAATTCGGCTGCGGCGCGTCGAGGCGACCATTACTCACGTTGATTGCGGAGCATCAGTCTTGGTGATGTGCGAGCCTGTGGCACTGGCCGACCACCCGGGTCGGATGCGCCCGGTGGGGAAGTGCGATTGACTGCGAGCAACCTGCGCCGGCTCAGTGCCTGCGCCACCCTGTTGGCACTGCTCTTCTTTGCCGGGCCGGTGCCGGCGAAGAGCCGACTGGCCAGGCGCTTCGGTTTCGCGAGCGTAGTCGCCAGGGCGAAGCGGCTGGCGTCGAAGCCCTGGAGCAAGCCAGCCTCGGTGCCCGGTTTCATGCAAAAGCTCAGCTACTCACGCTATGAGCAGATCCACCTCAAACCCGGCGGTTGGATCTGGAACGGGGACCGCATGCGCTTCCGGGTCGGTCCCATCTTCGCAGGCTACATCTATCATCACGTGGTCAGACTGCACGTGGTGAACCGGTCGGGTGTGCATCCGGTGCCGTATCGAAAAGGGGCGTTCAGCTACCCGAGCGTGCAGTTCAAGCACAAGGTCCCGGCGGACCTCGGGTACGCCGGGTTCCAGGTCAGCTATCCGTTCGGCAAGGGCGACGCAAACCGCCAGTCGTTCCTGGTGTTCCTCGGAGCGACCTACTTTCGGGGCCTTGCCCGGGGCCAGGTTTTCGGAGCCTCCGCGCGCGGCATCGCGGTCGACACCGGTCTGCCCTCCGGTGAACAGTTCCCGCGGTTCACGCAGTACTGGCTGGTGCGGCCTGATCGCAAGGCGCACGCCATGAAGATCTACGCGTTGATGCAGGGCAAAGGTCTCACCGGCGCTTACCGGTTCATCGTCTATCCGGGGAGCCCGACCCGGATGAAGGTGAAGGCGGTATTGTTCACGCGCCAGAAGATCAAGCTGCTGGGGATCGCCCCGCTGACCAGCATGTTCCTGTACGGCTCCAACACGCCGCGCCCACCGGGGAACTGGCGAACACAGGTGCACGATTCGGACGGCCTGCTGATCCACAACGGTACTGGCGAGTGGCTCTGGCGCCCTCTGCTCGATCCCCAGCACCTGCAGACGTACGATTTCAACGCGCAGAACCCGGCCGGCTTCGGGCTGTTCCAGCGGGAAACCCGCTTCTCCATGTACCAGTCCTTGGCCTCCCGTTACGACAAGCGGCCGAGCCTCTGGGTGCAGCCGAAGGGAAAATGGGGCAAGGGGCACGTCGTGCTGGTGGAGATTCCGAGTGACTCCAACAACAATGATAACGTCGACGCATTCTGGAGCCCTGGTAACGAACCGGCTGCGGGCCAGCGCCTCACGTTTCGCTACACATTAAGCTTCGGGCGCCCGGACATCGCCGGTGAGACGATCGCTCACACCGCCTCCACCCGCGTCGGCATGGTGAACAGGCACCACCAGAAAAATCCGCCCAAGGGGGCCTACCACATCAATGTCGACTTCGCCGGCGGACGCCTCAAGGGGCTGTCACCGGACGCCCAGGTAATGGGCGTGGTCTCGGCAGAGAGCGGCGGCAAGGTGCTCGAGCACTACGTCCAGTACATCCCGCCGCTGCACCAGTGGCGGCTGGACATCGTGGCGCGCCCCGCCGCTCCGGACAAGCCGCTGCGGCTGCGCGCCTTCCTCAAGACCGGAAAACGCACACTGACCGAGACGTGGAGCTATAAGCTTCCGGCCGACAACGGCATCCGCAAGACGGGCAGCTGAACCGAAACACCCGGGCCTCTTTGCAAGCGAGACAGGCGGTGCGGGCGGATTGACCTGGTATTCGAAGTTTGCGGCGCTCGGTGAACTGCGGCTGGCTAGTCGTCCCAATCGAAGTAGTTCGGATCGAGCAGGTGGGGGTGGAATCCGGGAAAGGACTCCCGGACCATCGCCACCGCCTCTGCAAAGGAGGTGGAGCGTGGTCGGGTCTGGTCGTCTGCCAGTTCGGCAACCCGAAGGGTGTTGTAAACCATCCGAAGTTCGTTCTGCGGACTTCCCGCGGTTCCCAACGGGATATGCTTGAGTTCGTCGTTCACCAAGTCTCGCAAGGCATCCGCATTCATCGTCGATACGAAGGGTTCTATACCATGGGTCTACTCGAAGAGTAGTTCAGAGGCTGATTGTGGTTGAGTGACGATATCGTCATCCTCGTGAAGGGCCCGGCGTTCCCGGAGACAAGCCTACGATGGTGAGCCTCATCATGAACATGGTCGCGTGGTCGTCAACGGCCTGACGAGCCCAATCCTGGCGCCGGACATGCTTGGGCTGTTGGGCCGTAAATTCCTTTGCAATACGGGTGCGGTAACATGTTGTTAGACTGCTTCGATATCCGCGGAATTTGCTGGGAAATATCCGTAACGAATTGATAATAAAAGGGTCCGGTTTGGCCTTTTAAGCCATTGGTTCCGGGTTCGAGTCCCAGGCAGCCCACCAAATCAACAAGTTACGCGCTTCGGCTCGTCGGGCCGTGTTAGACACCTCTACGCGTAACTTGTTGTTCTTCTCGAATAGACCAGTGGTCAACGCGGGGTCAACTGCTTTCGAAACACGGGGACAGATACATCTTCTGGTTTGGGAGTGCTTGATTGGGCATGCGGATTTTTGGCGTCTACCTTGGGACGGGAGATACAGGAGACAGGACTTGTCTGAGAAAATAAATTGGTCCCCTTTTCGCTCGAAGGTAGCCACGACATCGCCGGAGGCACCCCGCGCCTGGCAGGGCAGGGCGCCGCTGCCGCACCAGACGTAGTCCGTGTCCCGCGGCTGGCTGCCATCCGCATCGTGCACGATCGCGATGCGGCGCCCGAGCGCATCGTAGCGGCACCGGGTGACCTTGCCTGAGCCGGTGTCGGTCACCGCGATCTGCGGAAATGAATCCGCCCCCTTTTTTCTGTTTCCGGCTAACCTGTAAATGGGCGATCTGCGACTTTCAACTGTGCTGTCCTACAAGGAGGTTCCCATGACCCTGCACATCGGAGATACCGCTCCCGACTTCGAGATCGAGACCACCAAGGGCGAGATCCGCTTCCACGAATGGATCGACGGCTCCTGGTGCTTCTTCTTCAGCCATCCGGCCGACTTCACGCCGGTCTGTACCACGGAGATGGGCCGCACGGCGCAGCTCGCGAAGGAGTTCGAGGCCCGCAATGCCAAGCCGCTGGGCCTGTCGACGGATACCGTCGAAGAGCACCGGAAGTGGATCCTGGACGTCAACGACACCCAGCACACCACGCTCGAGTTCCCCATCGTCGCGGACCCGGATCACAAGGTGGCGCAGCTGTACGAGATGATCCACCCGAGCGAAAGCGACACGGCCGCCGTGCGCACCGTGTTCATCATCGACCCGAAGAAGAAGATCCGGCTGATGATGACCTACCCGATGAACGTGGGCCGCAACTTCGACGAGATCCTGCGCGTCATCGACGCGCTCCAACTGGGCGACAAGCACAGTGTCGCCACCCCGGCGGACTGGGAGAAAGGCGGCAAGGTCATCATCCCGCCGAGCATCAGCAACGAGGATGCGAAGAAGATGTTCCCGCAGGGCTGGGACGAGATCCGCCCCTACCTGCGCCTGACGAAGGTGAAGTAAGGCTAACACCCTTGCACTAAGGGGGCCGCGCCCGCCGGGCGCGGCCCCCGGTCGTTACCCGAAAGGCTCGCCGGCGGAGTGGTGGGCCTGCCGGTTCCCGGGAGGCCCGGGCGCCGGTCGATCCGAAACCTGGACGGCGGCGCTCGGTGTCCGCTCCAGCGGGATTTCTATGCCGGAGCATCTGCCAGCCACGAGCGACCGGGCGAATTGATCGGCAGATCGCGGAATACGGGTCGGGAACGATGATCGGGATCAATGCACTTGACCTGCGCTTGGGACAAATTCCGAGATAAGCGGCGTAAGGGGTCCGAGGGGAATACGGATTCCGGCCGATCGTGTCAAGTGGCGCGGCTGGCACAGTGGCGGGCCCGGATACATGGGGATGCAGGATGCGCAGGTTGTACTTTCTCGTACCCGATGTTGAGACCGCGCGAGCGATTCACAATAAATTGCTGCTCGCGCGGATCGGCGAAGAGCATATCCACGTGATCGCACGCGCGGGGATCCCGCTGGAGGATCTTCCCGAAGCCACTCTGGCGCAGCAGAGCGATCTCATTCCGGCCCTGGAAAGGGGCACAGCCGCCGGCGGGGTAACCGGCATGATTGCCGGCATCGTCGTGCTCGCTTTCCCGCCCGCCGGGTTCGCCCTGGGAGGAGCAGCGATTCTGGCCTTCGGTCTGGCTGGCGCCGGCTTCGGCGCGCTCATGTCGACAATGGTAGGTATTGGCCTGCCCAGTTCCCGGCTGAAAAAGTACAGCGACAGCATCGACAAGGGCGAGCTCCTGATGATGGTGGACATTCCGAAGGACCGCATCGTCGAGATAGACACCCTGGTTAAACAGCACCATCCGGACGCCGAGATTGCGGGCACGGAGCCGCACATACCGGCATTTCCCTGACCAGGCCCGGTCTGAATGCTGCCGCGCGTGGCCCGCGCTGGCGGCCAGCCTTGTTTTTCTCGCGCGCAACGGCCAATGACGCGGACTGCGTTGCAGCGAGCACCGCGCCAGTGCAGGGCTCGCGCTGAGGTCTGGGATCAGTCTGACCAGGCACCCGAAGGGCTTGTCAGGTCATTCAGCGGGGCATCGACAGCCGTGGGCGCGGTCGGTTGACCGGCTAAGACCGGGAAGCCGGATGGGTGCCGGGGCCGGGGGTCAGAAGAATGCTGATCTGGGTGATCGGGTTCAGCATCATGGGGAGCATCGGCGCCGTCGCCACCGCCTCCATGTTGCTGCTCTTTCCGGAAGCCGTCCGCAGCGGCCTCGTTCCCGGACTCATCAGTTACGCCACTGGAACACTCTTGGGCGCTGCATTCCTCGGCATGATGCCGGCGGGCCTGAAATTGGCTCCGGCGCGCCTGGTGTCCGCGACCGTTCTGGCGGGAATCGTCGCGTTTTTTGTGCTGGAGAAATTCCTGCTCTGGCGGCATGGCCACGAAGCCCAGTCCAATGTGCATGCTCCGACGGGCTCCCTCATCCTGATCGGCGATGCCTTTCACAACCTCATCGACGGCGTCGTGATCGCCGCTGCTTTCCTCACGTCGACTTCGCTCGGCATCGCAGCTGCACTGGCTGTGACCGCGCACGAGGTTCCGCAGGAAGTGGGCGACTTCGCAATCCTGCTTGACAGCGGATATTACCGTACCAGGGCTTTCGTTCTGAATAGCATCTCGTCCTTCAGCACGTTGCCGGGCGCGGTGGCAGCCTATTATTCCCTGGGCTATATGCACCGGATAGTGCCTTACGTGCTGGCCGTCTCCGCGGCCAGTTTCATTTATATCGGAACGACCGACCTCATCCCGGGATTGCAGCGTGAAATCAGGCCAGCCGCCGCGCTGCGCCAGCTCGTGTTGCTGATGGCGGGGATTGGCACGATCGCGCTGTTTCAGCCAGGTCAATGACCACGGAGCCCGTTCTTACGGATGTCGTCGGCAGCCACCGCTTCGCGGTCGTGGGTGGCAACAGGATTGTCGAGAGGCGCCCGTTGCGGCGGCAGGCCGGAATGCTTCAGGGACAGCGCGTCCTGACGACGACGAAAGCGTTTTGCCCATAGCCCGCGTGTATCGGTTCGATTTCGCCGGTCCGCTCGGTCTGCTCAAGGGACCTTGCTAGCGTCTGCACCCAGACCGGTCTGACAAAGCCCGCATCGGCGAGCGCCTGACGTATTTCTTCGGCGGAGAAGAGGGTCGCGTTCCGGTAGAACACGTCCTTCGCCTGATGGGCCGTGTACCCTTGGCCAAGGCTGCTTGTGCGATCGATGAAGCCGATTACCAGCACCCCGCGCGGCTTGAGAACACGGCGCGTCTCGAGCAGCGTCGCGCTCACGTCGTCCAGGAAACAGATGGTGGTCACGCACAGGGCGTGATCGAACGTGCTTTTGCAAAAGGGCAGGGCCTCGCCGACGCCCCGGACCGCCGTGATCCCGCGGTTGGTTGCGTAGCCCAGGACCGCGCGGGCGGGGTCGATCCCGACCTGCACCCCGAGCGGGCCCGCGAACCGCCCGGTGCCCACGCCGATGGACAGGCCGAATCCCTGCCAGGGCAGCAGGGCGCGCACCGCCAGCAGCTCGGCGCAGTACGCTGCCGGGTGGCGCACGAACCAGTCGTCATAACGGCGGTGATGCTGCTCGAAAGGTGCGGTTTTCGGCACGCTCACAGGAGCTCGCGCAGCGCGGCGACGACACGCGCGTTGTCCCCGGGCAGCGCTGTGGTAATGCGCATGAAGCCGGCGCCGAGCGCCGGGTCGTTCAGGGGCTTGACCAGAATGCCACGATCGCGGAGATCGCCCGCGAGGGCCGCCGCCTCGTGGGGAGCGAAGTCCGCCAGGAAGAAATAGGTCTGCGTCGGGTAGGTGCATATACCCAGGGTGCGAAATTCCGCCGCCAGATCCTCGGTCCAGCCGCGCAGCTGCTCGACCCGGGTGCGTATCTTGTCTTCGTGCTGCAGGGTGGCCAGGGCCGCCGCCTGGCTCGGCCGGGCCAGGGGATAGGCGTCATTGTGCGCATTCAGGTCGTCGGCCAGATGTTCGGGCAAGATAGCGTAGCCAACACGGAATCCCGCCAGGCTGTGGGCCTTGGATAAGGTGCGGGTGACCAGCAGATTGCGCTGGTCGGGCACCCAATGGGCAACGGTTTGACCGCCCAAGCCAATGAAAGCCTCGTCGACGAGGAAATAGGTGTTGCGATGGTGGCGCAGCAGGCCGGGCAGGGGGCTCATGTCGAAGGTCGAGCCGTTGGGATTGTTGGGGTTGACGATGACTGCCAGCGTGGTGCCCGGTGGGATCTCGAGGTCCGCGAGGTCAAGAGCGAAGTCCCTCTCGGGGAGCAGGCGGGTTTCGGTGAAGCGGCCGGCAAGCTCGGGAAACAGCGGATAGGTGGGCGTGAGGAGATGTACTTGCCGGCCCAGGCGTGCGAAGACTTGGCGCAGGATCAGCTCCGAGCCCGCATTGATGTGCACCAGCTTCTCGGGGACCCCGATGCCGTCGGCGATGTACCGTCGCAGCGGTTCGGAGTACGGCTCGGTGTAGTAGTTGCTGTGCGGCAGCTCGGCGCGTGCGGCGGCAATGGCTTCATCCAGGGGCGGTAAGGGATTCTCGCACAGCAGAAGCTTAACCCCTTTGAAGGTGCCGCCGCCTTTTTCCACGATCGATGTCATGAGATCACGCTTGTCTCCCACGAACTTCGCCGTCAGCCTGTGGAGTATTCCTTGGGCTTTGCCAGCGCGTCGGAAGAGCCATTCTTCCGAATTAATGCATAACGATGCAGACTGGCGGTTGCTCTACCTCGAACACCCACCGGGAGGACGGCTTTTGGTCCCTGTCCTGTTTGGTCGGGGAGATGGATCCCTCATCCCCTCCTGTGAGTTGCTCGAGCGCGAGAATGACGCGGCGCACTATCAGCGGGCGTTGCGACTGCATGCCTTCCTGTGCGGCCACTGCGTCTTCATTCGCGGCGTATTCCCAGCGCCCCAGCATCTCGATCTTCTGCTCCTTGCTCAGGTCGCGCCGATCCAGCACCTCCGCCGGAAAGCGGAAGACCGATCCCGGAGCCAGGAGTGCCATCTCGTAGTCCATGTCGTGGCTCATGATTTGCGCCCCGATCAGCCGTTACTACGATCCATCATCGCCCATCGGTCAAACGCCCTGTTGACGAAGGTCAAACCGAACTGTTCCGATTTTTCCGGCGTGCTCGATGCTTGGATGTTCAGGGATTTGGGCCACTACCGCGAATAGACCGAGCACTGGGTCGCCTAACACTACACAGCCCATCCCCGCGGGGCGTTCGAGGGGCATCTCGCCCACGGATCTTCTCAGCCACCGCGGGCAAGCGGTATTCTCGGGCCGCAACGCATGTCCGCGGATCACCCAAAGAAAGTTCCCCACCGAGGCAACCATACGTTGACGCTGCTCAAGTAAACACCACGCCGAAATGGGTACGGTGACAACGAGAGAAATCACCGCCGCCGCAACCCCGCTGCGGCCAACGAGATCGCCTACAAGACCCTCGCGGAGGCCGATAATGGATATTTTCTATGTCGACCGTCCGCTGTCACAGAATCAACTCGAGGTAGTAGCGCGAATTTTCGGCGGTCTGCGTGATTCAGGTGCTTGGTCGACATGGGAGCAGCGCCGGGTGCCCTGCGTTCTGCCAACCGCAAACCCGGAAGGGCGACTCAGCCTTCCGCTACGCAGCTATGTCCCTCTGTTTCAGAAGCACTTTCGAATCCTTGGCCTTGCACCCGGTGGGCGGCGCCCGGTGGCCATTGTCCTGCCGGAGAGGAATCCGTTCGGTGGTGCGCTGGCGCTCGCCCTTCGTGACGTCACGGGGATCTCGCCGTACGTCATCGTGCGTCGCAAGGATGTGCGGGAATCCGTCTGCGTCATTGAGCCAGGTTCGGTGTTGGATGTATTGGACCATTACAGGTGCGGCCGGTCCGACAGGGAGCTGTCGGGGAGGGGCAAGGGGTCAGTTTTCACATTCCTACGTTGTCCGTGTTTGTCGAATTGGCGCTTGCATGATGAAACTTGATCGTTGGGCACTTTGGTGAGCGTTACATGAAGCTGAGCAGCGTCGAACAGAAAACGGCATTGGGTGTTGGAATGTGAGAACTGACCCCGCGTGTTAGCAGTGACGACGGACCAGCGACGCCGGAATCAGGCTGAAGGCGACCGTCGCGCAGGCAGCAGCGAGGTGCTGGAATTCAAAGGGCTCGAATGTCGTCATGAGCTCGGGCAGTACTCCCTTGAATGCATCCAGGGTTGCCGGCAGCGCTCATTTTGTCTGCTCTTCATCGCTTGTCGTGGCGCACTTCGTGCCGCCGTGTCATTCGCAGTGGCGAACGGCTTGTCACGGGCAAAGGGGGGCGGTGATGGGGTCCCATGGGGGCTCATCTCTACGCAGGTCCCGTTGACGTGGCTCAACGCAACGGAGCGGCCCCGAAAGCATAGTGGTTGACGGCTGCGATTCAAGAACGGGCCCGCCCCGGAGTTGTCGCCGGGCGGCTGGCCGGGGTCGTCTGAGGCAGCCCAACCCGGCTTACCGGAA